>CANBTT010000108.1 GCA_947372465.1 Burkholderiales bacterium | reverse complement strand
TCTTTGATGTAAGCGTAAGGATCCAGCCCATTCATCTTGGCTGACTGGATCAAACTCATTGCAACGGCGGCTCGTCGACCAGCCCTTTGAGAGCCTGCGAACAGCCAATTCTTTTTACCCAAAGCGATGGGGCGGATGGTGTTTTCAATCAGATTGTTATCAATCGGCAACTGCCCATTGTCCAAGTATCTCACCAGCGCATTCCAGCGCTTGATGCTGTAATCCATGGCCTTGGCACCAGCCGAGCCGTCTGTGATCTTCAATCGGTGTGAGCGTAGCCATTGATGCATGGCATCTGCGATCGGTTTACCTCGACTTTGGCGTGTTTTCCAGCGCTCCTCAGCACTCAGATCCTTGACCTCTCGCTCAACGTCATAGAGTTGCTGTATAAACTCCAAGGCTTGATGGGCCATTGGGCTTTTGTTGTTCTCATACAGGTCAAAGAATTTTCTCCTGGCGTGTGCCATGCACCCCACTTCCTCAATGCCACTGTGGAACAAGTACTTGTATCCCGAATAATCATCGGTCACCAATGAACCCTTCCAGCTTCCTAGGAATTGACGGTTGTGCTCACCTGATCTTGACTCGCAGAAGTCAAAGACCACGGCCTTTAAGTCTTCAAACTGTCCTGGCGCATAGGCCCAGATATACGAACGATGGGTTTTGCCGTCTCCAGGGCTCAGGGTGGCCACCGGGGTCTCATCGGCATGAAGGACATTGTGTTTTAACACTTCACCCTTTAAGGCGTCGACCAAGGGCTGCAGTGCAGCACCACATTGACCCACCCAATCAGCCATTGTCGATCTTGGGATTGCCAATCCTGCGCGCTCAAAGATCTGTTGTTGACGGTACAAGGGCAAATGATCTGCATATTTTGCGATCAAGACATGGGCCAATAACCCAGGGGTTGCAACACCCTTGTCAATGATCTGAGCAGGAACAGGCGCTTGGGCCAAGGTCTTGCAATGGGCGCAAGCCCATTTGCCACGAATGTGCTTCTCAACCGTAAAGATACCAGGCGTGTAGTCCAGTTTTTCTGTGACATCTTCACCAATGCGCTTCATCTCACAACCACAATCGCAAGTGGCGTCTAGTTCATGGTGGATCTCTGTGCGGGGGAACTCTGCTGGGAAGGCCGCCTTGCGGGGTTTGGGCAGTTCGCCAACTGAGGCCTGCCCGCCATTCACGACTTTGAGCTCTTGCTCAATCTCAGAGATGTCGGCAAGAATAGCATCGTCAAAGAGCTTGAATTGATCGGCTGCCAACTGCTCACTCTTCTTGCCATACTTCAAGCGCTTTAAAGTCGCGACCTCAAACGTCAGTTGAGAGATCTTGAGATCTTTATTTTTAATCTCGTCTGAATGGCTCGCAATAACTTGTTTATGCTTCTCAACAATGGAGACGATTTCATCGAAACTCAAGCCCTGCAATTGCTGTGCAACTGAAAGGTTGTTTGAGGCGTTGGTGTTCAACATGTAAAAGAGTTTCTCACACCCAACGACACTCGAGAATCGGGACTTTCTCTCTTGATTTCACTCACAAATCACTAGATAATTCAGACTCAATATCCCTCAATATATTCACGTCTCAAACGTGCAAGATCGCGCTATTGGCACCAATCCTCTGCCACGGCAAACCCACCACCAAGGCTTGCAACTGCTCACGGCTGAGTGAATGCTTCAATTCTTTAATGTCGCGCGGCCAGCTGAACGACCCTTCGGCCAAACGCCTCGTGCACATCCACATCCCGTAGCCATCTTGAATAAAAATCTTCAAACGACTCCCGCGAGCATTGGCAAATAAATACGCATGGTGCGGCTGCGCCGCACCAAAGACCAAGACGACACGGGAAAGTAAAGTATCCATCCCCGCTCGCATATCCAGAGCTTGCGTGGATAGCCAAATCTGATCAATTCTCAGCATTTGAAGAGCGATTTGATCATATGCACGCACTCGAGAGCACTTGACGTTGGCCACTTCACTTTGAGCTTGAGGTCGCCCTTTTGCAGGTCAAACTCAATACCTTCACAGGAATCAGTTTGTACAACGGGTGCACAAAGTGGTAATTCGATGAAGTTTGGTTTTACCGCCGTCCTAACTTGCGCAGTGTGCCCATTAGATAATGCGCCAGAGGTCATGGCCTGCATTTGCTCAAACTCTCGAACCCAGCGGTGGACAAGGTTGGGATTTAACCCGTACTGCCGGGAGATGGCCGCAGTCGAAACTCCGATTTGCATACATTCAGTAATAATTTGGGCCTTAAACTCAGGACTCCGATTATTTCTACGCCTTCGAGGTGAAACTCTTAGTTCATCAGTACTCATTACTCCATTACTCCTTAATGGAGTAGAGAATACTAGTCAGGCCGGATCTAAACAATATGACTTTATCGGACGCTTACGCTCTTTTTGAATTTCCCTTTTGTTATGTCTGAAAGCTGCCTTGAGTTGGTGAAAAGAGTTGATCTTATCGAGATGGAAAAAAAGAGATGATTTTGTGGTGACGAGTGAATTTTTCATAGCGAACCTTAAATAGATTGCGCTTTGGGGCCGGTGCGAGAAGTCGATACCAATGAAGCTCACCAAAGCGTTGCACTTTGGTTCCTTGGTCTTCTGAACTCAGAGGATTGCTGAGCCTACTACTATCGCTACATCAGGTCTATTTTTCGTCCGTTCGCCGCCTGTAATTTGTAGCGTCCCTAGCTTACGGTCACGATTCTCAAAACGACTTGAGCTTTTCCCCTAAGGTTGTAGGCACCAATCAACCTTCGGTGGGATAGTCAGTCCCATAGTTATACCCATACTTTCATTGTAAAAATATGCATCAAAAAAGTCAAGATTCTCGGTACAAATTTTTGGATTTTTACACGATTAAATTCGAAGAAGTTGGAGCCATTTCAAATCTCAAAATAAGCGTCGTGGACTGCCAGTGAAACTTTTCAATTTCAAATCATCCCCACCACTAGTCAAATCCACCCTACGCAGACCCCACCCCGGTGGCACCCCCCAAGACTGGTTTAGGAGTCCCTGATAGCACCACATACTATTTCGCTCAAAGGGTGGCAACGTTGCCAGTGAAGCCTACTGGGTATGTCAAGTGAGCGATCCAGTTGAAGATGGCTTTGTTGCTGACCATGTAAAAAACCCCATCGCCTTGTGAGGGATGGGGTCTCTAAAAAACTAACCCCCAGCTATTCGTTGAGGATTATGTGATGCATAACTTTTTAGCCGATGAATACGTAACCAGTAACGGCAGCTGCAGAAGCACCTGCAACTCCCGCACCCAGTGCCGTTAGACCGACAAGTTGAACCAATGAGTCGCCAGCGTTAGCAGCAGTAGCACCGTTATGGAAGACATACGAATCTGTGCCATCGGTAAACACAACAGCCTTATCTGCAACTGTAACTACAGCCTGAGCAATTGCAGCCTTTTGAGAAGCTGAAAGAGTTGCGGCACCCGTCCCAGTGAAGGTCATCAAGCCAGTAGTGATTGCATAGTTGACGTTAGCAACCGACGATGCTGTCGAAGCTACGTCAGAAGCAACAGTTGCAGTTCCATCAAAATCAAACAATGTTCCAAACAGAGTGCCTGCCGTAGTTCCGAGCTTCGCTCCAGCAACACTATCAGGTGCTGCAACTGTTGAAGTACCTTCGCCAACAGCAATGGTCATGGTTTGAATGACTGCTTGTGCGGCTGCACCCGTCAGGACAATAGAGTCTTTTCCGATACCGCCGTTAACAACGGGTGCTGCTACCGTTGTTGTGCCCCCAACTGTGACGTTGATAGTGTCGTTGCCAGCACCACCGCTTATGACAGATGCACCGCTTGTCTGTGCTGTTAGAAGCACTGTGATTACGTCGTTTCCTGAACCTCCGTTAACAGTTTGAATGCCGGTTGTGGCGTTTCTTGCATCTAAGGAGATCGTAGCGTTACCTGTAAAAGTTGCAAGATTAACCGTGTTTGCTGTTGTTGTGGTGCCACCTGCACTTACGTTCAAAGTAATGCCATCTGTCTTAAAGTTGGAGTCAAAGAAACCGCCAGAGGTCAGTGATACCGCGTTGTTACCAGTAGCAACAACGTTAATGATTTCGATTCCAGTTATGTACTGGAAATTGTTATCAATAATAGTTGTTGCAGCCGTATCCGAGAAGGTCAGCGTATCTCTACCAAGTCCGCCGTTCACTTTGATTGAAGCATTTGCAGCAGATGTGTTGTTAACTGCCCCTAAAGTGGTGCTGATCAAATCGTTTCCAGCGCCCGCGTTGTAGGTCACAAACTCACCTGTTGTACCCGTAACTGCAGCGGTTGTGGTGATGCTGTCCTGTGAGCCTGTACTGGTGACTGAGGAACCTTTAATCAGGTTACCCGTAATTGTCAAAGAGTAATCGGTAGCAGTTGCACCAACATAGGACAAACTAGACGAGTCAATTGCGATTGATTTCGCCAAGTTGGTAGTTGAGAGGCTCAGTGGTTTGGCTCCAGAAATATTAAGAGCTGTTAAATCAGCTGCACCTCCTGAGGCGAATGAAAGTGCATTGATGTCAGCGGCAACACCAGATGAAGAAATAACATTCATTGTTTCAAAACCGTTAACCGTTGCACCAGCCAAGTCAGCGCTGGTTACTGGACCCGTTGTAGTGGTTCCGTTGTTCAAGGTAACACTGAGCACGTCATTCGCTCCAGTTGAGTTGGCAAGCGAGAACGTAACAGCTGTGTGGTTAACACGGTTGGTAATAGCGCCAGCTTGACCAGCAGTCATATTTGTAAAACCACCGTTAACTCCGTTGGTTTGCACTGACGTGTAACCACTGAACAAAGCCATATCAACAGCTGTAGTTTGTGTATTACGAAGAACTTCAAACCCTGTGTACTGAGCAGCCTTTGCAGCCGTAGTAACGTCGTTAATTGCTGCCAAGTTCAAAATGTCAGCAGCACCGGCACCCCCATCAATAACAGCTCCAGCAGCTGTTGTTGCAGCTGTTGTGATCGTGTCGACGCCTGCACCGCCCTTAAAAGAAGTAACGCCAGCTCCTAAAGTTGCAGTTACACCACCTGCAGTCAGACCGGAGCCGTCAACTGAAACAACGTTGCTAGGCAATGCTCCGCCTAATGAAACAGTTGTAGCTGCACCTTTAGCGTTGATATTGATCAATGAAGCGGATGTGATGGCAGGTGTTCCTAGAGACAAGCTCGTTGCTGCGTCTATGTTTAACGTTGCAATGCCAGCGCCTGTCAGAGTAAGACCTGCTACTGTGTTTACTTGGCCTGCAGTTGCAGCTTGTGCGCCCCCAGTGGAGTTCACATTTACTGATGTCATTGTTGCGTTAGCTGCTGCAACAGTTGCTGGACCAGCAGTTACGCCACCAGAGACATTCAAGGCGCCAGATGTAGCAGTCGGAACGTATGTTCCAGTTACGGCACCACGAACTGTTCCTGAACCATCTCCTGAGACGCCAATAGCCGCTGTACGTGCTACATCAGTAAAAAGGACAGCACCAACTGAATTTGCTGCATTTAGTTGCAAAGCACCGGGAGCTGCTGAGCCACTGAGGGTCGCTGAAGAACTGGAACTATTTTGAATGTTGACAATCTCGATACCGCTCAAGACACCAAGACTAAGTGGTACAGCTGAAGAGGCGGTTACGTTTGCAGTTGTGAAAGTTGAAGTAGGGTTGTTGGCTACTAGTGCAGCTGATGTTGTTATTGCGGGCAAGGCTACTCCAGCAACTGGAGCAGTAATCACCAAGGAGCCAGCAGTGGTTGCAGGGTTAGCAGCAGCTGTAAAAACTGCAATAACTTGACCTGCTGATTGATTAATGGCTGCTGCTAATGCGTCACCATGTGTAGTTGATGTAGTGCCAGTAGCTACGTTTGTTGTTACCCCACCGTAGCTAACTGTGTTGACAACTGCAGCAGTTGGAACAGGAACGGACATCGTTATTACCTGTTGTACAGCAGTCTGAGTTCCAGCACCGATGCCAGTTCCATTTGTATTTTGCAAGGTAACGTTGAGCGTATCAGCTGTACCTGAGGTTCCTGTAATGCGGTCGCCTGCGTTGAGGGTTGATGCGGCACCAACTAAATTTCCACCGGCAAAATCAATAACGCCATTCACTAGGGTAGCATTTGTTGGAGTATCCACGCCTGTAGTCAAAGTAAAAGCTGCACCACTAGAAACGACGGAACCGATTGCAAAATCGCTTGCGCCAGTGTATGCAATAGCGTTGTCCACATCTGCGTTGAACTTAACAGCAGCTGCGCCATAGATTGGGTCAGCAGTCAAGTTGCCCACCAAGTTCAGGATGTTCTTGATGGTTGCGCCTTCATTGCCCTTGTTGGCATTGAGTTGGCCCAACACATAGGCTGTTGCGTCTGTCACTGCGGCTGCCGTGATGGTGCCGCCTACAACGATGCCAACGTTTTTAACGATGTTGGCAGCCACGGTTGCGTTTGTCTGACCTGCTCCAGCAAAGTAAGCGTTCAATGCTTTATCGATACCACCGAAAGAGATGATGTCTTGATTGATTTGAGCCAAAGTGGCGGAACCTACTTGGACGCCGTAGACAGCGTCAGCGTAGCGTTGGATGTGTACCGTATTAGTAATAAAAGCTGGCATTTAAATTTTCCTTTAATTGAAGGTTTTGATGAAAAAATATTTCTTTGCAAAGAAACCGAGCGTGTGTTTTGTTGTTTAGACGTGAGCACACTCGCCTGAATGTCCTCTTGCGAAGGCATTCAGATGAGCGGTGTTGGCGAAAGCGAGGAGGCTGGTCGAAGTACTTTCAGTACGGACTAAACATGAAGTAATCCTGAAGATGCCAGTACTATTTAAGTGCTTGATTTGTATGGTTTTACATACATGAGCAGGTTGAGTTCGTATTACTCACCTACTTTTAACCTATATTTCTTTGATAAGAATATTGGTTTTACTGATTTATTTTTATTAAATCTATTTGGCGATCCTGAATATTCTTAATGAAACAGGAAATCGTCACCTACTTATTTCCTATTCGGTAGCTCTATAAAAACGTAATTATTTGATGTTAAACATCATCGTAAAAACTTTAATGTGCTGATACAGCAAAGCGTAGTCCAGTAGCTTTAAGGACAGCGTGAAGCGTTTTGATTGTTGGATTCCCTCTTGATGAAAGAGTTCTATAAAGCGTCTCTCTTGAAAGATGTGTCCTGTCAGCAATCGACGCCACACCTCCCCTTGCTTCAACTACTTTGCGAAGTGCGGTTAAGTAAGTCTTTGGATCATCGTCTTCACTTGCAGCATTGAGAAATTCAGCTGCAAACTCTGCGTCTTGAAGTTGCTTGAAAAGCCAACTGTCGTGCGTGATGTCGTCTTTCATGTCTTTCCCCTTTTATTCCATTCTTTCCAACGCCCAATAGCGATATTGATGTCCGCCTCTTGAGTTTTCTTTTCTCCACCACTACAAAGCAAAATGACATTCTTATCTTTTATGGCGTAGTAGACCCTGAACCCCGGCCCCCAATCAATGCGCTGCTCCCAGACACCTTCTCTTAGCGGTTTGCAGTCACCAAAGTTCCCGTTCTGAAGTCGAATTAACCGTGCTGCAATCCTCACTTTTGTTTGCTTATCTTTCAGGCCATCCAACCATTGAGCAAATAAGTC
>CANBTT010000107.1 GCA_947372465.1 Burkholderiales bacterium | reverse complement strand
TGGGGTTGGGGATTTGAGGAAGCAAAGACTTTAAGCTCGCTGCACTGAGCATGGACGATGTTGGCATGGGCACCAAATAATTTAAATTCGTGTTCGGTGTCGTACTCATGACTGGCGCCGCTACCAGTGCCGTGATGAAATCGTAGGGTGCTGGCAGGGTGAATGTATTGTTACCTGCCAAATCCAAAATACTGCCTTGGCTCAGCACAACATACAGTGTGCTATTGATCGGCCATTTGATGGATGGCATGATCGTGAGCGTGTTGTTGACGATCCTTATTTCTGGACTTGTCGCGACTTCATAACTTTGCACGATGGAGCCTGTGGTGCTGTCCATTCGAACTTGAACTTGTCCTGCGCCCGCTTTAATGGATTGATTAAAGACCAAGGTAATCGGCGCCATCAAGTCACTGATGATGGTGTCTTTTACAGGGGCAAATGACAGGATCTGAAGCGGTACGGTCTGGGTGTTCGTCCCCGTGTTCGTCCCCGTGTTCGTGCCTGTGTTCGTACCCGTGTTCGTACCCGTGTTCGTGCCTGTGTTCGTGCCTGTGTTCGTACCGGTGTTCGTGCCCGTGTTCGTGCCCGTGTTCGTGCCGGTGTTCGTGCCGGTGTTCGTGCCCGTGTTCGTGCTCGTGCCGTTGGGTGTCTTGAACGTGTAAGTGTTCTCACCCGCGTAAACCGCACCATTGAAATCGATGATCGCGCCTTGCGGAATCACCAGTACATAGGTCGTATCTGGCAGCAAGGACACCGAGGGCTGAACGGTCACAGTCTTGTTCAGCACAGAGACTGTGGGACTCAATCCCATCAAATAGGATTGAACCAAGGCACCCGTCGAATTGTCTTTGCGCAATTCGATGGAGCCTGTTCCAGGCATCACCGCTTCATTGAAGGTGACGGTGATGGGGGACGACATCGATGAAAGAACCCCACCCAATGTGGGCACGGTACTCGCTATGGCAGGCAGTATTTGCGGTGCAGTGGAGGTCCCCAAATTAACAGAATAAGGGTCGCCAGTTGTAATGTTCTTATAGCTGATGCCATTGAATTGTTCTACATTCACAAAGAACTTGACGGGCGACAGGGTTGTTTGTGAATAATTGAAATTGACAACGGGCAGTGTGAGTGAATTGGCAAAGTTCTGCAGCGTTGATGAAAACCCAACAATTCGCAGGATGCCGCCATCGATGGATTTGGTATCAAATTGGAAAATATCCCCATTCGAAGTTTTCGAAATCGCTTGAATGGATGTGGTATCCAATTTGGCGATGGATGGATCCCATGTGATTTGTATGGTGAAGCTTTTGTAGCCCGTGCCCAAAATGGCCTGGGTATCTTTGCTCAAACTCCACGATGTGCTGACGACGGGAGGAGCGCCCGTTGCGGAGATCAACGAAGATGTCAAACTTAACATGTGGCTGTCTCCTTTCTTTTTTTGTACTTGAACGAGTTATAAATTATAGGACGATGGCACCCGTGCCATTGATCGAGCTCCAAAGATTGCCATAGTTGGTCATTTGACCAATCAAAGTGCATTCACTGGCATCCACCATTGTCAATGGGGCCAAATTGTTGATCATCCAGACCTCAACACCCGTGAAGGCTGAGGCACCGTTGTTGGGTGGGGGGTCGTACACAAACACAAAGTAAGTTTGGCCAACAGTCGGTGTTTTGGTGAAGGTGACAGGGTTCGTGATCCCTGAAACCGGAGAAGGTGTGGTGAAGAGATTGGCAATTTGTTGTTTGGTTCGAAACCCAAAATTCACATTGCTGGCCTCATCAACCCATTGTCCCGTGTTGTAGACCAAGAAAACAGCGTTGTCAGCAGCCCCTGCTGAATTCACGAACCCCGTGCCTCTGGTGCTGCTGCCAACAATGGGCGTGGATGACTTGGGCGCACTCTGGTTGCCCGTGACTTGGGTCAGGTTGACCACATCGGCACCACTGCCAAAATCTTTGATCACGATATTGCTTTTATTGTTCACCAGCGTCGTGACGCTTGGGAACACGAATGAATCGTTGCCGGTGCCTC
This sequence comes from Burkholderiales bacterium, assembly GCA_947372465.1. GTDB lineage: Bacteria > Pseudomonadota > Gammaproteobacteria > Burkholderiales > Burkholderiaceae_C > Limnohabitans. The sequence goes on along the minus strand of CANBTT010000107.1, from coordinate 1,538 downwards.
CTTGCATGACGCTGTTGATGCCTGCATAGAAGGTGTCGTTGCCTGTGCCACCGACCAAATTGTCGTAGCCCGTTCCACCATAAAAAACGGTGTTTGCGCTCCCGCCGATTAAAGTGCTGTTGCCGCTCATGCTTTTAAGGGTCGAGGGCAAATTGGGCGCCGCAATGGTCATGGAATTGGAGCCCGTGTTGAAGGCAAAGCCTTTGACTTGACCCGTGAGCCCCGTCGCGTCCACATTGCTGATGTTGCCAAGCAGGCTGTTTTTGTAAAAAGCACTGCTCTCGGTCAAACCGTCGTCTTGAGAATAATAGACCCTGAAATTGGTGAGCCCCGAGAGATCGGACATTGAAGAACTTAAATCCAAGTTCAAGGTGCCAGCAAAGTTGCCATAAATGCTGAGTTTATTGGCATTCATCGACAAAAAGGGGAAACTCCCATACGCAGAAGAGCCGTTGGTGGCAAACAATTGCCGCAATAAGCTGAGTTCCGGCACATTCAGGGCGGCCAAAATCTCCGTCTGACTCGGTGGCCTTGATGAAACCGCCAAATAGTCCAAGGAGGGCTCAATCCAATTGTGATAGATCACATTGCTTGAATCGTATTTTGCTGCCAGCAACAAGACATCGCTTCGGCTCGTTGCGCCTGTATTGAGCTGTGAGACCAAACTGTCGAGCAAGGTCTTGAGTCCAAGGATAGAGCCTGGATCTTGAAAAACTTGGCCGGCCAAACGGTAGACAAAATCTTTGTTGTTCAAGTTCAAGCTGTTAGAAAGCACACTGGTGCTCAATTGCAGGCCTATAAAACAAATGTCTTTCAAGCTGTAAGCACCACTGTTCATCATGTTGATGCAGTTTTGATAGGTCATCAAATCAGGCGGTCGATTGAACAAAATAAAAAACAATCGGGCCAAAGTGTCCGTGTTGCCAGAGGTTCTTTGTGAGGAATAGGCCAGTTGTAAAAAGACTTGCGACAAACTGTAGACCCCAGAATCCACGTTGGCGGCCAAGGCGTTGATGTCGCTTGAAGTCGGAGGAACCTGGTTAAAGACCGAGGCTGCCTGCTGAATAATGGGGATCGAAGGAGAGGCCATGTTTGTGTTTATATTTAAAATTTCTTTGCATTTATGTATTCAAAGCAATTTTTATACCCAATGACAGGCTCTCTCTTAATGGATGCTTACCGATTAAATACCTTTATAAATTAGAACTTTAGAATTAATTTATAAGCAATCGGAATGCTTAAGAAAGGGTGAAGATCTTGTAGAGAACCGCTTGATTTCCCCGTGGATCTTAGCAAACGCGAATGATGCGCCAACCACCGTCCATCTTCCTTTGCGTGAACTTCCAAGGCTTGCCTTTTCTTTTACAGAATTGGATGGCTGAAATTCTCGCGCTTTCAGCTTTTCGGTAGTCGGAAACAAAAAAGGAGTCACCCACACCCATGAGTTCAAATGGATAAGTACTTCTTTCCATCAGTCCTGAGAAATCAACTGGAGCTTTTTCGATTAAAAACATGGCAACACCTAATTTTGTTTATCG
>CANBTT010000106.1 GCA_947372465.1 Burkholderiales bacterium | reverse complement strand
TCAGGCGAACGGTTTGGACCAAGACTACCAAGGGCAAAGTTGCCGTCCGTAAATTGGTGGCATGGCAGACCAATAAGTCAAATATTGATCCAACTTTTCCAGCCTATGTCTTGCATTGGACAGACTATTCATCTGGACGGGCAACTCCATTGGATCGAGAGGTTAGAACGGCACCAACAGAAGAGTTGATGCAAGAAATCGCGGCCAGGATGATTGAAGAAAACATCAAAAAAGGCTGGGAAGAAGTCGTATGACTTTCACTGAGAAGTCCACTCGATCAAGCGTGCTCGGCGTTACGGCTACTCCTTGCTCACTGTTGGTGACTGGTGACGTTACAGATCTGAGCTCGACCAATGGTGGTGAGCTTTTAGTAATGCAATCATTGCGCGAAGTGGTGAGCGTGCTTAAGAATGAACGCGCAGATCAGGCTTCGCTATTTGGAATATTGACAGGCGTACGAACTCGTGTCGAGACATTCGCAGCGGAACTGGCGCATCAAGAATGCCTTTCCTTATGCCTGCTTTCAATGGGAAAACCTGGCAGCCTGACTGAATCACAAAAACTCGCTCAGCGCCAAATCTGGTTAGGTGCTGAGATTGATGACATCAAAACCGGACAGCCACAATCAATTAGAAATGAGGTCGCCCTTGGGTATGCAGACATCCTATTGGTAGTTTGGGATGGAGTGTCCATAGATGATGAGGTTGTGCCGCTGCTCCTGAGCGCTGCGCTGGCGATGAAGCCGGTAATTTGGATAGATGTGACCGGAGTGGTTCGGGTACTCCAGCGGGAACTGTTGACAAAAGCGCAGCGGCACATACTTCAGTGCCCAAGTCCGCCGATTCAAAGCCTGGTTTCTTGTTTTTCATTGCCCATTGCGCTTCAAAATCCATTGCTGTTTTTTCAGGCAATTGCGGATCCTGCTACCTTATTGGATTCAAGCGCTCATCAACGAGATGCCATTGGGAAGTCACGCGCAGGAACTGTTCATAAGTTCATGATGGCTTTGGTGCAGGGCCGCTTTAAGAAGGCTTTAACAGCTGTGGCGGCAAGTCCAATTTCCGCTTACAGAGGTCCTGCATGGGATGAGTCAGAAGGAATCGTTGCCTCCACACCAGTTCTGGATGAGCAGTTTGACCGTGCCGATGTAGCCGCCAGCATTTCAGCGGGGAAGCATCGCAGTGCAGCATGGATCAGTTCACTTGCTTCCACCACAGCCGTGTTTGCAGCCGTTGCTGGGGCTATCAACCTTTGGTCAAGCCTTCATGGTGCGTTTTGGGCTTTGTTGGAGTTGGGCTTGGTCGCACTTGTGGTGTCAGTCCTTTGGCGAGCCAAGAATATGCAGTGGCACCGCAAATGGATTGGCAACAGATTTGTCGCTGAACAGCTCAGATACACACGCATGGGTCTGCCCCTGTTAGCGGTGACCAAATCGTTGTCTGAACCGTCCTTATGCGTCTTGCCGGGCACGAATGGTCAAGCCAGTTTGGCAGTTTTATCGGAGGACCTTCGTTTGGTTCAGCAGACGATTGTCCGAATGGGCTTGCCCTCGGCTTCAACGGGTTGTGTGTACATTGCATCCGACTCGGACATGCTTCCAAAATTGCGCGATTACGTTCTCGCCGTTGTCCGTGATCAGGTGGCATACCACCATCGCGTTCATGACGAGCAACATAAAGTTGACCACATCCTGCATCAGCTTTCACTTGTTCTTTTTACGCTCACGGTTGCAGCCATTGGGGGACATTTTCTCTTGCACGCCGATTGGCTGCTGATATTTACGGCATTTTTCCCGGCACTTGCCGCAGGGATACACGGTCTGACAACAACACTCGAGATATCACGTCTGGCCGATCAATCAAAGACTACCGCTGAACATCTGCATGAGCTGTCAGAAGCTATTAAAAATGTATTGAACGCAGATCAAAGCCCTTGGAAAAACTGGCTGCAATTGCGTTACTTGACGCTTCGTTCTGCGGAAATTATGTCCGACGAAAATAGTCAATGGCAGAAGTTGGTGACGCATCAGAAACCAAAGTTGCCTGCATGAATTCGATCACATCCTTCGACCTCGCTGGTCGCGTACCCATTGTTCTTGCTGCTACAGGCCATAGAGTCATCCCAAAGCAGGATGAAGAGGCATTGTGCAAGGCAGTAAATAGCGAGTTGAATTTAATAGCGAAATCAAACCCCCATTCGCCTTGTATCTTGATTAGTGCGTTGGCTGAAGGTGCTGATAGGTTGGTTGCCAGTTGTGCCTTGAGTCTCGGGTGGCAACTTTGCGCTGTTCTTCCTCTCACGCAAGACGATTACGAAACTGATTTTCATGACGACGAATCGGTTGCCGAATTTCGTGAACTTTTGAAACGATCCACATGGGTGAAGGTGCTTGACGCAAAGCATCATTTGCGTCCCGGCTGTTACCACGAACTTGGGCTTTGGCTTTCTCAACAAGCCCAGGTGCTGATTGCTTTGTGGGACGGAGAGCAGGCCAAAGGCCCCGGTGGAACAGCGGAAGTTATTCAACATTTTCGTGAAGGCGTTGCTTTAGCTCAGCCGATACTGCCTGATTCTGGTCCGGTTATCCACATTCAAACGCGTCAAACGCTGCTCCAGCAGGCTAGTTCAGACTTTGAAGTCGGACGTGTACGAATGCTTCCTGCAAGTCCTGGTGGACTTCCTAGCGATGGTGAAGCCAATCGATGGCGCGTAGTACTGTCACGGATCGATAAATTTAACAAGGACTCTATTGACGCGCAGCGCGTTGATGGTCAATTGACCGCTACTTGGGGATTGCCCTTTCCTCAATGGGCATCCACTCATCTGGCGGGTTCCAAAGTTGAGCTGGCTCGTCACCTGTTTTTATCCGCCGATGCGCTTTCAATATCGGCTCAAAAAGAGCGTGATCGCATGTTCATGGGCCTTCTTGGCTTTAGTGCAGTTGCCATCTTACTTTCGCAAGTCTATTCAAGCTTGTTTTCTATTGCCACTCTTTTAGCTTGTGCTGTTGGACTGATTGGAGTCGGTGCTTGTTGGTATTGGGCGGCGAGTCAAAGGAATCTCGAGGGGCGCTATCTTGACTACAGAGCACTTGCGGAAGCTTGTCGAGTTCAGTATTTTTGGAAGATCGTTGGCATCGGTGAATGCGCTTCAGTTCATTTTTTGCGTGAGCAGCGCGATGAATTAGAGTGGATTCGCCAGGCGATCCAGACATCTGAAATTGGCGATGAAGAAGCCAAAGATGCCCCATTGTTGGATCGATTGATGTTTGTGCGCACCGCATGGATTGACGATCAGCTGAAATACTTTGGTGGCGCTAATGGAAGGATCGGCAAAGCTGCGTTGAATCATTTGAATGATGTGAAGTGGTCGCAGCGAAGTCGACTCTTGTTTGTACTGGGCATGACGCTCACGCTGATGACGGCCATCTTCCACGTGTTCTTTGCTGATACGACTGTTCCACTCCACGACTGGGCTCAGCGCAGCATGATCGTTGGTTATTCCATTCTGTTTGCATCGTCTGGTCTGGTTAAGGTTTACCAAGAAACGCGAGCGTTTGCTGAACATGCAAAGTTATACCAACGCATGGATTTAGCGCTGCAATTGACCCGATCTCGGCTTGATGCCGCATTGGCTTGTGGCGATCTGGAGCGGGCGGTTGAAATCGTTAGATCTCTTGGCATCGAAGCGCTTGCTGAAAATGGAAACTGGCTGCTCATGCATCGTGAGCGGCCTGTATTGGTTCAAGGAATTGGTTGAGACTCAAAAGAAGGATGACTCAAATGAGCTACGACGTATTTATTTCATTCAAGAACTCCGGCAAGGATGGCAAAGCAACGCCAGATGCCACTGCCGCGCGAGGCGTATACGACGCGCTCAAAAGCGCTGGAATGAAGGTTTTTTTCAGTGAAGAATCTCTGGCGGAAGTGGGTAAAGGACAGTTCGGAAAATCTATTGAAACGGCATTAGAGTCTGCGCGCGTTCTTATCTTGGTGGCCTCGTGTCGCGAACACATTGAGTCGCCTTGGGTCGAAACCGAGTGGGACTCTTTTTTGCAAACCGTCCGAAGTGGGCACAAGCAAGGCGAACTTTTCATCTTTAATTGTGGTGACCTGAAGCCCGCTGATCTGCCGTTATTTTTGCGTCGGCAGCAGATGTTTGCCCAAAACAGCATGGAAAAGCTACTTCAGTTTGTTGCAAGCGCCGTCCCCACATTGCCCACTCTAGGCGACTTCATTCAAGTCGCGTTGCATTGTTTGCGTCCAGAAAAGAATGAAGACAAAGTGTATTTGGTGACAGTACACCCTGGTACAACAGCAAGCACTTGCCATGTCACTGCGCATTGGGGTGCTCGATCGGCTAAGCGCCTGAGCAGTCAAATGAAGGCCATCAACGTTAGCAAAGCTGTGGCTGCCACTGAGGTTGAAAAAGCTAAGCAGGAAAAGCTTCGAGGTGGCTACCTGCCCGCCGCTTATGCCAAGTTGTTGACAGACGAAGCCAGATCCCACCTTTCAGCTTCGCTGGGGTTGTTCGAGGCCGAGCAGGACCCCAAAGCTAAGAGTAAGAGTCAACCGAAAGAGAAATCGGATGCAGGCAAGGTGAAGCCTGCCAAGGTGATGGACACCAAGCCAGTCACAAAGTTGAAGCAGCCGCCCAAAGTTGAGCTTAAGCCAGATGTCAAGTTGGTTCCCAAGTCAAGTAAAAAGCAGTTGCCAGCAGAGGTCAGCAACGCCAAAACAAAGAGTTCAAAAGAGGCTGTGAAACCGGCTCTTGCAAAGGCACCAACGGTCGCCGCAAAGTTGCCTGATAAAAAATCAACAGCAAAAAAAGTGGTCGCTGTTCCTAAAAAGCAAGCGGCCAAAATTTTGACTAATGAGGTCAAAAAGCTTCCACCTAAGGTTGCTAAAAGCACGCCGCAAAAAACTGCTGCAAAAAAAGTGACCAAGGTGGCTTCGCCAGCACCATTGAAACCAGCCAGTAAAAAAGCTGTGAAGACTTCGATCACCCCAACTGCGACGGCCAAGACGCCTTCTCGTCGTCGTTAACTGCTCATATCTTCACTATCGACACTCGCTAAATTCGTATGTCCCGCATCACAGAACTTCGCAATTTAATTCTCAAGGCCAAGCACGCTTATTACTACAGCGGTGAGCCCATGATGGAAGACGCCGTATATGACGCCCTTGAGGATGAGTTGCGTCAGCATTCACCGGATGATCCTGTACTGAAGATCGTTGGAGCTCAAGTTCCAGCGGAGAGTATGTTGACCAAGGCTCGACATTCCATTCCGATGGGTAGCCAAAGCAAAGTTAATTCTGAAAATGAGTTTCGGACTTGGTGTCAAAGAAATGATGTGGGTCCTATTCATGCTAGTGTCAAAGGTGACGGTGCCAGCGCTGCCGCCTATTACTCAAATGGTCGATTAGTTCAAGCAATATCACGAGGAGATGGTGTTTTAGGCGAAGACATTACGGCCAATGCCTTGCGATTCAAGGGCTTGCCGGTATGGGTTGAAAGTGAGGGGCGACCCTTCAATGGCGCAGTCCGGTTTGAGGTCATCCTGACCGTTGAAGATTGGACCCGCATTGATCCTTCAAGAAGTAAAAATCCAAGAAATGCAGGTACTGGAATCATGGGCCGCAAGAACGGCTTGCAGTCTGATTTCTTGACAATTTTCGCTTTCGATTTGGATGAATCCCGTGATGGGGAGCCTTTCAACTTCGAGACTGAAATTGAAAAAACCGCTCGCCTTACTGAGTTAGGTTTTAGTGTGATGCCTCATACCCATTGCAGTGACGCAGATGAGGCAGTGCGCTACTTTAAAACCATTGCCCAGACGCGCAATGAGTTGCCGATCTGGATTGATGGTGTCGTGATGAAGATCAACGCCATTGAAAAACAAGTTGAGTTAGGCGTCACCGGAGGACGACCCAAAGGACAGATTGCTTGGAAATTTGATTCTGTAGGTGCAGAGACTATTCTTGAGGGCGTCGTGGTAAGTGGTGGCCACACAGGTGGTCTCTATCCAACCGCACAGTTGCGAGCAGTAGACATTGGTGGAACGACTATCACCAATGCTTCGCTTGCAAATTACGATGAAATTGCCCGGCTAGATGTTGCGATTGGTGACTCTGTATGGGTTGTTAAAGCCAATGACATCATCCCGAAAATCATTCGTGTGACAGATCGTCCGGCCCATCGCCGTGCAATTTTGCAGCCTGCCTGCTGCCCATTTTGTGGAGGTGAAGTTGGGCGCAGGCTCAACGTTGCAGGCAATGATGGCGTCATCATTGAATGCCGAAATTCGAATTGTGAAAAGAAATCGACGGGAAAAATTCGCAGGTGGATTGCAAGTCTTGATATTTTGGGTATCGGAGATGTCGTGCTGGAAGCGATGGTTGAAAAATTGGATCTCGCTGATGCTGCTGATTTGTATACCTTGCGCGGCAGAGCAGATGAACTTGCAGATTTGTTGATCAACGCTGATCGTGATCTCAAGTTAGGTGCTAAGCGGGCAACATCGATCCTGGACGCCATTGAGGCAACGCGTGATCTTTCACTTAGTCAATTTTTGGGCTCCTTAGGCCTCGACCACCTTGGGAAAAGGCGTGTTGAGCTCATGATTTCGGCCGCAGACGGTGCCTTGGACGAATTAACAACCTGGAGAAGCGGTTTGCTGCGTGATGCTTCATTCGCGGCAGGTGTTGGGGTTCCAAGCATCGGCGCTGAGATCCAAGACGGTATTGACTCGATGTCACAGGTTATCGATAAGCTTTTGGATGCAGGCGTGTCCATTACCGCTGGTTCAGCTCATGGAACTGCCGATCAGCCTGAGCGGACGGTTTGTATAAGCGGAAAGTTGCACAGCGGCCGTAAAAAATCCGATTACCAAGAGCCGCTGTTTGCAATCGGATATGCCTTGGTTGATGAGGTCAGCAAGGGTCTTAATTTCCTTGTTCTCGCCGATGCTGACTCGGGAAGCAGCAAGGCTGAAAAAGCGAGAAAACTGGGTGTTCAGGTGATATCTGAAGCTCAGCTCATTGAGATGGTTGGCAACTTTACCTCTCAAGAGTCCGCCAGTACGGCTGAATTACCAATACAGCCTTCGATTGTGTCTAAACCTCCAAAGGAAAATGCCATGTCCAAATCTAGCGCCCCCTTATCTGTAGATGCTTCTGCTCGACGTTTTGAATTTGTTGACGACAAGTCAGCCAAATTTTGGGAGGTTGACGTCATTGCTGAAAGCGTTGAAGTGAAGTTTGGAAAGATCGGCACCAATGGCCAAACTCAAATAAAAGATTTTGAGACACCCGATGAGGCCCTGAAGCATGCTGAAAAGCTGGTTCATGAAAAGCTGAAAAATGGATATCAAGAGGTCGTACAGGGTGCGAGCCAAAAGACATCCCAAGCACTAGCGAAGCCAGTGCCTGCCCCAGTGAAGCCCGTTTCCGTGAAAGCTAAATCTTCGCCCGCACCGGTGAAAAGTGCTCCGAGCTCTAAAAAGGTATGTATCAGCGGCAAGCTGCCAAGCGGCAGTAAGAAGGCTGACTATGAAGCGCCGTTGCTTGCTGCGGGGTACTCATTGGTGGACGATGTTGTTCATGATCTGACGTATCTTGTTTTGGCGGACCCCACGTCGACGAGTAGTAAGGCAGAGAAGGCTCGGAAGCTAGGAGTGGCAGTTATATCGGAAGAGGAACTCCAGGGTCTTTTATCTTCAAATTCATAATTAATGCCTAAATTAATTTAATCCGACAACTTTCTTGCTTTGGTGTAAGTGTTGTCTCAATTCCCCATACATTGAGTAGATTAATCAATGAACAAGCTCCTAGAAACAATGCCCAAGCAGCGCTATATGCGCTTTGAATGTTTTGCTGGTTCGTCAGGGACTTTTTGGGAAATATATATACCTGATCGTTTCAATATATGGCTTTGTGAGGGTTTAATTGGTTCTGAGGGTAAAAATAGCCATCTCTCTTGGCGAGATTGGGGCTCAATGGATGATGGCGTCAATCTTAAGTGGGCATCCAAACTCATCAATGCCAAAGAAAAGGCGGGCTATGTTTACGCCGGTGAGGTCATGAAAATTATCGATGACCGGTATCGAAATGCCTTGGTAAGCGAAAAATCTCAAGATTTGTTAGATTGCCTGAAGGACGGCTACAGTCCATTTTCTGTAGTTGATTCCGATAATAAGGTAGGCGCAGCAATGGAGATTGCGATCGCTGGAGGAGTAACTGAATCCATTAGAACGCTTATAAATGCCGGGTGCAATATTAACAGTTTCCCTGAATGGAAAGATGTATATTTTGACTGGTCCAGGTCACCTTTACTCTTTGCTTTTGAGTATTCTAAGAACGTAAAGATGATTGAATTTCTCTTGGCTCTCGGTGCAGATATTAACAAGCCCTCTGGCCAAGAATCAAAAACGCCGCTGCACGCTGCCGATACGCCCTACCTTGTAAGACTGCTTCTTGAAAAAGGGGCGAATATTGATGCACCTGATACTTTTGGTCGAAGCAAGCTTCATCGATTGGTGAATTATTCGACATCTGGGGAAGCAATTGAAATTATAAAAATACTCATCGAATCTAAAGCCAACGTAAATACAAAAGATATTTCTGGTGACACTCCATTGATCTCTGCAGCAGCTGGCGCAGATCACCAAGGAGTGCAGTTGCTGCTTGGAAATGGGGCTGATTTAAGTGCTTGCAACAAGAGGGGCGAGAATGCGCTGATCGCATCTTTTTCCAGAAGGTATGTGAAGGATAGGGAAAAGACTATCCAGCTTCTACTGAGCGCGGGTGCAGATCCTAACTTCCGCATGAAGGGAGGTGCAACGGCCTTCATGGTCGCGTGCGAATCCAGTGGAGTAGCGCCAACCGACATCCGTTTGCTGCTTAATGCGAGAGCTGACATCAATGCCAAGGACAAAGACGGTCAAACTGCACTGATGCGGGTAGTAAATAGCAGTGTGCCAATGGTCAGGTTTTTGATCAAAGCAGGGGCAAAGTTGGATCTTCAGGACTCCAATGGAAAAACCGCTGCAATGCTCGCAGCGGTTCCAATAGGATCGACAAAGTGGAAGTCTTCAGCTCTGGAGCTACTCGTCAAAGCGGGTGCGAATTTGGCATTGGAGGACAAGAACGGTCGTACGGCGCTGCAAACTCACAGCGCCGATGCCGCGATTTTCTTACTGGATGCAGGACTGACTCCAAATGAAGCGGATGGTCAACGCCTCCTCAGCGCAGCGGTGACGCAGAACCACATGGCGTTGGCCTTAAAGCTTCTTGCTAAGGGTAGCTATCCCATCAAGCTTGACGCTCAGGTGACGAAGACTAAATTGGCGGCCTTCACCACCCGATTGATGGGAGTGAACCCCTTACTGCTCCAATCTTTTAAAAGTAACGATGAAGCGGTGCAGGCCCTATTGGAGCAAAAGCTTCAGAAAAGCGCGGACGCGCCGATCGCGGAATGTGCTGGCTTGAACGACCTGCCCGCCATTTTGAAGCCAGGGGCTTGGCCGGGCACAGGTAAAGACAAACCCAAAGTTCCCACGCTTCCAGTTTTCTGGAATGCACTGGCCCATCCTGCTCCTGTTTTACGGTCCTGCTCCAAGCCCTTGCCCCAGCACGCGGTCGACACTATCGCACGCATGGCACTGCTATCTACTTATTACACGCCTATTGCAGAGATTGGCGAAGTAACCGCCGCCTGTGTACCAGAGTCTCTCGCTAGCTTTGCGCTCAGCGTTTTCCAAGAATGGGCCGACAAAGGTAGCAAGACGGATGATGGGCTATTTCAAATGTTGGGATATTGGGGTGACAGCAAAGCTGCCAGGACATTGACCCCCTTGATTCAGCAGTGGCCAAAGGTCCAGCTTTCGCACAGGTCCGCTTTGGGTCTTGAGATTCTTGGGAAGATGGGTACAGACATTGCCTTGACGCAAATAAACGCCATCGCCGCAAAAACTAAATATGAGTCGGTGCGTAGTAGAGCCGAAGCCTTGCTGCAAAAAGTAGCTAGCGATCGCAACCTTAGTGCAGAGCAACTCGAAGATCGTTTGGTGCCTAGTTTAGAGTTGTCCGATGATGGAACCATGAAGCTTGACTTTGGCCATCGGTACTTTGTGGCAAGCGTTGACGAACAACTTCAGCCGACTCTCAAGGACGCCAAGGACGCAACAATCAAGACCTTGCCCAAGGCGACAGCCGTCGATGACGCTGACTTAGCCGCCCAGTCTGCAGAGAGGTGGCGCGAATTCAAAAAACAATTGAAGCCTCTGGCGGGCCTGCAACTTGCGCGCTTTGAACAAGCTATGAGCAACTCTCGCAGATGGCTAGGAGAGGAGTTCAACTCCCTGCTACTCAATCACCCTTTGCTGCAAAAAGTGGTTCACGGCCTAGTCTGGGCTGTTTATGAGCAAGATTCAATAGTTTCAACATTTTCTTTCCGACCCGATGGCACAGCTATAGATGCTACTGGGCATGTGGTGACCATCAGCGCCGACGCGCGCATAGGTGTTCCACATCCCCTTGATTTGGCCGATTCAATTGATGCTTGGAAGGATATTTTTCGCAACTCCAAAAAAGCTCAACCTTTCCCGCAATTAGTGCGCAAGGTTTATGCAAAAAAAGAGGATGTTGATGGCACACTTTTTGGCCTGGAAGGCTTAGTCGTTCCCTCTTTAGCATTCAAGGGTTTGAAGAGCTTAGGGTGGGATCGTGATGAAGAAACTTTCGGCGGCACATTCAGTTATATGCATAGACGGTTTCCAAGTGGCTCTGCGTCCATTAATGTGGCACCAGGCTTGAACCTAGCGGCCTATGACGCGATTGCCAGCGAGCAGACACTAAGCATCGATTACGAAGGCTTGGCACCCACTGATTACAGTGAGTTAATACGCGAGTTGCAGACGCTAAAGGCCTGATTCATGGCTGAAGTTAAGGAATTCTCTACAGATGTCGATGGCTACCCATCGAGTCATTCGACCGAACTGTTGGCGCAGATTGGTATTTCAGTAAAGTTGGATAGGGCCCTTGCTTTGAACGCCAATGCCTGTCCTGAACTCATTGCACGGCTAGCGCGATCATCTGATAAGCAGACTCTTCGTAACATTGTTCTTAACCCTCAGACACCCACCGCTATTTTGCTCAAATTAGCGCCGAAGTTTCCGGGAGAGTTCTTTCTAAACCCAGTGTTTGATCTACTGCTAATGGAGAATCCTAGCCTACTGTTTGAACTGCCGGTTGGTGTTCTGAAGAACATTCTCAAGCGGCCAGACTGCCCGGAATCATTCTTGTACTGGGCAGCAAAACATGGGGATAAGTCACATCAGTTAGCTTTGGTCAGTCGATCAGAGATTTCTGTGGAGCTACTTCATCACGTAGCGAACGGGCCGCATGTGAAACCTGCTGAGGCCGCAGCTGGAAAGTTGTTGACATGCTGACTTTGGACTCCGGCATTTTTACCGGACTTATGAAAATACAAACTAATTGAATGACGACGCATGACGCCCCAAGAACTCACCCCCTATCTATCGAGCTTGGTCAAAAACCAACTCCAGTTGAGCCTCATGCTTTGGGGGCCACCAGGAATTGGGAAGTCCAGCATCGTTGCAGAGGTTGCCAAGCAGAACGGCCTGGAACTCGTTGACCTGCGCCTGAGTCAATTAGCACCTACTGATTTGCGGGGGCTGCCTGTTGCAGACAATGGCTTATCCCGGTGGTTCCCTCCCGAATTTCTGCCCACCAAGGGAGTGGGGATCTTGTTTCTTGATGAGATCAATATGGCACCGCCAACGATGCAAGGCATTGCGCAGCAGTTGATCCTGGATCGAAAAGTCGGTAGCTATCGTGTCCCAGATGGCTGGTTCATCTGGGCTGCGGGTAACCGAAAGTCTGACCGTGCTGCTGTTTTTGAAATGCCCTCAGCATTGGCAAATCGATTCATACACTTGGACTTGGTCCCGGATTTTGAAAGTTTCAAGGCTTGGGGATTTCGTGCGGGCCTGAGCGAACAGGTGCTCGCCTTTCTGGCTTTTCGGCCAAGCCTGATGCATCAGATCGACACCCAGCGTCCTGCGTGGCCGTCACCACGATCATGGCTTATGGCTCATCAACTGCGTTCGGCTGGACTCTCTGTTGAACCCGCTATTGGACCTGCAGCTGCCGGTGAGTTCGAAGCCTTTTGTTCGATATACGAGGGGCTACCTGATCTAGAGCCAATCCTTCAAGGAAAGAGTAAGTCGGATTTCCCTGCTGAAGCCTCGGCTAGGTACGCAACTGTCTTGGGCTTAATTGTTCGTGCTTCGGAGGTTGACCAAGCTGTCAATGCATTGTCGTGGCTCGTTGCAAAAGCTGGCGCTGAATGGGTACAGTTTTATGCCACCGATTTGTTTCGTTTAATGCGAGAAAAAGGAAAATTTGGTGACTTGGCCAAGAAAATTAGCTCGAAAGCTGATCTGAAAGACTTCGCTCGGAATATGCGCGATTTGATTTTTAGCGCATAGGACTCCTGTGCTCATTGACATCCCCAAACGCTTGCAAGGTGCTGTACTTCGAATTCGAGGTGATCATCCTTTTTTCGGAACTTTGGCATTGTTTGCGGAATTCAGAGTCTCGGATGATGTCGATACTGCGGCGACCAACGGAAGGGTGCTCTGGTTTAACCCTTCATTTGTGGAAAAGCAAAGCACACCGCAGCTATGCGGGCTTGTTGTGCACGAGTTGTTGCATGCCGCATTGCAGCATGTACCTCGTAGAAAAGAGCGTGACGGCACTTTATGGAACATTGCCGCAGACATAGTAGTCAACGGAATGATTCGCAGCGATACGCATTACGAGCTTCCCGTAGGTGGGGTTGAAGATGCCAAACTGGCTCATTTGAGCGTGGAAGAGATTTACGAGCAGTTGAATTCAGGCAAGCATAAGTTGCCCGAAATACTTCTTCTTGACCTTCTGTCAATTGGACTATCTGGCGCAGCCGAGAGCGATGGCGAGGGTTCACTTGAAGGTGCTCGGAGTGATGAAATGCAGCGGCATTGGCGGGCAGCTGTGCAGCAGGCAGGCGCGGTTGCGCGTCGTATGAACAAGGGTTTTGGCAGCCAAGGCCTTGGTGGTGTACGTGAAATCGAATCGGCAACCAATTCGGTCCTGAGCTGGCGAGAAATATTGTGGCAGTTCATGGTCGCAACGCCATTTGACTTTGGCGGATTTGATCGCCGGTTTATTCACCGCAAACTCTATCTCGAAGATATGGTGGGCGAGTCTTTTGATGTTGCCATCGTCGTTGATACGAGTGGCTCTATTGGGAGCCGAGAATTAGCCGCGTTCCAAGGTGAAATCCAAGGAATTTTGGACGCCTATCCGCAAATACATGGAACGCTTTTCTTTGCGGATGCCGAACTCTATGGGCCATTTGAGTTCAGCAAAGATGCACCATTCCCACCTGCATTGGGCGGAGGCGGGACGTCGTTTTGTCCTTTTTTCAAATGGGTCGCTGAGCAAGAGCGCAATGGCATTTTCCCGGTTTGCATTTACTTCACCGACGGGTACGGCTCATTTCCAAAGACTGCACCTGAGTCCCCGGTTCTTTGGGTTGCATCTCCAGGGGGGCTAGAGTCGCCAGACTTCCCATTCGGCAGTGTTGCGAGGATGGGATGAGATCGATCTTTGCAAGCGAACACCTGAGGGAGTTCTTGTTAACCTCGTACTTGAAATTTATACACCGGCCACAAAGACGATGTGCTGATAAAGGGTTGAGATGACGCGTTTTCTTCACACTGCAGACTGGCAGATAGGTCGCCAGTACAGTCAATTCCCACCTGAGGAAGCCACTGCGTTGGCATCGGCGCGGATTGAGGCGATTGAAACTATCGCTCGCCTCGCAAACGATCACGTCGTTGATGCCGTGTTGGTCGCTGGGGATGTTTTTGATGCCCAGACGGTGGCTGAGAGAACGATACGAAAAATGTTCAACGCTATGGAGGCGTATGCTGGACCTTGGATCATGATTACCGGCAATCATGATGCGGCACTTCCAGAAAGCGTTTGGACCCAAGCCAAGAGGCTAGGCGTTTTGCCTTCGAATTTACATCTTGCCTTGGATGGAAAGGTCCTTGAGTTTGCTGACCTTGGTTTCGCTGCATTGTGTGCGCCACTTACGCAGCGACACACCTACAACGATCTAACTGAACCCTTTGATAATTGGGAGACCACACCAGGTCTTTTACGCATTGGGCTTGCACATGGAAGTGTGCAAGGAATATTGGCCGATGACATCGATTCAGCAAATCCAATTTCGCCAGATCGGGTGCGCCTCGCAAGACTTGACTATCTCGCTCTCGGCGATTGGCATGGTTGCAAGCGAATCGATATCCGGACCTGGTATAGCGGTACACCAGAGCAAGACAGGTTTAAAGGCAATGAGCCAGGCTTTGTTTTGCTGGTTGATATCGCTGCTACAGGCGTTGAACCCAATGTGAAACAACTTGCAACAGGTCGGTTTTCCTGGCAGCAATGGGAACATCATTTTGACGTGGCCAGTGATCTCGACGCCCTGCTTGGGAGACTCGATGCCGTCATACCTGTCGATGTGCTTCAACTATCTCTCTCCGGTGAGATTGACCTTGTTGGGCAGCAGAGGTTGATGCAGGCGCTTGGTAAGGCTCAAGCTAAGGCTCAAAGCTTGGTCTGGGATCTATCCAATTTGCGCCTTATTCCAACCGCCCAAGACATCTCGAACCTAAAAGCGGATGGATATCTGGGTGATGTTATTGCTGAACTGCGAGATCTTCAGACTCAATCGAATCTGCACGACCAAGAGATTGCCTCTCAGGCGCTTGCTTTGCTCACTAGCATGTTGGCTGAGCGTCAAGTTGTTGAGGAGAGGTTATGAAGCTGTTACGCATAAAAGTTGAGCAACTGCGCCAGTTTCGCCAACCTTTCGAGCTTTCTGGACTCGAGCCGGGACTTAATCTTTTTACAGGCCCCAATGAGGCAGGCAAAAGCACTGTGGTGCGGGCTATTCGTGCCGCATTTTTTGAGCGCCACCGATCGTCTAGCGTCGAGGATTTATTACCATGGGGCGAGCCTTCCGCAACGCCAACTGTTGAAATTGATTTCAGCATTCACGGCAGGGTTTTCAGTCTTAAGAAAAGCTTCTTGAAAAAGGGTAGGTGCGAGCTTCATAAGCAAGATGGAGACCTTGACGGCGAGGCCGCTGAGCAATATTTGGCTGAACTCCTTGGCTTTGAATTTCCAGGCAGAGGCTCTAGCAAACCCGAGCATTGGGGCATACCTGGACTGCTTTGGATAGAGCAGGGAACAGGTCAAGATATCGCAGAATCTGTCGGTAACGCGACCGATCATTTGCGCAAAGCCCTAGACCGGTCGGTGAGTGATGTGTCAAGTGGTATGGGTGACGAGGTCATCAATAAGGTTCGAAAGCAACGGGATGCATTGCTTACCAATAATGGACGCCCTCGTGCAGCATATGCCGAAGCAATAGACGCTCATTCGACACTTCTTGTCAGTCTTGAGGAGATGGACCGACGCATTGATCAATACCAGCGCCAAGTTGATCAACTTGGCAACTTGCTTGCCGAGGATGCTGCGGATAATTTAGCCAAACCTTGGGTGTCTTTTCGACACGAACAAGCCGAGGCGGAAGGTCGCTTAGCTTCAATCGTTGAGTTGAAAAATTTATTGGACGCTGATCTGACTTCGCTTGAAAAAATTAGGGAAAAACAAACCCTTATTGAAGATCAGTTGCAAAGCTTTGAAGCGCAACGAGTGGAGTTGCAAACTCGTGAATCAACACTTGTAAAAATTCAAGAAAATGTCTCAGCATTGCAAGCCGCGAATGACCGGTTGCAAGAAAAAAGTAATTTGGCTGAGGCGGCCTACCGTTTAGCAACAGATGCTCTAGCCTTGGCTAGACAAGAAGCGTTGCGTGACGACTTGAACGCTGCGGCGATTCAATCTAAAGACCGAATCGCAAGTATTACTGAGACCTTAAACAGCGCAACATCAGAGCAGTCAAATATTGATGGTCTAAGAAAAATAGCGCGTGATACCTTGATAGCGGAGGAGGACATGAAGCTCCTGAGAGCGCAGCAATCCTCACTCAATGAAATTCAGATTCGACGTGAAGTTGCTGCAACCAGAGTGCGGTATTTGCTGTTGCCTGGGGTTAAGGTATCGAATGGCCCTGACGCATTAACCGGTTCTGGAGAGATGTTGGTAACCCAGGCTATCAAGTTGAAAATTGATGGTGTGGGTGATTTTGAAATAGCACCTGGGGGTGCAGATCTGATTGATCTTGCTCGTGAAGCTGAGACCATACTTGGATTGCAGACGGCACTTTCTAACCGCCTTGGGGTGTCTTCGTTGCCCGAGGCAGAGTTGCGATTTGCAAGTTACCAGCAGGCTACGATCGATGCCAAACACGCAGAGAGAGCGCTATCACTATTGGCTCCCCATGGAGTTGATGCTTTGCGAAGTGAGCTTGACGAACATATTTCAAAGTTGAAGAGTGCCCAAGCGAGACTTGATCAATTAACTCCCAAACCAGAATCGTCGGTTTTGACATTGTTACAGGCCCAAGTGGCCCACGAATCTGCGATTGAGTTGCGCGATGAAGCATCAAGAGATGCCTCAAAGGCGCTCATTGATCTTGTTGCTGCTCGAGAGCGTGCAGAAAGCGCTTTGATCGAGCGTGATGCCTTAGCCACATTGCTTGGTTCAGGTGAACGTCAAGTTCGACAGATGGAAATTAATCAAAGTGCCCTGAATACACGTGCTGAACGTGAAGCGCTCCAAGCACGTGCATCGGCGAGAAAGGCTGAAGTTGATACTGCAAGGCCCGACATATTGGCTCAAGACGCTGAACGCCTAAAACGAAGTGCCGATCAATGTGAGCGGCAGTTTCGTGAGCGCCAAACAAGCATTACGGTGTTGCGGAGCCGTTTGGAGGAAGCCGGTGCGAATGGCCTTGAAGAAGCGCGCTCAGAGATTTCAGTTAGTGCTGATGCCGCTGGACGGCGGCTTAATGAAATTAAGCGTCGAGCTGAGGCACTGGACCTGCTGCTCAGCTTGCTTGATGCCAAACGGTCCGAATTGACGAAAAAAATTCAAGCGCCTCTGCAAAAGCATATTCACAGATATTTACAGCTCTTGTTTCCTCGTGCCACGCTGGACATTGATGATGACCTTGTGCCGGGCATGCTCACTCGAATGGACCACATCGGTACCCAGGTGGGGCACATCAATGAGATGAGTTACGGGGCTCGTGAACAGATGGGAGTCATCAGTCGGTTGGCTTACGCTGACTTGCTCAAAGAGGCTGGTCGCCCCACCTTGATCATCCTCGATGATGCGCTTGTACACACGGATGCACAGCGCTTAGAGCAAATGAAGCGTGTGATATTTGATGCCTCAAAGCGGCACCAAGTGCTCGTATTTAGTTGCCATCCAGCTGCCTGGAAAAATGTTGGGGCAAATCCAGTGGCCATTGGTCCAACCGCGCAAGTTTAAATTAGCTTCAAGATCGTCTCAACTGCACTTTGTATGAATGACATAACTTTCGCTCAACTTCAACCGGGAGCCATTGGCGTTTTCCGCGTCCATTACATTGATGGAATCAAGAAGGTGCTGGCAGAAAATTTTGATCGAAGTAGCATCGATGCTGAAGGAAATAACGCGCTGCATTTGGTTTCCATGCCAAAGAATGCTCAGAAACCCTCTGCGACGGCTATTCGCCTGGTGATTGCGAGCGGGGTTAGCGTTAACGCACGGAATAATTTTGGTTTCACACCGTTGATGCTAGCCGTCCTCTTGCTACCTTCCGAGCTGGTCAAGGTTGTTTTAGAAGCGGTACCTAGCCCTGAATCGATAGATGATTCGCTTCATGAAGCCCTGTTGCTTGCCGCTACTTATGGCAAACCAGATGTCGTCTCTACTCTGATTGGAGCTGGTGCGAAAATTTCTACTGCTACTCCAATTGATGTTCATTTGCAGCGGGCGCATCATCTGGATCGGCATAAAAAGTTACTTCAAAAGATTGATACGCTTTTAGGTTTGTTCCCTGAGTTCGATCGTGAAATTGCCCAGAGAAGTGATCTCGATGATGTTGATCTCAGAAGGCTTTCATCCAGTACAGATGAGCCTACAAAACACCATGTTGCGCTCAATCCGAACACTCCTTCTGAGATCCTTTTGAAGCTTGCACCTGAGTTTCCGAGGGCGTTTTATAAAAACCCTGCCTTTGATTGGCTGCTTCTTGAGAATCCAGACCTGCTTTTTGAGATGAAGCAGGGCGTCTTGAAACATATTCTGAGCTTGCGCGACTGCCCTAAATCCTTTTTGCAGTGGGCTGCAAGAAACGGTAGCGATTCTGAAAAATTAGTGGTTGTGAGACGGGTGGACGTTGAGGACGAACTCCTTAAAATTATCGTGGCTGGTAAGCCGTGCAAGGCCGCGACCATTGCAATCGCAAGAAATCTTAGTTCAACCCTGGATCAACTTGAGGCTATCTGTGGGCAAGATGATTCGGCAGATCGGCTTTTGGCTGCGCATCCCAATGCCAATTCAAATTTACTCGCCAAGCTGTCGGAGAGCAGAGATGACATTGTTCGTAAAAATGTCCTTGCTCACAAAAACACATCTCAACAGACATTGCAGCAGATGTCTGATGGGCATATACGCATCCATCGGCTTAAATGACCTACACCACGAAATCCCCCCGTGTCAAGACTTGAATCCAAATAAAGCTTCAAATGGGTCGCTGGTCAGGGTCGAGAAAACCTCTCCCTTTACAGCCCCTCGCTACCATACGTTTCCCGGCCGTGTCAATGCTTGAAATGAAAAATGGCTGTGGCGAGACCTTTGGGGTGTGAGTTGTATGAGTCATTTTTGAAAGAACGCTTACACCAAGAAATCCCCCCGTGTCAAGATGCGAATCCAAATAAAGCTTCAAATGGGTCGCTGGTCAGGGTGGCCAAATGCCGTCCCCTGAAGGCCTTTCATACACGGCAACTAGCTGGGTTGGTGTCGGTGATCGATATGTGGACGCCGGTTCAAGTGTGATTTTCGGAATTGAACCGCCGTCCGCAAATCTGTAGAATTGGCCGGATTCGACGGGGCGTTCCCATTTGGGGACGGCGCTGAATTGGGGTTTGTTCGCAGGAACTAGATCAGGCCCGCAGGGGCTACTCTGAGGCTGTTTGTGCAGTGGTTACGCCCCACCACCATTTTTTTCATGCTGGCTATTGCCAGTTCCTGCGGGCTAACGAGGGTTCATGCGGCCCTCATTAACCCTCATTTTTTCAAAAACGGCGATGTTTCCATCCCTAGCCGTTATGATAAACAAACTCCAAGAAAAATACCCAATGAAGTCAATGGGTTGCTTGCGGACTTCGAGGGCAAGACCGTCGCCGTGCCAGATTTTCTGAATCGCTTGTATTTGTCATGAACTGGCTGCGGTTTTGACCCGGCATGACAACTTGTAGAGTCGCACATCTTCCAATCGGTAAAGGACCTTGCCGCCGATCTTGAGGTAGCTTGGTCCTTTTTCATCCATGCGCCAGCGCTGAAGCCGAGAGGTAGAGCAAAACCATCGCTGCGCGAGCAGTTGTTCTGTGATCAACTCACTGCCGCCATTTGTGATCGTGGTTGTGCGCTGGGGAACACTTTTTTTTACGGGTTTTGCTGGACCGAGCTTTAAATCTATCTGTGCCAGTTGAGACTTCAATCGGACACGCTTCTTGAGATCCTGAATGTCAAATGGCGTATGGATGACGAGGTGACCGTCAGGACTCTTTACTGTTTGCGATGGCGATTGCCGCATCCCGATGGCATGCAAATGTGGTTCAATTTCCTGACGTCGATCGATGAGTGATTGGACAGATTTCATAGGGCCTGCTGATAAAAGCCCCATTTGACCTCTTACCGTTATCGCGGCATGGCGGGCGGATTCAACAGCGAAGTGCAATACCCTGGATTTCAGTAATTAAGGCTTGAGTGCTGCGGGCTGTTTGCGGTCAGTGGTGTACCGGCGTCACATTGAATTCAGATGCTTGCCGATGCGGTCAAGTAGCTGAACGAAATCCGGCTGTCCTTGGTAGTAGAGCGCAGAGGATTTTTTGTATTCCCGAGCAAAAAGATCTCGCTGCTCAGAATCGTTCAGGGTGAAGGCTGGATTCTTGGCGATCACCAATTCATCACCAGACCGAAAGCGTTGCACTTTTCGGTCCTGATACGCCTGCTCCTGCATGAAAGCCTGAACTTCGGGTAGATCGAGCAAGCAATACACGTCGTAGTAGTGGCGCAGAAAGTTGCCTGGGAATTTTTGAGCCTCAGCCAAACGGCGGTACTTGGTCGAGATGGTCTGGAGCTTCTCGACGAACGTGTGAGTCGGCGTGTAGCAAGGCACATCGGCGGCACGGTTGTCGAAAACTTCAACGCCCCGGCTCATCGCGAAATCTAAAGCCCAAGATGAGATGGTGACAGGTCGATTGGGTGCTGTATCGTCGAACCCCAGTTCCAGCAGGATGCCGTCTTTCAAACCGGTGACGGTGGCCGCACGGGGTGAGTAGACGAGCCGAATGCCTGCGCTGCGCATTTTTTCATCGTCAAAGAAGGTGTCCCGCTCAACACTGTCGATACCCGGGATGCGGATGCGTTTTGACAACGCGTCGTAATAAGCACGCCGCGAATCGATGTGCGCAGGCTTGTCCTGGTTGCGCCCTGTTTTGACATCCATGTCAGAGGGTGGCTCGATGCGGATATCAATGTCTTCTGAGAAACGATGGATGACCCCGAAGCCTTTGGACAGCGAGGTGCCGCCCTTTAATTCGAACACAAAGCCTTGAGCCTGGAGTCCCCACAGGCTGTGCATGATCCAGTAGTCTTTTTCGACCAGCATGGGGTCGAGCGCGCGCTCGTTTGCGACAACCGCAAGCAATTGATCGAAGTCACGTCGTTCGTGAAGAAAGTCAGCCACCGACCCACTCCCGAACGCGTTTGCGAGTGGCCATGTTGCCGTAGCTGTTCAATGCCTCTTGGAGCCGAGGTTGATTGAAAGACATCAACTTATTGCGGGCCTGGCTGAGCACAGCGTCGCGGTCTTCGGCCAATTCCTCCAAGTTGTTCAGCAGGTCCACATACAGGAATTCGGAAGTTAGTTTTTTGGGGAAGCGAGGCTTTACTCGAAAATTAAACTGTCGGTTGCCCAGTTTGAAAACGCCATGACGTTTGTGGTTGTAGACCAGCGTGCTGTTGTAGAGCTGAGTGGTGCCCAGGCCCACCGCGTTGTATGACGACGGAGAAAACACCAAAAAATCCTTGTCACGCAGAAATCCTCTCACCACCTGTTCGTCAGTGGGTGGCAAGGGACCAAAGTTCGATTGCTTGGGTGCGTAGTAAAGCCCTTGAGCCAATTTTTTGAGCACCCCAGTGGACACCAGTTCATTCAGATGTCGATCAACTGCATTACTCAGGCGAGCAAGCTCTTCACGCCGATAGACACGGCCAGCTTGCAGCTCGTGCGCAAGGTGCGCTGTGGCACCCCTTAGGGGAGGCGTAAATG
>CANBTT010000105.1 GCA_947372465.1 Burkholderiales bacterium | reverse complement strand
AAAGGCTTGATCAAGACCCTCAAAATCAGCCTCGGCTTGTCCTGTAACTACGAGTGCAACTACTGCAGCCAGCGCTTTGTGCCCCACGCTGAAAGCACCAACCCCGAGGATGTAGAGAATTTTCTGCAGCAGTTGACCACCAGCCTAAGTCATGCTCCCGAACGGATTGAATTTTGGGGCGGTGAACCACTGGTCTACATCAAGACCTTAAAGCCCTTGGCTGAGCGCCTGCGAGTGCTCTACCCGGATGCTGAGTTCCTGATCATCACCAATGGCTCATTGCTCAGTCTTGAGACCAACGAGTGGCTGGACCGCATGGGCTTCGTCGTCGGGCTATCCCACGATGGGCCTGGCTACCACGCACGCGGGGCAGACCCGCTAGACGACCCGCAACAGCGCGCCGCCATCATGGATTTGTACGCGCGCCTCCAACCGCAGGGCCGCATCAGCATCAACGCGATGATCAGCAGCCAAAATCCGAGCAGGGCAGCGGTGCAGCTTTGGCTGCAAGAACGCTTCGGGGCCGATGTTCAGATTGGTGAAGGCGCATTCATCGACCCCTACGATGAAGGTGGCCTGGCCGCCACCTTCAAGACCACCGCTGAGCACGCACAGTTTCGCAGGCAAGGGTTTGGTGAAGTCCGCACTGGCCTTGCCAGTCGCTTTGACCTCACCAACCAGAAGATTCAAGACTTCATCGATTCCATTCGCTACCAGCGCCCAGCCTCTGCGCTTGGGCAAAAGTGCGGCATGGACCGCAGCCACAACCTGGCTGTGGATCTCAAAGGCAATGTCGTCACCTGCCAAAACGTGAGCGCCGTTGCCACGGCTCCGAATGACCAGAGTCATCTGATCGGCCAGCTTTCAGATCTGTCCGCTGTGCGCATGAAAAGCGCCACGCACTGGAGCCAGCGCCAAGGCTGCTCGTCTTGCCCAGTGCTTCAAATGTGCAAGGGTTCGTGCATGTTTTTAGAAGGTCCGCTTTGGGATGCTGGGTGCGACGCCGCCTATTCGGACAACTTGGTGTTCTTTGCAGCGGCCATTGAGTTCCTCACGGGGTGCATGCCGGTCTTTATCGACGGCGATCTGCCTCCGGAGCGCAAGGACATCTTTGGCCTGGCCAAAAGCACCGTGGAGTCGCCGCCAGTAAGGCGCGTGATTCCGATCATTGCAGCGTAGCAAACAGCCTAAGCCACACAACAAACCGTTTCATCAATCGCCCGCCTGGTTCACGCCAGTGCGGGCTTTTTACTTTTGGAGTTTAAAAATGCCAGAACCAACCAGCAGTTCAGTCGCAGGTGCTGCAGCAGCCTACAAAGCATTCGGCGGAACAGCCGCAGCCATTGCAAGTGGTGCCACATTGGCGGCTGTTGTCGTCATGTTGATGACACCACCTCGTACCCGAAGAGAGTGGGCCGTCGGGCTTATCAGCACTGTTGTCTCCAGCGTTGGCGGCGGCGCTGCCGTCATTCAATATTTCGGTCTCCATGACTGGGTTCAGTCTCAGCTTGGACTGATGGCCATGGGGGGATTGATCTTCGCTTGTGGATTACCCGGGTGGGCAATCGTTCGCTGGGTTTTCAATTTCATTGACAAGAACCGCGAAGCGGGAATCGATGAAATTGCACGCGACGTCAAGGAGATTTTGTAATGAAACCTCAAGACTTTATTTCATTGATCGGTGTCGCTGCCAAGGCTTCAGCTAAGTTGTCCAGTGTTCCGGCCAGCTTCACGGTCGCCCAGGCGGCGCTGGAGTCTGCGTGGGGCGAATCCTTACTCGCGCGGCAGGGTAAAAATCTCTTCGGTGTGAAGGCAGACCCTTCTTGGAAAGGGGAAGTGCTGACCATCAACACACGGGAATTTTTGCGCGGTACATGGGTGATGGTTCCGGCCCGCTGGCGCAAATACGCGGATTGGCAGGTTTGCATGGATGACCACGCCGCATTCTTGCACCAGAACCGACGCTACGCGCCTTGCTTTCAGTACACGACGGGCGACGCCTTCGCCAGGGCTGTGGCAAAGGCTGGATACGCAACTGACCCAGATTACGCAGGCAAAGTGGTCTCCATCATCACCCAACACCAGTTGGCCGAACTGGACGAGGCTGACTGATGCTTTCACTTCTCAGTCTTTTAGCCGCAGTGCCATGGCGGTGGCTGGCGGCCAGTGCGCTTGTCAGCGTTCTCTTTATTGGTGGCTGCCGCTTTGGCGAGCGGCGCATCACTACCCAATGGGAGGCAGACAAGATCGCTACCGCTCAGGCCGTGATCTCCCAATCAGTCCATGTTTCCCAAGTCACCGAGCAGCAAACCACCATCAATCAGGAGATTTCCGATGAATTCAAAAAAGCCAAGGCAGAGCTTACGGCTGATCGCCAGCGCTTGCTTTTCCGTGTTCCTTTGCGCGTGCGCGTCGAGCCCCCAAATGGTGAAAGCGCCATGCCCAGCGTTCCCTTTAGTGCCTCAGGAGTTACTGCAGTCGCCGCCGACCCTGTACCTCCTTCAGAAACCAGCTGCGAAAAACTAGCAGAAGATGCTGCTCAAACTACGCTGATGCTCATTGAGTTTCAGCGTTGGTACCGAGAGCAATCTAGACTAGATTGATTTTTGAAGCCTGCACTAAAACCCTCTGTTACTCCACGCCGAGTGCTTTAAATACGGCATCCACAGGATCCGAATAAAAGCTCGTCTGAAATTTGGCGAACAGTTCGCCAGGTACCGACGGAATGTCAGTCACGCTGGACATTGGCAGCAGGATTCGTTTGGCACCAGCATCAAAAGCGACCTGCAGGCTTTCAGCGAGGTTGCGGGCCTGCGAGATCGTTCCGCCCAGTGTCATGTCTCCCATGACTGCAAGTTGTCCTTGTACTGGCTTGCCAAGTGCCGCAGAGCACAACGCAATAAAACTGGCCAAAGTCAAAGCATCTGGCGTACCTGATGCCTGAAGCTCAACCAAATGCAGATGGAAGTCTTTTTCGGTTGGGTGAATCGAAGCACTCACTCGATTAGCGTTGGCTTTGAAGTAATCAAAGGCAACACGAACTGGTTCACGCGATAGCGAGCCGGAAACATTGAGCTTTCCGTTACCTGCAATCGCCTGAATTTCCATTCGGTACAAGCCTGGCATTTCAGCGCCCGCCATAGCAATGGTATGCAGGGCACCCGGTGGAAGCTTTCCTTCAGGAATGAGCCCGCCACCCGTTTGCTCTGGAACCGACACAAAGCGCTCCTGCAGGTCTTCGAGGTCTATGTATGAGAAATGCACGTCATAGAACTCCATGCCGCCAATCTTCTTCAATTGCTCTTTCACGCGCCTGCGAACTTCAAGGGCGTATTCCAGGCACTTGCGGACAGTCTCTTTGGTGTACGAGCCATCGGGGCAAATGAGTTTCAGAAGTCCAGACACCGTTCGACGCACGGCAATGGTGTCGCGCTGGTTGAGGTTGTTGCCCAGCTTGAAATATTTATCGATAGCGTCTGCAAAGCTGCGTTTGCGCATCTCGCGGACCCACTCAGCCAAGTAGTCAACAATCAGACCGTACTGATTGGTGAAAAACTCCGGGCGCATTTTGGGGATTTCCCAGCCCGGTACGTAGGCATGGAAACGGTCGAAAAACGCCGAGTCGATCATCACGTCCGGAAACGGGGCGAACAGATGACTGGTCTTAACCAGCGATTCAACACTTTGCCCCTGCGGTAGGTTGCCAACAAAGACCATGGCTGCGCTGGCCGAAATAGACTCACGGCCGCGACTGAAGGATCCAGAGGCCATGTAGTCCTTCATGATCTGAACACCGTCCTGATCCTTGAAGTTGATGCCCGCAACCTCGTCAAATGCGACCACATCCCAAAGTCCAACTAGCCCGACCTTGCGAGCACTCATGTTGTAAAACAAGTTGGCTACAGTGGTCTGTCCACCGGAAACCAAAATTGAGTTTGGACTGATCTCTTTGTAAATGTGGCTCTTACCCGTACCGCGCGGACCAAGTTCACACAGGTTGTAGTTGTTCTCCACCAGCGGAATCATGCGGGCTAGCAGATGCCACTTTGCACGCTCCTTAAAGCAGGTTGGCTCCATGCCCGTTGAACGCAGCAGAGTGTCGATCCATTGTTCTTCCGTAAAACCTTTTCTGGCGCTGAACAACTCCTCCATATCCAAGCCAGGCATTTGAATCGGTTTAAGTTCCGACACCAAAAAGGGGGAGGTCTTGGAGTTTTCTTCAAAGCGGTATTGCAGCGTCACGATGCACCAGATGCCGCCGACCAGCAGCTTTTCAAACTCCCGAACGTAGGAGTCAGGAATTTCTGCATTTTTGATGCCGAGGTTTGATAGCAAGGCTTCGTAGGAGTCACGGTTCTCATTGAGCTTGACCGTGACCTTGTCAATCACTTTGAAGGAGCCGCGTTCGCGAATTTTGCTCTTCACTTTTTCCGCCTCATCCGGTCGAACGTAGTTCTCGGACAAGATGTTCTTGACGGTCACTAAACCCGCCTTGATCGTCTCATCGTCGTCGGATGCGCAGTACATACCCAGAAGATATTCAAGGACGTATACCGGGACGTTGGCCCCTTCTTTGATCAGTTTGGTCAAATCTTTGCGGACCACACGACCCGCAAAACGTTCATTCAGCAGCTTGTCAAGACTGGTGTCAATCGTGCCAACTGGGCCAGTTACTAATTCTTCTGCCATCGTTGTTCCTAAAAATCGTTGCTGAATGCGAGGTCAATGCGCAAGGTCGAGCGCCATGCCTCTGCTTTTGTTTTTGCGTCACGGGCAACCAACACATAGTCTTTCGTGCGGTCGTAACTTCCTGCTTGGATGGTCAGCATTGTCGAGCGCTTGCGCTCATCCAACATGGGGGAGGTGCTGTCAAATGTGACGGCCTGCTCATCGCTGATGGGTTTGTCCCCATCCCTGATAGTGAACAGCAAAGTTGCTGGCAGCACTCGCTCAGATACCGCTTCGTTTTGGATAAATTCAAAACGCTGCTTGTTCGTCACCACTTTGTTAGACGATCCCAAAAGGCTGACCTCGACCACCTTAATTTTGACTTTCTCGGAGTCACTCTCTTTGACGGTCAGAAGCGGGACTGCAATCTCTTGAGGCATTGCACTGCCGTGCACAAAACGGGCCCCACCCACAAAGTGAAAGCGCCCAGCTCCTTTGGGTACCCAAAAATCAACGCTTCCAACGCCAGGTTCAGTTTTTGCGGTAATGGCTGTGTTACCGCACCATGCTTTGGTTGTTTCACCCATTTCACGGCCTAGCACATAGCGTTTTTTAGATTTAACGACGCCTGGTGGATCCTGCGGCAAGATGGTTCGATCTGCCTCTTCCAAGGAGGATTCTTGGTAAAGGTATCCGTGGTCAGCCGTCACCAGCACGGTGGAGCCGTTTAGGTTATTAACGATGAAGCTGACCACTTCGGCCAGCTCGTCAATGGCCTGCGACGTGGCTTCAAAGGTTTTAGACTCCGTGCCACGTTTGTCACCAATAGCGTCGATGTGGTCGTGGTAGACATACACCAGCTTGTACGGCTTGACGAATTCTCGACCTTTGTCCTTGCCTTTTTCCATCAAATCATCGCGACTGATGGCGATACCGCCATGGGTTGCCAGAATTGCTGCGCGCTGGTCGAGCGTTGCAGTCGGTCGCCCATCCGCTAAGACATCCAACGACTCGTTGGCCTTATAGGACAGCTGTTGGTGAGGCAAAAGGCTCGCCATGCCAAGAGCCGTGTAACTTGGCAAAACACCCAGCAAGGGTTCAAGTTTCGCCTTGACCCGGCTCTTGGAGTTGAGCTTGCTGGCCAGCTCTTCGGCCGCCTCAAATCGAAAAGCGTCAGAGATGACCACATAAACGCGCTTGGCTCCGCCATCAAATGCAGGGAGCACCCGTTTTTCAAAGAAGTCATATTGGTTGACAACCTCAGCTATCCGCCAGGAGTTGAGTAATCCGCCACCTTCGATGACGGATCCCCATGCGGACGACAGTTGCCCAATGAACCAGCCTGAATACGCATCTTCCATGCGGTCCCGCAGCTCGTGCAAAAGAGACCAGCCCATGGGTTCTACCGATTCAGTGGCGCGCATGAACCAGCGGTACAACTGGTCAAATTTGTAAATCTCAGTGGCGTAAGCCGTAAAAGCACCACTGGCATCAGAGAAGCTAAACCCATGCCCATGCTTGGCCTGCAACTCAAAGAAGGAGGCTGAAGCCTCCAAGGCTTCGTAACTGGCAGCCAGTGCTTTGGTCGAATCGTTGCCGATGGCGAGCATGGGGTTGGCCCAATGGCCATCGCGCCTGCGAGCGATGAGGGCACGGATCGTATCCATGTTGGCTCCACCACCTGCAATGATGCGGGCCTTCAAGTCTCCGATCACCCGTTTCTCAATGGCCTCAAATGTCATCGCATCAGCCAGCAGCTCAGCGTGCATGGGTCCCAAAATGTCCATGATGCGAAGCTCATCTGCGACCAAGCTTGAAATCTTGTCGTAGCTGGCGTAGTTGGCCATGTCTGACCGCCACCTACTCGCAAAAACTGAGGCGTGGGCCGCCTTGGTCTTGTCATTGATGATGAAGTGCGCCAAGGGCGCGCAGGTCTGATGAATGGCGTTGCAAAAATCTGTGGCGAGCAGCCGGTATAGCAAGCCACGCAATGAAGTAGCGGAAGCCGTGGCCTCGGCAAATCCAAACTCATCATCCGCTATGGCCCAAAAAGCCTCTTGCAGTTCATAGGAGGCGATCTCTTCAAGTGCTTTACTTGGTAACCCCAAGTCCGCATCTTCCCCAAGTAGCCCTGCAAATACTTTTAAGAAAATTGACGCGGCATCGGCTGTATCGGCCCGGATGATGACAGCGATCATCTTGCGATCCAAATCCAAAGCGGTGTCGCCAGGTTGAACCCAGCGCTTGAGTCTGTCGATTCTTTCCTTGGCGCGCAGGAACTTGGCTCTGAGTTTCAGATGATCACGCAGTGCATGCGTGGTCAATCCAAGTTCTTCCAGCTGCATGGAGGCAGTATCTGCATTGAAAGCCTTGCCGCGTAACCGTGCGTCCAAGAGCCAGTCATTGGCAGGCTCGGGCTCATCAAAAGGGGCGTAGACCAGCCAACGTTTACCCAATTCACGTTCTATCCACACCTTGGCTTGCAGTGATGGGGTCTTGTCTAGACGAATGATCTGGACGTTCTCAAGGTCAAGATCATTCACCTGATTGCCAAATTCACCGTCAGGGTCATTCCAAAAAACGATGGTGCTACCTTCTTGGTAAAGGCGCTGTAGCGCATTCAAAAAAGCTGGCGGCGTGCTACTCATCCGAGCCCCCTGTGATTACTTTTGACTCTGCAAGCAGGTCGCCGAATTTGGCGTAGTTCACTTTCACGCCATCATCTAAGTCGAGGTTGATGCGCATGTCAGCGTAGTGACGCAGCTTTTCTTCAAACGCCATGAGCTCTGTTTGCTTCTTGCGCAGCGACTCAATTTGCTTTTGTATCTTGGTTCGCGCTGCTGTGGAGCTCGATGCGCTGGCGTCTTTCTCCAGCATATCTAAGCGGTAGGCAAATTTTGACGTGAGCGGCACCACGTATTCAGAGCGCATCCGTGCCAAGGTAGCTTCGTTGTACCGGTGCAGGTAAACCAAGGCCTGAAAAGCCCCTTGTTTGCCACTTTTGAAGTGCCAATAGATCGGACGCTTCTTGTAGGTCTGCACGTGGTCTTTGAAGAACTTGTCAGCGATGTAGCGTCGGATTGCCTCATCCGGGGCTTCGGTGGCTTTCGTACCGAGGCTCTCTGCCAGCCAAGCCATGTTCATTTCTAGTGTGTCCGACCCCCAAACGGAGCCTAGGAATTCGCGAATTCGACTGCAGGCGTCGTCCTCAAACCAAAGTTCGTCTGTGATGGGAATGATGCCGTCGGCATCTGCGGGGAAGGTGAGGTACCGGTTAGGCTCGAAATTTACGTTACCCGCATGGGCATAAATTAAGCCGGGCTCGTCGACGCTGTAGCGGCCCATCATGCAGCCAATGGCGTAAGAGATCAGGCGTTGGCTGTCTTTCTCGCGGTCTGCTCGAGTTAATGTAATTTGTTCTTCAGGAACATTCGCAGAGAGCTCATCTTGAAGCTTAAAAGCATCAATAAAGATCTGATTGTTTTCAGTCTCCAATAAAAGTAGGCGACTTAAAGCTTCATTGCGGTTCGTTGCCCAATTCTGCCACGTCAATTCTAAAGTTGTGACTTTGAGGTCCCGTTTAATGATCGGCAGGGCATCAAACCCCCATGACGTCTCGGATGCATTCCAATCCTCGCAAGATATTGAAATACATTCACGACATACTTCCTTTAACCTATCCGGTATCTGATCTGCTTTCGGAAAGGGTAGCTCTCGAGCATTGCCGGGCGTAAAGTGTAGTGATGGATTGATTATTGATGACAAATCGTTGGCAAAATCAGAGTTTAGGAATCCTAATAAATTCAACGAAT
Organism: Burkholderiales bacterium; assembly: GCA_947372465.1. Classification (GTDB taxonomy): domain Bacteria; phylum Pseudomonadota; class Gammaproteobacteria; order Burkholderiales; family Burkholderiaceae_C; genus Limnohabitans. The sequence continues at coordinate 16,478 of CANBTT010000105.1, read as the reverse complement.
CCCCTTGGTTGTAAGGGAATGCAATGGGATTAACTGAGTCGAAGAGGAAGCCTTTATCTTGTACCCTGGCGGATAAGCGTCCAGACGTTAAGTCGCTCCACCCAACACCTGGTTTGAAATAGAAATCTTCATTAACGATTCGCCCTCCCACCTGTTTGGCTGGATCTGATGCAATGCATGCACGAATATCCCTGCCGTCAGCTTGCCAGTTCACAACATATTCTTGATTTCCAAACCACTTTCTATACCCACCGCCTTTACTATATGGGAACCATTTTTTGTCTGATTTGTCGGCTAGTTCAGCGTTGTCAAAATTAAAGCCGATATGATTTTTCGTAACCTCGTGCCAGTAACGCAAAAATTGGACATTGTCTGTTGTTGACATGCCTGATTTCGTATCGGCTACATCCGAAACTTTCCTGCTTTCTTCAAAGCTTTTGATAACTCCCTCGCTGACCCAATATGCAAATGGACTTCCAGCTATTTTTTTAAAGCTATCAGGATGCGCATTAAAAAACCACCCACATTCATTATTATTGATAGCCTCTAATGTCTTGGGGCTTTGAGTATCATGTCCCTTAAAGTCTGAAAGATTTATGTAACTACCTAAATAGTTTTTAATATGACTTTTCGCCATTGCAAAACAACAAACTGGAACACAAGCAGGTTCAAACGCATTGTATTCAAGTTGAATCAGCGTACCGATCGTGGCTTCTGAAAGTAGTTTTGATCGTATGTCCTTGTAAGAGGAAATAAACATCCAAAGATAAGGTGTTACGAAACCAAGTTGCGCTGAATATTTCCCGAAGTGCTGGCATCGCTCCATAAACATGGCAAACATATCTGCTTTGCTATTTGGAAATGACTTCGAAAATTCTTTTAACGCTGCGTTCATACCTTTGCCACCCATATATGGTGGATTGGCTACGACAGCATCAAAGAGAGTCGCCAAAATCTGCGCTTGCTGCACCAGCGGCAGCAAGTCTTCCGCAGCAGCAGTTGCATACATATCGCCACTTTTCTTAATCAAAGCCAGTACCTGCGGCAACACAGTCAAATGCGTTTTGAGCGCATAGGGAATCTGGATTAGCGAACCAAAGGTTTTTGCGTGTTCAAAGGTTTCCACCAGTGAGGTGATAGTGGCGCGCTGCACCTTGAATGGGGCTAGGTGTGTAGCGAGTTCGTCCACGCTGAGGCCCTTGCTCTCTTGCAGGCTCAGCACGTTGAGTTTGGGCGGCTGCAGGTTGCCTGCATCGTCCGTGAAGGTGAATAGGCGGCGGTCGTCTGCACGGGCTTTCATCAGCAGGGCAAACCCGGCCATTTGGGCGGCACGGTCGTCAATGTCCAGCCCAAACAGGTTCTTTTCTAGTATCAGACGCGGGATGGCTCTGGGCTGGTAGCCACGCTCCAGGTAGATGGCCTTGAGCGCGTCATAAGCCACCACCAGAATGTGGCCACTGCCGCAGGCCGGGTCCAGCACGGTGATAGTTTCGGGGTTGAGTGTGTCGCCATCTTCGCGCACGCGGGTCTGGATGAGGGTATCAAGCTGGGCTTGTACCTCGGGCGTTTGCTCGGCGGGGGGGATGTAGTACGGCCACTGCTGGGCCAGGGTGCTTTGCGGGTTGGCCATGAGCCACAGGCGGCCCACGCTGTTTTGCACAAGGTATTGCACGATCCAATTCGGTGTGAAGAGCTGGGTGGCGGCGGGGATGTCTTCGCTTTTGACCACCTTGCCAATGACCTGGTCCTTCTTCTCAGAAATATACGACTGGTACAGCCAGCCGATGATTTCAATATCTTGCCAGTCTTCTTCGGGCACGCCTGCTACCAGCTTGGCAATGATCGAGTCGGTACGCAGCAAGTTGTCGGGCAGTAGCAGCTCTGTTTGATCATCGATGCGCTCGAAAAGGAATGGCATGGCGTTGCTCAGTGCATTGCACTGCGCCACCAACAACAGCTTGTACAGCTCGTTGTCCTGGTTGCCTGCCAACTGCATTTCTTGGGCTTTGGCTTGGCTAAGTCCGCCAAGCGAAAGTTCACTGGCGTGGCCTAGTATTTCTGGCAGGCCATTGTCTCTGCTGGATAGCACACGCCATCCGTGGTCCAGGTAGTCATGGATCTCCATGAACCGCAAAGCTGCAAAGCGGTTGAACCATGTGTAGGCAACTTCTTCAATGACTTGCTGAAAGCCATGCAGCTCAATACGCTCGATCAGTGCACTGCGTTGTCCCACCACCTTTTTGGGCCATTCGCGGCCATCGATCAGTGCAACATCGCCCCGTACTTCAATGGGTGAGTTTCCCTTGGCCGTGATACCCAGAATGCTGGCGCGTGCGCTGACTGCTGCAATGAAGTCTTGACGGGCCTGAGGGGCGTAACTTTTAAGATTGGCTTTGTTCATGGGTGTTTTGGGTCTTTTATTGAACGCGGGCGCGTTGGCCGGATTCGATGGCTGACAGCAATGCTGCCTTTAGTTTTTCGACGTAATCATTCACGTCTTGTGTGGTTTCCAAATACGTTTTTGAACCGAAATCAGCCGTTCGAATGACTTTGATGGGCTTCGCCACTGCAGTTGGCGGTACCGTTGGCGGAGTGCCTGCCTCAGTCGATGCCGGTTTCGATGTTTGAGTTGCCTTAGCCGCTGCCGCAATCTTGTCCATGGCTTCGTCAAGCAGCTCGCCACCACGGCCTTGCAAAAACAGAATTCGTGGAATGCTGACCAAGCCTGCAAGCTGTGTTTTGATGTCTTGCAATGGCTTGAGCGCCGTATTGCGAAGGTTTGCGTCGGCACTGGCGGCATCCAGCGCCTGCGTTGCCTCAGTGATCTTGCCATCAATGGAAATGAGTGCTTTTTCTCGGCGTTCGCCTGCAAGCCCTTCATTTACACTTTCAACCGTGGAGAGCAAGCCCTCTATGCGATTGACTTTCGCGTAAGGCGACTTGTTGCTCCGGATGCCTTCTAGCTCGACAAGAGCTGCATTGGCAGCTGCCTCTTTGGCAAGGGCTTCTCGGTTGTCCCCAAAACTTGTCAGCGCATCGAGCATCCGCGACCAGACAACCGCCTGTGTTTTGTAAAAACTCAAAACGTCATGGGTATCGTCGGACAGATCGCGCCAAGCATCTCGGGCTTGAATCATCGCGCCTAAAAACTCAAACGGATCGCGAATGGCGAGCTGCTTATCAATGGATGAAAGAGCCTGGGTGATTTCTGTGCCGCCGGGAAAGTGCTTTTGCTCTGCCTTGACCCGTGCGGTGTCCAAGCCTTCTTTGAGCTTTCCAAGGTTGTCACGGAACGCAGCGACCAAAGCATCTTCATCTTCAGCGGGCATCAGAGAAAACAGGTCTCTATGCAGTTCCCGAGCCTTGGTACGCGTTGCGGCATCTGAAGACTTGCGCTTCAAAATTGAGACTTGTTTGAACTTGGCTGCTTTGGTCAGAGGCTCAAGCGCGCTCTTAGGGTCGAGGTCAGAGCCTTCGCTGACCAGCTTGATTTCGCCCGCCACAAAAAGTCGCGTGATCAAAATCACAGTTTCCCATTCAGGCCGCCAACCCCAAGGTGCGCCAGAAAACTTGTCAACGATGTCTGAGAGCAACACGCGACTGCTGCCAGCGGCAATGCTAAGGTATTGCCGCATTTCGGCCAGTGCAAGCCCGTTGCCTTCTTCGCCGCCCATGGCCATGCCTTGCTGCCTACCGGTATCAGCCGACAAGATCGCTTTGATTTCAGCAATGGGGTCGGCCTGGCGTACTTTGATGTACCCAAGCTTGGAATAGGTGTTGGAGACCAGGTAATTGATCATCTCGTCCAACAGCACTGCAGGGCCTTGTGCTTTGAGGGCCAGCTTTTGTCCTAAAGCGTAAAAGTCGCCGCCGCTCATCATGTTGGCGAGTTGGATGCGGATGCGTTCTTTGCGGCCACGGTTCTCGTCCTTACGGTCGAAAAGAATTCGCTTGAGCGTAGGTGTTGCGGTGTCGCTTTTCGGGCCGATGTATTTTTCGATTTGAAGGTAGATGCGGATTTCAACGTCCACACGACCGTCGTTGGCCATTTTCAGGATGGCTCTGCCAGAGCCTTCGGAGCTGCGGCCGATCAGCCGCGCATCTGACATGAGCTCGTAGTCCGCGCCCACCGGCGACAAAACTTCAAATGTCAGATCTTGATTGGCTTGTTTGAATGGGCTGCCATCTAGTAGGCGGTTGAATTCATAGTCACTCTTGGTTTCCCGATGGCGGATTTTTGTAGCGCCTGCGAGAACTTCGTCATAAACCAATTCGGCCACAAAGCGGGAGATATCGGTGCCAGATATTTCGACAGACTTGATCTCTTGGGTGACGTCACGCTCTTCATTGGTCAAGAATTGCCAGAGCTCACCGTTGCGGCTGACCAGGTTCTGGCGCTCTAAACGGTTCAAGCTCGCATCGATTTGCTTCTTCAGCGCCAGTTTGTCGGCATCAACTTTGTCCAGGCAAAGTGTTGCCAAGTTGTCGACCGTGCCTTTGACGGCATCTGCATAGCGAATGAGAAACAGCGCCCTCAGAAGCTTGGTGTCCCATTCTTCCAAAGCGGGGTTGTCTGTTGCCTGGTCAATCGCACGCTTGACGGTTGAGTCCAGAAAGCTTTCGATGGAAGGGTAAAAGTCAAATAGCGGCACCAGGGCGTCTGTGCTTTTGTCTCCGTTGCCAACGGCGGCGGTCTGGAAGGCGTCCAGCATGGAACGCTCACCACGCGCAAGATGGCGTCCGGTCGCGCCAACTTTGCGGATAGATTCGAAAATCTTTTGCAGCAGTTGGAATTGATAAGGGGCGAACGGGTAGTGGGCAGCGAAGTCATCCGCATCGCGGTAATTTCTGAAGGCAGTGGCGTGATCTGCGAATGACAGTTGGTTGTTGATGATGTCACCTTTGGATTTCCAAAGGCTGACCAGCTCCGCTTTACCTTCAGGCGTTTTTTCCAGTAAACGGTGCGCAATCACTTCGTCAGTGTTGGAGCTGGAGAGTGACAGCCGTGTATGGAAGCGGCCCGTGATCTTGGAGAAGTCGTTAGTGCGTGACGCATTGGCTTCACCCAGCGTGGCGTCAATATCTTCCTGGCTGGTGACGATGACCCATGCCCGGCCTTTGCAAACTGTTCCAAGCTCTTCAGTGATGGTCTGCAGATTCAGCATCAGCTGGGAGTTCTTTCCGATGAACTGGCCAACTTCGTCCACTAAAAAGACAACTCTGTGACCGGGACCTTTTGCGTCAAGGTAGTCGCGGACGATGCCTGCAAAACCTTCAATATTAATTTTGTAGGTTTCTGCGGCGTTGTCGAACCATTTGCCTGCAGAGTCTTCAGACATGCTGAGAGCTTTGGAGAGTCCGGCTATGACGTCGTCACGCAAGAAACCCACCGCATCGCGCTCTGCCTCCCAAGCGTTGCCGTTTGACTCTTTGAACGCTTGTTTGAAAACGTCGTAGCAGCCTTTTGAAATTAGGTAGCGCTCCATTTCTGCAACGTGAGGAGCGTCACCCGAGAGGCCTCGCATTTCATTAAAGACCCGAAGAAACACTTGCAGAATCGCGTCCCGATCGCCTTTGGCATCGGCTTTGGAGTCAATATTGAACAGGATGACGTCTGTCTTTCCAGATACAGCGCGTCGGATGTCACCCAAAAGCATGGGGTCCGTGATCTTTGAATCAAAGAACTGAGCAGCATGGCGACGCTCGCCTGATTCGGGTTTGGAGGCTTCCAAGTTCGACAACAGGTAGGAGAGGATCTTGATAAAGTGCGACTTACCGGATCCGAAGAATCCAGATACCCAAACGCCCATGCGTGCCACGATGGCTGGGTCATTGGGGTGATCAACAGTTGCGAGGTAGGCATCAAAGAAGCGACGAAGGTATTCGGTCACCTGCTTGGTGGTGACGTATTCATCGAGCTCTTGCCAGATGCTTTCTTCATCGCGCTGATCTGCTTTGATGACGCCATTGATCGGGCGGTTAATCGGTTTGACGAACAGTTCTTTGATTTTCATTTTGCGTCTTTCGAATTACGAAACCAGCCTGAAGGCGCGGTAATAGTTGTCGTCCCCAAGCTTGTTGAAAAGCTTGAGGGATAAGCCGTCATAGCGGCCGGGATAGAGCATGAGCAAGGGCGTGTCGCGCATGTGAGGATGAAGCGCCGAAAGAAGCGTGTGTGTGCGTAGCATCGGAAAAACGGCTCCAACGCCCTTAATGATCAGCAGCCCCAGGTCGGTCGCCCCTGATTTCTCAACGATGCGAGCGGCCAGGCGGTCTTCTTTGAGGACAGACCGCAGGGTAGAAAGCAAGGCTTCATCTCCCTTTTTCAACTGCATCTCAAATGCCTTGTCCAACAGGCCTCGCTCTTCTAGCAAGCTGATCACGCATTCAAAGAGATCGACCGTGACAAACTTCAAATCCGGCTTTTGTTTGCGAAGACCTGGTTCAATGACCTCAGACAGCCATGAACGCATCTCCATTTCACGTTCTGGGGGATAGTCAAAAATCCAGAATCCGATTTCGCCGCCTGCACCCTTGTTATCCAGAACATCTGGCGATGCAAGGCGTGGCAGTGCTTGGTTGAGTCGTTCTTCAAAGGTCGTGGACATCAATGCGCCTCCATAACGGAGAGCGTTGCACGGTCCCCTAATTTTTTTAAGTAGTTTCGCGTTTGTGGATGCAGCATCGGAGGCGTCAGGCCGAGATGCCTCGTCGAGTCTAGATATTTGGCTTCAGCCAAAATTCGAACGACGACTTGAAAGAGTTTGTCACGCGTCGAAGGAGCCCAGCTAGCCACTGCGGCATCACGGTGTTCACATTCGGCAATGAAGGCGTCCCATTGATGGTGGCTCAATGTTTTCTCGAGTTTTTGCAGGTCCACCATGTAGACATCTCGCAGGAAATCACTCAAAAGCTGGCTGTGACGGATAGAGGCGGCAAGCAATATTTGGCTTGCAACTTCGGTGTCGCCTTCGACGATCGATTGCCATCCATCTTGATCAAGCGTTTCCAGTCGATTGCGCATCAACCGTGCCTGTCTGCGTGCGGTAGCTGGCTTTTTTTGCAGGATGTTTTCGACCTCTATGGCGTGATCCCATTGCTCAACCGTTGGGCTGGCCAAAAGAAGCTTTGCAATCCGGCGGCTTTCAGGAATCATCAATGAGCCAGCGGAAATCTCCGCGTTATAAATCCCCATTGCCACCCCCCTTGATCTCGTACCCGGGGGCAAGTGCTGCGCTCTCTACGCCATAAAGGGTTTGCGGATTACTGAGCCACAGATGGTGTTGCTTAGGGTCAAGCTGATGTGCCGGAGAACAATCCATGGACCAGCGGCGAAGCGCATACCCAACCAATGGAGCGCGCATATCGAGCGCGAGCACTCCGCTGTTCATCATGAAGTCCGCCTCGATCGCTTTGGGGTAAGCGATGCCGGGGTGGGGTACCAATTCAATGTGGACGATGCGTGCCCATTGAACATCTGATTCAATTTGTTCTTCTACGGGAATGGGTTGATCGATAGCCTTTGCCTTGACGATTCTCGTCAACGCAAAGTCGGCAAAGCGACCACGCTCGCGGTCATAGGCACGCAAATGCCAACGTAGACCAGTGTCAGCCAGCGCCAGCGGGCAAAGGGTCTTCGTCGAGGCTCCAGAGGTCAGTGACAGGTAGTTGACCTTGACTTGACGTCGCCCGGCAATGGCGCGGGTTAGCGTGGCCAAGGTGTCAATGTCAGGCTTGACCAGGTCGCTGGCGCTTTCGCATGGGACGGTGCGCTTAAGCTTTTGATCCATGTTGTCGCCAAAGCCCGCCCGGAACCAGGTCAGCACACGTTCGGCGGAATGCTCAAACAAGGGCGCGAAGCGGTCTGTTGTCGCGTACTTGCGCTGACCTGCGTCGTAGAAAAGGTTTTGCGGTGCTAGGCGGCGGTAGGTGCTCAAGTCGCGTGCAGAGGCGGCAGGTTTGACCCCAAAGCGTCGCTCGATGTCTGCGCGCGTCAGGTCACCACAGAAGAAAGATTTAACTTCGATGTAGAAAAGTCGCTCTCTTTGCGTCTGCGTCAGGTCGTCGAGTGCTGCAGCGACTGTTCTGTTGACCACGTATTTATCCCCATCCTGTTGGTGTTGGGTCAACTCTAGCATATTCAGAGACTGCGCTTAATCATTTTGATGCAGCGCAAACTCGTTGATGATAGAATTTTTATAACGGGCTGATTAGCTCACTGGTCGCTTGGCCCTGAATCATCACTTTAAGGAGATGACCATATCTTTTTGGCAAATATTGGGTCGATTCGCCGTGTCCGACAAGGGCGAGACCCTGCAGAAGATCTCTGATACCACCAGCGTTTCATCTGACGGCACGACGTACACAAGTATGGGGTCTACCACTGTTGGGTCGGATGGGTCTATGTTCACCCAGATGGGCAGCTGCAGCACCGACGGCAGCACCCGAATGGGAAGCACTGCAACTGGAATTGGGGCCGTTTTCAATGAGCGTGATGAGTGGCCGAATTCAGGAGCAGGGACTGCAAATGCTCAAAAAAGGTTCGGTCACGATGATGATTCGTGGTGACTATTAGATTTTGGGGTGAATTGTCTTGGTCAGTGAATCACTAATTTCGCCGGAAACGATCCAGGCATACCGGGAGACGGAATTTCGCGTTGATTCCGATACGCCGCTGACCCTGCGCATTGCGGAGCCAAACGACGGCCTATTTGGTTTATTCAAAGCAAACCGCAGCGACACTTGCGCCTTTGTCACGGCGTGCAATCCACTGGGTCAGCTGTTGGGCGAAGCTGAAAACGCCCAGTTGCAGGACCAGTTGGCACACGAGCTGCGTTTCAGGAGCCTGAGTTTCATACCTGGGGAGGGCAAGCATCCGGTCGGTGACTGGCCAGGTGAGCCGAGCTTTCTGATATTCGGGCTGTCCTTGGAGGCAGCCAGATCTCTTGGCAAGAGGTTTGAACAAAACGCGATTGTTTGGTGCGGATCAGATGCGATCCCACAATTGGTATTGCTGAGGTAGCTGGAGAGGTTGATCAAATTTCCGGACTTGATCCGGTTGAATAGAGGCGCTGAAGTTCAAGATACTCCGCCTTCAGCTGTTCTTTCAGGCTGAGTGGAGCGTCAACGACAGCATCGGTGCCCATTGAGCGAAGCCACATCCTGAGCTGAACGGTGTCTGGGACGGTCGCATTAACCTGCGTCCATTCACTATCAAGAGTCGTCATGGTTTGATCGTGCGCAACGGGCGTCTCGGCTAAATACTTGCCCAAAATTCCACGTACCCGCATCACCAGTTCAAGGGGCTGGCTGCCGAGGCGGATGCCGAATTCACGAGAAATGAACTCATCAATGTCGAATTGCTTTGGCCGTATGGCGTCTTGATCCAGCAGCCGGGCCGCATCGATTCGATGTACTGCGAGAAAGCGAGCGTCTTGGTAATCTTTGACGGTACACACAAGGTAGACCACTTGCTCCATGACCACCAGCCCAAGGGGGTGCAAGGGATAGGTTTTCGCTTCTTTTCCGTTGGAGAGCGCTCGGTAGGTGACTTCCAGTTGTCGTTCAAGCAGCAGACCGTTGTAAATGGTGGCCTGAATCTCAGGGTCAATTTGGGTGGGGATCCGGTTAAACGAGTGGGGGATGACGCGCAATTTGTCCTGCCACTTTGTCACCGTAGACGCCTGAGACGCTGCAACACCTTGAGCTGCCTCGAACCACGGTGCCATGTGTCCCAGTGTGGAGCGCGGGAGCAGGTTTTGCATGTATTGCTCTACCAGGTTGAAAGTCAGCGCGGCATGGGCATCCATGCTGGGGATTTCCAACTGGCCAGCGCCTTGCCTCCAGCACCAGCCTTGTGGCTTGGACTCATCAAAGTCCAAAGGAAAGGTGGTCGCTAGGGTATTGAGGTCTCTTTGCACCGTTCTGAGCGAGACGCTGATTCCGAGGTCACCAAGTCGGGCATGGATGGTTTGTGCATCGACTCGCTGGGGGTGTCTTGGGATCGCCCGGAGCATCGCCCATTGCCGCATCAAGGTATCGTTCATCACTGTTCCTACTTTGCTGTATCAAGCGACAGATTGTGTCGCTTATCAATTTCCGGCTTTCAAGTCGACGAGTTTAATGGCAAGCAGTCATTAAACGACATGATCTGTCGCTTGCCGTGATATGCTGCAAATCATGCTTACAGCAATGATCAACTTTTACAATTTTTGCACCTCATGTGGGTGCGAAATGAGCTTCGTTGACCATGCGCTTGGTAAGCGCAGTAATAAGAAAGCAGCTCAGAGACGACTGACTTTTCAACATTACCTCACTTTCGACTGACCATGGCCTCCATTGTGCAAAACCCCAACGATGTGGTCTGTGAGTTGCCATCACAGGTCATTTGTCTAGGTGAAGCACTGCCGCCGGTCATTCAAACCGTCAGACTAGAGATGGCCCGCAAGGTCCGGTCATCTGGCTTGGAGTTTGAGGCGATTGCCGACCTTTCAAGTCATATGGGCGTGATCACCAGTGCACTAACCCATTTTTCGCCCCGAATTGAAGGGTTGATGAAGGATGTAATCCGCAACGAAGAAGCGGGGCTGGCAGAAGCCAGTCGCGCTGCGGGAAGACTCGAGCAAGTGCTGTCTGAGTTTGTGGAGGGCTACCAATCGGCCAAGGCGGCTCACCCGGTGGACACAGATTCAAGGGAGGCTCGCTCTCTGCTTCTTGGTGTATATCGCCATCATGTCAGGGTTATTTGTGACTGGTTGGACGATCTCGTTCACGCCATAAACAACCCCATAGCTGCGCTAGACAAGCAATCGATCCCCGTGACATCCAACGTCATGTTGACGATTGCCTTAAACATGACCAGTCCACCAGAGATGGCCAAGTTGGATGCGCTGGCGAAAAGGCTGAGGCAGAAGTCTGAGCCGTCCATCGAAGCGGCACCTACACAGCCCCCACGTGACGCCCCAATAAACAACGGGCCAGGAATTCTCGGGACCATTGGCGCGTTGGCGTTTGGCGTTGGGCTCACCAATGCGGTCTTTGGAAGGCACCACCGGTGAGCAACAAAAAAATGCACTCGATTTTTGCCTGTACCTCGTCGGAAAATGACCGCTTTGAGTGCGATAGAAGCTGGCCGCTCAACTCGTGGCTCAAATGTGAGACGACAGACGTCATACAGATGTCAATTGATCAGGCTACAAGGGTGTTGAAGCTGGTTAATCAGCACCTGTCAAAAAAATAATATTAGGAATAGCTCATGTTCTTCGGACTTTTTGGCGGTGAAAAAAAGCGAGTGGCCGAAATGATTGCGGCAGCTCGAACGGGAAACATTGAAAAAGTAAAGCAACTCTTATCCAAGGGTGTAGACATCAATGCTCCCGAGCCCGAGTCGGGCGATACGCCGCTTCTTGCCGCCATCGACAAGAGCCAATGGGCTGCAGCCGAATTTCTACTGCAGCAACGACCCAACTTGAACATTGAGGACAAGAACGGCAATTCACCCCTGTACCTGGCGGTATCCCGTGGCGATGATGCTTTGGCGCTTGTCAATCAGCTTCTGGACGCTGGTGCACAAGTTGACCTCGGACCGATGAAAGGCGACAACGCTGGTGTGACACCGCTCCACATAGCCTGCGCAACGGGAGCCAATGGATGTCTTGAAGCCCTGCTGCGCCGTGGTGCATCGGCGACAAAGCAAATTCCAAGTGGGGCAACACCCCTGCACACGGCGGCCATAGGTGGCGATAAGAAGACGATCGATCTGCTGTGCAAGGCGGGCGGTAATGTCACTGCGCTTAATGCAGATAAGAGAACGGCACTGCATAACTGCGGCATCACTGGTAACGCCAAAGCGGCTGCTGCGCTCATTCAGCAAGGCGCAGCGGTAGATGGCGCGGATGCCGAGGGTTGCACTCCTTTGATGCGCGCGGTTATGAAAAACCAGGCCGAGGTTGCCAAGGTTCTACTAAGCAACGGTGCCAACCCAGATGTCATTGTTCGCACGACCGATACGCCATTGTTCCCATTGTTTGTTGCCGCCATGAACGGGTACACCGATTTGGTTCGCGTCCTGATCGACAAGGGTGCGAATGTGATGGCAAAAGTTGAAGGTGTACCTGCTCCATTAGACGCCGCAAAACATAACGGACATGAGGCAGCTGCCAAGTTGATTTCCGCCGCTATAAAGCGCCAACGCGCTGCTGCAGCGGCTGCTGAGGGAGGTGACCCTGAGGAAACTAAGAAATCAACTGCTAAAAGCACTAAGTCATCTGCATCAACCACCGTGACCCTGGGTGTTTATTGCACAGATTTGCGATATGACGAAGAAGAGCACGGCGCACACCTGCCTGCTGCATTCAAAAAGGCACAGGCGGAATGGATTAAGTCAAAAAACGACGTTTCAACCGCTCACTATGCAGAAGCTTGCAGGCTCTTGGATAAATGGTTTGAGAGCAAGTACCAAGTGCGAATGGGGCTCTCTTTTTCAATGAGCATCGATCAAGACAATTTGCCAGACGAGGTACAAGGCGTTCAATTTAAGGACTCCTCAGAGGCTAGCGCCTATGCATTTGCCAAAGAGCCAAAACTGAAGTCGCTCAAAGTAGTTGCCGTCGATTTTCGAGGCAGCACCTCAAGTAAAGCGCTTCGTGAAGATGAAAAGCTAAAACGTTCCCCGGAGCTTGGCATCGTTGCCATCTTTGAGGCCAAGCTTGGCAAAGAAGTAAAAACCCCCGAAGCCTTGGCAGATCTACTGAAGCAGGAACACAACGGTCAGCTGATCAAAGATTGTTTCTCCATTCAAATCGTCGAAAAGGCCATTCAGACGGTTGAAGTCGATGACGATGGAGATGAAGTGGTTTCAAGCAACTCATCTTGGTCTGGTGGTGACCTCAGCATTGAGATCAACCTGGGGATGCCTTCAGACGACTTCGCCGGTCACTTATTGAAGATGGTTCAAGAGGAGCGGCAAAGTCCGTCGTTATTAGCCGCCGATGCGTCACCCATCAAAAAGTTGATCATGCTTGGTGATGAGGGAGCGCTTGAACAAAAGCTTAATGAAGGTCTTGATCCAAATGAGCGGATTGACGATGAACCACTGCTAAAAATGATTCTCATGGTGGCAGTGACAGCCAAGCAGTGGTATGCGGATGAAGAATTCAGCGGCCAGTTGTCAGCCAGCTTTTCTACGATTGAAAAATATGAAGCGGCACTCAAACGCATGGCACTAGATGTTTTGCGACGAGGAGCCAACATCAACAGTCCGTCCGGGATGTTGTCTATTCTTTCAGTAGCAGAGGCACTGAATGACGAAGAAATTTTGAACCATTGCAGAGCTGGCGCTGAAACTGCCAATGATTTGAATTCAACACCTTTTCTCTTGGCTGCTGAGCGCGGAGATGCGGCAGCATTAAAAGTGCTGTTAGGTAAAGGAGCTCGGATCAACAAGCGGGAGTTTTTCCATAGCACCACGCCATTGATGATGGCCTGCCAAGGTCCAGGGGGCGAGGATGACCCCCCGCTGGCAGGTGCACAGTTGATCGCGCAAGAAGAGGCTGTCCGCTTTTTAATCGAGCAAGGTGCAGAAATCGATGCCGTTTCAGACAACGGCAACACTGCAATTGGCAACGCAGTGCGACGTGGGAACACTTCCATCGTTCGAATTCTTTTGGACTCTGGAGCTAAAGCTACCGAAGCCCTCCCGCGTGGTCAAAGTTTGCTTGAACTTGCCAAAGCAAGAGGGCATGCAGATACCGTTGATATTCTTGCTAAAATTGGCAAAAAATGAAAATAAGTTTTTGCCAATCAACAGGAGACCAGAATCATGGCTAAACCCATCGTCGTCTCGCTAGACGGTATTGAATCGAGTTTTGACCACATCAAACTCGATCGAAAGCGACTTTATGGTGAACGCCGTCGTGTTCCCTTAGACCTCACAGGAGAGCCGTGTGTCAAATCTGCATTGACATCAGATGGCCTGTACCTGCTTCAGAGCGGCATGACAGCTCAAGGGTATTTTGATGAAAGCGGACGCTGGCTTCAAAAGTCTCAATTGGTAGGCATCGGATCGGATGGGCAAGCTTTAGAGCTGATGCCCTCTACTTTGGGTGCGGTGCAGCCGTTGGAGTTGGTCGAGCCTGATGTCTTGCTAGAGCACGTCGTTGAATCGGTTTACACCCTGGAAGCAACGGATCTGGCTGCAGCACTGCAAGAGAGATTGGCTGCAGGTGACGTTTTTCGATTTAGCTTTAGTTACTCAGCCGATTACAAGCAATCAGCAGCATTTTTGTTGAAAAACACTGAGGGCATTTTTTGTTTGATTGGCGCGCCTCTTACTGCAACATGGTCAGAGCCAGGCAAGCTTGCTGAGGTGGTTGACGCCGAGGATTCGTCTGATGACCTTGATTTCGAAATGTTCTGACCTATGACTAAATCGATCCGAATTACAAACGCAAGCGGTCGCGACGGAAGCGCGCAGGTCATCAGCCCGAAGAGAGATGCCCCTATCAGTCTGGGCATCCCCGGCCATTCGATCCTCTTTCACCGGTACCTCAGCAGCACAGAGACGGGGCGCGGGGAGGTTTTGACGCAGTCACTTGGGGATGATTACGCCCAAGCTCTCATTGATGGCGATCCGGAAATCGATATCGAACACGTTGGGCGATCAATTGGTGAAACAAACATCGTCTTTCTCACCAGTAAAGGTGAATTTCTCCACAGTCCTCCAAAAATCATTGAAGTGATTACCGGCCCTGATGGAGGGGAAAAAGAGAGACGAGATCCGGTTGATGTTGAATCAAATGTCGATGATGAAAGACCTGTTCGGTGGACTGGCCGGAAAGTTCCAATTGCTGATGCGGTCAGGCGTTTTATGTTTCGGCGCAGCCTTCAGGTCACACATGTTGATGGCGTGACGTATGACTTCTTACACGCGATGGCGAAAGAACTTGCCGCCGACAGATCCCTCATGCTTGTGGGGGGCGGAGCAAAAGGCAGTGAACCCTTGGTGTTCCAGGCGAACGGTCGACCTTGCAGGGGTTTCCTTGAAGGTCGGGTCGATGGAGACAAATATCAGCTCATGTTGCATCTTAGCGATATGGAACTTAAGCGCCCCGTATCTGCCAAGGAAAATTGAGATGAATTTGAACAACGGCAGCCCATTGGGCAAAGGCACATTACATCCAGCTGGTTCTGTGTTGGATGCTGAGTTAATGGCTAGCGTCCAGACTTACCGCAGGCGCGTTGCCAGTGCCTATCGATCTGTCAAGCCTGATGAAATTGGAACAGGCATATTTGGTGCACCATTTTTGGTTTCACCCAAAGTTGATGGTGAGTTGTGGTTTTTAAAAATAGAGGAAGGTTCGGCAGCACTGATCAGTAGCAACGGAAAAGCGATTGTTGGCGATGTGCCAATTCTCATCGAGGCGAGGGAGGTTGCCGCCAAAGTGAAAGGCCTAACGCTCATCGCCGGTGAGTTGTTTGCCGCTTCCACTGGTAAGGATCGTCCTCGGGTTGGTGACGTTGCTTCCGCTATGGCTGGTGGGGCATCTGCCAAGGTTGAGCGGTTGGGTTTCATGGCCTTTGATTTAGTGCAAGGCTTATTGAGCGATGCGCCGCAGCAGTTGGCGTACTCGGAGCGGCTAGACGCGATCACTGGACTTCTTGCCAGTGGTAAACGCTTGAAGGCCATAAAGACGGATCCAATTTCGACTGTTTCGGAATTACCCAACTTATTTGCTGAGTTGGTTGATGGTGGAAAAGCAGAGGGACTGATTGTTCGTTCGTCTCAAGGGACGATCTACAAGGTGAAGCCTGAATTCACCGTAGATGTTGTGATCATGGGGTACACGGCACGGACAGAAGATCCGCAATCTGTGCGAACGTTGCTGCTTGGGCTGACCCGTGAAGACGGTCATGTGCAGATTGCAGGTCATTGTGGAAATCTGGGTGGCGATTTAGAGCGACGCGCTTTGATGTCCAGACTTCAACCACTTCAATTTGCGTCGACGTTTCGTTGCCCTAGTCGCTCCGGTGACCTCTTTACATTTGTGCGGCCTGAGGTCGTAGCTGAAATAAACGTTACAGATTTGCAAGCGGAATCCAGCGATGGGCATGTTGTGAGATCCATGGCCCTGGATTTTGATGAGAAAACCGGCTGGAGGGCCGTTGGCGCGATGCCAACAGCGAATTGGCTTCACCCGGTTTTGGTTCGAATCCGAGACGATAAAAAAGCAGATGCGATTGGGACTCGGTTTTCTCAAATATTGGACAGATGCCACGTGGAGGATGTGAGCGCGCATGTCCATGAAAGACAGTTACCAGAATCCAAGGTCATCAGGCGAACGGTTTGGACCAAGACTACCAAGGGCAAAGTTGCCGTCCGTAAATTGGTGGCATGGCAGACCAATAAGTCAAATATTGATCCAACTTTTCCAGCCTATGTCTTGCATTGGACAGACTATTCATCTGGACGGGCAACTCCA
>CANBTT010000104.1 GCA_947372465.1 Burkholderiales bacterium | reverse complement strand
GTCCTATAGATGCTCTTGAGCGGCAATGCGTCACTGTTCTTGTCTTGATCTTTACAAAAGTAAGTCACGAGACTTAAAAAGATAAAACGTCCACTCATGGTTTCCATTTCTGGAAAGTGTTCACTCTCCCAGTTATGGATTTCCACAGTGATGTCGAGCATGGTTCTGAGGTTATTAAATTGTTCCATCGATGTGTCGGTGTGAATGGCGTTGTTGCTCTTTTGACTTTGACCTTGTCTCAATTTTTCTGAGCTGTATTACTTCTATAGGTTTCAATTTTTACGAAATATACTATATACTTAGTCATATAGTTGCATTAACTTGTCATTTTTGAGTGTTTTAGTGGTAATTATTTCCACTATTTTTCTCTTTGTATTGACAATGCCATGTTTATTTCAAATGGACATCAATCGATGAAATGCCGATGAAGCCGTATCTAGATTCGCCCGCACTTAGGAGCTCTCCCTATCAGCAGTTGTTCCCAAGGTGCTTGACCATCGTGAAGCACTTGGACCGACAGTTGATGGGCTATCTCAAATATGACTCGAGCAGTTACGGCAATGAGACCATTGGCCAATTTTGCTCTTTGCGCATGCATAAATTAGATGGGCATTGGCGAATGTGTTTGGCCGATGATTTTCCTGAGCACCTTCTTGCTCTGGGTGGCTTTATAGACGCCCTGAACCATGTGGTGTTTGATTTTTTGTGCGTCGATTTGGATGACGCTCTTGCGCGCTTGCGCATGTTTGAGAGGAGGGATGTGTTTTTCAACCACATCGATATTGACCTCAATGGATCCATGCCTTACAAGATCAAGCCGCGGTGACAACATCGGTTGCCGCGATCAAATGTTCAGCCGTTCGTGGTTTTAATCTCTCAAACTGATGCGTTGAAGGATTACAAGCTGGTTTGTTGAGGTAAATCAAAGTCCATTTTGCATTTTTATTCACAATCACTGCATTGAAGGATTAACTTTTCAAACAGGGATGGATGATGTTTAAACACGTTTTATTTGCAACCGATGGTTCCATGGCGTCTGAACACGCAGCCCTGTTGGCCATTGATTTGGCCTCCAAATATGGCGCAAAGGTCACCTCTTTGTTTGTAATCGATCCCTATCCGTTTTTAGGCATTGGTTCGGCCAATCCAATGGCGTTTGAGGCCTATGTCAATTCAGCCAAGGCCATGTCCTTTTCAATTCAAGACAAAGCGCGAGCCTTGGGTTTGAGTGCCACACCTGCTGTAGACATTGAAGTGGTGACCATGGAGGAGGTGAGTGTGGCCACCGGTATTTTAAAAGCAGCCAGCGACTTGGGTTGTGATTTGATCGTTTTGGGCTCACACGGACGTGGCGCCATGGAGCGCATGTTGCTTGGCAGTGTTGCGACAAAAATAGTCAATAGCGCAACAGTACCCGTTCTTGTTACTCGGTGATGTCGCTTCTTTGGCCATTGGATCAAACTTGTACTTATTTCTAGAGCTTCATTTAAAAAAAATACTTCTGTCCTTCCTGCTGCTGAGTCTCGCTGCGGGTTTGACCTACAAGTGGTACTTGGGGCAATCGGTCCCTGTTTTTGAGGTCACAACAAGAGACTTTGTGCAAACAGTTGTGGCCAGTGGTCAAGTACAGAACCCTCATCGCATCGATGTAGGCGTTCAGATCACAGGCACGGTCCTGAACATACCGGTTCTTGAGGGGCAATATGTGAAGAAGGGGGATTTGCTGATAGAGCTTCAGTCCACGGAGCTGAGGGCTGCTTTGCGGCAGTCGCAACTGAGTGTAGAGCAAGCTCAGGTCAAATTGCTTCAAATTCATCAATTGTTGGAGCCCGTTGCTTTTCAGACCTTCAATCAAGCGCAAGCCAACAATGACAATGCTTTAAAAACCTTGAAGCGAAACCAAGAGCTTCTTGAGAAAAATTTCATCGGTCAATCCAGTCTTGATGAGTCGATCCGAGCCCAACTCATCACTCAGGCACAGTTGATGATGAGCAAGAGCCAGCTCGAGAGCTTAAAGGACGGCGGCAGTGAGCATTTGAGTGCACAGTCGTCTCTGTCTTTGGCGCAGTCTACTCAAGAAGGCGCTCGCTCTAGGCTTGACTATGCCAAAGTGCTCGCCAAAGTTTCCGGAACCTTGATTTCAAGAAATGTTGAACCCGGCGATGTGGTGCAGCCTGGCAAAATTTTGATGCGTTTGTCTCCCAGCGGACAAACACAGTTGGTGCTTCAAATTGATGAAAAAAATCTTCGAAAGTTGAAACTCGGTCAATCTGCGCTGGCTTCTGCAGATGCATATCCGAGCCAAAAATTTGAAGCCACCGTGGAATACATCAACACAAGCGTCGACCCGCAACGTGGATCCATTGAAGTTAAATTAGGGGTCTCCAAGCCCCCAGAGTATCTAAAACAAGACATGACCGTCTCTGTTGACGTGGAGGTCTCAAAGACCTTGTCGGCCAAGCCTGTGCCCCTCTTGTGCATTCATGAGATCAATACGCGCATGCCTTGGGTTTACAAGGTCATCGGGTCGAAGTTGATTCGACAGGTTGTGAGCTTGGGTGCCAGCAGTGCGGGTTTTGTCGATGTGGTCGAGGGTTTACAAGAGGGAGACTTGCTCACGATTGATGCCTTGATGCCCCTCAAATCAGGTCTTCGCGTCCATCCGTCACCAACACCACGCCTTCAGTGATGGGGTCGCCATGAAAAGTAGACGCTGGCTACCCTTTGAGGTGTTCGTGGCCATTCGGTTTTTGAAGGAAGGCATGATACAGACGCTCTTTATCATCGGTGGAATTTCCATCGGTGTTGGGGTGATCATTTTTATGTCGGCCTTGCTGTCGGGTCTGAAGTCCAACTTTGTGACGAGGGTGCTCACTGGCCAGTCTCATATTCAAATCATTCCTCCCAAGGAGGCGGTGCGTCCCATGAGGTCTTCAAGCAGCACAGCGGTCATCGCATCCACACTTCAAGCACCCTTGCAACGCATCAAAAGCATCGATCAGTGGCAAAGCATCGCACAGCAAATTTCTCAGATGCCTTTGGTCTCGGTTGTCTCACCGGCGACCACAGGCGCTGCACTGGTCATTCGGGGGAACGCGAGCCAGTCTGTCAATTTAATTGGCATGGTGCCCGATTTGTATTACAAAATTGTGCCCCTGCCCGAAAAAATTGTTCAAGGGCAAGCCGCATTGACGGGGTCGGATGTTCTGATCGGAACAGAACTGGCCAGCAATTTAGGTGTCACAGTGGGCGACAAGATCAATGTGTCTTCAGCAACAGGCAGCGCCAATATCCTGACTTTGAGAGGCATCTTCGATCTGGGGAACAAGGGCGCAAACACCCGAACAGTTTACGTGGCCATGCGGTCGGCCCAGAGTCTTTTGAATCTAACCGGGGTGGCAACCGTTTTGGATGTGACGCTCAAAGATGTCTACGAAGCAGAAAATGTTGCCAAGAAAATCAACGTTTTGACGCAGTTGGAGGCTGACAGTTGGATCAAGACCAATGAGCAGTTCTTTACCGCCATAGGGGCTCAAACGACCGCCAACACCGCCATTCGTTTTTTTGTGGCCCTGTCTGTCGGGTTTGGGATCGCAAGCGTGTTGGTGGTGTCGGTTGTACAGCGCTCAAGTGACATCGGGATTTTGAGGGCCATGGGCATCACCCGAAGTCAAATCATGCGTATTTTTTTAATTCAAGGCGGGGTGCTGGGTTTTGGGGGCGCCTTGGTCGGTGCAACGCTTGGTGCGATGGCACTCACATTGTGGGAGGTGTTCATGCGCAATTCAGATGGGTCGGTCATGTTTGTGCTCAAACTCGATGTGATCATGTTTGGACAGTCTTTGCTTTTGGCAACACTCACAGGTTTGCTCGCCGCCTTTGCACCAGCGTTGCGCGCTGCGCGCTTGGATCCTGTTGTGGCCATGAGAGGATGAAATGAGCACCGTGGTCCAACTTGATGACGCAAGACCGGTCTTGGATTTAAAAGGCATCAGAAAGTCTTTTAATCAGGGCAAAAGCAATGAAAGCGAGGTCTTGCATGGCATTGACTTCAACTTGTCCAGAGGCGAATTCTGTGCGATTGTGGGGCCTTCCGGCTCTGGCAAGAGCACCTTGTTGAACATTGTAGGCTTGTTGGACCGACCCAGCAGTGGACGCTTGTCCATTTTAGGCCGTGAGACGACTGAGCTCGGGGACGATGCCCTCACACAGTTGAGGGGCTACACCATCGGTTTCGTATTTCAATACCATTACCTCTTGAGCGCATTTACAGCGCTGGAGAACGTGATGATGCCCATGACTGCGGCCAAAGGGTATTCGAGTGAGTCCATTCGGCTTCGCGCGCTTGAGTTGCTTGACAGTGTGGGCTTGAAGCCTTGGGCCGATGCGCAAGCGAGCTTTTTGTCTGGTGGTCAGCAGCAGCGTGTGGCCATTGCGCGCGCGCTCGCCATGAAGCCCGCTTTGCTCTTGGCCGATGAGCCCACAGGCAATTTGGACACGCAAAGTGCACAGACGGTTTTTGAATTGTTGCGATCAATTTCTGCCGAGCAGGGCACAAGTGTTTTGTTTGTTACACACAATCCTGAGTTGGCTTCAAAGTGTGACAAGACCATTCAAGTGGTTGATGGACTCATTTGCTAAATGGTTTGCTCGTGAATTTGAAGAACCGCTTTGTATTCTTGAATCTCGTGCTTGAGTTGCACAATTTCTTTGAGGTATTGAACACAAATCACCACGCTAAATAAATCCAAGTCGAAATCAGTTCGTTGCTTACAAGCGATTTTTAAAATTTCAAGCGTTTGAGGTGAATAAAAGTCCTCTTGGTTCACGCTGTAGTCGGCTTTGATGGCACCGTAATCGATCAAATCCACTGTTTCATCGGCGCTCAAGGCGCAAAATTTTGCCAACTCAAAAAAGGTGAAGTGCTCGACGGGTTCAATGTCGATGACGTTAATGGTAGTGCGTGTCATGGTGTGTTTCCTTAAGCAATTGAATCTCGAGGGCTGAATTTAGAAATTTTGGCGAGTTGTTCGTACAGTTCGATTTCCTGCGCTGAGACATGCGTTGGCGACTCGATGTGAACCACTGCGTAGAGGTCGCCTCTTGAGCCCTTGAGGTCCCCAAGGCCACGACCTTTGAGTCTGAGTTTTTGGGCGTTGCGAGTGAGCGCAGGAACACTCA
>CANBTT010000103.1 GCA_947372465.1 Burkholderiales bacterium | reverse complement strand
CGACAAGGCACACTTTATGCGCATGCGCCGCCTACTCAAGGGGTCACGACTCTTGAAATCATGGGTATTTTGAATCAGTTTGATGTTCAAAAAAATCAAGAAGGCAGTGCCGAGCATTACCATTTGTTGGTAGAAGCCATTAAGCTCGCATTCATGGACCGCAATCGCTTTGTGGCCGACCCAGATTTTAGAGATGTCCCCATTGATCAATTGCTCAGTACGGAGCATCTCAGGCACCTCGCTCAGCAAGTCGACCTTCAAAAAGCCAGGCCTTGGCCCAATGTCTTTCAGCAAGGGGACACTGTTTTCGTTGGTGTGGCGGATGCCATG
This sequence comes from Burkholderiales bacterium, assembly GCA_947372465.1. GTDB lineage: Bacteria > Pseudomonadota > Gammaproteobacteria > Burkholderiales > Burkholderiaceae_C > Limnohabitans. The sequence continues at coordinate 7,232 of CANBTT010000103.1, read as the reverse complement.
GGCAACAGTGTGTCCTTGCTTGCAACGGTCTACTACGACTGGGGCAGTGGTGTGGTCTTGGGGGACACGGGACTCATTTGGCACAACCGAGGTGCGGCCTTTCACTTAGACCCCCTGCATCCGAATGTGTTGGAGCCTGGCAAAAGACCTTTTCATACGTTGAATCCAGGGCTTTACTTGAAAGACAACGGCGCCAAGATCATCTACGGCACTCAAGGCGCCGATGGGCAACCTCAAACCCTGGCCACTATTTTGACGCGTTTGATTGATTACAACATGACGCCCTTGGCGGCATTGACTGCCCCAAGGTTTTTACTGGGCAAAACCTTCTCCAGCAGCACTGAGAATTTAAAAATTGAAGAGAATGTGGGTGACAGCGTTCTGGCCTCACTCAGACAAAAAGGTCACCAGCTAGAAGTCCTCGGCGCACTCAATCCCTTGATGGGTCACCCTGGCGCGATTTGCGTGGATCAAGAAGCCAATGTGCAAGGCTCTCATGACCCAAGAAGCGATGGTTTGGCCATCAAAGTTTGATGATCGCGCCGTGCCAGGGGGACTTAAGCGCCAAACAGTTCGAAAAAAAGGTCCTGTTGAGTTGCAGCTCAACAGGACCCAATCGGAGAACAAAAACAGTGAACTAACTAAGAAAAATTAAATTAGAAGCTGAAGCGCACACCCGCCGCAATGGCTTGCTGTGATTTGCCTGCGTATCCACCCCCTGTTGTACCGGCTTGAGTGGCAAGCAAGGACTCCGTTGCATTGGTAGAGTTGGTCAAGTTGGCAACGTTAAAGACAAGCGTTGTATTGGGCTTCCACGCATACATGGCCAAAAAGCGAGTGATGTTGGAGGAATTGTTCAATGTGGTGTTCTTTCTGGCGAGTTGGTCCAAAGAAAGAGTCAACTGGGGAGAGACTGAGTAATCCACGCCCACATCAACGACATTGGCTGTGTTGGTTTTACCCACTGTACCCAAGGAGACGTAAGACACGCCGCCGTCTGTTGTTGCTGAAGCATAACCGAGTCTGCCTTTGACAGCGCCGGAGGCATAGCTGGCACCCAATGTGGTGAGTTTGTAAGTGCTTGATGTGCTGGTTGTGCTGGCCTCAGAAAAATAAGTTCCTGCAACCATCAAAGGGCCTGCAGCGTATTTGACGCCGATGTTGGCCAATGAACCTGCTGTGGTGGGGGTGCTGGAGCCACCAATGTTAGAGCCATACATCGCAGCACCTTGGAAACCGCCAGACACGGGTGTGACGTATTTGACGGTGTTGTTGTACAAGTCGCTCACTGCATCAAACTCAGAGAACTTGAACACGGCACCAGCGTTGTAGCCACCTTTGAACACGCTACCAACGATCCAGTCATCATTTAAGTTCCATTGTTTACCAACGGAGAGGCTGCCCATAGAGCTGCTCAAGCCAATGTAAGCGTTTCTTGAAAAGAGTGTGCTTGAGTCAGACAGTTTGCCAGTTGTTGGATTGAAACCTGCCATGAAGTTAAAGAAACCCGTCAAACCATCGCCCAGGTCTTTGTCGCCTTTGAAGCCAATTGCTGAGACACCCAAGATAGAGCTGACTGCTCCTGAGGTGGTTTGTGAACCATTGCCCGTATTGGATGTTGAAGAGATACCTCCATCAACGATACCAAACACGGTCACGCTTGGTGCTGCAGATTGAGCATTGACAAAACCACAAGCGCACAAGGCAGTTGCTAAAGCGGTGAGTTTGATTTTAGATTGCATGTTTTCCTCATAAGGTTTTAAATAAAATGATCACTTCTTGTTCACTGACTCAAATATCATTTTTAACTATTCAAATCAGCATTATTTTTCAAAAATTAAAAGCAATTTACTTCTTTAAATTCTCAAAAAATGCGGGATTGAGATGCGTGGCATCTCTAAAAATGGCTTGTCCATGGCGGAAAATTTTGTAATCAATTCAGCGGCTCCTCAGTAGGCTTGTGGCTTCTTGTGTGAAGCATTTGCAAGGATTGTGTGACTTTCGTTAAAGTCAAGCGGGGAGACACACAGTCTTTTGTATTCATTGATTGGGCTGGTGCGCACATCACCTCAAGGGCCGCTTGCACACAATCGATCAATGGGGCTTTAACCCGAGATTGAATTCTTTGTGCAAAGCCCGTCAAACCGGCGCCACCAATGATCACGCAGTCCAAACGGTGTTCATGGATGGCTTTGTTGCACGCTTGGATCAACAGCTCTTCGCCGGCTTGCGGGTTCTCCATAAAGAACAGGCCAGTTTCATTAAGCGTGGACACCACTTTGAGAGAGTTGCCAAAATCCAAGGCTCCAGCCAAGCGCTCGATCATGGGCCCCCATTTTTGGCCACCCGTCACCACCCCAAAAGAGCCGTACTGACTTGCTTTTAAGAAGGAGGCATGTGCCAGTCCTGTCACTGGAATGCGGCTGCATTCTTTCAAGGCATGCAGTCCGGGGTCGCCAAAGCAGCCAATCAAGATGTGGTCAAAGTCAATGCGATCTGACTCAAGGCTTTTGGACCAACTGTCAAGCACCGCGTAAGATGCAATGACATAGCTGGCCTCATCGGCAATGTAATTGGCGCCAAAAGAGGCCGTGACAGTTTCAATCTCAATGGGCGTGCTTGAAAACTGTAGCATGCTGCTCTTGAGCAACTGCGTGACATCTTCAGTCGTATTGGGATTGATGACGAGAAACCGTTTCATGTTGTTTTATGCTGCATTTTTAAAGATCAAGTGCAAGTCGGTCTTGTCTTCAGTCTGGCGCTTGAACTGAATGCTGCTCTCCAAATCGATCAAGTGGCTGATCATCAAGCTTTTGGCAGTTTCAATGTCCTTGAGCTTGATGGCATCGAGCAAAGATCGGTGATCCGAACAGGTGCAGGTTTTTGAGTCGACGGCCAAATAGTCGCTTGGGTTGTTGTAAGCCATGAGAATCAAAGACGTGCGTGAGATCAACTCTTTGAGTGTTCGATACATGGTGGAGTTTTTTGAGCCTTGAGCGATCAATAAATGAAAATCTCCTGATAGTCGAATAGATTTTCGAATGTCTGCCGTGGAAATGGCGTTCAACTCCTCTTCAAGAGAGTCTTTTAAGGCAAGAATGTCCTTGTCGTTGGCTTGCTTGATAAAGAGCTCAATCAACACGGGTTCAATCAGTCGTCTGAGTAAAAAGACCTCTCTGGCTTCGATCTCGGTGGGCTCAACGATGGTCGCACCCTTGTTGTGTGTCAGGTTGACCACTTGCTCATTGGCCAAGCGAACCAAGACGGGTCGAATTCGGGTCCTAGACACGCCAAAGGCTTCGGCCAGTTTGGTTTCCGAGAGCTTTGTTCCCGGTTGCAGTCGGTGATCCAAGATCGCCGAAATCACTCGGTCGTAGATTTCATGGTCTGATGTGTTGTGTATTTCGTGGCTCATGGTGTGGCTTTGAATTGCTTTTTATTGAACCATTTGGCAACAAACATTGCGCAAGCCATGACCGCCAGGGAGATCGCCGACGTTGAGGTCCCGAGTGCATAAATCGAGGGGTCAGTTACGGTGGTGGTCAGTCCTTGAAGTTCAAGGGGGAGGGTGTTGACGTCCCCGATGGCTTGAGATGTTCTGGCAATTTCATCCCAGCTCAAGGTAAAGCCAAACATACCCACGCCAATCACTGAGGATGAAATCAAGGGAAGAACGACGTATCGAAAAGTCTGCCAAGGCGTTGCCCCCAAGTCCCTTGCGGCCTCCTCGTAGGCTGGATTGAATCGATTGAAGACCGCAAACATCACGAGCAAACCAAAGGGCAGTGTCCAAGAGAGATGGGCACCCAAGGCCGATGTATAAAGTCCCAAAGATGTGCCATAAGACTCCAAGGTCTCTGTCATGTTCATGGCACCCAGTGCCCATTTGATGGCATTGTCCAGCAGCCTAAACTCAAGCCCAATACCGAGGGAGACGATGATGGAGGGCATGATCAAGCTTGCAACAGCCGTGTAGAAAATGATGTTTGCACCTTTGAGTTTTTTTCTGAAAGCCAATCCGGCCAATACGGAGAAAACAACTGTGATGAGGGTGACCCAAAAACCAAGGTAAGCAGATCTCTCAAGTGCGGCCGCGATGTCAACGGTGCCCATGCCTTGAACGAGTTTTTCAAACCAGTGCGTTGACACGCCGTTCATTGGAAATGTCAAACCCCCGTCTGGTCCTTGAAAGCTCAACAAAAAGATGATGAACATCGGTCCGTAGAGAAAGAGAACGAACAAAGCAAAGAAAATCGATAAGATTAAAAACTCTGAATTGCGTTTCATCTCAAAGCTCCTTGCGAATATCGACCATGCGCGTCAAAGCCCAAATCATCATGAGCACAATGCTGAGCAAGATGACCGCATTGGCCGCGGCAAGTGGGAACTGAAGGTAGGATGTTTCGACTTGAATGATCTTGCCAATGGAGGCGATTTGTTGCCCTCCCATGACGCCAACCGTCACAAAATCCCCCATCACAATGGTGATGACGAAAATCGAGCCAATGATGATGCCTGTTTTAGAAAGCGGCAAAATCACATTCCATATGGTTTGCCATTTGCTCGCCCCACTGTCGCTTGCTGCTTCAATCAAGCTTTTATCGATGCGCATCATGGAGTTGAAAATGGGCACAATCATGAACATGGTGTAGAGATGGATGAAGGCCAAAATCACCGAAAAATTCGAAAACAAAAGCCACTCAACGGGTGTTTGCACCAAACCCGACTCGACCAAGGTCTTGTTGACCAAGCCATTGCGCCCAAGAAGGGGGATCCAAGAGATCATTCGGATCACATTGGACGTCCAAAAGGGAATGGTACAAATGGCAAAGAGGGCGGTTTGAACAACCGCAGATTGGATGTGAAAGGCCAAGTAGTAGGCCAAGGTAAAGCCAATCAACAGCGTTGACAACCACACCGTGAAGCAAAATTTAAAGGTGGATAGATACGTTTTGAGCGTCACACACATTTCTTGGGTGTTGAGGCATCCATCAAAAATTGAGAGGTAATTTTTAAAAGTAAAGTCAGGCAATATCTCATACTCATTGAAATCCCAAAAACTCACCATCAGGATCAAAAGGAGAGGAACGATAAAGAAGAGAATAAAAACACAGTTAAAGGGTGTGATTTGCCAAAAGGGCGAAACCTGCCCTTTTGACAAATCGGATTGAGCGTGACCCGTACTTTGAATGGAAGAGTTCATGTTCGTTTGGGTCAGCTCAAGGGTTGACGATCAAGCCGCAACAAACTCGTTCCATTTCTGGACCATGTAGTTGTTCTCGTCCATCACTGCATTCCAGCAAGCGATGCCGCCCATGCGGTTTTCATAGCTTCCTCCGTCGCGCACGGCGCCTGTTTTGGCCAGCACGTCACCGTGGGGACTTAGGATGTCTTTGGCGGCAGGTTTGCCTTCCATCCAATAGGCCCACTCGTAGCTTTCCATCTTTGACTTGGCTGTATCGAGCACCGCGCTGTAGTAGCCTTGGCGATTCAAATAAGCGCCCGCCCAGCCGTCAAGGAACCAATTGATAAACTCATAGGCGCCATCCAATTTTCTGCCCGATAAGGTTGCGGGCAATCCAAAGCCTGCTGCCCATGCTCTGTATCCTTCTTTCAAAGGCTGGAAGACACAGTCAATGCCTTTGGAGCGAACGGCTGTCACCGCGGGGGACCACATGGATTGAATGACCACTTCACCTGAGGCCATCAAGTTGACGGATTCATTGAAGTCTTTCCACAAGCTTCTGAATTGACCTGCTTTTTTGGCATCGATCAAAGTTTTGATGGTCAGATCAATCTCTTTCTTGGTCATGTTGCCTTTGTCTGGATATTTGTAAATACCCATGGCTTCCACCACCATGGCCGCGTCCATGATGCCAATCGATGGAATGTTCAAAATGGCCGCTTTGCCTTTGAATTCGGGATTCAAAAGCTCAGCCCAAGATGTGATGGGACGCTTGATCAAATCTGGGCGAATGCCCAATGTGTCGGCGTTGTAGACGGTTGGAATCAAGGACATGAACTGCGTTGGGCTTTTTGCAAAAACCTTGCTCTTCTCGCCTTCTAAGAAAATCACTTTCTTTGGCGCAGTCCCTTGGTCGCCCACGGTCTTGCCCCCCACTTTGCCCTCAGTAAAGAGAGTCGTGATCTTGTCAGCATTTTTGATCTTTTTGATATCAATGCCCTTGAGGTTGCCCGTTGGGACGATTTTCTTCAATGAGAAGTATTCTGTGTCAATCAAGTCAAAGCTATTGGGCGCGGTCACGGCACGTTTGGTCACATCATCGGTGGTCACCGCGACATATTGAATCTCTATGCCCGTGTCGGCTTTGAATTTGTCACCAATGGCTTTGTCTTGGTTAACTGCAGTGCCCAAATAACGCAAAACAATTTTTTCTTGAGCGTGAATAGCTGGGAACATACCCGTGGCCAATATGCCAGCGGATCCTTTGAGAAGCGTACGTCTTTGCATGGATGCAGTGTTGGCAAGATCCAATGCGTCAGTGAGTACGTTCTTTTTTGTGGAAGACGAGTCAGACATCAAATAAACTCCTTGTGGGGTGGTGAAACTTCTTGCGAAGAGAGGGAAAATCTTTATGACGAGGCGTTTGTGTGGCGATCAAAATAATGGGCCGACTCATGAGGCCATGTCAGCTCTACGAGTTGACCCATTTCAAAGGGGCTGGCCACAAAATCAGCCTCTGAGATCAGTACGGAGAATTCCGAATTCATGATGGTGTGACTCACTTTTTCTGGGGCATTCAAGCCAATCAAAATGTGAGTCCCTTGGTATTCAATGTCTGTGATGACGGCACTGCAAAAACCCGCTGCAGCGGGCTGCCCGTCTTTTAATGGGGTCAACTGAATGTGGTCAGATCTGACAGTAAAAGAGGACTGATCGCTGACAAAGATGTTTCTGCCGCCCATGAAACGAGCAACAAACTCACTGGACGGATGGTTGTAAATGTCTCGTGGGGTGCCAACTTGCTCAATCACACCTTTGTTCATGACCACCATGACATCGGCCAAGGCCATGGCTTCCTCTTGTGAGTGCGTCACGTGCACGAAGGTCAGTCCCAATTCTTTTTGCCACCTTCTGAGCTCGGCACGCATTTGAATTCTTAAAAAGGGATCCAGGGCTGATAAAGGCTCATCGAGCAAGAGAACTTTGGGTTGTGTGATCAAGGCTCTGGCCAAGGCCACGCGCTGTTGTTGACCCCCAGACAGTTCAG
>CANBTT010000102.1 GCA_947372465.1 Burkholderiales bacterium | reverse complement strand
TCATCGGTAACCGGGTGGCCAAGCAGGCGCATAGCTGCAATCACTTCGCCCTTGCCCGCGTTGCCTTTGCCGGTGGCGTGCTTTTTGATCGTGCCCACTGGCACGCCCTGGTAGGCGATGTTGTGGTGCTCGCACCAGGTGGTGAGCGTGGCCATCAGGCCGCCATAGACATGGGCTGCGTCCACCCCTGCGTGACGGCGTACTTCCTCGAAATACACGGCATGGATGTCGGTGGCCAGCGCTTTGATCTCGGTGAGCCAACGTTTAAAGCGCAGGTAACGCATACCGCCGCCTTCAAACCGCTGGGGTTTGAAGCTGGCAAAGCCGTGCGCGATCTGTCCATCTTTGGACCGAAGTGCCCAACCGGTTGTTGTCCCCAGGTCGATGGCCAGTACCACCACCCGGTTTCCCGGCAACGGTGTATCGACCGATGAAACACTCCGACGTAGGTCAGAGGGAACCACAGGTCCCTCTCCTACGTAGTAGGAGGGGGGTTTTCTCCAACTGGATTTTTCATGAAAACCCAGCATCCATGCGGGTTTGCAGCCAGTTGGCAAGTTGGCAGCGTTGCCAACTGCCAACTTTGCCAACTTAAGCGTAAGTGGTTGATTTATATGGGAATGAAGTTGGCAAGGGTCTGCCAACTGAATCCAGTTGGCAAAAAGTGGGGTCCAGTTGGCAAAAGTTTTGCCAACTTGTTTGCGCAAACTCCTGCGGGTTACTGCGTACGCCTGCGGGTTCATGCCAGCCGTTGCTAACGGATAGCCAATGAGGGCATTTGCAGGTTGGTGCGGGTCAATGCGGGCGTATGACAACGCTGCACTTGTGCGGGTTCTATCTTGGCAAATCGTGTTCATTCTTGCTCCTGCGGGTCGTTGCTAATTTCTTGGTAAACCCACACATCCGGGTTTTCGACGGGCATCGCAGCCCCGGATTGCGGGCATTTGTAGTGGGTTGGAAGCACCCCGAGCGGGCGCAGTGGCAGCTCGCCGGTGTCTGGATCGGGCTCACCTGTGTGCGTGTTCAGGACCATGCCCTCGACGCACAGGTAGCCAAACTTGGAGCGCCCAATCGAGGGCAGTCCGTAGTCCGTGCTGTTGCGAAAGAACTTGATGTAGCCCTGCGTAGACAGGGCTGAGATCCGCTCCCGGATCGTGCGCTCGCCGCCCAGACCGGCCTTGCCCTCGAAGGACTCGGCCAGTTGGTTGGCGGTGTAGCAGCGACCCTGCGCCGCCTCCTCAAAGAGGATCTGCAAAATCGCATCGCGCTTTCGCCTGCGCTCGGCATCGAGCCGCTCGCCGTACTCTTTGAGCACCAGCCTGTCATTAACATCGACCTCGTGCCACTGGCCGTCCATCTTGTCGACGAACTTGGTCTCAATGGCCGGACCGTTGCGCAGCTCGTAGATCAGGTGGCGGGTGCTTTGCGCCTCGTCGGGGCGAAACAGCAGCATCCCCGACGAGTAGTAGCCGCGCAGGCTGCCAGCACCTGCCAGTGCCTGAAACGGATCTTCCTCAAACTGGCGCTTGCCCAGCTTTTTGGTGTGGTGCGCCAGGATCACGCCTGCTTCGGGGTTCACTGCCTGACGAATGCGCTCCACGCGCTGCGACAAGAAGTACAGCATCGCGCCGTTGTCGTTCTCGCCGCCTGCGTCGCCCCCGTCAAAGACGTTACGGATCGGGTCGATCACGATGATGTCTGGGGTCTGACCGTTGAAGGCGGCCACCATGGCCGGGATGACCTGCGCCAGCCCGTCGTCGTCCAGGATCAGGCGCAGTTGCGGCGTGGCCATGAAATTGGTGCGCGCCAGAATCAGGTGTTCTGGCGAGAGGCGAATGCCTTTCACCCGCTCGCGCAGGTAGTGGTACTGGACCTCCGCTTGCAGGTAGAACACCCGCAGTGGCCGGGGTGGCCTCATCCCCAAAAACGATGCACCGGCAGCCATGTGGGTGAGCCAGGCCAGCAGGAAGTCGCTTTTGCCGACCTTGGGAGCGCCGCCAAACACCAGCAGGCCGCCCGGTGTCAGCACGCGCGGCTCAATCAAATCTTCGGGGAGCGGCGAGTCATCGTCGAGCAATGCGCCCAGAGTGAAGGTCGGCACCATGGGCGCAGCAGCTTTGATCACCCGGCGCTCAGCCTGCGCGATGAAGGCGGCGCAATCAAAGCCCTCCTGCGCTGCGTCGGCGGCGTCCCACTTGAGCGGCTTGTCAGCAGGCGGCACGAGGATGGACACCGACTGGCAGCTCACGGCAGCGCAGGCGCGTGCAGCGCTCTCAGCGTAGTCCCAGCCCGGCGCATCGCGGTCGGGCCAGATCAGCACCTCTTTGTTCTTGAGCGCAGACCAGTCGGTTTTGTCCACCGGTGCTTTGGCCCCGTTCATGGCAGTGGTGGCCACGATGCCTGCGCCAATTAGGGCGTCAGCGCACTTTTCACCCTCGACCAAGATAACGGTGCGAGCCGTCTGCAACGCTGGCAGGTTGTAGAGCGGACGCGGATCGGGGGCACGCCACATCCGCGCGCGCACATCCCACGGCCTGAACTCTTTGCCGGTCGGAGGGTCGTAGCGGTAGACACAGGCAATCAGCTCGCCATCGAGCCCGACGTAATCCCACTTGGCGGTGTAGGGACCGAGCTCATCCATCGGGACCGTTCGCATGTCCCGCCTGGCCCCGTGGTCCACGGGCGGCGCAAAGCCGAGCCACTGCCTGATTTCATCGGCGATGCGCGGAAAGTCCTGCTGCGTCGACAGCCCCCGTGACTTGGCCCAGGCTGCGATCAGGTCGCCGCCATCGTCATCGGCGAAATCCTTCCACAGCCCGCGCCGAGGACCATCAAGCTCCACCACTAGGCTCTTGCCCGGCGCGCCATCAATGTCGCCCACATAAAACTTGTTGCCGCGTATGCGGCCACTGGGAAACAGGTACAGCAGCACCGATTCGAGCCGGTCAAGCAAACCATCACGCAGCGCCTGCGTGTCAGCCGATGTTTCCAGCCTTTGTTCGGGGGCGTTGTTGTAGTCCAGCCAGACGATATTGCCAGCCGTCATTGAGTCCCCCAGCAGCGGTCCTGCCAAGCGCAGAACTTGCACTCCATGTGGGTAGGTGTGGTGGCAAAACGTGGCAAGACCTCGCT
>CANBTT010000101.1 GCA_947372465.1 Burkholderiales bacterium | reverse complement strand
AGTCAATGGGCTATCCCGAGCATGGCAGCGTTAGTGGGCTAGATGCTGGACTGGCAAATGCCAAGTCTTTCGTTAGTTGTGCGATTGGTCGCGTTTCCTGATCAAGAACTTATGCTTCAAACGAGCTTTGAGCAATGCGTCATATCAATTCGATCCCGATTGGTTTGACAGCTAGGCTTAGTAAGAAAAAGCAAGCGATCGTCAAGAAGGACTCAATGCCTGTCCTGTGCTGAGGTTGCATCAAAACTCCATAGACATTGATGCAAGCCACGAGTTGCTACTTGGATGATTGAGTGTTCAAAATGTGCAAGCGTAAAGACTCTTTACGCTTGCTGTCCTACAAGTTCTAAATAATTGGTATAAATTAGTAATTAAATATTCATTGCTATACTACAACTATACTACTTTGACGCTTTTATAAGTGGCTAAGTTGTTGATTTAAATAAGGAAATTGGCAAACTGCCATAGTCTTCACACGGTGGAAGTCACATGTTCGATCCATGTATCGCCCACCAAACAATAAAAAAATAAAATAGATCAATCACTTAGGTGGTATTTCCACTTGTAATTCTAGATTTTTATGTAATGCTTCGCGAGCGTAAGCATGTTTTTAGAGCATCTAAAAGTGAATACTTACTGGTTGTCGTAGTGGTAAATTCCAATTGAATTTAATTACAAAATAAAATATGCTCACGCTTCGCTGAGCAAACATTGTGCTTCACAATTCGAATTAGCCCTAATGTGGTGGACGGTTAATGGTAAAGCACGGTATAAGGCGCATTTATGAAGGCGCACTAAGTTCTGTCCGGCGGCAGAGCTGTCATTAATACCGAATTTATATCCCTTGTTCAGGCTTTGGTTTGTTCACCTTCACGAATGGCGGGTGATGGTGCTTCAGTTACTTCGCTAGCATATGTGGGATCCACAGTGAGAACCCCGGAACATAGGTGATCACCAGCAATGCAAGCGTTCCTAACCCGAGGAAAGGCCAGAGTGCTCGTGTCTGCTGGTCCATCGTGATGCCCGCAATACGTGAAGTCACGATAGCCGCGGAAGCTTCTTATATTGACGAGTAAATCTACGTGTTTGGACTGCCTGGTAGCTCATGCGCGGCTACGGGGCTGGAAAGGAATCGCATCGCTACGAGGCTCTTTCATTGATGCTAAAGCTTGCACGACAAAGTCAACCGGCAACTCTGGGTTGTCGACCGCAGCTCGCCCAACACAGGCCCAAAACTCAAGCTGGCCTGCAATCGTGCGCTGTTCAGCTTTGGCTTCGTTTTTCGCTTGCTCGTATAGCAAGTTGTCAATTCTTACTTGCATACCCATGTTAAAACTCCTTTGCTACAAAAGTAGCTAACTTTACGATATTCTGCAGAGCTTCACAATCCTAAGCGCAGCCATAGCCAAACAAATGTCCAGTGCTCTGTAGTCTGCGAGTGACAAGATTTTCCGAGGCTCCGGCCTGTCTAGGAAACCCGAGGCGACTCACTAGCTACTACGGGCGAGGGCGTCGGACTTGTATAAAAAATTTGCAACTTACGTATCCTACGGCGATGCCAAGATCAGAACTCTATACACTATGAAGCACCCGATGAATTGTCAGTTGGTTAAAGTGAGAGATCAAAGCGCCCAAGCGTAAAGAGACTTTACGCATTTATTCTTAATAGTTATTTGAGGACGTGAAAACAATAACTTTTTCAGCTGTTAACTATACTACTAGCATACTACTTTGGCGCCGGTAAAAAATGGTAAATTATTGATCCATATAAAGAAATTGGTGAAATGTAGGAGTCTTCACACGGTGGAAGCCAGTGGTTCGATCCCACTACGACCCACCAGATTTTCAAAAAAACGTATAAATTTTTAAGCGCTACAAGCTAAAAATCTGCTGCCCAGCTAGTCAGCCCAGCCCTCATGTGCATTAACGCGCTGTAGGGCTTTTTTAATGCCCGCATGCTTTGCTTGAATGGGTCCTGTGCCCGTAAATTGGGCTGCGAAAAATTGTGACCCAGTACTTGTCAAATAAAACGGTATTTGAGTAAGACTGGATATGGCGAACGTTGCAAAAACGACTTTCGCCCCTGATGATGTCCACGCTTCTAACTTCGCCGGCCCACTCGTAAACGTCTTGGAATAGGTACTGATGAATTTTGCAAAGATGCGCTAGATCGAAAGAACCTTCGACTGGGTTTTGCGTAAGTTCAAGAAGGCGAATGGCTGTAAAGTCACCTTCATACTCATCAAGCTGGTCTTGATCCGTTATCCCAGCTTTGTTCTTGAGAACTGCAGTGCCTGGAATGCAATAGACATCATCCGCGTCGTAGCGCGACATATTTTGCCTTGACTTCGTTTAGCAAATCCGTGGTCGTTTTTTGCCCATCTACATAGGCCTGTAACGAGGGCTTGAGACTTTCGCTCGGACTGAGCTTTTCAATTCGCAGAGTAGCTAGCATATTGGCAACGTTCTTCTGTCGTGCAGACTGGGTTAGAGCTGGATTTGGCATGGCAAGACCCGAGTAATTTTGAGTTTATTTTAGCTTGTTAGGGCTTATTTGTCACTGGTTTTGAACCAGCTAAGAAGCGTAGTTCTGTGGGTTCTTAGCCACGACAGGTGCAGCTCGAATGGGGTCTATAGATCTAAAAAATTGAGCTGCGAAAAATTATGGTGGAGTACTTATCAAATCGCCATGGTGATTTTTACTCGGTACCCGTCCAAATTATCGGGTTACCAAATGTCGGTTGTCCATTTGAGTGTCTGAAACAAAACTGTAGTCATTCAATCAAAGAAAGACGCAGCGATGAAAAAATTTGACCCGACGCAACTCACGCAATTTATTGGAACAACAGGCTATTACCGAATTAGCCGCAGACACCTGCTAACAGATGGTACTAAGTACTTGGCAGAAGAGGCTGAGTGTTTTTGGATGATGGATGCGATAGCTAGTCATCTAAGCGAGATTGGCACTGAGGACTGGTTTGTCCAAATGCGCATTACTGTCAATGGCAACAGGGCAACGATGATCTACGAGGATGGCAGTGGGAGCGAGCACGCTCGCCAAGAGATCCCTTACACGGACTTTCCAATGCACGCCATATCTTTGTTCGCCTGCTGGGATGGTGAGCACTGGGTGATCATGCTGCCTAGCGAGTATTGACCTAGCTTGGTAAAGAACTGTTTCAGAACCCTATCTCACAGGCATCTAAAGGCCCGTTGCTGTCGTTCGCGGCTGGCCGACTGACCTGCAACAGCCGACCCAATGCAGTCCATAGCTGGAGCTCGGCGAATGACCGCTTCCTAGTCAGCTATTCACCGGCGATCTATCTCCTTGACCTTACTGCCGCCAGCCACAGAATATTTCATCGATACCTTGCGTGTGGCCTGAAACTGTTCGATGGTTTCACCTCGAAATGCGGCATAGACCTCGGGATTTGACACGCCCAGCACTGCCGCCATCTTCTCCAGAACAAAAAAGATCACGCCTCGGCGGATCATTTCGATCCACTTTCGGTTGCGGATCAGGTCTTTCTCTTCCTCTGACAGGCCATGCTCAGTGGCCAAAGCCTCAAAGTCGCTCACAAAGCGTGCGCGATGTGCTGGCTTGACCAAAGCGTGCAGAAAGCCATTGATGCGCAGGTTGGAGTGGCTACGCGCATGGGTGAAAGGGTAGGTGCCGTGCAAAGCGCCTGCGCCTTCAAGCTCATGACCAATGTGCTTGCGGTGCTCGGCCACGGACGCCGCATCAGGCTCACCCCCTTGGTCCTCGAACACCAGCGTGGCGATGTTGGTCATCGAAGGTGCGTAGGTTTGCTTGTGCACCAATTTGACCTGATCAGAAAGCGCGCCGCGCATGATCAGCCACATGATGACTTCGGCGCCTTCCATGCCGCCCTTGGCCGCGTACTCGGCGATGCGCATGTTCACCAATTGCTCAGGGGCATTCTCCAGCAGATCGAGAAATTCCGCGTCCCAAGCTTCGTTCAAAAAGCCGGCACGCTCACCGTGCACCTGGTGAGACAAGCCACCCGTGGCCATGATGGCCACGTTCAGGTCCTCGGGGTAGCTCTCGATGGCGCGGCGCAGGGCCTGGCCCATCTTCCACATGCGGCGGGCAGAAGGCACGGGCAGTTGCAGCACGCCGACTTGCAGCGGCACCACCCGGCCCTGCCAGGGGCCGCGCTCGTCGCCCAGCATGGACAGCGGCGACAAGAATCCATGGTCGACCGGCCTGCCTTGAAAAAACGACATGTCGAATTCGTCCGCCACCAGCGAGGTGGCGATGTGTTGCGACAGGCCCAAATGCCCCATGGCCGGAGCCACATCGCGCGGCCCGCCGCCCTCATCGGCGGCCACATAACGGTCGTCTATGCCCAGCACAAAGGCCGAGTAATGGTCCAAAAAGAAGGACGTGATGTGATCGTTGTAGATCATGAAGATCACATCGATTTTCTTGGCGTGGACCCAGCCCCGGATGGCGTCAAAGCCCTCAAAAATTGGCTTCCACGCTGGATCATTTTGTTTGCCGGTGTCTTTGGCGTAACCGATAGTGGGCGAGTGCGAGGCGCCAATGCCTCCGATGATGCGAGCCATGAACGTGTCCTTTGGAAATCAGTCGAGCGCAGCCTTGGCCTTGACGATCACCGCAGCCAAACGGGCCGACTCGGCCTGGATGTACTGGTTGAACTGCTCACGGTTGGGCGTGAAGGGCTCGTAGCCGAAAGAGACAAATTTCTCACGCACATCGGGCTCGGCCAGGGCTTTGGCGATGTCGGCGTTGATCTTGTCGGCGACCGCTTTCGGCAAGCCCTTGGGTGCGGCAATCGCGGTCCAGCCGCTGACTTCAAAGTCTTTCGGGCCACCGGCCTCGGTCACAGTGGGTACATCTTTGTAAGCCGGCAGGCGCTTGGGCGCGGCAATGGCCAAAAATTTGAGCTTGCCTGCTCGGTACAGTGGTCCTGCGGTGGCGCTGGTGCCCATGGCAAAGGCCAATTCACCTGTGGCCACGCCCGTGTACAACTGCGAAGTTTCTTTGTAGATGACGTGTTGCATTTCAGTGCCAGTCACCGTCTCGAACAAGGCTGAGCCCAAATGCACCGGGTTGCCCACCGACCAGGAGCCGTAGTTGAGTTTGCCCGGGTTGGCTTTGGCATCGGCCACCAAATCGGGCATGGTTTTGTATTTGCTGTCGGCAGCGGTGGTGAAGAAGAAATAGGTTTTGAACAGCGGCAGCAGCACGTCAAAGTCAGTTTTGGCTTCGTAGGGCAGTTTCTTGAATAGGTGCGGGTAGGCGGTAAGGTGCACGTTGTCCAGCTGGATCAGGTCGGTGCCATCGGTCTCGCCGCGCTTGAAAGCGTCAATGGCGATGAAGCCGTTGCCGCCGGGGCGGTTTTCCACCGTGACCGGTTGGCCCCAGGCTTTGGAAAGTTTGTCAGCCACCAAACGGGCCACGCCCTCAGGACCGCTACCCACAGGGAAGGGGGTGATGATACGCACCGGTTTGGTGGGAAAAGTTTGAGCCTGTGCGGCCAGGGTCAGGCCAAGGCTTAGGGCGGTGAGGACGTGTTTAAGCATGGGAAGTCTCCGTTTCTTGATGAAGGTCAATTCGTTCTGAGCGAATGGGGGTGATTGTGAAAACAACCATCTCCCTTGCAAAGATGTTATGATGAGGACCGCGATAACATTCGGTTATCACCAAGCCCAACTCGCGCTATGAAACTTAAAGCCCTCCAAGCCCTGGTGGCCGCCATCGAAGAAGGTAGCCTGCGCAGCGCCGCTCGCCGCATTGGCGTGTCGCAGCCGGCCCTGACCAAGCTGGTGCGCGAGCTTGAAGTCGAGCTGGCAGCACCGCTGCTGGAGAGGCACTCCCAGGGAGTGCGTCCCACGCCCCAAGGACAGGTGATGTTTGAGCATGCGCTCAAGGTTTCGCGCGAACTGGCCAGTGCCACAGACCAAATTCAGCAACTGGGCGGACAGATGCGCGGGGAGCTTAACGTGGCCGCCGTGCCGGTAGCCATGATGCTCCTTATTCCCGAAACCTTGCGCACCTACAGCCGCACCTTTCCCGATATTCGTCTGCGGGTGAGCGAGGAACTGTTCATCGACCAATTGCAAAAGCTGCGCAGCGGTCAGGTGGACTTGGTGGTTGGCGGCATACCGGAGGGTCTTCCGAGTGGCGAATTCATCACCGAGTCGCTGATGGAGACCCGCATGGTGGTGGTGGCGAGGCGCGGAAGCCGGCATGCACGCGCGCGGCGACTGGCTGAGCTGTCCGATGCGAGCTGGGTCTACACCGGCACCTCGGCGCAGACGGGTTATGCCAGCCGACTTTTTGAAAGTCACAACCTGCCCGCACCACCCGTGGGCGCGATGGTCAATTCCACACTGGCTCTGCTCGCGTTGATCGGCTCTGGCGACCTGCTCGGCTTGATGCCCAAGCAGATTGTGTCGCAACCATTGGCCGGACAAGACATTGTGGAAGTACCACTGCAAGAGCCAGGACTTCTGCTCACGGTAGGTGTCATCGTTCGCAGAGGATCAGTCGTGTCACCGGCCATACGACAGTTCATTGCTCATTTGCATCGTGCTGCTCATCATTTAAGTTCCAAAGACCTGTAAGGTCGTTGGTAATAAATTGCAGCAAGCAGGTGGACCGAGTGCAGGCCTCTACAGAGTGGCTGAGTAAATGTGAGTTTTGAACATATAGCTTGGCGCAATCCCAAAGCGGTCATAGGCTGAATCGTCATGAACGTCGGCTCATGGCCGACTGCAGTCCGCCAGAACGTCTGACCCGGTGACAGCAAACGCGACATTTGAGTCATTTGGGTTACTAAATTTAAACTGTTTTTTTGGCTGATCAATAAGTAACTTTCACTTGCAGAGGCCCTGCCTGAATGCTATGAAATCCGTACTGAGCCCATAGCAACCAACGCGCGTCCTGCGCGTTCATGGCCCAATGCGATCGGCCACGCCTTGGCCGACAACAATGTAGACGGCCCAGCAAGCGCCAGCGCCTAAGGCATAAGCAATTCCCACTGGATTAATAGCAGATGTCTGCAGGCCTGAACCCATCGTGTTTCCAAGTGGCAAGATCAGGCCCATGCCGGCAACGGCAAAAGCAATCCACACAAAGTCGAGCGGTTTTTTGGAAGACCACAAAGCGACGGCTAAGGGCCCCGTGAACTCAACGGCGATGGCCAAACCAAAGGGCACTGTTTTGATTGCGCTGTAAAACAGCAAGTTCATAAGGCCCAATGTGGTGCCAAACAACACCAGGATGGGTACATCGGCCCAAGTCCAAGCGCGGCGCCAAGGTCGCCAAAAAGCCATCAGCAACAGCGTGGCAAACACCAAGCGGTAGGTGGTGGTGCCCTCGGCACCTACAAAGGGGAACAAGCCCTTGGCCAAGGATGTTCCAGCACACAAAGTGATCAAACTGACCATCAGTGCAGCTACAGGTAAAAAAGGAATTCGCAAGTTTTATTTTTCGGAAGATGTGCGCATCATAAAGTTGTCGGCATCGACACCCCAGAGACTTAAATTTCTGAGGCGACGATTTATTCTTAACTAAGCCATAGCGCATTTGGTTGCCAACGTCTTTCCAAGTTTGAGCATCGATGTGATGGCACGGGTACAAGTACAGCTAGCACTGCGCGATTATGTGAAAAGTGCTGTCTGATGAGCTTTATCGGTTCGACTCCGTAATCAGGTATTCGAACGCTTACTCAAACCAATTCAACTGCAGCTTTTAATTGACTTGGGCTGCTATACAGATATGCAGCTGTAGTGCTTATGCTGCGGTGACCAGCAAGCGTTTTCAAAATATGTATCGCTGTGCCTTTGTTTGCAAGGTTTATTAAGAACGTTCTACGACCGCTGTGACTGCTAGCGCCTTCTAGTCCAGCACCTTCGTAAAGCAGAGCAAACGTTTGTGCCAAGCTGTTTGCGTTGAAGCCTGCCCGGATGCTCTTGAGTATGGTTACGAGATGGGTTTTTTCTAGAGCGGTCGTGGGCTCTTTAGTCCAGGAGTATTGAATTTTTATGTTGTGCATATCAGGATCTCAATTTTTCCGTGTCAGCTAATTGCCTGCGATCGTTCTGCAATCGTATTGAAGCCAATGAATAAAGCGGCCATGCCAAATAAGACGCTAAAAACGATGTTCCCGCTCGCAATCATGTAATCGCCGCGTTTAAGCAAGTAAAAAGTCTCGAGTCCAAAGGATGAGAAGGTCGTAAAACCACCCATTACCCCTGTGAACAGCAAAAGGCGCATGTCGCTAGTGAAGTAGTCTTCCTTCACAGCTAAGCCTGCTAGTACGCCAATCACAAAGCATCCTAATACGTTGACCGTGAATGTTCCCAAGGGAAATCTCCAGTCAAAAGCATTTCGGAGAACTAGGCCTGACAGCTGCCAACGCGCGATTGAACCCACCGCCCCCCCAATTCCTACCAAAATGAATTGTTGAATTGATTCCATGCTTGATCCCCTGGTAGCTGTTTGCTTTTGTATAAATTAAAGCTCGTATCCGTATGAGCGAATGATTGAGATGGCTTTTTCGCTACGAATGTAATTCATCAGAGCAGTGGCGGCGGCATTGTCTTTTCCACTATTAAGCAAAATGACGTCTTGCTTAATGGTTGAGTAATGTTTTGAAGGGACGATCCACGCTGAACCTTCCTTAATTTTTCCGTCTTCGTATATTTGGGAGAGTGCAACGAATCCAAGTTGCGCATTTTCTGTGGATACAAATTGATAGGCTTGTCCGATGTTTTCAGCTTGTACTAATTTGCCTGAAAGATGACTCGTCAAGCCAATGCTGTTGATAGTCTCAATAGCAGCTAGTCCATATGGTGCTAATTTTGGATCGGCAATTGCGATTTTTTCAAATTTGTTGAGCTTTAGAACTTCGCCGTTACTGTCAACATATCCCGGCTTCTTGCTCCAAAGAACTAGCTTGCCAATGGCATACGTAAAGCGTGAACCACTCACTCCAAACCCTTCTTTTTCTATGCGAGAAGGGGTTTCATCATCTGCTGCCAAAAGTATATTGAACGGTGCGCCATTTTTTATCTGTGCGTAAAACTTCCCAGTGGATCCAAACGATAGGTTAGCTTTGTGTCCTGTGTCTTTTTCAAAGGAGGTAGAGATTTTTTGCATAGGTGCAGTGAAGTTTGCTGCAACAGCAACAAGTACTTCGCCAGCGAATGCTGAACTTACTATGAGTGATACTGTTAGAAAGAATGCTTTTTTCATATCAGGTTGTTTTGTTATTTAAGGGTTGAAACAAAGGATGAGGGAGGTGCTCTAGGGCGAGCAGGTTTACGTGATGAGACAGTGCCAAAGTTAACGAAGCAGATGCCTTCTTCGTGTTCGGTGAAGAAAAACAAGTCTCGAATGCTTTGAGCGTTCATCGCTTGACCGCTGGTGATGCCACTGCCAATGGCAAGAGTTTCAGCCATGAGAAGCATGTTTTGCATTGCACAACCAAGTGAAATCAGTCTTTCATTAAGTGGCACAGCTGGCTCACTGGGAAGTGAGCTGATGACAGCAATCATGAGGCACGGGGCTCTAAATGCTTTCTCATAAGCAGCAGCAATTTGATCCTGACTTGGGTTGGAATCTCGTTGCTTTAGTGCCTTAACAAACGCATTTCCAAGCTCTGCTCTTTTGCTATGGGGAACTAAGATAAAGCGCCACGGTTGAAGTCGTCCATGATCTGGTGCGTTTGAAGCTGCCCTGAAGATAAGGTTCAGTTGTTCTTCTGTTGGTCCTGGTTCTACAAGCCGCTTAGGTGCCACGTTTCGTCTTGCTGTCATTTGAAGCAGCAAGTTTTTTGAGGTATCCGTGAGCATTTCCTCGCTAATGTGCATCATTGTGATTTATTAGATTGAAATGATTTGGGGAAAGCTTCTTGCAATGTTTCAACACGACCGCATTTCTCAGCCGAGTATCCCGGCAAGTCATTTACCGTTTTTTGAAAAATTTTGTCATTCAGTACCTTGAGTACGGATTTGAGGTGAGGGGATTGCATGTTCTCTTTGTTGCATAGGAGGAAGTACTGTTCGGTAGCAAGCGGAACGAAATCAAGTTTGAAGCGTCTTGATGGGGTTTCAACGCCTAGTCCAGCATCAGCCATTCCACTTGCCACGTATGCCGCGATCGCAGCATGGGTAAATTCACTCTGATTGAAACCGTTTATTTGTTCAGGAGTAATTTTTGCTTTCTTCAAGAAGCACTCAAGTAGAAAATATGTTCCCGAGCTAGGTTGTCTGTTTATAAACCTCACACCAGGTTTGGCTAAGTCAGCGATTGAATAAATCTCCAATGGATTGCCTGGAGCAACCATGATTCCCTGGCGACGTGAAGCTACGTGAATGATTCGGCTGTTTTTTGGATTTAACCACTTTGCATAGTGTTGGAATGCAATTTCTTCAAACTCCCCTTGCGGAACATGAAAGCCTGCAAGTTCGCAATTTCCTGCAAATAACGAAGCCACGGATTCTTGGCTGCCAACGTACTTTCTTTCTACGTTATAGCCATTGACGACGAGTGTCTCAATTAACTTCTCGATTGCAAAGCCATGACTGGCGTGAACCTTTAGTACATCCTTGTCGGCGGCCATCACCTTAGAGAGCTCACCTTCAAGCTCTGAGGCTAATGTCTCCAATGTTGGCGTCAATCGCGCAGATATACGGTGGCCTGCCCAAACTAGTTTTTCTGCAAGAGGAGTAAGCGTTGAGCCTTTTCCACGCTCCATGTTCAGTAGTGGCATGCCTAGCTGTGCTTCTCCCTGACGAATCAAGTTCCAAGCATGTCGGTAGGAGCCGCCAGTGATCTTGCATGATCCAGACAGACTGCCATGTTCTTGTACGTCACTGAGTAACTCCAGCAATCTATGCGAGAGGTTTTGTCCTTCAGCGTCGCTAATAGTCCATTGAGGTTTGATTGAAACTTTATGCATTGAAGTTCTACTGATTATGTGTGTAGCAGCATATTAATTGAGTTTTGGTTAAGGGTATTTCCTCGGAAATTCGTTACATATTGCAAGATAATGAGCATGCGTTCTAGACTAACCATGTGCTGTAAGAGCATACGTTATTGATCTTGTTTGATCAATACCTATAACTATGAAGGAGACGACATGACGACAGACGTTCATGGAGAACACTCGGAAACACATGATCACGGAAGCTTCTTGTCGAAGCAACGAATCATTGCTCACCCGGGTTTTAACCGCTGGCTGGTGCCCCCAGCAGCATTGGCTATTCACCTCTGTATCGGCATGGCCTACGGCTTTTCCGTTTTCTGGTTGCCGTTGTCAAAAGCATTGGGCATCAAAGAGGCAATTAAGTGCGGACCAGAAATTGGTTTCTTCCAAGAGTTGTTCATCACAACTTGTGACTGGAAGATTTCTACGTTAGGGTGGATGTACACCCTGTTCTTCGTTTTACTAGGTTCATCTGCTGCTCTTTGGGGTGGGTGGCTAGAACGTGCGGGTCCTCGCAAAGCGGGTGTCGTTAGCGCCTTCTGTTGGTGCGGCGGCATGTTGATCTCTGCACTTGGTGTCCACACACATCAGTTCTGGATGATGTTGCTCGGATCTGGGGTGATTGGGGGTATCGGGCTTGGGCTCGGATATATCTCGCCCGTCAGCACCTTGATCAAGTGGTTCCCAGATCGACGCGGTATGGCTACAGGTATGGCCATCATGGGCTTTGGTGGTGGCGCGATGATTGGCTCACCAATGGCTGCTGAATTGATGAAGATATTTGCCACAGATACAGATGTTGGTGTAACTCAAACATTCATCGTGATGGCTGGTGTCTATTTCGTCTTCATGATGGGTGGTGCTTTGTCATATCGTGTGCCTGCTACAGGCTGGAAGCCCAAGAACTGGAATCCACCAGTGGCACAAGGTTCTAACGCCTTGATTACTCACGGTCACGTGCATGTCAGCAAGGTCTGGGGCATTCCTCAGTTCTGGTTGTTGTGGATGGTCTTGTGTATGAACGTGTCCGCCGGTATCGGTGTGATCGGTATGGCTAGCCCCATGTTGCAAGAAGTTTTCGGCGGTGCCTTGATTGGTATCGAAGGAAAATTTGGTGAACTCGACAAAGCGCAGTTGACTGCGATCGCTGGTGTTGCTGCGGGCTTTACAGCGTTGTTGAGTTTGTTCAACATCGGTGGTCGTTTTGTTTGGGCTAGCTTCTCAGACAAACTGGGTCGCAAGATGACTTACATCGTGTTCTTTGTGTTGGGTGGCATCTTGTACGCAAGCATTCCAGCTAGCGCAGGCGCAGGTAGCAAGCTCTTGTTTGTTTCCGCCTTCTGCGTGATTTTGAGTATGTATGGAGGTGGCTTTGCAACGATCCCAGCGTACTTGGCTGACTTGTTCGGCACACAAATGGTGGGCGCGATTCACGGTCGCTTACTGACCGCTTGGGCTACTGCCGGCATCTTGGGCCCAGTCGTAGTGAACTACATGCGCGACTACCAGTTGGGCTTGGGCATTCCTCGTGAACAGGTCTACAACCAAACCATGTACATCTTGGTGGGCATGTTGGTAATTGGCTTGATTTGTAATTTGCTGGTGAAGCCAGTAGACGACAAGCACTTCATGACTGATGAAGAGTTGGCTCATGAGAAAAAGCTTGCACAAGAGCGTGCAGCTGCGACTGAAGTCGGCACAAGCGATGCAGCGTTCCATAAAAACAAAGCCGCTTTGGTTTGGTTTGCTTGGGCAGCAGTAGGTATCCCATTGGCTTGGGGTGTCTATCGCACAGGTCTGAGCGTCGGCAAGTTCTTTAACTAACTGAATTAAGGGGTGGCGGCTTGCCACCCCTTTTTCATATTGATTCGTAACCCTCCAAATATTGGGTAATGATGTAAAAAAATGAACAACAAATCAGATCAGCATTCATTAATTCAAGAGTTGATTGAATCGCATCAGTCAATGAAGGGGGCGTTGTTGCCACTCTTACATGCGATTCAGGAGAAGATTGGCTTCATTCCTTCTGACTCTGTTGGAGAAATTGCTAAAGGTTTAAATCTGTCAAGGGCTGAAGTGCACGGTGTCATTACCTACTATCACTTCTTCAGAGCAGTGCCTGCTGGAAAACACGTTGTTCAAATTTGTCGTGCTGAGGCATGTCAAGCATGCGGTGCAAATGAATTGCTCGCGCTTGCTGAAAAAACATTGGGATGCAAGTCCCACGAAACATCTTCAAATGGCTCAGTCACCCTAGAGTCAGCATATTGCTTGGGTCTTTGCGCCTCATCCCCAGCCATCCAAGTCGATGACAAATTGCATGCCCGCATGTCGGCTGATAAGTTGAAAAAAATCTTGACTCAGTTGGAGGCCGCGTAATGAGTGCCATTAAAGTTTTCGTACCTCGTGATAGTGCTGCACTTGCAGTTGGCGCAGATGAGGTCGTCGCAGAAATTCATAAAGAAGCCAAAGCGCGCGGGTTGACGGTTGATATCGTTCGCAACAGTTCACGTGGCATGTTCTGGCTGGAAACATTGGTTGAGGTTCAAACCTCTCGTGGGCGTGTTGCCTACGGCCCCGTTCAACCAGAAGACGTTAAATCCTTGTTGGATGCTGGAATGCTCCAAGGTGAACAACATGCGCTGTGTCATGGCATCACAGAACAAATTCCATACCTTGCCAAACAAGAGCGTTTGACTTTTTCCCGTATGGGGGTCACCGACCCGTTGTCACTGGCTGATTACGAAGCCCACTCAGGTTGGGCTGGCTTGAAGCGTGCGTTGACGATGGATGGCGCAGGCATTGTTCAGGAGGTAACTGATTCTGGTCTACGTGGCCGTGGTGGTGCGGCGTTTCCAGCAGGTATCAAATGGCGTACCGTCTTGAATGCCGCTGGTCAACAAAAATACATCGTCTGCAATGCAGATGAAGGCGATTCAGGAACCTTCTCTGATCGTATGACCATGGAAGGTGATCCTTTCATGTTGATTGAAGGCATGGTCATCGCTGGTATTGCCGTCGGAGCAACCCAAGGCTACATCTACATTCGTTCTGAATATCCTCACGCGATTGCCGTGATGAACGAAGCTGTCAATATTGCAACAAATGCAGGCTACCTAGGCCAAAGCATTTGTGGGAGCGGCAAGACCTTCACGCTTGAAGTTCGCAAAGCTGCTGGCTCATACGTTTGCGGTGAAGAAACTGCACTCTTAGAGAGTATTGAAGGTAAACGCGGCGTAGTTCGCGCAAAGCCACCACTGCCTGCCCTAGAAGGTTTGTTCGGCCTTCCCACTGTGATTAATAATGTCATCACGCTGGCGTCAGTTCCAATCATCATGGCTAAGGGGGCAACTTTCTACCGTGACTACGGCGTTGGTCGATCACACGGAACATTGCCATTCCAGATTGCTGGAAACATCAAGCACGGTGGCTTGGTTGAAAAAGCATTCGGTCTCACATTGCGTGAGCTGTTGTTTGATTTTGGTGGAGGTAGTCGAAGTGGTCGTCCTATCAAGGCAGTTCAAGTGGGTGGTCCTTTAGGAGCCTATGTACCTGAATCGCAGTGGGACTTGCCGTTGGATTACGAAGCCTATGCAGCTGTAGGGGCGGTAGTTGGTCATGGTGGCATCGTGGTCCACGATGAGACGGCAAATATGTCCAAGCTCGCTCGATATGCGATGGAGTTCTGTGCCCTTGAGAGCTGTGGAAAGTGCACTCCATGTCGCATCGGTTCTACCCGCGGTGTAGAGGTGATCGACAGAATCACATCAAATCAAAACAAAGAACAGCAAGTCCACTTGTTGCGTGACCTATGCAGCACCATGCTTAGCGGCAGTTTGTGTGCAATGGGTGGTATGACGCCATATCCAGTGTTGTCAGCGTTGAATCACTATCCAGAAGACTTCGGAATCGAAGTTCGTGCAACTGAAAAAGCTTAAGGAACCATCATGTTGAATCATTCCAAGCAAGAAATCGATTACGGAACTCCAGCTCGTGAGTCAGAAGAACTAGTTGATCTGACCATTGACGGTTATCAAGTATCAGTTCCTAAAGGGACGTCTTTGATGCGTGCGGCAGTTGATGCTGGCATTCAAGTCCCTAAACTTTGTGCGACAGATAGTTTGGAACCCTTTGGGTCCTGTCGTCTTTGCTTAGTTGAGATTGATGGACGAAAAGGTACACCGGCGTCATGTACGACACCAGCTGAAGCTGGCATGGTTGTCCATACACAGACGGCTAAGTTGCAAGATTTGCGAAAAGGTGTGATGGAGCTGTATATCAGTGATCATCCATTGGACTGTTTGACTTGTAGTGCTAATGGCAACTGCGAACTTCAAACGCAGGCTGGAGTTGTCGGATTACGCAATGTGCGTTACGGCGTTGGGGCAGAGGCGGGTGCACACCATTGCGACCTCAAAAAAGACGAATCCAACCCGTACTTCACCTATGACGCCAGTAAGTGCATTGTGTGCAATCGCTGCGTGCGTGCGTGTGAGGAAACACAAGGTACGTTTGCTTTGACCATTTCCGGTCGTGGCTTTGAAAGCCGAGTTTCGCCTGGTCAAGACCAGTCGTTCATGGAAAGCGATTGCGTATCTTGCGGTGCTTGCGTTGAAGCTTGCCCGACAGCCACCTTGCAAGAAAAGTCCATCATCGAACTGGGTCAACCTGAACACAGCCTGATCACTACTTGCGCTTATTGCGGCGTGGGTTGCGGTTTTAAAGCTGAGATGAAAGGTAACACCGTGGTGCGCATGGTGCCTTGGAAAGATGGCAAAGCTAACGAAGGTCACTCTTGCGTGAAAGGTCGCTTTGCATGGGGATATGCCACCCATCAAGACCGCATCACCACGCCAATGATTCGCGACAAGATCACAGACCCTTGGAAAATTGTGAGCTGGGATGAGGCGCTAACTTATGCAGCAACTCGCATTAAGAAGATCCAATCTGAATACGGCAAAGACTCTGTTGGCGGTATTACTTCTTCTCGTTGTACCAACGAGGAAACTTATTTGGTGCAAAAGCTGATTCGTGCAGCGTTTGGTACCAACAACGTTGATACCTGCGCTCGCGTTTGCCACTCTCCCACAGGTTTTGGCTTGGGTCAAACCTTGGGTACTTCTGCTGGCACACAAACATTCAAGTCAGTTAAGCATGCTGACGTAATCATGGTAATTGGCGCGAACCCAAGCGATGCGCACCCTGTGTTCGCATCTCGCATGAAGCGACGTATCCGCGAAGGTGCACGTTTGATCGTGATTGACCCACGTAAGATTGATTTGGTTAATGGCGTTCACGTCAAGGCTGACCATCATTTGGCTTTGAAGCCAGGAACCAACGTGGCCATGATCACTGCAATGGCTCACGTGGTGGTGACCGAAGGTTTGATTGCCGATGCTTATGTCAAAGAGCGTTGCGACGATAAGAGCTTCAATGAATGGCGTGACTTTGTGTCCAAGCCTGAGAACTCACCCGAGACGTTTGAGACCGTCACTGGCGTGCCAGCATCTGAGGTGCGTGCTGCCGCACGTTTGTACGCCAGTGGTCCCAACTCAGCAATCTACTACGGTTTGGGTGTGACCGAGCATGCACAAGGTTCGACCATGGTGTTGGGCATTGCTAACTTGGCGATGGCTTGCGGCATGGTAGGTCGCGAGGGCGTAGGCATTAACCCTTTGCGCGGACAAAATAACGTGCAAGGCAGCTGTGACATGGGCAGCTTCCCACATGAGTTGCCGGGATACCGCCACATTTCAGATACGACCACTCGTACGCTGTTTGAAGATGCATGGGGCGTGACCTTGAGCCCTGAGCCGGGTCTGCGCATTCCCAACATGTTTGAAGCCGCTTTGGATGGCAGCTTCAAGGGCCTGTATTGCCAAGGTGAAGATATTGTTCAGTCTGACCCGAACACACAGCACGTCGAAGCCGCCTTGTCTTCGATGGACTGCATCGTGGTGCAAGACATTTTCTTGAATGAAACCGCTAAGTTTGCTCACGTCTTCTTACCCGGTAGCTCATTCCTTGAAAAAGATGGCACGTTTACAAACGCAGAACGTCGCATCTCTCGAGTTCGTCAGGCGATGCCTCCAATGGCCGGTTTGGCAGATTGGGAAGTAACTTTGAAGTTTGCTAATGCTTTGGGTTACCCAATGCATTACGACCATCCCGAGCAAATCATGCAAGAAATTGCTGAATTGACGCCAAGTTTCCGTGGCGTGAGCTACGAGAAAATTGAGCGCTTGGGTAGCGTCCAATGGCCTTGTAACGAATACACCGATGAGGCAGGCACACCTATCATGCACATCGATAAATTTGTGCGTGGTAAAGGCAAGTTCTTCAATACGCTCTACATCGCCAGTGATGAAAAGGTGACACAGAAGTTCCCGCTGTTGTTGACAACAGGGCGCATTTTGTCGCAATACAACGTGGGTGCTCAAACACGACGCACACCTAACAATATGTGGCACAGCGAAGACCGTTTGGAGCTCCATCCACATGATGCGCAAGAGCGTGGCATCAAGGACATGGATTGGGTAGGAATCGAAAGCCGCGCTGGGCGCACCGTGTTGCGTGCGGAGGTTAGCGAGCGCATGCAGCCTGGCGTGGTCTACACCACCTTCCATTTCCCAGAGTCTGGTGCAAACGTTATTACCACTGACAGTTCAGACTGGGCCACCAATTGCCCTGAATACAAGGTGACTGCGGTTCAGGTCGTGGCGGTGAGTCAGCCGTCTGAATGGCAAAAACGCTACGTGAAATTCAGTAAAAACCAAATTGACTTGCTGCCTAAGACCGATGTTAAGCACCCTGAGGTGATGGGCAAATGATGGTCAGATCGGCAGAGGTCCTTCCTGTTGGTGTTTCTCAGATTGCAGTCACTGGCTGCAAGGCTGGGCAACTTCAATCAAGGCAGGATTTTGTTGCGCAAGAAGTACCCGTGGCGTTGGTGTTCAACGGCATTTCACATGCCGTGATGATGGCCAGCCCCGCTGACCTTGAAGATTTTGCTCTAGGCTTTGGATTAACAGAAGGTCTGTTGGCCTCGCCGCAAGAACTTTATGGCACTGAGCAGCGCGAGGTGGCTGAGGGCATTGAGCTTCATTTGGAAGTGTCATCGGCGTGTGAGTGGCGTTTGAAAGAACGTCGGCGTACCTTGGCTGGTCGAACCGGTTGTGGCTTGTGCGGCACCGACAGCTTGTCACAAGTCCGTCGTGCTTTGAGTCCGGTGCCTCCATTTCAAGTGAGCGCCGAGGATGTCATTAAGGCGGAAGCTAGCCTACGCGATTGGCAGCACATTCAGCAACTCACAGGTGCCACGCATGCTGCCGCTTGGGTGGATAGTAAAGGCCAAATTTTGCGTGTACGTGAAGACATTGGTCGCCACAATGCACTTGACAAGCTGATCGGCGATTTGGTGCGTCACAAGGTTAGCCCCAGTGAAGGGTTTTTGTGCATCACCAGTCGAGCCAGTTTTGAAATGGTTCAAAAGGCGGTAGTGTTTGGTGCGGGTGTGTTGGCTGCAGTTTCTGCGCCTACAGCCCTTGCGGTAGAAGTGGCTCAGGCCAGCAACTTAGCGCTCGCTGGCTATGTCAGAGGTGGCAACTTGGTGGCGTACAGTTTTCCCGAGCGCTTTGGCTTGGTGGCGGTTTAACAAATAAATAAAACGAGGTAGAACAGCATGGATATCGGTAATCTTGTGGTTATGGC
The DNA here is from genome assembly GCA_947372465.1 of Burkholderiales bacterium. GTDB lineage: Bacteria > Pseudomonadota > Gammaproteobacteria > Burkholderiales > Burkholderiaceae_C > Limnohabitans. Next base: position 785 of record CANBTT010000101.1, on the reverse strand, counting down.
CAATCGCATTGGTGATTTTTTTCAAAGCATGCCTGATCGCCATGAGGCCAAGCATGACATTGCGATGCACATCAGCAAGTTTTGGGAGCCCCGTATGCGTGAAGCACTTATTACCAAGCTTGACGACGCGGCCACATCGGACCTTCATGCACTAGTGCGTGAAGCAGTTAAGGAAAACTTGGACATGTTGGCTACCAAAAAGGCTGTTCCACGCAGTTGATCTGCCTCTCTCAATAAAAAAAGGGAGCTTCTACGCTCCCATTTTTTATTGTGGTTTACATGCCCTTAGTGCGTGATGACTGAAATCTTTTTCGCTGCAGAACGCGCACGCTCTAAGGCGTTAGGGCCTCTGGCCAAAGCTACCGCCATGCGTCGATAAGGGCGTGTGGTGGGTTTGCCAAAAATACGCACGTCAGTGCCGGGCTCGCTCATGGCTTCGGCCACACCTGTGAAGGTGGGCGATGTGCCTTCTTTGGTGGCCAGTACCACGGCGCTTGCACCTTCGATAGTGTCGATGTTGGGAATGGGGAGGCCTAATATAGAATCAATTTGGGACATTGGTATTACCTCTATTAAACATGTTCTTCGTACCAACTAGTTTAATAAATACCTTTGTCCCCCGTTAATGATGAAGAGCCAAAAAACTCAATTCAGTTAAGCACTAGCTGTAATCGCGGTGTTTTTTTATATCCAAAATTGCCAGCTCATGGATGATTTTGAATCTATGTCTTCTCAATTCAAAGTTCTTGTGCTTGGGGTGTTTCCTTCTCTCTCATCTTGATTAA
>CANBTT010000100.1 GCA_947372465.1 Burkholderiales bacterium | reverse complement strand
CAAAATCATTGTCATCCTTTTTATTCAATGCCTCAAAATCCACTTCAGTCCCTAGCAGTGCTTGGCCAACTTTGGATTTTATAAATAGCATGGGTCTTCCAATCCTTAAATGATGATGAATTTAGAGAGATTCATCAAGGTTTTTTGAGGACCTTGATGAAGCCGCTTTAAGCAATAACAACATCACCTTGGAGGACACCGATGATATCCAGGGCGTTGATGCCTAGCATGTTCATCGCAGCTCCACTGGACACATTCGTGGAGGTTTGGAAACTTGGCAATGCAGGTGCCGCAGCATTTGCAACGCCAATCTTACCGTCGCCTACATTGTTCTCAGCAGAAGCTGGGAAGTACGTGTAGGTCAAAGGCGCAGAAGCCAGGTTGGAGTAGTTGACATAGTATTGCAAAATGCTCAATGCATCGGATGCAGTGACCTTACCATCGTGGTTCCAATCGGCCGCCACAAAATCAGACACTTGCAGTGCAGTGGCGACACCTGTGGTGCTCGCACCCGCTGACGTCACATACAAGCCTTTGCCTGCAGCAATGTTCAAAGCGCTGATGGCATCATTGAGTCCGATTTGTGTGGACTTTTGAGTGGCCAAAGTGGCGTTGTTCAGAACGTTGAGTGCCAATTTACCGGAGGGCAAGTTGGACAAGGTGTATGCACCAGAGCTGTTGGTCTCAGCTGTACCGAAGTACAAAGACTGACCTGTCGCAGCAGAACTGCCCAAAATTGCAGAGTCAATGGAGAACTGGCTGCCTGTATTGAACTCGTTGTTCAACGTAGCGGTCAAAGTGCCCAAAGTATCAACGGTTGAAGAAGCTGTCGTGCCTGTTGTTCCAGTGGTCCCCGTCGTACCAGTTGTGCCTGTTGTACCAGTGGTTCCTGTCGTCGCTGTGGTTGTACCACCGGCTGCAGGAGCTGTGTAGCTACCAGATACGGTCAAGTAACCGCCCTTGTTCACCACGCTCAAACCAGTTACACCGGCTGCAGGCGCAAAGGACACGTTCGTGGCGTTGCTTGGCACATTCAAGTTGTAAGAGAAAGTGTTTGCTCCGCTCACGACTGCATTGTCAACCACATCGACTTTAACGGTCACGTTGGGTGAGAGTGCTGTGACAGGCGTGTTGTTGGCCTGAAGTTTCAAACCAAGGCTAGCGGCTGGGCTGGTTACGGTGTAGTTCATGTCCGTATTGGCCATGACGATCTGATCAGCTGAGCCAGTAGCATAGGCTGTTTTAGATGTACCAGAGTTGTATTGCTGGTAAACAGTGCCTGAAACACTGTATACAGCGTGGTTCAAGCCCAGTGTCTCAACCATAGGAATGGAAGGTGTCACAGGATCGGCCAAGAAGCTACCATTGACGCTCAAGTTCGTTGCCTGAGCGGCAAAGATGGGCTGACTCGCATCGGTGTTCTTGACAGTGATGGTTGCAAAGGGCTTGGAGAAGTCAGTGACTGGATTGGCAGACACCCACTGATAGTTCACGGACGTGTTGTCGGTGGAAATATTCTTTTGATTCAAGGTGCCCAATTGCAGAGGCGTGAAGTCTGTGATCGTTCCACCAGCAGCAGTACCAGCGGGTTGGTTGATCGTAAAGCCTAAAGAGCTCAAGCCTGAGGTAGGTACGCTACCAGAGTTCACAAACAAGTTGTAGGTAGCAGTTCCAGCAGTTGGAGAAGTGACCAATTCAGCGAAGATTGGGCCCTTCATCTGAGAAACAGCTTGTACGCCAGTCGTAACAGTGGTTCCACCGTTGTAATTGACTGAACCTGGATTGGCCGCTGTTACAGCAGCAGTTCCATCGGTATTCTTGAAAGAAGCTGTTTGATTGGGTATTGCACTTGTGACTGTCGAAGCAGCCGCAGTAACAGAAGAGAAGTTGTATGCATTTTGCACATTATTCTCATTGACAGCAGCAGCATCCAAGGAGTTGACAATGATTTTGGGTAAATTGCCTGCCAAAGATGCAGTTGCTGGCGTCAATTCAGGAGCAAAGTACAACTTACCTAAAGCATCTGCAGCCAAGTCATACAAACCAATCTTGGGATATGCAGCAACAATTGAACTTGCAATGGCAACAGTTGTCGCAGCAACGGTTGACTTCATATCGGAAGACTGAACAATGTAATAAGTTGTTGTTACTGTTGTTCCGTTTCCTGATGGAACAATTAACTGGATTGCATCACCAGGCATGTATCCGCTACCGCTTGCAGCATTTGACACAAGTGAAATGCTTTGGGTATCTTTACCTAAGGGATCAATGAACTTAAGATTTGTTCCGACAGGAATCGGACTAGTTATTAAGTTTGTAGTACTCTGGCCATCAACTTTATATGCCACAGTAGTTATTGCTGCTGTTCCTGTGTCTGTAGCATCAGCCACATTTCCTGTCGCGGTACTTGTTAGCGTAATAGAATTTGAACCAGCCTCAGCAACCCAGCCTGTTAAAGTCCCTGAAGGTGTAATAGTACCAACTACTGTATTAGTTCCACTAGTGAATGCGGAAATTATTTCTGTAACACTAGCTACGCCAGTAGCTGTAAGTGTTCTACCACCAATAATTATTGTTCCACCACCAGCAGCAAATGGGGAAATATTAAATTTTGTTGTTTCCAAAAAGTTGGGGGAGATAGTTACAGTATCTTTTGAAGGATCTACTTGTAAAGAAGTTACAGCAGTTTTAGATGAATTGTGTTGCTTTACATAGTAGCCAGATGGAATTCCAATTCCAGATACTAAATCTCCATATCGAACGCCAGAGACAGACTCAAGATTTAATGTAGTCTCTCCAACTCGAACTGTGTCACTATTTGCAGGTTGTGCAGGTGTTCCAGATGTAGGAGTTGAACTTGCAGTCAGTTCTGTATGAGAAGCTGCTTCTGGGTGATAGAATTTTATATCATTGGATGTATTGTCTTTAGCAATACTTAATCCTTCACGCAGTGTGATAGTTCCTGCAGCAACAGAAGTAACAAAATCTCCTGCTGGAATATTTGTACCAGTAACCAAGTCACCCACTTGGATTGTATTCAATGGATTTGAGCCATTGTTTGTAAAGCTTAAACCTGCAGCACTACCTTGAGTGGTTTGAATCGTTGGGATCGCAGCATTGGTACTAGGCGCTGTTACCGAAATATCTGTGATATTCAGAAATGTCGTGTCAGTAATGATTACACTGTTGCTACTAGAAGTTGAAAGTGCAACTGTTGCACCTGTTAGTAACGTGTTGCTAACGATAGCATTACCCGTCGTATTACCTGTTTGAAATGCAGTGACAATATCTGTGACTGATGCATTATTGGTTGCATTTGCAGTTATCGTTCTTCCCGCAACAGTAAAGGTCTCTCCTTTAAGTAATCCCGAAATTGGAAAAGTAACAATTGCGGTCTCATTTGAGGCATTAGCAGCTCCCACAGTAAGCGAGGCGCTACCAGCAGCACCCGTTGCTGTAATTCCAGGATGCGCTTCAACAAATAAATCTCTATTATCTATAGTCCCACCAGTTGATGGAATTACACCAAATGATTGAGTTTCAAGATGTCCAGCTAAAGCATTGGCCACTGCTGCTGCATCTGTTGTGTAATTCGCAAATTCACCTGGAGATATAGAAACTGAGGGTTTGAAGACCACATACTGGTCTACGTAACCAGTGAAGTTACCTGCTGTTCCAGTTGTTCCAAAAGAACCAATTGACTTGCCATCTGCACCACCAGCAGTTGTCAAATCTGTGTAATTTACGATTTGGCTGGATGATACTTTTCCGTCAATAGCTAAACTAATTACGGCTCTAGTTGGCGTACTACTATCTGGACTTGGTATTGGATTGTAATTGACACCTACTGTGTGTTCAGTTCCAACGTTATACCATTGAGAAACAAGTGTAGGAGATGTTTTGGCATTAGTTCCAGTCAAAACATCAAAACGGTATTGACCATTGCTGTTGTACTCAACATAAAGAGTAGCAGCTGGCCCGGCCATAATCGTGCCGTATGTTGATCCAGAAGCTGGAGCAAGGGGATTGACAGTGAAAATTGCTGCTCCACCAGTATAAGTTCGATCACTACCAGTTAAGGTAGTAGATACAAGAGGAAACGCACCATCCGCTGCGTTTACAAGAATTGAGCCAATTGATGAGCCACTTCCAGAAGAAGATAACTTGATACCTGAATTTAAAAGAGCCATAAAATTTCCTTAGTAAATTGATAAACACTCGAGAGCCAGTCAAAGGAATGTACATATCAATTTGTTTTTACTAAAGAACTTTAGATGTAATCGAAGGTAAGAAGCGTAAAGTTGTAAGGATGTAAATCGTGTAAATACGGTAAATCAGTAATGGCCTGTAAGCCAGTAATAAAAGTAATTTATATAATTTTGATATTAAATAAACAGTATCCAAAATAGCAATTCGTGCTTAATGTTTAGCTCTTAAAGTTAAAAATTGTTTAAGCAATTGAAGCACCAAGAAACAAACTTTTAAACAGTTTGTTTTTGTAAAATTTTGTAATAGAACGTAACAGTGTAATGGATAGGAATTGTCTTGATGACGAAGACGTCATTTGCAAGCTTGCAACGAGTATTCAACTTGACAAGGATCTTTTGATATTTGATCGCGTCAACAGAGCCTTGTACAAAGGTATCTAAAGCAATCGATATTTATGTATTCAGGAATGAAAACAATCAAACATCAAACTTGAACATATTGGGGGTGAATTTAAACCCTGCAGGCACACCCACCAAGGTCACATCGATGGCATTTGCAAGAGTAAAGGTCGTGGCCAGTGAAGGCGAAGTCACCGTTTTGATATTGGTGACTGTTTTTTGTAAATCATCTAAGTTTTGTACGCCAAAAATATTGAGTTGAATGACATTGTTATTGGCAACGCCATTCTTTAAAAAGTCATTGATGGTGACCTTTCCGGCGGCTCCAATCATGAATGTGTTGTATCCGCCAGCACCACCCGTTAACTGATCATTGCCGCCACCACCACTTAAGAAATTGTTTCCCGTGGGGCTTCCAATGAGCGTTTGATCGTAAAAATCACCGACCACATTGATGGGTGAATTAGAAGTGGATGCGACACTTCCGCCACCAGCCACCAAGATATTTTGTAAATTGTTGACATTGATTTTTGGAGGCTGCTGCGCACTGTTTAAATTCAACACCATCATGTCGTTTTGAATGTTGTTCTCAGTGATGTTGATGGCCGCTCCTTTTTGGTCGCCGCCAACATTGATGATCTTTGTTTGCGCAATGGAGTTGCTACCAATTTTTTGAGTCAACAAATTCAGTGCCCCTTGAACAGATTTTTTATAGATCAAATCTGAAGGCGTGATGTTTAAATTTGGAATGGCTTGGTTGATTAAATTTGAAATGAATGCGTTTCCACCCATCAAATCGCCAAAGCCTGAGGGGCTTTGCAGCAACATGCTTGAAGTCGCCGGCGCATCCAAGGTCAAACTCATGCCATTGTCTTTGATGTTGCCATAAATCGGGTTGACTTGATCGGGGACTATTTTGGTGATCAAGGTCCCGGCGCCCGAGTTCCCTGTCAGAACAGTTAGGTTTCCCAACTTGTATTGGCTGATGTCTATGGGGTTGGGAATTTGAGGAAGCAAAGACTTCAAGCTCGCTGCCGTCAACATCGTTGACGTTGGCATGGGAACCAAATAATTTAAATTCGTGTTCGGTGTCGTGCTTGTGACCGGTGGTGCAGCCAATGGCGTGATGAAGTCGTAGGGTGCTGGTAGGGTGAACGTGTTGTTACCCGCCAAATCTAGAATACTGCCTTGGCTCAACACAACATACAGCGTGCTACTGCTTGGCCATTTGATGGATGGCGTGATCGTGAGCGTGTTGTTGATGATCTTGATTTCTGGACTGGTCGCGATTTCATAGCTTTGCACAACAGTGCCTGTGCTGCTGTCCATGCGAATCTGAACTTGTCCTGCACCTGGTTTGATGGCTTGATTGAAGACCAAGGTGATTGGCGACATCAAATCATTGACGATGGTGTCTTTTACAGGTGCAAATGAAAGAACTTGAAGTGGCACGGTTTGCGTGTTCGTTGTCGTGCCGTTGGTGGTCCCTGTTGTCGTTCCAGTGGTGGTGCCTGTCGTGGTCCCTGTTGTCGTCCCTGTTGTCGTTCCAGTGGTGGTGCCTGTCGTCGTCCCTGTTGTTGTCCCAGTGGTGGTGCCTGTCGTCGTCCCAGTGCTCGTGCCTGTTCCGTTCGGTGTCTTGAACGAGTACGTGTTCTGCCCCTGATACACGGCACCATTGAAGTCAATGATCGCGCCTTGCGGAATGACCAAGACATAGGTCGTGTCAGGCAGCAAGGACACCGAGGGTTGAATTGTTACAGTTTTGTTCAGCACAGAGACTGTAGGACTCAATCCCATCAGATAGGATTGAACCAATGCACCCGTTGAATTGTCTTTTCGAAGCTCAATTGAGCCTGTACCGGGCATCACCGCTTCATTGAAGGTCACGGCGATGGGTGACGACATGGATGCAAGAACTCCACCCAATGTGGGCACGGTACTCGCTATGGCTGGCAGTATTTGCGGTGCAGTGGATGTTCCCAAGTTAACAGAATAGGGGTCGCCAGTTGCAATGTTCTTATAGCTGATGCCATTGAATTGTTCTACATTCACAAAGAACTTGACGGGCGACAGGGTTGTTTGTGAATAATTGAAATTGACGACGGGCAGTGTGAGCGAATTGGCAAAGTTTTGCAGTGTTGATGAAAACCCAACAATTCGCAGGACACCACCATCAATGGACTTGGTGTCAAACTGAAAGATATCCCCATTCGAGGTTTTCGAAATCGCTTGAATGGATGTGGGATCCAATTTGGCAATGGATGGATCCCATGTGATTTGTATGGTGAAGCTTTTGTAGCCCGTGCCCAAAATGGCCTGAGTGTCTTTGCTCAAAGTCCACGATGTGCTGACGACGGGAGGAGCGCCCGCTGCGGAGATCAACGAAGATGTCAAACTTAACATGTGGCTGTCTCCTTTCTTTTTTTGTACTTAAGAGTTATAAATTATAGAACGATGGCACCCGTGCCATTGATCGAACTCCAAAGATTGCCATAGTTGGTCATTTGACCAATCAAAGTGCATTCACTGGCATCCACCATTGTCAATGGGGCCAAATTGTTGATCATCCAGACCTCAACACCTGTGAAGGCTGAGGCGCCATTGTTGGGTGGGGGGTCATAGACAAACACAAAGTAGGTTTGGCCGACAGTCGGCGTTTTGGTGAAGGTCACAGGGTTCGTGATTCCTGAAACCGGAGAAGGTGTGGTAAAGAGATTTGCAATTTGTTGTTTGGTTCGAAATCCAAAATTCACATTGCTGGCCTCATCAACCCATTGGCCCGTGTTGTAGACCAAGAAGACAGCGTTGTCAGCAGCCCCTGCTGAATTCACGAAACCCGTGCCTCTGGTGCTGCTGCCAACAATGGGCGTGGATGACTTGGGCGCACTCTGGTTGCCCGTGACTTGGGTCAAGTTGACCACATCTGCGCCACTGCCAAAATCTTTGATCACGATATTGCTTTTGTTGTTCACCAGTGTCGTGACGCTTGGGAACACGAATGAATCGTTGCCAGTGCCTCCTTGCATGACACTGTTGATGCCCGCATAGAAAGTGTCGTTGCCTGAGCCCCCAACCAAATTGTCGTAACCCGTTCCGCCATAAAAGACAGTATTTGCGCTGCCGCCCATTAAAGTGCTGTTGCCGCTCATGCTTTTGAGGGTCGAGGGCAAATTGGGCGCCGCAATGCTCATTGAATTGGAGCCCGTGTTAAAGGTAAACCCTTTGACTTGACCCGTGAGCCCCGTGGCGTCCACATTGCTGATGTTGCCAAGCAGGCTGTTTTTGTAAAAAGAACTGCTCTCGGTCAAGCCGTCGTCTTGAGAATAATAGACCCTGAAATTGGTGACCCCCGAGAGATCAGACATTGAAGAACTTAAATCCAAGTTCAAGGTGCCAGCAAAGTTGCCATAAATGCTCAGTTTATTGGCATTCATGGACAAAAATGGGAAGCTGCCATAGGCGGACGAGCCGTTGGTGGCAAACAATTGCCGCAATAAGCTGAGTTCCGGCACATTGATGGCCGCCAAGATCTCCGTTTGACTCGGTGGCCTTGATGAAACCGCCAAATAGTCCAAGGAGGGCTCTATCCAATTGTGGTACATCACATTGCTTGAGTCGTATTTTGCTGCCAGCAACAACACATCGCTCCTGCTGGCTGTTCCAGTATTGAGTTGCGAGACCAGTCCGTCAAGCAAGGTCTTGAGTCCAAGGATAGAGCCTGGATCTTGAAAAACTTGGCCCGCCAAGCGGTAGACAAAATCCTTGTTGTTCAAGTTCAAACTGTTGGAAAGCACACTCGTGCTCAGTTGAAGGCCTAAATAACAAATGTCTTTCAAGCTGTAAGCACCACTGTTCATCATGTTGATGCAGTTTTGATAGGTCATCAAATCGGGTGGTCGATTGAAAAGAATAAAAAACAATCTGGCCAGGGTGTCCGTGTTGCCAGAGGTTCTCTGAGAGGAATAGGCAAACTGTAAAATGACCTGCGACAAACTGTAGACCCCGGAATCCACATTGGCGGCCAAGGCGTTGATGTCGCTTGAAGAAGGCGGTACCTGGTTAAAGACCGAGGCTGCCTGCTGAATAATGGGGATCGAAGGAGAGGCCATGTTTGTGTTTATATTTAAAATTTCTTTGCATTTATGTATTCAAAGCAATTTTTATACCCAATGACAGGCTCTCTCTTAATGGACGCTTACCGATTAAATACCTTCATAAATGAATACTTTAGAAGTAATTTTAACAACCGGAGTGATTAAGAAAGGGTGAAGATCTTCAGAGAACCGCTTGATTTCCCCGTGGATCTTAGCAAACGCGAATGATACGCCAACCACCGTCCATCTTTCTTTGCGTGAACTTCCAGGGCTTGCCTTTTCGTTTACAGAATTGAATGGCTGAAATTCTTGCGCTTTCAGCTTTTCGGTAGTCGGAAACAAAAAAGGAGTCACCCACACCCATGAGTTCAAATGGATAAGTACTTCTTTCCATCAGTCCTGAGAAATCAACTGGAGCTTTTTCGATTAAAAACATGGCAACACCTAATTTTGTTTATCG
>CANBTT010000099.1 GCA_947372465.1 Burkholderiales bacterium | reverse complement strand
TCTGTGTCTGGTGTTCGTGTGGGTGACTTTGTATCAGGTGCAGGTATTCCCTCTGGATATGTGGTGAAGTCTCATGCAGTTGCCAATACTGCGACCATTCAAGTCGATCCCGCAACTGACTCGGTCACCATTGCACCCATCACAGAAACCAATGCCGTTGCTATTGCTGCAACGTTGACGGTTGGACAGACCCTAACTCTAGGGGGCCGAACTGTGACAGCCACTGGTGGAACAGCAGCTATCGCTGACATCGTTATTGCCTTTGCTACTGGCGTCACAAGTAACTTTGCTGTTCCATCGGGTTCGTTAAGTGGATGGGCAATAGATGCAAATGGTGCCACAGCCTTGACTGTTTACAGCACATTGGCTGGCAACGTGACTGACTTAGCAGCATCTGGAACTACACCAGGTGCGGCCACGGTCATTAAAACCAACGATGGGAACACTTCAAGTTTTATAACTTCTACTATTCCCGCTGGCGTTGCCTTGTATTTTGTAGATCCTTTGGGCAAGGACACGCAACAAATAACCTTGTCCACAACAGCCACTTCAGGCACAAGTTATGTGGCTGGTGACATCATTCAAATCATTGCTGCGTCTGGCAGTGGAACAACGGTTTCTAGAAATTATGTTGTTCAATCGGCCGACTTGAAGTCCACGGTCAGCGAAACCCTTAAAGCCATTGCTGCGTCCATCGTGACGACGTATCCAAAAATTGGTTTGTACGACTTGGCAGCCGATGCGTCTGGCGTCATCTACATGGCACCTGAGTTGACACCTGCAACGGCGTCCCTATCAGGCAATTTACCCAAAATCATTGTCAACAGCATCAATGCCGCCCAGGTCAATGAAAACACCATTCTTGATGCTTACAACTTTTCTGCGCTTGCATCCACCGCTCAATCGGTGCCTAGATCTGTCTCCACAACAACGCCCGCAACATTTGCCAATACTGCGGGTTCAACGATCACGACGATCCCGGGCTCCATCAATTACAACGGTGGAACAAGCGCGACAACGGGCGTGCAAGCGGTTCCTCAACTCAAAGGGCCAGTTTTTGCAGAATTGGTGTCTTCTCCAATTGCAGGAACGGCCACTTTCAATTTGTTTGTCAACTCAGGCAGCGTTGCCAGCACAGGACTGAGCTCACTGGGTTTTACGATCAATCAACCGACTGGGAGCACTTCTGGTGGAACCATCACAGACTTCACGCCGTTGATACTGGGAACACTCAACCAAAAAAATATTTCCACCGATTTGACCTCTGTCAACTATCAATGGGTTTCAGCCAGTCCCATCACTGACTTTACCAAGCCTTTTGCGACGATCACAGTCAAGAACACGGATGCCACTCAGCCCATCTTTGCTGCCCAAGCGACCAATTTGAGCATCAATGGCAGTTTTTTAGCCGATCCAGTGACGCCCACCATTCCAATGATTGAAACATTGAATTTGAACCATGCGGTCTACAGTGTTTCAGGCACCATTTACCAACAATACAACGCAGGTGTTTCGAGAACGGCTTATTCTGCCGGTGCTGCCGATCAAGTGGTCATGGGTCTCACAGACATGAATTACACCGTGACCAGCCCAAGTGCCAATTTGAACCTTAAATTACAAGCCAACACCACACCTGTGACGGCCGCACTGCCCAACGCCAATGTCAAAATTGATGTGGTGGACAACAACTTGGTGTCAGGTGCAAATGTATTTTCATTCAACTTGAACATTCCAAGCAATGCGACCAATGTCTCGTTCACCGCTGCCACAGGTGTGACGGGTTTGACCGTGGTCAACAAGGGCAGTTATTTGACAGTATCCGGCAGTTACACAACGCCAAGCGCTGCTGCTGCAACGGGTACAACCGGCACGACGGGTACGACAGGAACCACCGGCACGACCACGACCACGACCACAACAACGACCACAACAACGACCACAACGTCCACAGCGGCTTTGGGCACGCTCGGTACACTGAGTGCCACACTCCTCAATGAGTTCAACACGGGTAGTCAGTTCTCCATTGACTCTGGTGTTTTAGGGACCACGGCGCCGACGACTTTGACGGGTCAATCCCTCTATTTCGGAACAGCAGAAACCAACACCGCGGGTGTGTACAACTTAACGAATTTACCGTCTGGGCTTTTAACGCTGAATGTATTGAACAATGTCAATTTGGCAACACAAAAGTCGTCCAATGTCGGCTTGAACGATGCCATCAGCGCCTTGAACATTGCCGCAGGCAAGGGCCTTTATACCAGCTCTGCGGGTACCAGTACAACAGGTGTGGCGACCGCACTTCAGGTCTCCGATTTCGTCGCTGCAGACTGGAACCGGGACGGGAAAGTCACCGCTTCAGATGCTTTGAGTATTTTGCAATACTATGTGAACTATACGAACATCGGTGCCACACCCCTGACCTACACATATCTTCCCGCATCACAAGAGAACTATGTGGGTGACGGCAAGGTGGGTGTTGCCAGTGCAATCCCACCAACGCTTCCAAGCTTTCAAACGGCCACCAATGTGTCAACAGGAGCAGCGATCAACATTTTGGCTTCTAACTCTTTAGACATCATCGGCGTCCTTCAAGGCGATGTGGTTTCTGCAGGTTAAATTGGAATTAAGGTCGTTTTATAGTTAATTCGGCCTTGATTTCTACTTTTAACGCAACGCATAAAAAAGGGATAGACGACTCATGGCCATCACACATTCAAGCCTTAGCCATTCGTGTTTCAATGATCAAACACAGACTTGCAATACGAACGCGCGGTTTAAAAAGCACCAGACTTGCACCCACAAGACCCAGGGCGGTTTCAAGGACCTTGATCCCCGATGCACGCAGCTTAGGTTCAGGACCCGTTTGTTAAAAAAGCATCAGATCAACAAAACCATTCGTGTGTTTTTCCGACTCTCAAGGCGTTCAAGTCCTAAAACCAAGGCCAACTGAACTGGCACGGGGTTCGGGCTTAGATGGCTGACAGGTACAAAACACCTTTGTCGGCCAATCCTGTGAGGTTGATGTTTTGCGTGTTAAAACTTGAGTCGCACGCAAATTGGGCCAAGCTCGTATTGGTGTAGGTTTTGTTTTGTAGGGCTGTATTCCAAGTGTTCAAATCTGCGGCACTTGGTGTGGTGTTGAGTAAATTCTGATAGAGCAAAGTGATCTCTGCGGCGTTGGTGTAATTGGCGCCTAATTTGACGTTCAAAGCCAGTGCCATGAGGTCTTGATAGCTCACCCCTTGGTCCAAGTTCTTTAGACCAATGGCGACATAGTCCGTCTTGTTGACGGCGTCTTTGCCAAAGACGGCACCCAAAATTTTAACCACTTCACCTGCGTTGCCGTTCATGTCAAACGCCACCGACAGGTCGCTGAACTTCAATCGCTGCCCATTTGTAAACTGGTAAAGCGCGCCCGCACTTGAGCTCACATTGAGAACTGAATTTTTATTGGTGACGGTGTAATTTTTATAGGCATCGGGGAAACTGAAGGTGTCAAAACCAATGTTGCCCGCATTGCTGCCCACTCGCGTGTTGTCGGCAATGGAGAAGCCCACATTGCCGGTGAATGCAAAGTTGAAATTGGCCTGATCAAAGGACACATCGCTGTAACCTGAAGAACTGGGGTTTTGCGATGAAAGGCTCAAACTGTTGATCGCAATGGGTTGTGTCACTTGCGCATTGCTCAGGGTGTAGGTGGCAATCAGGGTTGAGTTGTTGGCCACGATGGGGTTAGACATTGTGAGATCAATCGACACGTCACTCAAGGATGAGCTGCTTGATGCATACTGGGGAAACCAGTTTTTAATGGCATTGACCAAGCTTGATGTTCCAGCGGTGGGCAAGCTTGCGATCCCAAGGCCATAGCCAAAGACTTTGGTGCTGTAATTGCTCAAATAGAAGTTGATTTGTGTTTGCCCATTGGCAACACTTGAATTGATGGTGATCAAGGGCAAGGCGGTGGTATTGAAACTAGGCATGGTGGTGAATCATTCAAGGGTTGTTTGGGTGCATGAATCTTTATGTCAAAGAGCTGCGGGGTGGATTGAAAAACCAAAGATGCATTGCAGGGTTCAATTTTTTGAAATGATGTTCATTCGTGTTCAACGCTCAATTTATCTATCTTGACCTCTTTGAATCGACCCCAAGGCCAAGAACTTGATGGGGAGCTGAAGGGTGGGCTTGGCGTGTGTGCTTGATCATTGAACCGAGGTCATGCTTCAAATTTAAGCACGTTTTTCTGGGTTGATGAGCATCTGTGGACATATTTGTGCACACAACATGGACACATATCAATGTTTCGGTACATGCAATATAAAGACACATCCTTCTTCATTTCAGTCGAATATATAACAATAGTATTCATTTTACGCATTTTTACGCACCTTACTTGAAAATACAGTGCGATCAGCAACAACAATCCTGCTTTTGGTTTAACATATATGAAGTTCCTATATGAATATTCATTCCCTCACCATTTTGTTGTCCACCACGCCTGAGCATTTTGCCAGGCTGAGGTCCTTGCAAGACATGTTTGCAAGGGCTTGCAACGCTTT
>CANBTT010000098.1 GCA_947372465.1 Burkholderiales bacterium | reverse complement strand
GCGCTTTCAGCTTTTCGGTAGTCGGAAACAAAAAAGGAGTCACCCACACCCATGAGTTCAAATGGATAAGTACTTCTTTCCATCAGTCCTGAGAAATCAACTGGAGCTTTTTCGATTAAAAACATGGCAACACCTAATTTTGTTTATCGTTTTGAATAAATCGGTTCGGTCAAAGGAATCTTTAACTGACCAATTTCGGTTTACGCACTTACTCAATTACCAAGATCAATTTTTCTTATTGCACAGAGCAAAAAATCTCAATTACTGACCTTACAGTTTTGGAATCGACCTAGAACTTGTGTTCTTTAATCCAGTGATGTTTTGTCACGACATCTCCAATCACTTTCACTGTGTTTTTCCTGCAAAGCACTTGGGTCGGTTCAGTGAACAAAAGCGCTCTCACCGCAGTAATCGCAGTAATTTATCGGTACGGCAGCGCAGAACTTGATGAAGCTTGGTGTCTCTTGCACAATCAAAGATCCAGCGCAACATGCCTTGTTACATTGAAATGGGTGCTTCGTTTTCAAACGCGCTTGGGGCTGAGCAGCGAGGGATAAAAGAAGCCGAGAGGCTTTTTTGCTTTTCAAAGAAAGAGCGGCAAGCACCTAAAAAAACTTTGCCGCTTCACTCTTAAATAATGTAAATTCAATTAAAAAGCAATTCATTACAATTGATAATGTAGAAATGAACACATCCATTGCCCCTTCGCGCATCACGCCTGTCATTTTGTGCGGCGGCTCAGGCACACGTTTGTGGCCCATGAGCCGCAAGAGTTATCCGAAGCAATTTTTGCCCTTGATCAACAAACAAAGTTTGCTCTATCAAACTTTGAAGCGCGTGAGTGCGCTCAATTCCTCGGTATTGATGGTGGGCGCAGAAGAACACCGGTTCTTGATCAGCGATGAACTTCAAGCCATGGGCTTGGATGTCGACTTGGTATTGGAGCCCTTTGCCAAGAACACGGCTGCCGCCATGGGCTTGGCGGCATTGTTTCAACTGAAACAATCAACTGGGCAAAATGATCCCAGCAAAGACTTGTTGCTTTTTTGCCCTGCAGATCACCACATCCCCGACCATCAGCGCTTCAAGGCCGTGGTGGAACAAGGGGCCAAGGCCGCCAGCGATGGGCATGTCGTCACCTATGGCATTTTGCCCACCCACCCCCACACCGGTTACGGCTACATCCAGTTCGATGCCCAATCGGTGGGCCCGGCTTTGGATGTGTTGCGTTTTGTAGAGAAACCTGCGCTTGAAGATGCACAATCTTTTTTGCTTTCAAACGATCATCTTTGGAATTCAGGCATCTTTCTGCTCCGACGGGATGTTTTGATGGACGCCCTTCTAAAGCACGCGCCCGATATTTATGAAACTTGCCTTGCCTCCATGAGCAAGGCCAGCATTGAGCCTTGGCAAGAGGGGCACTTGCGTTTTATTCGGCCCAATGCGGAGATCTTTTCACACTGCCGAAGTCAGAGCATCGACTATGCGGTCATGGAGCATTTGAACAACATCAAAACGATTGCCTTCAACGGACAGTGGAGCGATGTGGGAAGTTGGAGCAGTGTTGCAGAGTTGAGCCCTCCTGATCCAGAGGGCAACAGGATCTTGGGCGATGGCTTGGCATTGAACACCTCCAACACTTACATCAATGCGCCGCACCGCAAGGTGGTGACCTTGGGCGTGAAAAATTTGTTGATCATCGATACGCCCGATGCCGTTCTGATTGCCAGCCAAGAAAGCGCGCAATCGGTCAAAGAGGTGGTCGAAGCCTTGGAGTCTCAACAGGATGAAAAAACACTTTTGCATCGCAAAGTCAAACGGCCCTGGGGTTGGTACGACCGAATTGACCAAGGCGAGCGCTTTCAAGTCAAGCGCATTGCCGTCAATCCAGGCGCAAGCCTGAGCTTGCAAAAACACCAACACCGCGCAGAGCATTGGATCGTGGTCAAGGGAACGGCCGAAGTCACCTGCGGTGAGCAAATCTACAGGCTCCAGGAAAATCAGTCCACTTACATCCCGGTGGGTGAAGTCCACCGCTTGCACAACCCCGAGCAGACGGTTTTGGAAATGATAGAGGTGCAATCAGGCAGCTATCTGGGTGAAGATGACATTGTTCGCATCAATGACAGTTACGGTAGAGACTAATTCTTGTGCAACAAGCCTTGATCGATGGGGTTTCACCTGACTTTGATGGGCTCGAGGGGATCCTGTGCGGCGAATTCTTGGCTTTCAGCACTAAAGATTACTCTTTTTACGCCGATTACTCCCTTACACTAAAATACACGCTTACTGAATTTAAGCTTGTCCAAACTGGGCAAACATGAAAGTCAAGAAAAATGGCCAATAAAAGCATTCCGTCTTTAACGACTTCAACGACTGTGACCACGGGCAGTAACAGTGTCACCTTGCAGCCCAACCAAGCCTACACCGCTCAGAGCAAGGACAAAAGCATTGTGGGCTCTAGCGGCAAGGAAACTGTGATCGCTTCTGATGTTCTGGGCGCACTGAATTTATCTGGCGCCATTGAGAACGTGAATCTCAGCAACAGCATTTTTAATTACACTTTTCGCACCAATGGCAGTGGCGCGCTCATTCAGAGCGTGCCAGGCTCTTTGCTCCTGAATTTGGATGCGAGCACGACGGGTATGCATGTCAATTTTGGCGACAAGAGCAGCTTGACTCTGGGACTCGGTCCAGCAGGCGCTTTGCAGATGCATTTTGACAAGGTTCAGTTGACAGCCAATATCAATCTTAGCTTGCCCAACAGCGACATGAGCATTTGGGGCTCCGTTGGCAAAGAGACCGTGAGCATTCCCAACGGCATTCAACACATTGCTTGTGATGCCAACGTTGAGAACGTAAAGTTGAACGGCCTGAGTTATGACCCCAACTCCATCACAGGCTTGCCTGGTGGCGTGATGGTGAGCGATGGCAGCAAAAACGCCATCCTCAATTGGTCCATTGGGGCCAACAATGAAACACTTTATTTTGCAAATGCAAGCGGCACATTGAGCACCAATTCTGCTGGACTGGGTCAGTTCAAACTCACCGATTTGTCGCTCAGCAAGAATCAAAGCTTTGCATTGAACCAAAGCCTGGTCAATGTGTATGGCGGCTCCGGCGTGGAGACGGTCGTTCTTGGCCCCAGTGCCAGACAAGAGAGCGTTGATCCTTATGTGGAGAAAGTGGTTTTCCCCGGCAAATTGAGCGACTACACCTGGTCTTCTCAAGGGACCACCGTCAATTTCTATGACGCAAGCAAAGTCAACGTTGTCAACGTTGGTGTGCAGTGGTTTGCGCAAGGCACCTCTTTGCAGTTTGCCGATCAATCGGTCAAAGCCGTGTTCAAAACGAGCTCCGTGGTGCTCACCTCGCCCTCTGGGCAAGTGTTGACCAGTGGCACGAGTTCTGCACCGGCTGGAACGGGCACATCGAGCTCCAGTTTCAATTATTCTTTGGACTGGAGTGGTTTTTCCAACTACAGCACCCAACAATCTTCGATTCAAACATGTTTGAGCGCAGCCCTGAATAAAATGGCGCCCTTTTTGAATGTCAAAGGTGTTTTGGACATCAAAGTGATGCCCGAAAACGTTTCCACCAATGTGTTGGCCGAGGCTTCTGGTGCCATGGTCAGCGTCCCATCAAGTTTGCTGGCCAACTCCAAAGGGGCCACCATCACAACGGCATTTTTGGCTGAGAGTCAAACGGGTTTGGACATGAACGGCTCGCAAGCCGATGCGACCATTTACATCAACATGGCCAATTTCTCCAAGTTTAATTTAAATCCCAATCAAGCACCGAGCAGCATTCAATATGATTTAACCTCGGTGTTGGGCCATGAGCTTTTGCACGCTTTGGCCTTTGAGGGCAATTATGGGCTCTCAACGCAAAAGACCATTTACGATCAATACATCTCCATCATCAATGGCAGCCCTTTCTTTATCGGTGTCCATGCAGAGTCTGTTTATGGTGGACCTGTCCCTCTCGCGCCGAGTTCAGCTGGCGCCGGTTCTGCCTATTACCATGTCAAAGTCAACAATGACTTGATGTCTGACGCCATCGGCGCTGGCCTTGTCCGGCCCATCTCAGCGCTGGATTTGGCCATGCTTCAAGACATGGGGGTGTCCATTGTGGGCCAAGCCAATGCTTAGAATCAGAAACGTTTGTTTCTTGCTCGCGTTTTTTGCACATT
>CANBTT010000097.1 GCA_947372465.1 Burkholderiales bacterium | reverse complement strand
TTCAATTTGGACATTTACAGCGGTGCCTTCAATACCAAGTTGTACAAGCGAGAAGACTTGCCCAAAACTTATGAAGAACTTTTAAATCCGAAGTGGCGTGGACAATTGGGCATTGAGGCCAACGATCACGTCTGGTACGGTGCATTGTTGGCGGAGTTGGGTGAAGACAAAGGTAGAAAATTGTTTGATCAAATCATGGCCACCAATGGTTTTTCCGTAAGAAAGGGGCATTCCCTGTTGACAACAATGGTGGCCTCGGGAGAAGTGCCCTTGGCCATCACGGTGTACAACTGGAACCCAGAGGCTTTGAAGAAAAAAGGCGCACCCATCGATGTGTTTGGCCTGTCTCCCTTGCTCGCCTTGCCTTCAAGCGTGGCCGTCATGAACAAAGCGCAGCATCCATATTCGGCCTTGCTCTTTTATGATTATGTGCTCAATGAGGGGCAACGCTTGGTCGCAGACGCTGGGTACGCTGCAACGTCTAAGAAAATTGAAACCATCTACTCCACGATGAATGTTAAAGTCATTGACGCGCAAGTGGCTCTCGCTCAACAAGACCGGTGGTTCAAGATGTATTCGGACATGCTCAATAAGCGCAACAAGTGAACATTTTTTTAAACCTTTAGAGTCTCGACATGGATATCAGCATTGCGCTTTCAGACAACCATTACACCCGTGCCATCACGCAAGGGCGTGTGCACCCACAGGGTGCAAGGTTTTTACCGACCACCGTTCATCCCTCAGAAATGTTTTGGCGTCAGCTCAAGTACGGGGACTTTGATGTTTCTGAAATGTCCTTGTCCTCACTGTTGATCGCCGCCTCCAAAGGCGATCATCGTTTTGTTGCGTTGCCGATCTACACCTCAAGAACTTTTTTCCATACGTGGATTTTGATTCGCAATGACAAAGGGATTCTCACCCCCGCAGATTTGAAGGGCAAGCGTGTCGGGGTGCCTGAGTACCAGCAAACCGCTGCATTGTGGTCGCGAGGCATCTTGCAGCACGAGTTTGGTGTTTTGCCCAAAGAGATGACCTGGTTCATGGAGCGCAGTCCCGAGAAAAGTCACGGCGGCTCAACAGGCTTTGAGCCACCCGCTGGCGTTGTGCTCAACAAGATTGATCCCAAGACCAACATTGGGGAAATGTTGGTGAGCGGTGAGTTGGACGCGACACTTTTGTACCTCAACAGCAAGAATTTGGTGGATCGGTCGCAAATTGATGTGTTGGGCCACCCCAATATCGAGCCTTTGTTCAAGGATCCGTTTGTAGAGACCCGACGTTTCTTTCAAAAAACCGGGCTTTTCCCGATCAATCACACAGTGGTCATGAAGCGGGAACTTTACGAAAAACACCCCTGGTTGGCCCTGAACATCTATCACGCCTTTGTGGAGGCCAAGCGCCAAGCGGACACCGATGCCAGTGAAGCCATCCAGTCCATGATGGAGACTGGCGCACTTCAACTTGGACAAGGCTTTGAGGCACAGGCATGGCAGGAACAAGCCAAGAAATACGGCATGAAAAACTCTCGACCGGTCTTGGAGACGATTGCGGCCTATATCCATGAACAAGGCCTGAGCGCGTCCCCGATTAAAATAGAGGACGTGTTTGCCGCGTCCACCATGGATCTATAGGTCCTGGGCCCAGTTATCACGCACGAAAAGGAACCCCAATGAGCAATTCTTCAACACAGCGCACAGGCCGCTCGATCGAGGTCGAGGGCATCACCCATGGTCATGCCCCCATCCCGATGGCGTCTAGGGTGGGCAACATGATCTATTCATCTGGCATCATGGGGAAAAATCCTGCCAACGACACCTTGCCCTCAGACGCACCCAGTCAGTCCAAGTTCATGTTTGCCAATCTGCGCACACTTTTGGCCAATGGCGGCGCAGAGCTCAAGCATGTGGTGCATGTGAAAGCGTACATCAAAGACAACACCTACAGAGATGCACTCAACGAAGAGTGGCTCAAGTGTTTTCCCGATCCGCTTGACCGACCCGCCAGGCACACCATGGTGTCTGACCTGCCTGGCGGCATGCTGATGCAAATTGAAATTGTTGCAGTCCTCGCGGATTGACCGAGCCCCCTTTTTATTTTGATGTGAAAGAAAAAAATGATCATTGATTGCCACGGCCACTTCACCACCACACCGCCCCGAGTCATGGAGTACAGGGCCCGCCAAGTTGAGGCGCTTAAAAAAACCGGTAAAAACACCGATGAGGCCCCTCCGCACATCAGCGATGAGGAAATCTTTGCGGCCATCAACGACAACCAACTCAAGGTCATGAAGGAACGTGGCATTGATTTAACGGTGTTCTCGCCACGCGCTTTAGGCATGGATCACCATTTTGGCGATGAACAAACCAATTTGACGTGGGCGGTTTATTGCAACGACTTGGTCCACCGAGCTTGCGTGATGTTCCCCGATCATTTTGCAGGCGTTTGCCAGTTGCCCCAAGTTGCAGGCAGCAAGCCTGGGCAAGTCGTTTTTGATGAATTAAAGCGTTGCATTGAAGACTTGGGCTTCATTGGTGCAAATTTAAATCCCGATCCTTCTGGCGGAAACTGGTCGGACCCCCCCCTGTGGGACAAAGATTGGTGGTATCCCCTTTATGAAAAATTCGTGCACTACGACATTCCAGTGATGATTCACGTGAGTGGGTCATGCAACCCCCATTTCAATGCAGTGGCCACGCACTACATCAATGGAGACACCACCGCCTTTGTTCAGTTCATGATGTCAGACCTCTTCAAGGACTTTCCAAGCCTCAAATTCATCGTGCCCCATGGCGGTGGTGCGGCACCCTACCACTGGGGTCGCTATCAGGGCATGGCCATCGATATGAACTATGGGGACTTGAACCAAAAGGTGATGAAGAATTTGTATTTTGATACCTGTGTCTACCACCAGCCAGGCATCGATTTGCTGCTCAAGGTCATTCCGAGCGACAACATTCTTTTCGCCTCCGAGACCATCGGGGCGGTGAGAGCGGTTGATCCTAAAACAGGTCGCAATTTTGACGATACGCACGAGTACATCAAAGCCACCCAAGTGGTGAGTGATGCAGAAAAAGCAAAAATTTACAGCGCCAATGCCTTGGGTGTTTACAAACGACTTGGGAACCATCCCCGGTTCAACAAAACCAAGTAAAGAAAAGAGAACGAGATGATTGGATTTCAGATTTTAGAGAGAACACGCGTCATTGACGCGCAAATGGTCAATGCCTTCAAAGATTTGCCTGTTGCCTGTGTGAGCGACTGCATGCAAAGAATGTTTGCCGGCGGTGCTGATTTAAGACCCATGCACAATGGTCAGCCCATGGCCGGGGCCGCCTTCACCGTCAAAGTCCGACCAGGGGACAATTTGATGATCCACAAAGCGATTCAACTCGCGGGTCCCGGAGACGTCTTGGTGGTCGATGGTGGGGGAGACCTGACCAATGCGCTGATTGGCGAGATCATGACGTCGGCAGCACATGCCAAAGGCATTGTAGGGATGGTCATTTATGGATCGGTCAGAGACGCGGGATACCTCAAAACACAAGACTTCGGTGTCTTTGCTTGTGGCGTGACCCACCGGGGTCCCTACAAGGACGGTCCCGGTGAGATCAATGTACCCGTTGCCTTGGGTGGGATGGTGATCCATCCAGGCGACTTGGTGATGGGGGACGAAGATGGTGTGCTGTGCGTGCCCATCGATGAAGCCCCAGCGCTATTAAAAGCCACCCAAGAGCGTGTCCTGCAAGAGACCGCCATGCTTGAACAAATCAGGGCAGGTGTTTACCAAAACACTTGGATTGACAAGGCCGTCAAAGACAAGATGGGCTAGAGAGCTTGCGCGCGAGGGCCTTGTCTCAAAGGTCTTTGCCCAGTGCTGCGCCGCACGCCAAGCCTGATGGGCTCAATCGAGTCGAATGTTCATGTCCTTGATGATGAGAGACCAGCGCTGTGACTCGGTTTTGATCAAGGCCGCCAATTGTTCTGGCGTGCCTCCAATGGGCTCGAGCGCAAAGCGGTCCAATTGCTCCGCTTTGAATGTGGGGTCTTTGAGTATTTTGTTGACCTCGAGGTTGATCTTCTCAAGGGTGTCTTTGGGCGTGCCCGCAACGCCCATCAAGGCAAACCAAGACGATGGTGTGAAGCTCTCAAAGCCTGCTTCCTTGAAGGTGGGCACTTCCGGCAGTTGAGGCGATCTCTTGTTGCCAGCCACGGCCAGCACCCGAAGGTTGTTGGCCTTGGCCTGTGCGCTCACCAGTCCAGTCGAAACAATCATGGCGGAGACGTGCCCACCTATGAGGTCGGTGATGGCAGCCGAGGCCCCTTTGTAAGCAATATCAACCAATTGCATATCAGTCACTCGCTGCAAAAGCTCAAAATTCAAGTGTGCGGATGATCCGATCCCTAAGTTGGCAAAGGAGTAGTTCTTGGGGGATTTTTTGGCGAGTTGAACAAACTCTTGCAGGTTCTTGGCGGGCACGCTTGGAGAGATCACAAAGCTTTGTGGGATGCTGGCCAAGGCCACGAGGGGGACAAAATTCTTCTCAACATCGTAGGGCAGCTTGGCATAGAGCATGGGGTTCATGGTCAAGGTGGACTCGGCGGTCAAAAGCAGGGTGTGGCCATCGGGCGCTGATTTGGCCACATGTGTGGCACCAATCAGGGTGTTGCCGCCTGGTTTGTTCTCGATCAGCACTTGTTGCCCCATGGCGCTGCTGAGTTTAACGGCCAGGGCGCGGGCCAATCCATCAGAGACCCCGCCAGTGACATAGGGCACCACAATAGAGATGGACTTCTGGGGGTAAAGACTTTGGGCTTGTCCCGCGCACATCGTGCACACGAGAGAAATGAATACGGATGTGGTCTTGAGGAAGGCGTTCATGGGGTGTGCAACACGAAGTCGTTTGAAGAGCTTAGTCTAATTGTTTTTGTTTATGCAGTTGCGAACCAACAGAAAAAAACTCTCGGAAAAACCGCTCTCAATTCAAGCGCTTGTTAACCCCAATAGGGTGGGCTGATGGGGATGCATGAAGAGGTGACTAGGGTTAACCCCGTAAGGGATTGGTGGGGGATTGGGTGCTTGCAGGGCGGCTCCCACCCAGCTGATAAAATAGCGCAACTCTTTTAACGCCATCCCAATGAAACTCATCAATTACAACAACCATCAATTCGGATTGCTCATCAACGACAAGGTTTATGATTTAACGCAGTCTCACAAGGTTCAGACCTTTGCCCAAGCCTTGCAATGGCTTCAAAGCGACGCAGCAAAAAATCCAAACGCCTTGACAACGAACGCGCAGTGTTTTGATTTCAATGACGTTCAAATCAACAGCCCCGTCCCCAGTCCTGGAAAAGTGGTTGCTGCGCCGATCAATTACAAGGCGCACATCGAAGAGATGAAAAACAATGGGCAGGCTTTTGGTCACATCCTGACCGATATCCGCCAAGCAGGTCTCTTTTTGAAAGCCTCCTCGTCCGTGGTTGGACCCAGTCAAGGCATCGCACAGCGCTTCTTGGAGCGCAGGACCGATCATGAGATTGAGCTGTGTGTGGTGATCGGTCAGCAGTGCGATCATGTGAAAAAAGAAAACGCCTTGTCCTTTGTTGCAGGATACTGCTTGGGGCTGGACATCACCATCCGCGGCACAGAGGACCGCAGCTTCAGAAAGTCCTTGGATTCCTACACGGTCTTGGGCCCGTGGATGAGCGTCAATCACCCCGGTTTGGATCCGCAAAACATTCAGCTGGAGTTGAAGGTCAACGATGAGCTCAGGCAGCAAACAAGCACCCAAGACATGGTGATGTCGGTGGTGGAGTTGATTGAATACGCATCTTCTTTTTACACCCTGTACCCTGGCGACGTCATCATGACTGGCACACCGCAAGGGGTGGGCCCCATTCGTCCTGGTGACACACTTCATGCAAAAGGCACGGGCCTGGGGCACATGAGCGTCAAGGTGCGTGCAGCATAAAGCAGTTATTTTTTTCGGTTTTTTTTCTTTTTTTAAAGTCTTCATTATGTCTATCAGTTCTTTTAAAGTGGCCTCCTTTGATCAAACACAAATCCATGTGACGCAATTCAAGGCCTCCTCCTCTGGCAAAAAGCCTGTGGTCTTCTTGCACGCATTGGCCATGAGTGCAGCCATGTGGCGTGACTTTGCAGACCATCTAAAAATTGATGCGCCCATGTACGCCATCGATTTGCGTGGGCACGGCGACTCCGATCGTCCAAGCGGACCCTTTACAACGGCACAATTTGCAAAAGATGTATTGGCCGTGCTCGATCACCTCCATATCGAAAAAGTCAATTTGGTCGGTTGCTCCATGGGTGGAACGGTGTCCATGGCGTTTGCAGGACAGCACCCCAATCGTGTGCAATCGTTGAGCTTGATCGACACGACGGCTTGTTACGGGGCCGATGCCAAGGACTCCTGGGAGAAGCGGGGCCAGCAAGGCTTTACACAAGGTCTGGCCTCTTTGCTGGGCTTTCAAGTTGAGAGATGGTTCAGCACGCCCTTTGCAGAGCAAAATCCAAGCGTGGTGAAGTTTTATCAAGACATCTTCGTTAAAAATGAAGCGGCTTGTTATTTGGAAACCTGTCGCATGCTGGGGCATGCCGATGAAAGGGCTCAATTGGTCAACTACAAAGGGCCATGCAGTGTGGTGGTTGGCGACGAAGACTACGCCACGCCTGTGGCCATGGCTGAAGAGATCGCCAGCATTTTGCCGCAGGCGAAATTGACGGTTTTAAAAGCGGTGAGACACTACTCACCCATTCAAGCCCCAGGTGAGGTCGGTGCTTGCATTGTTTCAGCCATGGGCTAAATCGCCCTTTTAGGCACCCATTGGGGGTTCTTCATTGGGCCAGTGGCCCCCAATGCCAAAATGAACATGCCGCTGGAGCTGTCCGGGTGCACAGCCGCCGCACCCTTGGGCCAAAAAGCTCACTCAATGCTGATTTTTCTTTGCTTGATGACTTGTGACCATTTCGCGGACTCTTTGTTCATCCACTCAGCAAATGCCTCTGGACTTGAGCCGACCACTTCAACGCCTTGAGAGGTGAATTTGTCCTTGAAGTCGGATGAATTCAAGGCCTTGACCAATGCGGCATTGAGCTTGTCGATCACTGTTTTTGGTGTGCCGGCGGGTGCCACCATGCCCGTCCAAGATTGTGCCTCAAAGCCTGGGAATGTGTCGGCAATGGGGGGCACCTCGGGCAGCTGTGAGACGCGCTTGGCGGAGGAGACGGCAATGGGTGTTAAACGCCCACTTTGAATGTGTTGCAACACCAAGCTCAGTGAAACAATCATGGCGTTGACTTGTCCGCCCAGCAAGTCGGTCATGGCCTGTGAGCCCCCTTTGTACGTCACCAAAGTGGAATCGATGCCCGCGTACTGCTTAAAGAGCTCCGTAGAGAGTCGACTTGATGTTCCCGCGCCCGGTGTTGCAAAAGAAAAGTGTTCGCCTTTTGCTCTGGCCATTTTGAGCAAATCGCTCATGTTCTTGATGCCTGTGCCAGGGAAGACGACCAAGACTTGTGGGCTTTTGACCATGAGAGAGATGGGTGCAAAGTCCTTCAAGGGATCGTGTTGAACGCCCTTGTACATGAACGGATTGGTCGCAAAGCTGTCAAAGGCGCTCATCAAGGTGTAGCCATCGGGTGTGACCTTCGCGATGGCGTTGGTGGCAACCACACCGCCCGCAGCGGGCTGGTTCTCAACAATGATGGCTTGCCCAAAGGCCTCACTCATCTTGGCGCTGACGGCCCTGGTGGCCATGTCTGTCACGCCACCGGGTGGGTAGGGCACCACCATCTTGATGGGTTTGGTGGGGTAATCTTGTGCAAACAGCAGTGTTGTGCTCAAGGCCAAGAGCGCCAGGGAAAATGTTGTGATCTTTTTCATAGTGGGAGATATTGATGCAACCAATCTTTGACAATGTTCCACACCCTTTGATTGCCTTCAGCAAGCATGAAGTGGTCGGTGTCTCCAAAGAGATGCAAGTCGGTGGGCTTGCCCGCACGTTTGAACATCTCCAAGGATTGTTCGGTGGGCGTTACAGAGTCCACCGAACTGTGCAGCAGCAGCAAGGGCCTAGGGGAAATCTGTGACACCACCTCCTCGGCCTTGAAGTCAAACATGTTTTGAGCGGTTTCGGCCGTGAACTCTTGCAAGGAGCCGGGCACAATTTGCCGCTTGAGACCCTTTGGGATGGGCACAATGTCCATTCTGGGGACCATCAAGGATTCACCCGTTTTTTCTCGATGAGCTTTGCCTTCTTCGAGCATCGCTGTGAATTTTGTCCAAGCCTCGGGCGTTGGGTGCTGGCCTTTGAATTTTCTCTCCCCGTGTCCCCATCCCCCTGATGAGATGGTTGCGGCAACTCTTGGGTCAATGGCGCCTGTGTAGACGGCCACGGCGGCACCAAAACTAGAGCCGATCAAGCCAATTTGATGCGCTTTGACCTTTGGATGTGTGCTTAAAAAAGTCAAGGCGTCTTGCGTGTTGTGAACTTGGTCCATGCAGATCAAATGACCCCGCGTGCCATCGCTTTCGCCGCAGCCCAAGAAATCAAAGCGCAAGGTGATGTAGCCCAAGGACTCCAGCACGGCGCAAGGGCCCAGGACGTTCTCCGCGTTTTTATTGCTCCCAAAGCCGTGGAGCACGACGATGGCTGGGCGCCGTTCATCGTCTTTCATGCCTTGCGGCAGACGCACCACGCCCACCAAATTGGCGCCCTTTGAAGTGAAGGCGATTTTTTGTTCTGTCATTTTGAAGCTTTCATCATTACAGCCATTTCATTTTTCTTGTGTTGGTCAATCTCTTTGGAAGACTTCAAGGAGGGGCGACTTTTCCCGTCGTCCTTGATCTCAATGCCGTCGAGCAAGTGCCACTCTGCAAAACGGTTCACCCGGTATTGGTGCGGTTGCCACTTTTCGGTCACGAAATCTGCATCGCAGAAGTACTCCACAGCACCCCCAAGTGGGTTCTTGAAATACCAAAAATAAGCCGAGGAGATGGGGTGACGACCGGGGCCAACCTCGGTGGGCCAGCCCTTCTTTGAAAAAGCCAAGCCGCCACCAAACACTTCATGAATGCTGTCGACCTCAAATGCAATGTGGTGCAGGGCCAAGTGGTTGGTGCGACTTTTTACAAAAAACATATTGTGGTGCTCGCTGCGTTTGGCCCAGCGCAGAAACACCCCAGCGCCTCCCACATAACGGTCCGAGAGCCAAAAGCCCAAGCGTTTGCGGTAAAAGTTCTCTGCCACTTTGGTGTCCGGAACAAAGAAGACAATGTGCCCCATCTTGAAGGGGTGGGCTTGACTGTAAACGGAGCTGATCACATCAACGCGTTTTTTTTGTGAAGGTGAATTCCAAAGTGTTTCTTTCGCAGGAGGTCTTTTTTTCTCCCGCACAACACGAAATCCAATATGAATGCCTGAGTCATCCACGGTGTGCATGACGCCTTCTTTGTCGATGCTGACCAGGCGGTCTTTGCTCAGATTGTCATGCACCGCATCAAAGTCACTTTGCTTGGCCAAGCCGTAAATCACTTCTCGAAATTCCTGGTGCTCGGCTATTTTTGGAGGAAGTGTGGGGTCGTCGTGGCGCTGAACAATCACTTGGTTGCCGTTGCCCGTTTCATACACCAATTTTTTGGGGCTTTTGGAGACCCTTTTTAAACCCCATTGCGCAAAAAAATCATTGGCCTGCGTTAAATTGCTCGCGCCAAAGACAACGCGATCAATGCCTAAAAAATCCATGGTGTCTGCCTTTCAAGATCATAGAAAAAACCACTTCGCATGCGGCGGTGTTGATCTTTTTATTGAACACATAATGTAAGGCTTGGCGAGCTTTGCGATAAGAGGGGAATACCACTAAAACGGCTTTGAGCTTCTACGGGGGTAGACGCCGCTGTGCATGGGTGGTTTTTTCAAAGAATGCGTCACTTCATGGGTAAAAACCCGAGGATTCTTTTTGGTGTTTATCGGTTATCTTCAACGCATCGTTTTTTTATCAGACATGGAGTATCCAATGCGTTTCAATTCTTCCTTTATCAAACCCGTTCTGGGTGCTGCAATTTTGAGTGCATGTGGATTGAGTTTTGCTCAAAAAACAGGTGACTTGATTGTCTATGCAGGTGTTGCAAGCATCAATCCAAGCGCGTCCATCGGCTCCTTGAGCTCTGTGGGTCCTGCTGCAGCCACCTTCGGTCCTGTTACCGCTGGTGCGACCGCCTCCATTGGTAAAACCAATACAACGACTTTGAGTGCCTTGTACATGTTCACCGACAATGTCGGCGCTGAGTTCACCATTGGTGTTCCACCCACAATGACCGTGGACGTTCAATTGACGTCTGGCGCACACCCAGGTGCAGCGACTTCCAAGGCGCTCTTTCCCTCTGCTGTCGCCAAGTACCTCTTTAACTCGCCCTCGGACAGCCTTAGACCCTACCTCGGCTTGGGCATCACGAGCACGAGTTTCTCTAGCGCCAGTGCCAACGCCAACGATGCCTTGGTTGCAAAATTGGCGGGGACTTCAGTGGCTTTGAGTTCAAGCTGGAACCCTGTTTACAGCGCGGGTGCAGTGGTTCACATCAATGACCGCTGGTCCATGAATGGCTCAATCAGTTATGTGCCCATGAAGTCAAACTCTACTTTTGTAGGAACAGGCACCACAACCACGGGTACCTTGACCATCAATCCAACTGAATATGTATTGAGAGTGGGTTACAAGTTCTAAGCTGTCTTTTTTGATTGCATCAAAAACCGATGTTTAAGCACATCGGTTTTTTTTCGCGTGTTTGTTATGGGGGAAAAGGCAGGGCATGTCCTTCAGGGGGCATTTCTTGTCCAAGACTGAGCAGCATGGCAACGGTCACATAGGTGCCACTTACTGCAATCAAATCCACCAGTTGCTGCTCCGAGAAAACGCGCTTGGCTTTGAGGAACAGGGCGTCGCTTACTTGGTGATCGTGAATCATGGCCATGGAAATGTCGTAGACCAAGCCCTCTTGTTCGTTCATGTCTCTTGGGCGAATGCCTGATTTCAGATCGTCAGCAATGCTTTGTGCAAGCCCCGCCTTCAGTGCAATCGGGTAATGCGCAAACCACTCGACCTGTGACTTCCAGGTGTAGCCTTGAATCAAAATGGCAAATTCATTCAGGCTCATGGGCAAAGACGATTCAAAGCGCAAATAGTCCAATAAATGTTTCATGCGTTGAGCAAAAACGGGGCTTCTGAACATCACGTTGTAGGGGCCCCCTAGGCCCACACTGGAGAATTTCATGATGTCTTGAGCCGTCGTTCGGGCCTGTCCTTCGAGTTGATCGATTTGAATTTGTTCAAATCGACGCTGCTGCGTTTTGTCGTGTTCCATTGTTTTATTTCCTTTGAACTGGCTGTGGCTCAGGGGTTCAATCCACTTTCATGCCAACAGACTTGGCAATGGCGCCATACTTGGTGATGTCTGACTTCACGCGATCGGTGAACTCTGGCGCATTGAGCGCCAAATTTGAGCACCCAACGCGTGACAAAGGCTGGATCAGCGTTTGGTTTTGTGCAATGTCAGACACACTGGCGCTAAGGGCCGTGACGATCGCATTGGGCGTGCTTGCGCTCACGGCCAGACCGTACCAAAAACTTTCATTGAAGTCTTTGAGTCCTTGCTCACTCAAGGTTGCAACATTGGGCAACTGCTCCATGCGCGTGTTGGTGGTCACACCCAGCGCTTTGATGCGCGAGGTTTGTACCGGGCCAATGATGGGCGAGGGCGTTCCGATGTAGATCATGGGACCTTGGTTGCTCATCACGTATTGAACAGCAGGCGCCTCTCCCTTGAAAGGAACGTGGGTCATCGTCACACCCGTTTTGGATTTGAACAGTTCAAGCAAGAGGTGAGAAAACGAGCCGTTTCCACTGGATGCACCAAAGGAGGCGCTAGGGTTGGCTTTTGCGTAGTTGAGCAAATCGTTGAGGTTGTTCACGTCAAGGGCTGTGTTGACAATCATCACCAGTGGCACCTCGCACAGTGAGCCCAGAACCTTGAGGTCGCGCAAGGGCTCGTAATTGAGTTTTGAGTAAACCGCTGGATTGATGGCCATGAGGGACGTGAAAACCAAAAGGATTTGATGGCCATCGCTGGGTGCGTGCATCAAGGCGTCCACGCCCACCCCTCCGTTGGTGCCTGGCTTGTTGTCAACGATCACAGCTTGTCCCAATTTCTCTGACAAGCCTTGTGCAATCACTCGCCCAATGGTGTCTGCCCCACCGCCCGCAACTTGGGGGATGATGAAGCGAATGGGCTTGCTCGGCGCCCAACTTTGTGCACCCGAGTTCAAGGCGCAGGCGCTGAGCATCAAGAAAAACCACAACGCCTTTGTTCGCCAAGTCAAGGGTGATAGATCGTGTGAATCCATGAAGACTCCTTCAATTGATTGATCTGCATCAAAGTGTCGATGCACAAGGCCCATTTATCATGCATTTCAGGATCGATCACCATTGTGATAAACCCCTTGCTGTGCATAAAAAGCGATTTTTATGCGCACTTTTTGGGCGTTCTTTCCCTTTGTTGAGTCTTCGGTTCTGGGTTCGTGTCTGTGCGAGGATGAGGTCGCTTTGAGTCCTTGGGCGTTCAAGTTCTTTCTCAATCACGTGTGCAGTGTTCTTTTCCTCAAAGGCTTCAGGTGCTGGCCAAGCGCACGGGGTCATTGCGTTGCTTTATGCAAGAAAGCGAGCGTCTCAAATGTTAAAAGTCTTACGTCCCACACCCACACACTACGGCATCTACGTGACCGATTTAGAGTTGATGGTGAATTTTTACACGCGTCTTTTTGGCTTGACCATCACCGATCGGGGCAAGGGCGTGAGCTTTGACACCGACTTGGTTTTTACGAGCGCAAGCGAGGATCAGCATCACCAGTTGGTTTTTGCAACGGGTCGCCCCAAAGAGGCGACCTTCAGCACCATCATGCAAATGTCTTTCTTGGTGCCCAGTATTCAACACCTCAGGGATTTGTCTGCACTCGCACGCACGCTCGGTGCAACAAAAATTCGAAGCATGAACCATGGCAATGCACTGTCGGTCTATTTGCACGACCCCGAAGGCAATTTGGTCGAGGTCTACCTTGACTTGCCCTACTATGTTTCCCAGCCTCATGGTGAACCCTTAGATCTCTCGCTCTCAGATCAAGAGATACTTGAGCTCACTGAAAAAGCGAGTCAAGCGGACCCCAGTTTTAAGACGATGACGCGATGGGCCGAGGATTTTCGCAACACGGTCACTTAACAAAAAAATACAGGAGCAAACATGAAGTTGATGTCGTTTATCCATCACGGGCGAGAGACTTTTGGTGCAGTCGTTGGCACAGATGTGTTTGACCTAGGGGCCGTCATGCCCAAGCACCAGGGTTTGGTGGACTACATCGCTTCAGAGGACTACTTGAAGGCAAAAGAGCACATCCAGGGCCGCAAGCCTGACCTCCAACTCGCCGAAGTGAAGTACTTGCCTGTGATCCCCAAGCCCGAGAAGATCATCTGTGCGGTGAGAAACTACATGGACCATCACCAAGAAGTGTTGGCCGCCGGTATGCACAGAGAACTCTCTGAGCAGCCCCCCATTTTCTTGCGCGTTTGGAGATCGCAGTGTGCCCACAATGAACCCATTGTTTTACCGAAAGTCTCCGACTCTTTGGATTGGGAAGGGGAGTTGGCGGTGATCATTGGCAAAGGGGGGCGAAACATCCCTGAGTCTGAAGCGTTTGAGCACGTTGCTGGATACTCGTGTTACAACGATGGCAGCATTCGCGAGTGGCAGTTTCACGCCAAACAAATCGCTTCGGGCAAGAATTTTGAGTCCACGGGGGGCTTTGGTCCGTGGATGGTGACGGCCGATGAGATCGCGCCCAATCAGGCGCTCAAACTTGAAGTGCGATTGAATGGCGAAGTGGTTCAGTCGAGTCACACAGGGCACATGATTTTCAGCATTGCACAGTTGATCAGTTATTCGTCTGCCATCTTTACCCTAAGTCCCGGCGATGTCATCGCAACGGGCACGCCAGCAGGCGTGGGTTGGAGTCGCAAACCGCCCAAATT
>CANBTT010000096.1 GCA_947372465.1 Burkholderiales bacterium | reverse complement strand
AATGGCGTCTTGTAAGGTCATCTTAGAAAGAAACGATTCACTCACGCGCTGGAAATCAGAAAAAAGCGTCTCTTGGCAAATGGCAAACTCGCTCACGGGTGAGAGCTCTGTTGGAGTGGACGATGTCGAGCCTGCGCGCTCAAACGTGTGAGCGACTTGCCAAAGCGTGATCTGATCAAGTCCCTTGGATAGAAAGTAGCCCCCACCTGGCCCCTTGAAGGATTGAATCAAGTTGGCGCTTTTGAGGTGGGCAAAAATTTGCTCCAAACAAGAAATGGACAGGCTCAAACTCTCACTGATTTTGTGCAGGCTCACCGGTCCATTGGATTGCAAAAAACCAAGCCAAATCACTGCATTGATGGCGTTGATGGATTTTTTAGACAGCATTTGAAACCTTTGGGTGTTAGGTGTATATGTATATTATTGCTTATTTTCTAACTTAGTTGTCGAACTATTTTTTAATATTATTGGTTTTAATGGCGTATAATTTTTAAAAAGTTATACAAAACTTAAACAAAACATTGTTTTCCCAATTTTGAAGGCTCGAATGCTAGACACATTGAACGAATTAGACATGGGACCCAAATACAGAATTGGTGCGGTGAGTCAATTGACCGGCATTGCGGTTGCCACTTTGAGGGTTTGGCAAAGTCGGTATGCTGTGGTGGATCCCTTTAAAAATGAAGGCGGTCAGCGACTTTACAGCGACTTAGAAGTGGCCAAATTAAAAGTCCTCAAAGGCTTGACCCATTCAGGCCACTCCATTGGGGCCTTATCTAAATTGAGTCTTGATGCGTTGAATGAACTCTCCAACAGCACAAAATTTAACCATCAAATTCACGCCAAATCTTCGGTAGAAAACGATCACATTCGTTTGGGCGTTGTGGGATTGGCGTTGGCGGCTAGATTAGAAGCCGTCAAATTCACGCGTGACTTTCGCGCTGAAGACCTTGACGTGGAAGCCGTATTTTTCGACTTGCAAGAAGCCCTTGATGATCCCAAGGAGCGACTGGGGCAGAGCCCATTTTCCCTGGTGCTTGTTAAGCTCAATACCCTTCAATCACACTGTGTTGAGCAAATCAGAGCTTTGCAAAAGAAGCTTCAGACCGTCCCAATCGGCGTGATTTACAACTACGCCCACCCCTTTTGCCTTGAAGATATTCTGAAGATTGGCATTCAGGTCAAACGTGAACCTCTGAACAATGAAGATTTGGCCCATTGGATCAAAGCATGTTCTAGACCTGTCGGGGCCGATGTGCAAGCAAAGACCCCAGTCAAACAGCAGCCAGAACAACGCTTTGACTCTCAATCCTTGGCCTATTTATCCACCTTGAGCTCCACCATTAAATGTGAGTGCCCAAAACATTTGGCCGAATTGATTTCGCAAATCAATGCGTTTGCACAATTTTGCCAAGAGTGTTTGACGCTCAATCCAAAAGATCAAGCCCTGCATGAGCACTTGAAGGAGGTCGCTCAGACGTCTCGCGCCATGCTGGAGGACGCATTGCAGAAAATTGTTGAACATGAAGGCATTGTTTTGCCAAAGGCCCTGTCACAGCCCCAGTCGTTGACAACGCTATCGTCTTGAAAAGCGAGGTCCCATACAGTCGCTATCAATGTCAATGTATAGTTAAGGCGTTTTCAAATTGACGCTTCATTTGCAAAGATTCACCTATGCATCAATGGGCATCAATTTTTATCAACAATAACTCCACAAGTCTATGAGCACACAAGCGCGTATATTGGTCTTTGATACCTTCGGCACCGTTGTCGATTGGCATGGCAGCATAGTTAAAGAGCTCGAGAGTTTGTTTCCCGATTTGAATGCCGATGCGTTTGCCAAAGCTTGGCGAGATCAATACCATCCCATGATGCAAAAAGTCATGTCAAAGGAGTTGCCTTGGACCAAAATAGATGATTTGAACCGTTTAATTTTGAACGATATTCTGGATGAGTTTGATCTCTCTCATCTCGATGAAGATCAAAGGCGAGCGCTAAATTTTGTTTGGCACAGGCTCAAACCGTGGTCTGATTCTGTCCCAGGTCTTCAAAGATTGAAAACAAAATTTTTGATCGCTCCCTTGTCCAATGGCAACATGAGTTTGCTCACCAACATGGCCAAAGCTGCAGGCTTGCCTTGGGATTGTGTTTTGAGCGCGGAAATTTTTAAAGCCTACAAGCCAGACCCAAGAACTTATTTGGGTGTGCTCGAGTTGTTTGACGTCAAACCCTCGCAGGTGATGATGGTGGCGGCTCATGCCAGTGATTTGAAAGCGGCCAGGTCCTGTGGGCTTCAAACCGCGTTCATCTATCGCCCGCTTGAATGGGGCATGAGCCCACCTCAGCCAGCGCACTTGCACACTGAGTTTGACTTGACGTGCACCAGCATTGAGGACTTGGCCAGTCAACTGGCTTGCTGAAACCGTGGGTTTGATAAGAAGGGCATGCCGCTCTGGATGCGCTCGCGCGCAGACTGAGCCCTAGCGCTCCAGCCAGTTCACAATGGGCTCCCATTGCTCTAAGTCGCGAGCCACTCTTTTGGGTGACATGTCAAAGAGGCTGAACCCGTGGGCGGCCATTTGAATGTAGTACTGTGTGTCTCGAATGAAACCTACAACGGGTATTTCGAGTGCGTCCATGAACTCTTTGAGCTTGCCCGCCGCAATGGTTCTTTCATCCACACGCATGCCGACAATGCCAATGGAAATTTTTTTGATTTTTTTGTAAGAATTGAGTTCGTTTAAAAACTCTCTTGAAGCAAAGATATCAAAGATGCTGGGTTGTATGGGGATCAATATCTTGTCGGAGATGTTCAAGACTTCCTTGAGCCGCCATCCATGAAGGCCGGCAGGCGTATCGATCACCGCATGCTCAATGTCATGAGGCGCAGGAATGATGTTGTCAAAGTTGATGCGCCAACTCTCAATCCTTGAAATGTTTGTTGGACGCAGGCCCAACCAGAGTTGAGAGGATTGTTGACGATCGATGTCACCCAAAGCAACACGGTGCCCTTGTGTAGCAAAATAACCCGCAATATTGGTGGCGATGGTTGATTTTCCCACCCCGCCTTTGATATTTGCTACTGCCACAACACTCATGAGCATGTTCCCTTTAGAGACCCAAACGAATCAAAGATCTTATATCAAGCTTAGCAAATTA
This sequence comes from Burkholderiales bacterium, assembly GCA_947372465.1. Taxonomy (GTDB): domain Bacteria; phylum Pseudomonadota; class Gammaproteobacteria; order Burkholderiales; family Burkholderiaceae_C; genus Limnohabitans. The sequence goes on along the minus strand of CANBTT010000096.1, from coordinate 12,232 downwards.
AGAACAATCCCAGTCGTAAGCTGGTGCGAATTAGCGACGGATCGCTCTCAAACCCAAAGCATTCAAGGGTTTTCCTTGGTGCAGACGTAGAGGCCCACAAGTGAAAATTAGCCATCAATTGTCAAATACGGTGCACTTGGGTGAGATAAGCTTCTCAGGTCTTTACGCCATATTAACCTAAAAGTTAACTTGTGTTGTCCTAAAAGCTTGATAATCAAACCATAAAGTTCATGAGGAGCTCATTATGAAAACAAAAACGACTTTAAAACATTGGATCTCGTTGATGCCTTTAACCGCTTTAACGGTTTTAAGTGCCGCAGCTTATGAGCAAGCGAAAGTCATCTCAAGCACGCCCATTGTGCAACAAGTCAATGTGCCGCAACAAAGCTGCCAAAACGTCTCCATCGCTGTGCAAGAGCCCAAATCTGGCGCGGGTGCCGTCATGGGGGCTATCGCGGGAGGGGTGATTGGAAATGCAATGGGCCAAGGCGGGGGCAACGCGGCTGCAACGGCCCTCGGTATGATGGGCGGGGCGATTTTGGGCGACAAAGTTGAGTCAGCCCCCAATACCTTACAAAACGCTCAGCAATGCTCGACTCAATACACCGTGCAAAGCCGAGTCACGCAATACAACGTGGTTTATGAATATGCTGGCAAGCAGTACAACGTGATCATGCCCAGCGATCCAGGCCCCATGCTGACCATACAGCTCACGCCGGCTGTTGCCAATGCACCACCCATGCAAGTCAATGAGAACGCGGGTGTGAGCCAAGCCATGTATTCAAATCAACCCATTTATGCCCCTCAACCCGTGTATGCCAACCCCATGCCCTATCCTTATGCCTATCCCAATTATGGTTATCCTTTGGCGGTCGGAATTGGTTTAGGTTATTACTGGCGTGGAGGAGGTTGGGGCGGCTACCACGGCGGGCGCTGGAGATAAACATTTGCACTGGAACTGTGCGAGAAAAACAAATACAACAAGGCCCTTGCACTCCAAACGGATAGAAGGGCCTTTTATAGGTCCTCAGTGGGAGCCGCCCAGATAAGCGGCTCTCACTGCCGAGTCGTTCATCAATTTCGAAGCTTCTCCGTGGACAGAGATGCGACCATTTTCTAAAACATAGCCATAGTCGGCAACTTTCAGTGCTGCAGCAGCAAATTGCTCGACCAACAACATGGTCACACCTTCTTGCTTGAGTCGAGCAATGATCCGAAAGACCTCTTCAACCAAAATGGGCGCCAAACCCATAGAGGGTTCATCCAGCAGCACAACTTCTGGGTTGAGCATGACCGCTCGTGCCATCGCCAGCATTTGTTGCTCGCCCCCTGATAAGGTTCCGGCGAGTTGCTGACGACGCTCCTTGAGCCGAGGGAACAATTCCATTGCACGCTCAAGATCGGCTTGAACGTCCCCTTTGGGGCGTGAGCCCGTGAGTCTGGGAAAGGCGCCAAGAAGTAAATTGTCAGTGACCGTCATGGTTGCAAATACACGCCTGCCTTCAGGCGAGTGCGCCAGACCCAGTTTGGCAATTTGGTTGGACTCCAGGTGATCAATGCGTTTGCCATTGAGGGTGATCTCTCCCGCTGTGGGCCTGATCATGCCAGACACAGCGCGCATGGTCGTGGTCTTTCCTGCTCCATTGGAGCCAATCAAGGTCACGACTTGACCCTTGGGGACCTCAATGGAGATTCCTTGCAAGACGTGAACCTTGCCATATCCGGCTTCAAGATTTTTGATCTGTAACATCTTTGACTTCCATTCCTTTATGCTGCGCTTCCGCCCAGGTAAGCTTCAATCACTTTTTCATTGGATTGAACATCCAACGGTTTGCCTTCAGCAATTTTTTGACCAAAATCCAAGACAGAGACTGTGTTACAGATGCTCATCACCACATCCATGTGGTGCTCAATCAAAATCACTGTGATGTGGTGATCTCTGATCTTGCGAATGATGGCGATCAACTCCTTGATATCCGGCGCAGTCAGGCCTGCGGCGGGTTCATCCAAAAGCAACAACTCAGGGTCCAAGGCCAGTGCTCTAGCGATTTCCAGCAAGCGTTGCTTGCCGTAAGGCAAGTTACGAGCTTGCTCGGAAGCCAAAGAACCTAGACCCACAAAATCCAACAGCGCATATGCACGGTGTGTGGCGTGATCATCTTCGCGTTTATAACGTGAAGAGGCCAAAGCAACATCCAGCAAATTGCTTTTGAAGGTGTGATGGAGTCCAACAAGCACGTTTTGTAGAGCTGTCATCTCGCCAAACAGCTGCACATTTTGAAAGGTTCGAGCAATTCCAGACAGCGCAATCTCGGAAGAGGTCTTGCCAATGACGGTCTGGCCTTTGAAGTCAATTTGCCCAGCTGTTGGTGTGTAAATCCCGGTGAGCACATTCATCATGGTGCTTTTGCCGGATCCGTTGGGGCCAATGAGTCCGTGGATCTCACCACGCTTGACACGAAGGTCCACCATGTTGATGGCCTTGAGGCCGCCAAACTGCATCAACACCTCTTTGGCCACCAACAATTCTGTCGACTGTTCGCTGGCTGAAGAGGCCTCTGCACTGCGCTCAAAGGCGTTCTCCTTGTTGCCCTCTTGGGCCAAGTGATCTTGGTGGAGTTTGAGATCTTGTTGTTCGCTCAACACTCTTTGTGCTGAGAGCAGTTTATTCATAAAACCGATGATGCCGTCTTGCAAATAGTAGACCACAAACAAGATCATGAGGCCAAAAATACTCAAACGCCAATCGGTGATGTTTTCTAACTGATAAGAAAAAACAGCCAAGCAGAATGTGCCGATGACAGGGACCAAAACCGAATTGAAAGTGAGCCACTTTTTGATCAATCCAATCACGGCGCCGATCACAATCAAAGCGCAAGCAATGGTGGCAACGATCCTGAAAATTTCTATGTCGTCCAATAATTTTGGCAAGAGCACGATGATGGTGGCTCCCAAGATGGCGCCGCTTCGGGTCTTTCGCCCCCCCATGATGATGGCCAAGAGGAACAAGACAGTGAGTTCAAAGTTGTATGTGTTGGGTGAAATGTATTGCTCAGAGTAAGCATACAAACTGCCCGCCAAACCGGCGAAACCCGCGCTGATCACGAAGGCATAAACTTTGTATCTGTAGACCGAAACGCCCATGCAATCGGATGCAACAGGCGAGCCTCTCAAGGCTTCAAAGGCGCGACCCAAATGTGACCTCAAAATGCGATGCACCACCAAAAGAGAGAGTGCAAGCATCGCGCACACCAACCAATAAAAATCACGGTCATCGAGTTTGATGCCGGCAATTTGTGGTTTAGGTATTTTGACACCCAGAGGGCCCTCTGTGAGGAAGGTCATTTCATTGATCAAAATTTGGATGATGGTCCCGAAGGCCAAAGTCACCATGGCCAAATAAGGTCCAGAGACCTTCAAGGCGGGAAGTGCCAAAATGGCACCAAAAAAAGCGGTGATGAAAATGCTGGCTGGCAAGATGAGCCAAAGGGGGGCCGCAAATTTCATGAACATCACACCCACAGTGTAGGCGCCAATTCCAAAAAGACCAGAGTGGCCCAAAGAGACTTGACCTGTGTAGCCCACCACAATATCAAGACCAAACAACAAAATGGAGTAGATCATGATCGTCTCCACCAAGTGAATGTAATAAGGGTTGGGGGTGATCAATGGAACAAGAGCCGCACCGATCAGTGCGATCAAGGCAAAAATAAACGATTTCTTCATCATGCTTAGACCTTTTTGATCGCTGTTTTACCGAATAAACCAGCGGGTTTGACGGCCAAGACCATCAACAAAAGCACCAGTCCTGGCACATCCTTGTAGCCCGTTGAGATGTAAAAGCCTGTCGTGGTCTCAGCAATACCAAGCAAGATACCGCCCACCACAATGCCCATGCCGCTGGTCAAGCCACCGATGATGGCAACAGCAAAAGCTTTGAGCCCAAGCACCGAGCCCATGGTGGCACCGGTCAGTGTAAGAGGTGCAATCAAAATGCCTGCAAATGCCGCTGTCAAAGAGGACATGGCGTATGAGAAGGTGATCACCAAACCTGTGTTAATGCCCATGAGCTTGGCTGCATCGCGATCGTTAAAGGTGGCCACCACTGCTTTTCCGTAAATTGTTTTTCGGTTGAAGAATTCAACGGCCAACATCATGAACAAGGCCCCAGAGATCACCAAAATTTCCATGGGGAGCACATTGGCACCAAAGAGTTTGATGGGCGACTCATCAAGGGGAGAGGGAAAGCGCAAGTCATCTCTGCCCCATATGTTTTCAGCCACATTTTTGAAAATGATTCCCAAGGCGATGGTAGACATGATCCAGCCAAATTCGCTTTTGATTTTAATGGCGGGTCGAACACCAATGCGCTCAACCAAGGCGCCTTGGAGAAGTCCAAAAATGCACACCAAAGGGATCGCAAGCCAATAGTTCATTCCCATGCCGTCGACCAAGGTCAGCCCAAAAAGTGCGCCTAGCATGAGTGCCTCACCTTGACCAAAATTCAAAGTGTCTGATGTGGCAAATGTCAATTGATAGCCAAACGCAATGACGGCGTAGATCATCCCTAGTGCGATTCCGCTGTAGATCAGTTGCAGTAATATTTCCATGGATCTTTTTCTGAGTAAGGGTGGGAGAAACCGCTTAAATTTAACACAAAAAAAAGCACTGTGACCCGATGGGAAACAGTGCTCAGCGCTCAAAGCGCTTTTAATTGCTTATTTATTTTTTAGCAGTTGCTGCTTTTTTGTCTTTTAAACGCAAATCAGCACCTTTGTCTTGGTCTTCTTGATAGGCATAGACCACTCTTCCGCTTTTGACTTCACCAAACACAGGAATGTTCGCCGTGATGGCCTCGTGGTCGTCTTTGGTGTAAGGGTGGTCATAAACGGTGACAACGCCTTCAACTTTGGTTTGTAAATTTTCTAGCGCTTCTTTGATTTTTACACCGTTTGTTGAGCCGGCTTGTTTGATCGCAGCGGTCAACAGATAAATTGAATCATAGGCTTGTGCGGCAGACACAGGCGAGTCAATTCGGTTGTTTTTGGGCTTAAAGCTCTTGATGTAGGCATCAATGAAGGCTTTTCTCTTGACCGTGTTGGGCTCTTGAATGAAGGTTTGTGGCATGCGTGCACCTTGGCCGCCTTGACCCGCGTTGTCAATGAAGTTGGCCATGGACAAAGTCCAGCTGCCAATCATGGGGACTTTCCAACCCAGCTTGGTCATGCCGTTGGCGATTTGAGCCAACTCTGGGCCAATGCCATAGGTCAAAATCACTTCAGCACCTGCTTCTTTGGCTTTGAGCAGCTGAGCGGTCATGTCAATGTCTTTGATGTTGAATTTCTCAACAGCAACGGCCTTGATGTTTTTGGAGGTCAAGGCTTTTTCCAAGTCTGCCAATCCGAGCTGACCGTAGTTGGTCGAGTCGGCCAAAATGGCAACCTTTTTAAAGCCCCGGCGAACCACTGCCTCCTCAACGATCATGGGCGCTTGAATGCTGTCGTGTGCGGCGTTTCTGAAGATGTAGTTTTCAGTGTGATCGGGCGCTTTGAACTGTTGCGTGAGGATGGAGCCTGTCGCCACATTGTTCATCACAGGAATCTTGGCTTCTTGATAAAAGCGTTGTGCGGCCTGTGCGACACCCGTGTTGATAAAGCCAACGGTTGCAACCACTTGCTCTTTGTTGATCAACTCTTGAGCGATTTGCACGCCACGCTCGTTCTTTGCTTCATCATCGCGTTCAACGAGTTGGATTTTTTTACCCAAGACGCCACCTGCTTTGTTGATTTCCTCGGCTGCCAATCTGACGCCGTCTCGCATGCTCACACCCATTGAGGAGGAGCCACCGGTGTAGGGGCCGCTCACACCAATTTTGATGGTTTCTTGCGACCAAGAAAATCCTGCACTCAGCAGTAAACTTGATACCAAGCTTAATTGAATGATCTGTTTCATGTACTGTCTCCAAAAATTAATTAAATCGATATGCAATAGGAAAAAATGGAAAGTTTTTTTGGAGCGGCAAGCGCTCTTGTTTTGACTCTCGCATCTTACTCAAATAAATCACAGTTTCTCTGACTTGGATCAAGACCTTTGCGCTTTATGAAGAATGAATATACTGTAAGGAAATACATTCTTACCAAGGGAAATCACCTAATGGGTGGCGCGTTTTTACTTGGCCGCGTCTTCTTCCTTCCATCCCAGGAGCTTAAAGGCGTTGCCAAAATAGATGCGCCTGGCATCCTCCTCAGGTAAATTCAAAGTCTCTATCGAGCGTATGCCTTCTCGAATGAACATCGGGCCTTCCTCTGGATCAAATGGACAATCGCTTGCAAAAACCACGTGTTCTGAGCCAAAAAAATCCAGTCCACATTGAAGTGCAGAAGACGATCCGCCCAAAACGGTATCTCCATAGAACATTTTGAAGTATTCCATGGGTTTTTTCTTTAAGTCTTTGAGCACCTGCGCTTCTGAGCCGTCCACGCTCCTTGAACCCAATTGGGCCCAAAGTGTCTCAGCGCGTCCAGAGAAGTAAGGCAACATACCGCCGCAGTGATGCGTGATCAGTTTTAAATCAGGCAGCTTGTCAAATAAACCTGAAAACACCATTCGAGACATGGCCACACTTGTTTCATAAGGCCAGCCTAAGACTTGCCAAATTTCATACTTTGATTTGTCTTCTGTGTCGTAATCTGGCTTGGATCCTGGGCGTGTCGGATGCATCCACACGGGTAAGTGATGAACATTGGTGATGCGCTCAAAGATTGGGAATATATCGGGGTGATCCAAGGCTTTGCCATTGGCATGAGACAGCACTTGAACACCTTTTGCGCCCAAGTGCTTGATGGCATGGTCCATTTCTTCAAGGGCTGCCTGGGTGTTGTTCATCGGCAATGAAGCCACAAAGGTTGGGAACTGCTCGGGCCACTTTTGACAAATTTCGGCCATCCCTTCATTGGCCACCCGAGCAAAGTGGGGAGACTCCTCGGGACCGCCCAGCATCTCAGGGGAAGGAACAGCCAGTGAGATGATTTGCTTGACATCAGGCCAAGCTTTCAGCATCTCCACTCTGGCAGGCATGTCCCACAGCATCCTTAAGTTGCTCATTCTTTTGATCATGCCCGCTTCGCGGCCGTGTTTTTTGACCAACTCCACATAGGATGGGGGCATGACGTGGTTGTAGATATCGATCTTAGGCGTTTTCAATTCAAAATCCTTGAGGTTAATTTGACAAAAGGGTGTCAATCGTTCTTAACGTTGAATCATCTCATGGCTCGCATCAAGTACAAACCCTTAGATACCCTAATTTTTCATTCAAAGGGCGTCATAATCCATAACTTTTCCAATGCTCAGCTTTCAAACGTTCAATTTTTACTTGAATCTTTAGACCCACCCCCTTTCATTTTTTAAACCATCAACAAGACACCAAGATGTTAAATACGCCCAAAGAATTGACGGCCTTTGTCCTCGAACAAATGATGCGAACAGAGGACCCGCGCACCAGAGAAATTTTTAGCCAATTGGTCAAACACTTGCACGCATTCGTCAGTGAGGTGAAATTGACGGAGGCTGAGTTCCATTTGGCCTGTGCATTGATTGCTCGCCTTGGGCAACAAAGCAACGCATCCCACAATGAGGTGACATTGATGGCCGGGTCCTTGGGGGTGTCTGCACTCGTGTGTTTGCAAAACAATGGCCAGGGGGGAACGCAGCCAACCACAGCCAATATGATGGGCCCCTTTTGGAGAGAGGATTCACCCATCACCCCCAGTGGCGGCTCCCTTTTGCGCGCCAAGACCCCTGGGGAGAGGGTTTGGGTCAAAGCCCATGTAGAGGATCTCAACGGACAGCCTGTGGCAGATGCTCGCGTAGACGTATGGCATTCCTCCAATGAAGGTCTCTATGAAAACCAAGATGCCAAGCAAGCGGAGATGAACCTCAGAGGGCGGTTTAAAACCGATGAGAATGGCTTTTTCGAATTCGAAACCATCAAACCTTCGGGCTATCCCATTCCCATCAATGGCTTGGTGGGCGATTTGTTAAAGAAATTGGGCCGCCACAACATGCGCCCGGCGCACTTGCATTTTTTGGTTTTCAAGGAGGGTCTCAAGACACAATTTTCACAGGTTTATTCCAATGATGACCCCTACTTGTTGACCGATGTTCAGTTTGGTGTGACCCAAGCTTTGGTGGGCCAATATGTGCAGCACATCAAGAAGCCCTTTCCCTCTGACCAAGTTGCCGGGGATTGGTGGAGTTTGGACTTTACCTTCAAGGTCGAAGGGGGTCATTCCTATTTACCCACGCCCCCGATCACCCAAAAGGTGTCTGCGTAGTTTTTCCTGGATGATTGTTGAAGAAAGTGAGCACGTTTTATGAGATTTTTTAGTTTTGAACAAAAGGGCCATGCCGGTGTTGGGGTTTTGTTGAGTGCAGATGCCAAAGAATTCGTGGATTTTTCTAGTTTGGGTTCAACATTGCCCAATGACTTGTTAGCGCTGATCAAAATCCCTGGTGGCCTGGCCCAAGCCCATGATGAAGCCAAGCGTGCGCCCTCAAGTTCACACAGGTCCCTTTCTGAGGTCAAATACAAAACCTTGATAGAAAATCCCTCCAAGGTGGTTTGCATGGGTTTGAATTATGCAGACCATGCCAAAGAGGGCGGCAATGCCAGGCCAGAATTCCCCAGCTTCTTTTTAAGAGGCAACGCCTCCTTGGCTGCACACCATGCACCTTTGATCCGTCCCCGCGCGAGTGACAAATTGGATTATGAGGCTGAGTTGGCTTTGGTCATTGGCAAGCGGGCACGTCATCTGACGCCACAAAACGCATTGGAGCACGTGGCTGGCTATGCTTGCTTCAATGATGGCTCCATCAGGGACTTCCAAAGAAAGTCTTCACAATGGACATTGGGTAAAAATTTCGATCAAACAGGTGGTTTTGGACCTTGTTTGGTCACACCAGAAGAGTTGCCTGTTGCAGCAAGTGGACTCAGAATTCAAACCCGACTCAATGGCAAGACCATGCAAGACGCCAACACCAATGATTTTTTATGGGGTGTGGTTGAATCTTTGTGCATCATCACGGAGTGCATGACCATGGAGCCCGGAGATGTGATCATCACAGGCACACCTGCAGGCGTTGGCTATGCCAGAACGCCTCCTGTTTGGATGAAGCCAGGCGATGTCTGTGAAATAGAGATTGAAGGCGTTGGTGTTTTGAGCAACACCATCGCGGATGAGCAACGCGTCTAATGCCAGGTGTTGCCTGATAGGGCGAAGACCGGTCCTTTAATGGTTTCTTTAAGAAGCACGGGTTAAAACATTCAGCCCGTGCTTCTTTTTGGGCGTATCCAAGCCAAAGCGACCCGCTTTGGAACACCTCGCCTCACAGCTTTTTGTTCTTTAGCGTTGATAATATCAACATGCTCAATTCCGCGCGCCCTGCAACACCTATCATTCTTTGCACCATCAATGCAAAATACATTCACGCATCCCTAGGGTTGCGTTATTTGCTTGCAAACATGTCGCGTCACGCAAGCGATGAGCTTGCAAACAGCACGGCATTGATTGAATTTACCTTGAACCGAGAAATCCAGGACATGGCCGCAGAACTCCTGGATGCTCTCGGCGCTGAACGAGCTGGTCAAACCCAGGTGATTGGTTTTGGGGTGTACATTTGGAATGTGCTTCAAACCACCGAGTTGGTCCGTCTTCTCAAGCAGTTGCGACCCGGTGTAAAAGTGGTCCTTGGCGGCCCAGAGGTCAGTCATGAGACCGAATCACAAGAAATCGTTGGCTTGGCCGATCATGTGATCACAGGTTGGGGGGATGTGAGTTTTCCAAAGTTGTGCATGGCTTTGGTGCATGGCCCCAGGCCTTTGATGAAAATCATTCAAGGCGAGCAGCCTGAACTGGATCAAATTGAATTGCCCTACAGACACTTCAATGACGATGACCTGGCCAACCGTGTGCTCTATGTTGAAGCCTCGCGAGGTTGTCCATTCAAATGTGAATTTTGCTTGAGCTCCATCGACAAGACCGCATGGGCTTTCGATCTTGATCCGTTTTTGAGTGAGCTTGAGTTGCTGTACAAAAGAGGCGCACGAAACTTTAAGTTTGTGGATCGCACCTTCAATTTAAAAATTGACGCATCGATAAAAATATTACAGTTTTTCTTGGACCGTTTAGAGCAAAACGGATCTGAATCGCTTTTTGTTCACTTTGAAGTGATCCCAGATCATTTGCCCGATCGCCTGAAAAATCTGATTGCTCAGTTCCCGCCCGGCGTCCTCCAGTTTGAGGTGGGCATACAGACTTTTAACTTAGACGTTCAAAAGCGCATCTCAAGACGACAAGACAATTCACAAACAGAGGCCAATTTGCGTTGGTTGTTGACGTCCTCCAATGCCCACTTGCACACCGATTTGATTTTTGGTCTCCCGGGTGAAACCTTGGACAGTTTCGCCTTGGGGTTCGATCGATTGATTGAAATTGGGCCCCAAGAAATTCAGCTGGGGATCTTGAAGCGTTTGCGTGGTACGCCTTTGTCCAGGCATACATATCCCTTTGAAATGGTTTATGACGAAAAGCCGCCCTATGTGGTTCGCCAAACCAGTGTGCTGGATCCACAGACCTTGCAGCGCTTTACACGAATGGCTAAATTTTGGGACTTGGTGGCCAATTCTGGTCGTTTCAAAAAAACATTGACCTTGGTTCTTCAATCTTCAAGCGCAGGGGACTCTGCCTTTTGGTCATTTTTGAGTCTTTCTGACTTTCTTTGGTCGAGATTTGGAAGGTCACACGGACTGAGCTTAGAAGAGCTCGTTGATGCCGTTTTTGAACACCTCACTGTAAGGCGTGGGATGGATGTGGATGGCGTTAAAAATCATTTGCTTGATGATTACGTGACCAGTGGTGCACGTGGACGGCCCACTTGTTTGGCTCAGGAAAAATTGCCCTTGGGTGGGCACAATCCAATGGTGAAAGTTGCAGAACTCCCCAATGGGCCGGGTCATGGATTGCGATCGCGACAAGATCGCCACGGAAACACGTTGACATCCTCACCGCCCTGAAGAGACGGTGATTCCTTCTGCAAGACGGCGATGTCCCGCCGCAAGAATGTTCTTTGCTGCGTTCGTGTCTCGGTCGTGTGCCGTGCCACATTCGCTGCAAACCCATTCTCTTATTCGCAAACCTGCTCTACCTTTCGGACTGCTGGCGGGAATCACCCCGCAGCACGAACAAGTTTGGGTTGTGTAGTTTTCGTTCACTACCTCGAAGACGACACCGGCCTGATGGCTCTTGTATTCCAACATCGTCTTTAGCATAGCCCAGCCCGCATCCAGCGTGCTTTTGGCCATCTTGGTTTTGACCAGCTTGGAGCTGGCCACGTCGCCCACGAAAATGGCGGCGTTATGTTTCACAAGCTGTGTGCTGAACTGGTGCAGTTCGTCTTTGCGCTGGCTTTTGATCTTGGCGTGAATGGCCTTGACGCGATTTTTCTTTCTCGCCCGCTGTGCAATGCCCAATGCCTGTTCGTGGCTGCGATACCAGCGGCCCTCAATGCGCTCACCCGTAGACACAACAGCCGCCTCCTTGAGGCCCAAGTCGATGCCAACGGCTGATGTGCCAGGGGATGCCTTGCACTCAACATCAACCGCTACATTGAAATACCAGCGGCCCCGGCTGTCTTCGTTGAATGAACCGCCGCGCAACTCGTAACCTGACAGGCCGTAGCTGTCCCACAGGCTGAGTTTGTTGCCAGCAAACTGAATTTGTCCTGCCTTGTAGGTGGCGTGTCCACCCTTGAAGGGTATCCAGCCCAGAGAATACTTGGCCGATTTCGGATTGCTGACACGCCAGTTGAGCCGTGTCTTCTTGAACTGCCTGCGCCGTGTGGCGTATTCCACGCACACCAACTGCACCGTACCACTGCCCACACTCACGTCGTCGCACTTGCTGTAACCCGCCGTGAACGTTTGCAAGTCATAGCCAGAGAGATATTTTGGTTTGCCGTGAAAAGGCCGCGCAGCCTTGGCTGAAATGGCGTTGATGTGATTCCATACCTGATTGACCTCGCGTGCCATCTGACGCAGCACATTGGCGTGCTTGTCTTTGATGCGCAGCTTTAGGGTTTTGGTGCAATCCATAGCGCATATTCTAATTAGTCGATGACAAACGATCAAGCAATTAGAGCCGGTAGACACTGCGTATTTATGATGCATGTTCATTTG
>CANBTT010000095.1 GCA_947372465.1 Burkholderiales bacterium | reverse complement strand
GACTGCAACGACGATGATCGGCCTTATGTCAAGGCGTTTGGCGACAAGCGCATCGCCTGTATTCCGCTGACCATGGATGTCAACGACTTGCCAACGAGCATCCGATACGGTCACGAACCAAGGCACATGCTTCACGCCTTTGAAGACACGCTCAACGCCATGCTCAACCGAGAGCGTGTGCCTTTGATGCTGGATGTCACGGCTCACACACACGTCTTCGGGCGGCCTTCTGGTGCCTGGGTCTTTGATGAGATCATGGCCCAAGTGCAATCCAGGCAAGATGTGTGGGTCACGACTCGACAAGAAATGGCCCAATATGTGTTGGCGACGACCTTGAACAAAAAAGAATGGCTTTTGAGCTAAGACAATCTCCATCCATTTCAGACCCGTTCAAGCCATCCCACTCTTTCGCAGAGCGAAGATTTAAAAGGCGTTTTCAACATGAAAAAATATCTCCCACATGCCCCTGAGTGCTTGCTGCTTTTTTTGCTGTCTTTGTGCAGTCTTCAGAGCTTTGCCCAGCCTGCCCAACTCGCTTATCCCAACAAGCCCATCAAGTTGATCGTGGCCTTTGCCCCGGGCGGCCCAGCCGATATCATTGCTCGTTTGATGGGTCAAAAATTAAGCGAATCCATGGGGCAGCCCGTGGTGATTGAAAACAAAGCCGGTGCAGGAGGCAATATTGCGAGCTTGTTTGAGACCAAAGCCGCGCCCGATGGGTACACGGTTTTGGTCAACACCAGCTCTTTGGCTGTGAATGCTTCGCTTTTAAAGAATCCTGGCTTTGATGCAGAGAAGGACTTGGTGGTGGCGGGTATCGTGGCCTCGAGTCCCAATTTGTTGGTTTCATCCCCAAGTTTAAAAGCAAAAAACTTGCAAGAAGTGGTGGCCGAGGCCAAAGATGGCAAATACAATTTTGGCTCCGCAGGGACAGGGACCACGCCGCATTTGAGTGCTGAGTATTTGTTCAAAGTGCTTGCAAAAATTGACGTCACGCACATTCCTTTTCAAGGGGCGACGCCTGCCTTGCAGGCCTCCATGGCTTCACAAGTGGAGTTGGCAAGTGTGGCTCTTCCTGCAGCCGTTGAGATTGTTAAAAGTGGCAAAGTCCGGGGCTTGGCGGTGACGAGCTCAAAACGCAACGCCTCCTTGCCCGATGTGCCCACATTGGCAGAGGCCGGCTTCCCAGGGTTCGTTGATTACACATGGGTGGGTTTGTTTTTTCCAGCCAAAACACCAGTCGACATCATCAAGCGCATGAACCAAGAAATGACCGTGCTGTTGAAAAACCCAGACTTTTTGAGCAAATTAAATGCCGTTGGGTTCGAGCCTGTGGGCGGCACCCCCCAAGAGGCCTCTGAGTACCTACACCTTGAACTGAACAAGTGGTCCAAGGTGATCAAAGAAATTGGCCTAAAAGCCGAGTAAAACGACAGGGCTTGGTTCATGACCTGGTCAGGGCAGCAGGATGCTTTCTTGCGGGGACACCCGGTGTTTGAGCCAGGCTTCTTAGTCGGGCTTGATTTTTGAGGCTTGAACCACAGGGCGCCAGCGTTCGATTTCGCTTGCAATCAGTTTTCCAAACACCTCAGGGGGATTGGGCGTCGCCTCTGCGCCCTCCGTTTGAAGCCTCGTTTTGATTTCAACCGAGTTCAATATGTTGTTGATCTCGGTGTTCAATTTCAGGACGATTGCCTGGGGTGTACCCGCAGGTGCCACGACCCCATACCATTGATCGGCTTCAAAGCCGGCCAACTCCTTTAGACCACTTTCCGCAACGGTAGGGACATCGGGCAAGCTGCCTAGACGGCTTTTGCTGGAAACAGCCAAAGGCCTCAGTTGGCCGCCTTTGATGAACCCGCTCACTGCAGGCGCCCCGGTGAACATCACTTGGATTTGGCCAGACACCAAGTCGGTGACGGCTGGAGCTGTTCCTTTGTAGGGCACATGAACCATTTGTGTTTGAGTTTGGAGCTTAAAGTACTCGGTGGCCAAGTGTGCTGCACTGCCATTGCCCCCAGAGCCAAAATTCAATCCATTGGGTTTGCTTTTGGCGTATTCAATCAATTCTTTGACGTTCTTGACGGGCACACTTGGGTGGACCACCATCACATTGGGAACTTTTGCAATCCATGCGACTGGTGCGAAGCTTTTAATGGGGTCATAGGGCAAATTGGGGTACAAAGAGGGGGTCACCGCCAAAGTTCCAATGTGCCCCATCAAGATGGTGTATCCATCTGCTGGCGCCTTGGCCACTTTGTCTGCACCTATGGAGCCTCCTGCCCCTGGGACATTGTCAATGAGCACCGTTTGTCCAAAGGACTGAGAAAGTTTTTGACCAATAGAGCGCGCCAAAATGTCAGTGCTTCCACCTGGCGTGAAAGGCACCACCATGCGGATTTGTTTGCTTGGATAGGTTTGCGCATGCACGGATGCAAAGGTGGCCAATAGCGCCAAAGCGTGGAGAAGGCACTTGGTCTTCAAACCCAAGGAAAATTTGAAATGGAGGGGAAGTTGTTTCATTGATTTGCACACCTTGTAATGAGAGTCTTGATTCTAAAACCAATGTTGACTTTTTGGCTCAAATTTCTATTCTCCGCCTCTGAAGGTTTCAATTGCCGGTGAAAGCCCTTGAATTGTTTAATTTCTTGAGGGATGGGTAAAGACCCTAGTGGAGATAAAAATACATGACAAGCACTCGTTGACTTTCTAAGTGTGGATAGAATTGTCCTTTTACAAGATTAAAAACAGATTTAGGAGATGGTAAGAGATGTCTTTGCTCAAACTCACGATCGCAACAACGGATTACGATCACTTCAGGGATTTCAGAATGGGACAGGTCAAGGCCGAAGGCATAGACTTGAATTGGTTGAATCTAGGGCACCATGAGTGCTTTGCGCGCTTTACGGCCAATCGCGAGTTTGATCTCTCTGAGTTGTCTTTCGCTAAATTTTGTACCCAAGTCACCCGTGAGGACAGCGACATCATTGGCTTGCCTGTGATTTGCTCCAGGCTGTTTCGCTTCAGTTCCTTTTACGTCAACAAGAAAAGCGGCATCAAGACAGCCAAGGATCTGATCGGTAAGAAAATCGGCTCGCCCGAATGGGCACACTCTGCGGCCGTGTACATGCGCGGATGGTTGCACAACGACATGGGGGTTAAATTGCAAGATGTGCACTGGTACCAAGCGGGTGCGAACTCTCCAGGACGCGCTGAAAAAGTAGAGATCACACTGCCAGAGGGCGTCAAGTTGACCCGCGTTGCTGACAAGTCTTTGAGTGAAATGCTCGCGTCTGGAGAGATCGATTGCGCCATCATTGCGAGACCCCCCACTTGTTTCTTGGAAGGACACCCTGACATCGTTCGTCTCTTTCCTGATTACTTGGAGATGGAAGAGGACTACTTTGCCAAAACCAAGGTCTGGCCCATCATGCACATCATTGCGATGAAAAAGTCCATCGCTGAGCAGTACCCTTGGGTTGCTAGAAACATGTTCAACGCTTTCCAAGAATCGAAAAAGCGAAGCTTAGAGCGACTGTTGGATCCAGCGGTTTCTAGGTACCCCATCCCTTGGCTCACCACCTACGCACGTAAAATGCGTGACATGTTCAATGGAGACACTTTTCCCTACGGCATTGAAGAAAACCGAGCCACCTGGGAGTTGATGTCTTTGTACACCCATCAGCAAGGCATTGCGCATCGCCCCTTCACGCCCGAGGAAATTTTTCCAAAAGGCATCATGACGTCCGTGATCATTTAAATAAGCGAGTCCCTATGAGTTCAGTTCCTCCCTCCGGCGGCCCAATTGATCCCTCCTTGATCAATGACTTGGCTGCAGCCAGTAGAATTTTGGCCAATCAAGGTGTGGTGGATGGTTTTGGCCATGTTTCCATGAGGCACCCTACAGCCCCAGATCGCTACTTGATGGCCAAATCAACACCGCCTGCATTGGTGATGCCGCAAGACATCATTGAGTACGATCTGGATAGCCAGCCGTGCAATGCCAATGGCAGAAACAGCTTCTTGGAGCGTTTCATCCACAGCGAAATCTACAAAGCCAGGCCCGACGTGATGTCTGTCGTGCACAGCCACTCTCCATCTGTTGTGCCTTTTGGTTTGGTTCGTGTGAAAATGCAAGCCATGTTTCACAATGCAGCCTTTTTGGCCCAAGAGCCGCCCATCTTTGACATCAGCGAAAAGTTTGGTGAAACGGATATGTTGGTGGGCAACATTGAAAAAGGCGAGGCGCTCGCTGATGTGATGGGTCAAAAAGACGTTGTCATGATGCGCGCTCACGGCAGTGTGGCTTGTGGACCCTCTTTGCAAACGGCGGTCTTTAGAGCCGTTTACACAGAAGTCAATGCAAGAATTCAACACATGAGCACGGCATTGGCACAGGGACTGCCCATCTCTTTCCTCAGCCCTGAAGAGGGTCGCTTGGCCGATCAAGTCAACCAAGGCGCCGGCTTGAGGGCCTGGGATTTGTGGCGTGCACAGGTGAGAGCAGAACTTAATTGGTAGGATTTAATAAGGGGATCTAAGCATGTCGGAGGTGTTAAAACTAAAGCAGCAATTGGTCGATTGCATAAGAATGCTCGAGCACGAGGGTGTCATCGATTACAACGGTCATGCCAGCATCAAACTGTCGGACACACACATGTTGATCAACACGGGCTCGTGTCAGAGGAGCTCCTTGACGGTGGATGACATCTGTACCATTGACTTGGCGGGCAATTTGATTGAAGGCTCCATCAAGCCCCCCTTGGAGTTCCATTTGCATGCGGGCATCTACAGGGTCAGAGCCGATGTGAAAGCCATTGTGCACGCCCACCCCAAGTGGTCAACTTATTTGAGCATGGTGGGTGAGCCCTATGCGCCTGTGTTTGCCCAAGGGTCCTTGCTCTACCCCATGCCAGTCCTTGACTCGCCCAACTCCATCAACAACACAGCGATGGCAGACCGATTGGCTCAAACACTGGGCAACCATGGCGCAGCACTGATGAAGGCGCATGGCGCTGTCACCGTGGGCAAGTCCATTGTTGAGGCGTTCGTCTTGGCCAATTACATGGAAGAAAATGCCCATAGGCAATACATGGCCATGCAAATCGGCAAGCCCTATCACTTCACGGCCGAAGAAATGGCTTTGTGCAGAGACAAGCTTTGGTCAGAGGTCTTGTTCCAAAGGGCCTGGGATCATTTCCATGCCAAACTGGGGCATTAAGGTGCCATGCTTTTTTCTAGTAGCACGCGAAGCTCATCGGTGACCTCGGGCTCGATCCCGAACCACAGCTTCCAAGCCAATGGGCCTTGGTGCATCAGCATGCCAAGCCCGTTGGTGACTGGGTTGCCCCTTGCTTTGGCCACTTTGAGAAGTTCGGTCTCTAAAGGGATGTAGATGATGTCCGTGACCAATGCCGCTTTGTCCAGGTCACTCAAATCAATGTCAAGCTCGGGCTGGCCAACCATGCCAAGACTCGTGGTGTTGACCAAGGTTTTGATGCCACTCAAGCTGGCATTGAGTTGTGTCCAGGCAACTGGTTTGATCTGTGGACCCAGGCTGCTCGCTAACTCTTGTGCTCGTTCAAGATTGCGGTTGACCAGCCTGATCTCTTTTGCGCCTTCTTGAATCAGTCCATAGCAAATGGCGCGGGCCCCGCCCCCAGCGCCAATCACTGCAATAGGACCCGCATCAGCACGCCAGTTTGGATTGCTGGCTTTTAAATTGCGAATGAATCCAAAGGCGTCGTTGTTGGTGCCATACAAACTGCCATCCGCTCTGGCATGAATGCAACTGACAGCACCCATGGCCTGGGCAGCAGGAGAGATCTCATCTAAAAAAGGCATGCACGTTTGCTTGTGAGGAATGGTCACGTTGCAGCCAGAAAATCCAAGTGGATGCAAGCCTCTCAGTGCGCCTTCAAGATTTTTCGGATGGATGGCCAGCGGCACATATCGACCCACCAGATTGTTTTTCTCAAGCCAATGGTTGTGCATGAGGGGAGAGCGTGAATGCATGATGGGAAAGCCAATCACGCCAGCGAGTAAAAATTGATCGGTGTGTTTCATAAGAGGGTTTTTAAAATTTGATTTCTAAATTGTCAATCAACCGTGTTTTTCCAATTTTGGCAGCGGCAAGCACCACCAAGTCAGAGCCATCTATTTGTTTACATGTGCTTAAATTGGAGGAGTGGCAAAGCGAGATGTAATCCACCTCCCAGCCTTGTTGTGTCAACAGTTGGTGGGCATTTTGACAAAGCGCGATCGGGTCGGCATCGGCTCGTTTGCACTGTGAGGCCACATGCTGGAGTGCTTGGTACAGCTCGACCGCTTTGAGTCTTTGCGGCGCGCTTAAATAGCCATTTCTAGAGCTCAAAGCCAAGCCGTCTTGAGCCCTTTCGGTCTCAAGCCCAATGACGCTGATGGGCAGATTGAACTGGCGAGCCATTTGCTGAATGACCATCAGTTGCTGATAATCTTTTTTTCCAAAAAATGCACTTTGGGGTTGAATCATGGAGAAAAGTTTCATGACCACCGTGCACACACCCGTGAAAAAGCCAGGTCTGAAATGGCCCTCTAGGATGTTTGCCAATGCCTCAGGGGGCGAGACCTTGAAGCGTTGTTCTTCTGGGTAAAGCTCGCCTTCATCGGGGGCAAAAACCACGTCACAATCATTTTTCTCAAGCAGTTCGCAGTCTTTTTCTAGCGTTCTAGGGTAACGCTCAAAATCCTCATTGGGGCCAAATTGCAAGCGATTGACAAAAACCGTGGCGATGGTGAGTCCCCCCTTGGCTTGACTCGCTTGGCGAGCGGCTTGAACCAAGCGCAAATGACCTTCATGCAAGTTGCCCATGGTCGGGACCAGGGATTTGTAAGATGCACGGGACAGCTCTTCGTGCAATTCATTGACGGTGTGGATGATTTTCATGATCGTTCGTGCTTGTCCTTGATGGGGCGTTCAAGGTTTGATGAAGCGCAAGGCAAAACGATCATCTCGCTGCTTCATTTTTGAGAAAAGCTCTTCTCGGGGGTCCAGTGGGTTGCGCCACTCTCCAGATTCGGCCTCCAAAAGAAAGCCAACCGAGGTGAAGTCGTTGATGACGGTTTGTTCATCGATTCTGTGGATGGTTTTGATGTCTTGAAGGCCCGTTGCATTTTTTGCCGAATGGTCAATGATGACGAAATGACCGCCCGATTTCAAGGCCTTGAAAATTTTTTGATTCATCTTCTGTCTGTCAATGGGCAAGAAGGCGACATCGTGGTAAGACAACACAATGGTGACCAAGTCCAGGGCTGGCGCATTCTCAGGAATGGGGTCATCAAATGGTTTAACAATCGTTTCTAGATAGCTTTGAGGGCTTTGGTTGAGCCGGGACGCGAGCGCGGCTGAAGGCTTGTCGTTTTGGGCCCAAACCTTGCCCCCCGGTTGAGTCGCGAGTGCCAACAACTGCGCCGTGTAGCCACCCCCCGAGGCCAAGTCAAGCACTTGGTCGCCAGCTTTGACGGTCGTCAAGGTTAAAAACTCAATGGGTTTTCGAGAGTCGTCGGCCTTGAAGTCCGCGGCCGATCGAATGGGGTGAGCCATCGCTTTTGCGTAGGCCTCTTGGGTTTGAGCAAGAGCGGTGTTTGACAATGGGCATGCATTCAAAATGCAAAATAAAGCTGTGTAGAGTGTTTTCATCGTTTTGACAGTTTTATGTTGGCGCTCAAAAACTGGGTGAGTAGCTTTGGAGTCGGCGTGCAGAAGAGGTTTTTTACGCTTCAATAGACAAGGACGCTATGAGGGACTGATTTTACTTTATTGGAGAAGGGCGCATGATTTTTTTGCCTGTTAAACTTCACCCCAAGCCAAGTCCTGTTCAGCCTCTTTTTCAAATGAATCCACAAAACCGCCCGCTTTTGACGCACAGTCACCATTTTGATGTTGGAAATCAAGCCGCTGAAGCGGGGACCCAAGTGGTGATGTGGATCTCAGCCACCATGATGGTGATCGAGATTGTTTTTGGCTGGTTGTTCAATTCCATGTCCTTGCTGGCCGATGGCTGGCACATGAGCTCTCACACCCTTGCGATCGGTTTGAGTGTGTTTGCATACGCTGCGGCTCGCAAGCACGCTTTTGATGAAAGATTTGCCTTTGGCACTTGGAAGATCGAAGTCTTGGGAGGCTACACAAGTGCAATTTTTTTATTGGCCATTGCCTTGGTGATGTTTTTCAGTTCTTTTGACCGCATTTACCAGCCCCAGATCATTCAGTATGTACAGGCCATTTGGGTTGCCATTTTGGGCCTGGTGGTCAATTTGGTGTGCGCCTACATTTTGTTCAAATCTGGGCAGCACCACCATCACCACAAGGATTCACATGATTCACATGCCCGAGGACATGAGGTGCATCACCACTCACCTCCTTGCCACGAGGAGCAGGCTCTGGGGCATGATTTGAATCTGCGTGCAGCTTATTTGCATGTGGTCTCTGATGCCGCCACCTCGGTGCTGGCCATTGTGGCGCTTGTGCTTGGGTGGCTTTATGGACTCGATTGGCTTGATCCTTTGGTGGGTATTTTGGGTGCCATTTTGATTGCCTTGTGGTCCAAGAACTTGCTCAAAGAAACGGCCAAGGTGCTGCTTGACTGTGAGATGGACCATCCAGTTGTGTCAGAGATCAAGCAATTGATTGCTGATTTTCCTGCCAAGGCAAGGCTTGAAATTGCAGATTTGCACGTCTGGCGGGTGGGCAAGAAAAATTACTCTTGCGCTGTTGTTTTGGTCAGCGAAGACCCTCATGTTGTTCCGAGTGCCATCAAAAAAGAGCTTGAAAAAATCAAATCAATTGCTCACACCACCATCGAAATCAACCATGTTCATTGGGCTTAGCGTGTTGTGATCGGGTCTTTTTGGGCCTGCCATGGGTCCCAGAATTTTGGCTTTGAGGGTTGAACGCCATTTCAGTGCTTCGTGGACCGAAGGCAGCCAAGCGAGATGAACTGGCCATTTCATCATGTCATCCAATACAAAATTTTGAATGCTCACAGGGCGCATCTTTCTGGTCTTTTTGATGCTTATAGACTTTTTTGTGCGTTTGGATGCTTTTTGGCATTGAATGTGATCATCAAGTCATCCCTTTTCCCTTATACAATATCGCCAATGGCTAAAAACCCAGTTTTACTCTTCCAAGAGTTTAAAATAGACAAATTATCAAAAGGAAAATGCAATGGGAAACAAAATCGTCACTGAAGCAGATCGCAAGCGCACGCCAGCGCCCAAGCCCCTTCCTGGGACAACACCAACCACCCACGGCCGTGGTCAAAAGATCAGCTTGGAGCGTGGCGTTGCAACTCGCTCGAAGAAAAATCCTGGTAAGAGATCTAAAAAGGGCGGTTGATTCACCTTGGGTGAACAAGACGCGCTGACAATCAACAAGGCTGATTTCGATCAGCCTTATTTTTAAGGGGTGGACATGAAAGCTTGGAAAACCAAACTTCAACCCATTGTGTTGTCCCTTTTATTGCATTGCCCTTTGTCATGGGCGGATGTTTTCAAGATGAGTTGTGATGTGGAGGGCTCCATAGAACAACTCGATGACAAGAAATTACCGCCCGCCAAGGTTGTGGTTGAGATTCAGTCCATCGGTAAAAATATCTTCATCAATTTAACGGGCCCCAAACTCTTTGAAATGCGAATCAGCAGTTTGAGCACGGATAAATTCTTGGGAAAAAATTTAACCAACGCTGAGCATCTCGGCGTCGGCTCCAAAAGTGTCGAGAACGGTCAGATGTTTGAGGTGGTCATCGGACGACAGAAAGTCTACTTGAAGGCGTTCAAGGACACCGTCTATGCGGGCGCCCCTGTCCGAGTCAATTTCCAAGGCCCTTGTCTATTGCCTTGATCCTTGCATGCGCTGTTTGCGCGTCATTTGCATGCCTTCTACTATAACGGCGTTGTTTTTTCATCGCGCCCTTGTTCAATACGCCTCTATTTGTCTGCGTCCATCTTGAGTATTGAAGGTTTTTCGAGGGAAACCACTATGATCGAGTGCTATTTAATTCGTTTAAATTGATTGTCGCCAGGTGCTTTGTGGTCTGCGGCTTTTTTGCTTCCAAATCTCTCTTGACCTCAACTTGAGGTTGGCCCAATCTTTAAATTTGCTGAAAGTCCAGTCATGTCCGATCCCGTAATGCAACAAAACAATATCGTCATTGGTGAAGGTGTGACGTTTACAGGCACCATCACTGCCCCGGGAAAGGCCATGATCAATGGCGTGGTCACTGGGAATTTGTCGGTCAGTGATTTGCACATTGGCAAAGCCGGCCAAGTCTCTGGCGTCATTCGAGCCAAAGAGATCAATGTGCACGGTAAATTGAGCAAGGACATCGTCTGCCAACAGCACGTGATGATTCATTCAACCGGTTTGGTCTCAGGGACCTTGGAGTACGAGGAGATGGAGATTTTGCGTGGCGGACAGTTCCACGGTGTGATGAAGCAAAAGAGTGGCGGCGCTTAAAGGATGTTCAGTGCATGCAAGGCTTGGATCTGTAGGGGGATTTAAACGTGGTTGTCTTTAAATTAAATGGTCGCTCTGTTCAAACGCAAGCGCTGTCTTCGGACCCGCTATTGAGCGTGTTGGCAGACGATTTTAAAATCAATGGCTCAAAATTCGGATGCGGCCGCTCGCAGTGCGGCGCCTGTACCGTTTTGGTGGATGGGGACCCTTTGCGTTCTTGCGTCGCACCCTTGTCAGCGGTTGCCGGGCGCTCTGTGCAAACGCTTGAAGGTTTGATGGAGAATGGCAAACCCAGCGCTTTGCAGCAAGCTTTTATTGACGAACAAGCGGCACAATGTGGCTACTGCACCTCGGGCATGATTTTGCAGTCTCAAGCACTTTTAGATCGCAACCCCAAACCCACCGAGCAAGAGGTCAGGCAAGCGCTAGATGGAAATTTGTGCCGTTGTGGTGCGCACAATCGCATCGTGAGAGCGGTCATGAGGGTGGTGAAAAAATCATGAAAAATCCTTCAAGTTCATTGAGCAGGCGCTCGCTTTTAAAATCTTTGGGTTATTTCTCGCTCGCTTTTGGTATTCCTTTGCAAAGTGATCTCTCTTTGGCCGATGCGCCAAACACCAAGCCCGCATTGCCAGGGGATCTCAACACCAATCGAAAACTGAGTGCTTGGCTCAGAATCAATGCGGACAAGACCGTCACCTTATTGGTGGGCAAGGTTGAATTGGGGCAGGGCGTCTTAACCGCTGTCAGTCAAGTCTGTGCTGAAGAGCTGGACGTTGATATGTCCCGTGTGAAGGTGATCTCTGGCGACACCGCATTGGTGCCCAATGAAGGGGTCACCGCAGGCTCCTTTTCAATGCCCTATTGCGCCACAGCTGTTCAGTACGCGAGCGCAGAGCTGAGATCCATTTTATTGGGCCTGGCGAGCGAGAAACTCAAAACGCCCTTGGAGGGCTTGAGTGTTCAAGACGGGCTGATTAAAAGTGTCACCGGTTTGAGTGTGAGTTATTGGGACTTGGTGCTGGGCACGGCTCTTGAGAGAGAAGCCACTGGGACGGTCAAGCCCAAAGATCCCAGCCAATACAAGTACATCGGTAAAAACATCATTCGGGTTGACTTCCCAAAAAAAATGACCGGTCAAGAGATCTTTATTCAAGAGCTCAGACCCAAGGGGATGGTCTATGCGCACATTGTTCGTCCACCTTCTTATTTGAGTGAGCTTTTGTCTGTTGACGAAAACGCTGCTCGCAGCATGCCTGGGGTTTTGAAGGTGGTCAGAAATGGTCGTTTTCTGGGGGTGATTGCAAAAAGAGAACAGCAAGCCTTGGACGCAGCCAATGCCTTGAGCAAGTCTGCAAAGTGGGCCGAGCACACCGAACTGCCCACCCATGAGGGTATTTTTGATTGGTTGCTAAAAACCAAACCCAACAAAATCATCCCAACCAAGCAGCAAAAGCGCGCAAGCACTGAAGTCCCTGCGAAGGTGATTGAGGCGACCTATTTTCGACCCTTTCACATGCACGCCTCTATTGGGACCTCATGTGCCATAGCGACCTTGGATGCCGCGGGACAACTCCTCATTCAAACCCACAGTCAATCTGTCTTTGAGACGGGCTTGGCCATTGCGAAGATGCTTGGCATGGATCCCTCGAAGGTGCGGTGTCAACACCAGCAAGGCGCGGGGTGTTATGGGCACAACATGGCCGACGACGCTGCAGCCGATGCGGCTTTGCTTGCTTGCGCTTATCCTGGCGTGCCAGTGCGTTTGCAGTACACCCGCCAGCAAGAACATCAATGGGAGCCTTATGGCTCGGCCATGGTGATCAAGACCAAAGCGGCCCTGGACGAGCAAGGCAAGATTTTGGATTGGGATCTTCAACTGTGGTCCAACCCTCACGGCACGCGTCCAAATGGAGACGCTGGCAACTTGTTGTCTGCCCGCTATTTGCAAAAGCCTTTTGAATTGCCTTTGCCAATCAATGGCGGGCCGCCCAATTACGCGGCCGATCGCAATGCGATTGCTTTGTATGATTTTCCAGGTCACCAAGTCCTCACGCATTTCATCACAGACATGCCTGTTCGAGTCTCCTCCACCAGGGGCTTGGGCGCTTATGCCAATATTTTTGCCATCGAGTCTTTTATCGATGAGTTGGCACATGCCTTCAAAGTCGATCCGGTTGAGTACCGTTTGCGATTCTTAAAGGATGCCCGAGCACGAGATGTGATTCAAAAGGCCGCCGCGATGCTTGGCTGGGGATCTTTTGTAAAAAAACCAGGCCATGGTCGTGGCATTGGCTTTGCAAAATACAAAAACACGGCCACTTATTGTGCCGTTGCCCTAGAGGTTGAGGTCAATGAAAAGACCGGACGCATTCGTGTGACCAAGGCGGTGTCGAGTGCGGATGCGGGTCAAATTGTGAATCCCGATGGTGTCAAAAATCAAATCGAAGGGGGCTTGATTCAGTCACTCAGTTGGACACTCAAAGAGGAGGTCAAGTTTGACCAGACTCGAATTTTGGCAGAGGACTGGACGAGTTATCCGATTTTGACCTTCTCTGAGATACCGAACATCGACATCGAATTGATCGATCGACCAGGCATGCCCTTTCTCGGTTGTGGCGAGGCCTCCCAAGGACCAACAAGTGCCGCATTGGCCAATGCGGTGTTTGATGCCACGGGTGTGCGTTTTAGACGCTTGCCGTTCACGCCCGATCGCATCATGCAAGGTCTACGCAAGGCGTGATCTTTTTTTCATGCGCTCAAATGCAAAAGGAGTCACTGTGTGACTCCTTTTTTTGGGGATTGGATGCGTTTGACCTGGCGGCGCAATGATCAACTGTCTGTGCTGGGTGCCGCAGGTTTGGCCTCTGACTTGACCGCCTCTTTGGGTGGAGAGCAGTCAAAACAGACAAAGGTGGTGCTACCAAGAAGGCGCTTAAAAGAGCCATGACTTCTGGATTTGTGGATGCCACACTTGATACAACTCATGGTATCTCCCGTGCGCCCTTCGGTTCCAAAGGGGGACCCACCTGTTTTGGACTTGTATCTGAGTCCATCGTTTGAAATTTTGGTTTTATCGTCGCGTGGCATAGTCTCTTTTATGATTTCAATGTAAGTTTGAAAATAAAGTCGATATTGTAAATTTCAACAGAATCCCCCAATTATCCTAGGTTTTAGGCACAAATCGCTCATTTAAGGTCATTGAAGGGCCAATTTTGGCCGTAAATAGACGATTTAATGGTCGAAATGGGTCTGGGCTCTCACAACAGCCGGCCCATTGCTGGGGGGCGCACCTCTCGCCTGGGCTTGGCGCAAGGCCAAAAGGGACTTGCGCCTTGTTTTGGGGTCGTTTGATCAAGCCTTGGGTCTGAACATTTGAAAGAGTTGATCGGCGCCAATGTTGAAGTAGTCTCCCGGTCCACCCCCGCGGACAATGTGCTGCGCGCTGGAGGTGTTGTAGATGCCGTCTTTGAGCAAACGTTTGTCGATGTGCACGGCAACCACTTCACCAAACACCATCCAGGTGGAAATTTTTTCACCAGCGCTGTTCAAGAGTTGGTGAATTTGTGTGCATTTGCATTCAAAGGTCACAGGGCTTTCTTTGACCCGGGGTACATCGATCAAGGTGGAGGCCATCGGCGTGAGTCCAGCCAGATCAAACTCGTTCACCTCTGGCGGCACAGGGGCACAAGTTTGATTCATTTGCTCAGCCAAAGGGCGGGTGACCAAATTCCAAACAAAGCTTTTGGTCTCTTCAATGTTGCGAAGCGTGTCTTTGTAGCCGTTGCTGGAAAAGCCAATGATGGGGGGGATGTAATTGAAACCGTTAAAGAAACTGTAGGGTGCCAAGTTGACTTGCCCAGTTGCGCCCTTTGAGGAGATCCAGCCAATGGGGCGAGGTCCCACAATGGCATTGAAGGGGTCGTGGGGTAAGCCATGTCCATTTTTGGGCTCGTAGGAATGAATTGCGTCGGTCATGGTGGTGCGTTGTTCGATGGGTTGAAGTGAGGCCTTGAAGCGCCCCTCAAGAGCACATTGTAAACAGTTCGAGGTGGCAGGATTTGCAAGCGCAAAACACATGGTTTTGAGGGCCAGGCCGGTGTGTTCATCGGGTTTCGATTGTAGAATAAGGTCTTCAATGACTGCGTCTATTTGCCTTCATTTTTGAGGCGCAAGCAGACCTACCAATTACCCATCTTATGATCAATCGTCGAGAAGTCACTCAACTCTTGGCTTGCGGCGGACTTTTTGGAGCGTCCTCTTTTGGGGCTTCGAACTTGTTTGCTGCCACGCCATCTGCCGTGGAGCCCTGGCCCACCAAATCCATCCGACTGATCGTGCCCTTTTCTGCCGGCGGGGGCAATGACACAGTGGCAAGAGCGGTGAGCGAAAAGCTGTCCCTGGTGCTTGGGCAGCGCGTCATTGTCGATAACAAAGGGGGCGCAGGTGGGGCATTGGGTGCGGAGTTGGCGGCCCATTCTGAGCCTGATGGTTACACCTTGTTTTTGGGCGGGGTTGGAAGTTTGGCCATCAACCCCGCAACCAGGGACAAGTCCAGTTACGACCCCATCAAGGATTTTGCGCCCATTTCATTGCTTGCCTTGGCCCCCTTGGTCGTGGCTGTTCACCCAAGCCTGGGGGTGTCCAACATGCAAGACTTGGTGAGCAAGGCCCGGGACAAATCCCTGAACCTGGCCTACGCGTCCAATGGGGTTGGAAGCTCATCGCATTTGGCCACCGAGCTCTTTTGCTCAATGGCCAATGTGCAGATGACACACATCCCCTACAAAGGGCTGTCGCCCGCTTTGGCGGACTTGCTCTCTGGACAAGTCAAGTTGATGTTCTCAAGCAGTGTGGCCATCTTGCCCCATGTCGCCACTGGCCGCTTAAAGGTCTTGGCCAGCACGGGTGTTAAAAGAAGCAGCGCATTTCCTGATTTGCCCACCATAGCGGAATCGGGTTGGCCGGGGTACCGTGCAAGTTCTTGGTATGGCGTTTTGGCGCCCGCCGGAACCCCTCAACGGGTCGTTGATAAAATCAACCAAGGGATCGATTCTTTCTTGATGAAGGACGACTTTAAAGCCGCATTGAGTGCCGAAGGGGCCGAGTCAGCAGGAGGAAAACCTGAGCACTTTGCTGGCTTTATTCGAGAAGAACTCGATCGCATGAAAATACTCGTCAAAAAAATCAACTTGCGCTTGGATTGACTCTCTCCAAGTCGGCTTCATTTGCTCATTCTTAAACTTTTAACTTCTATCTTTTTATGTCTGATTCTGTTCGCGATAATCCCTACACCAGAGAACTGGCGCAATTCGTCTCCACGCTTCAATACGAAGATATTCCACAAAACGTGATCTCTCGCATCAAGTTGTTGATGCTCGACTCCTTGGGGTGCGCGCTCTATGGTGCGCATTTGCCTTGGAGTCAGATTTTGCTTGAAACTTTGAAAGCGGTTGATACAAGTCAAGGCGCTCAAGTTTGGGGCACGCGGGAAAAACTGTCTCTTCCCCATGCCGCCTTGATCAATGGCACCTTGGTGCAAGGTTTTGAGCTCGATGACGTCCACCGACAAGGTGTCATGCACGTCGGGGCGGTGGTCTTGCCCGCTTTACTGGGGGTGGCCGAGAACAGGCGTCAAATGACGGGCATTGACTTTTTAACCAGTGCGGTTGCGGGCTACGAAGTGGGCCCTCGCGTTGGGGTCTGCATGGGCGCTGAGCACATTGCGCAAGGCTGGCACTCTGGCGCCACCTTGGGCGTCTTCTCAGCCGCGGCTGGTGCAGCAAGAGGGCTCAAGTTGGATGCCCAGCGGACCGTGCATGCCTTGGGTGTGGCGGGCACACAGGCTGCAGGCCTCATGGCCGCACAGTACGGCTCCATGGTCAAACGCATGCACGCGGGCAGGTCTTCGCAAAGCGGTCTGTATGGCGCTTTGTTGGCAGAAAAAGGCTTCACCGGCATTGAGGCGGTGCTTGAGAGTGAGTATGGTGGATTTTGTACCACCTTCTCCAGGTCAACCGATCGTTTTAATTTGGATGAACTCACCGCAGGTTTGGGCCAAGTGTGGCAAACCATGGGTGTTGCATTGAAGTTTTATTCTTGCGTTGGCAGCAATCACACCACCTTGGATGGCATCAGAAACCTCCAAGCCCAAAGACCTTTTGGTCCCAATGACATTGATCACATCATGGTCAGTGGCTCGCAAGTGACCATGGACCATGTGGGCTGGCCGTACAAGCCTGAGGGCTTGACCTCTGCTCAATTGAACTTGCCCTACTGTGTGGCCACACTGCTCCTTGAGGGCGATTGTTTTGTTGATCAATTCACACAAGACTTGGTGGCCGATCCAACTCGAATGGCTTTGGCAGAAAAAGTCAAAGTCAAACACGATGAACACATCACCTCTCTTGGTTCAAAGTTCAGGCACATGGTTCATGTGGAGGTGTTCTTAAAGGACGGGACTGTGCTCAAGGACACCGTTGAATACCCACGCGGCAGTGAGCACAACTTTGCATCAGAAGCGGATGTGGTCAAAAAGTTCGAGCATTTGGCCTCTCAAGCGCTCAATCGCTCACAAGTTGAACAATTGAGGGACGCAATGCTTGGGCTGGAAAAATTAAACGACGCTGGAAAAATTGTTGACTTGATGAAAGTCGCTTGATCAAGACCGTGAAGACTCAATGCAATTCTGGGCCTGCCTAGATTTGCATCGAATCCCTCACGGCCCAGCTTCAGTCGCTCGAGTATTGTTGCTCCAACTGGTCAAACAGATCTTTGTCCACCAAGGCTTGGCGCTCTTTGAAAGTGGCCACCAGTCCGCTGCTTTCATCAAGACGACCCGTCTTTTTGAGCTCCCCCAAAGCCAACTGCATGCCCTTGACCGCACCTTGAAGTGCGGCATTGGCGTACAGCACCATACCAAAGCCCATGTCGCTGAAGTCCTTGGCTTCCATATTGGGTGTTTTGCCTCCAATCACGATGTTGACAATTTGGGGGGCGGTGAGCCTTTGGGGGATCGCTTTGATCTCCTCAATCGATTCAGGCGCCTCAACAAACAAAACGTCTGCGCCGGCTTCTTGGTAGGCGTGAGCTCGCTCAATGGCTGCTTCAAAACCCTCAACCGCACGCGCATCGGTTCTTGCAATGATCAAGAAGTCCCCGTGGCGTCTTGCATCAACAGCGGCCTTGATTTTGCCCACCATTTCAGATTTTGAGATGACACCCTTGTTGTTGAAGTGACCACATTTTTTGGGACTGATTTGGTCCTCCAGTTGGATGGCATGGGCCCCAGCCGCCTCCAAAACTTTCACCGTATGGATGGTGTTCAAGGCGTTGCCAAAGCCGGTGTCTGCGTCAACAATGATGGGCAAAGGCACTGCTTGAGAGATGGCCTGTGTGTGAGAGGCCAAGTCTGTGAGGTTGATGAAGCCCAGATCGGGCATGGCGTAGAAGGTGTTGGTCAACCCCGCGCCACTTAGATAGATCGCCTCATAACCCATGGCTTGAATCACACGAGCGGCCAGCGCATTTGCAGCGCCTGGAACGAGAAGACCATTTTTTTGTTGCAGTCTTGCTTTGAGAGTGGTTCCTAAAAAGTGGCTCATTCTTCTGTCATCCCTGTGGCTTTAACAACATTTTGCAATCTGGCACGTTCTTGAGAAATGAACTGCTCAAAGGAGGCTTTGGTGCCACCAATGGGTTCAATGCCAACGGCCTTTAAACGCTCTTGGATCTCTTTGTTTTTCATGCCCGCATCGATGGCTGCGGCCATTTGTTGAACAATGTTGTCTGGCGTGCCTTTGGGGGCATGAAGACCCGCCCAGTGGGCGATTTGGATATCGGTGAAGCCTTGTTCAAAGGCGGTGGGGATCTCAGGGTACATGGCCAAGCGGTGCGTCCATGTGGTGGAGAGGGCTCGAACTTTCCCGCTTTTGATAAAGGGCAGCACGACAATGCTGGCCTCAGAGGTGGCATCGACTTGCCCGCTGATCACTGCTGTCAAAGATTCTGAACCACTTTTATAGGGGATCACACGCAATTTGGCGTCGGCTTTGATGTTCAAGAGCTCTGCAACAAAGTGAGGTGTGCTGCCTGTGCCGGCCGTCGCGAAATTGAGGCCACCACTTGATTTGGATTTGCTGATGAACTCTTTGATGTTTTGATGGGGTGAGTTGGCCGGCACGATGATCACTGAAGGCGCCAAAGCGATCATTGCCACAGGCACCAAATCACTGTCTTTGTAGGGCATGGATTTCTTGATCATGCTGTTGGAGATGATGCCCGCAGCACTGATTAAGAAAGTGTAACCATCGGGCGCGCTCTTGGCCACAAAGTCTGCACCAATTGTGGCGCCTGCGCCTGGTTTGTTGTCAATCACAATCGCCTGGTTGAGCGCTTTGCCTGCCCCTTCAGCTGCAGCGCGTCCAATCAAATCATTGGCACCACCGGGGGCAAAGGGAACAACAAATTTAATCGGTTTGGAGGGCCAAACATCCGCATGCGCAGTGCAGATGCCAAAGGCAAGCAAGGCCGCCAAAACGTTGAGGACAAAGAGGCGTGTGTTGAGTTTCATAAATGACTTTAAGTATAAAAGGGGCAGACCCAAGGGGCTTGTGCGATTTTAATCCTCTTTCGTGTGTGCGTCTCAAGGGCCTGGGCCTCTTGGATCGTTGGCGCACTGAGCCCAGCGAATTTTCTCTGACGCAAGAGCCTTTCGCCCACGAAAACCCTAATGAATGTTGTGATCGAATCTATTAATCTTTGCCTATCGGATCTATGGGCACAAAGAACATGAAAACTTCACCTCACAGCGCGCACCTAAAACTGGCCCTTTGCGTGAGCGTCGCGCTTGGCCTTTGGGGCTCAAGCACCTTTGCGCAGGACAAATATCCAAGCAAGACCGTGACCCTTGTCGTGCCTCAAGCCGCAGGCGGGGCCAACGATGCCATTGCTCGCGTCATTGCACAAAAGTTGTCTGAGGCGAGTGGTCAAACTTTTTTGGTCGACAACCGACCTGGCGCTGGGGGCAATGTGGGCACGGCCATGGCGGCCAAGGCCAAAGCCGATGGCTACACTTTGTTGATCAATGCCGACAGCGCACAAGTGATCAATCCCGCCTTGTACCAAAAGACGGGCTTTGACCCCATCAAAGATTTTGACCCTGTCGCACCCTTGGCCAAAGCCGGTTATGTGCTGGTGGCCAATCCCAGCTTTGCTGCAAACACCGTGGCCGAGTTGATCGCCATTGCAAAAGCAAAACCTGGGGATCTTGCCATTGCGTCCGCTGGCAACGGCACGATGAACCACTTGATCATCGAAATGGTTCAAAAGGCAGCCGATATCAAATTGCAACACATTCCTTACAAAGGCGCTGCAGGAGCGGCAACCGATGTGGTGGGCGGACAGGTGCCCTTGTCCGTTCAAAGCATGCCGTCTTCCATCGCTTTCATTCGAAGCGGTAAACTCAAAGTGCTTGGGGTTGTGAATGAGAAGCGGCTCACAGCATTGCCCGATGCGCCCACCATAGGAGAGACCATCAAGGGCTTTGGCGCAACGCCTTGGTACGGGATGTTTGCTCCCGCGGGAACCCCAAAAAGCGTCAATCTTTGGTTGCAAGCGGAGGTCGCTCGCGTTTTGGATGACAACGACACCAAAGACAAGTTGGCCACCGTTGGATGTGAGCCCTACAAGGCAAGTGCCGAAGTGCTGGCCGGGCTCGTGCGAGATGATTTGGTGAGGTGGGCCAAGATCGTCAAAGACTCAGGGGCCAAAGTGGACTGAGGCCCCGTGCGCTCTTTGCAAGCCAGTCGCACAAGTCCTGCGCTGGCATTTGGGGCTACTGGTCGCGCGTCAAGCCAACCAATTTGACCAGTTTCGTCATGAGCTCTTTGTCCGCCACGAACAAATGGTTGAATTCCTCTAGCGTCATGTTGGCGGGCTCAACGCCTTGATTCAAAAGCCTGGATTTGGCCGGCTCCAAGGCGATCACTTTGTTGATGGCTGTGTTCAAGCGCTCCAAGACGGGTTTAGGCGTTGCGGCAGCGGCAAGCAGACCAAACCAAGACTCAAAGAAGAAATCTTTCAAACCCGATTCATGAAAGGTCAAAATTTGAGGCCTCAAGGTCGACCTCTTTTTGGCCGTGATCGCTAGGGCTCTGATGCGTGGGTCAGAGATGTAGACGCCAACACCGGCTGTTGGCACGATCACCGCTTGCGCTCTGCCTGCTAAAACATCGTTGGCCGCTTCTTGTGTGCCCTTGTAAGGCACGTGCATGATCTCAATGCCAGCGGTTTTGCAAAAATAGGCCATGGCCAAATGGGTCGAGCTGCCAATGCCTGCTGAGCCGTAGTTGAGTTCGTTGGGATGTTTTTTTGC
The DNA here is from genome assembly GCA_947372465.1 of Burkholderiales bacterium. GTDB lineage: Bacteria > Pseudomonadota > Gammaproteobacteria > Burkholderiales > Burkholderiaceae_C > Limnohabitans. The sequence continues at coordinate 52,637 of CANBTT010000095.1, read as the reverse complement.
ATACTGAATGAGTTCGCCCACATTGGTGAAGGGCGTTTGTGCATTCGTCAAGAGCACATAACTTTGCGTACCGATATTGGCCACGGGTGAAAAGTCTTTGATTGGATCGTAAAAAGGCTTGGCCCCAAGTGCGGCCGTCACAAAGTGACTCGAGGCCGCCATCAACAAGGTTTTGCCGTCCGGTGCGGAGTTGGCAACCAAGGATGTGCCAATGGCCCCGCCTGCACCTTGGTGGCTCTCGATGATCCAATTCTCGCCCAGTTCTTTGGCCATTTCTTGGTACATGGCACGAGCGGGTAACTCTCTTGCGCCCCCCGGTGCAAAAGGGACCACAATTTTGCCGATGGTCTTGTTGCTCTGTGCAAAAGAGGGCAGGCAAGTCAGCGCCAAAATTGACGTGATCACATCTCTTCGATCCCAAAGTGGGTCCATCAAGTCAGAGGTTTGTTTCATAAGTGGGGCAGTCAAAATAAGGGTCAATGGAAAATACGATCACCTAAAGTGATCATGGTCCCAGAACAAGTCGTCAACCTTGTAGAGCTCGGGAATGAGTCCTTGTTGAAAGGAGTAAAGAATCAACAGCTCCAGCGCTTTTTTATTTTTTTCAATCCCAAAGGGCGTTAAATCCTTGGCGCTTTGCTTGTTTGCATCTGCGGCTGCCTTGCTGGCTTCAAGCATGCGGTAGACCTCGTGCACAAGTGTTGGATGCGCTTTGCAAAAGCTGTCCTTGATGACCATCATGTGATTGATGGGCACCATGCCGTGACGCTCGCCCCATGCCTCAGCAGCCTCATGGGGATCGGGTAAAACGGGTTGAAGTCTTTCGTCATCGGGCAAATCGGTGCCGATGATGGCCGCGTCCAATTCTCCATTGAGCAGCATGTCAACCATGTTTTGATCAGCGCGCGCTCTTTGAAAGCCTTTTGGGTCAGGAAACTCAGCCAAGTGACCGTGCTCAAAGGTGACCCACTGGATATCGCGCAAATTGACGCCGTACTCATTGCTCAAAATGCCCCTCACCCAAGTCACCGTGGTTTGGGCATGCGCGCGAATACCAATTTTTTTGCCTTTGAGTTGAGCAACCCCGAGTGGTCCTCTCTCCTTGTTGTGAACCAAACAATGGTGTTGGTATCGACCCGCTCCTACAACAGCGGGCAACATGATCAAGGGCTTGTTGTACGCTTTTGCCTGCAAGGCCGTGACCAAAGCCAATTCCGCCAAATCGAACTCAAGGTCTCTGACCACGCGCTTAAAAACGCGGTTGGGAACCGGGGCATCCGTGAAATTGAAATCAAGCCAATCGGACTTGATCAAGCCGCCTTTGATGGCCGCCGTGTTGGGGTAAGAGCCAAGCAATGTGCTCAGTGTGGTTTTTGCGTTCGTCATGATGTTAAACCCCTTTGATGTTGTTCAAGCTTGGGTAGAGTTGATGCGCGGTTTTGGAGAAGATCCATTCCTGGTCGATCAATGGCAATTGTGCTGCTGCGGCCAAGGCTTCATTCAGGTGATCTTTGAGCGAGCCTGTGTTGGCAGGGAAATTCGATCCCCAAGCAATGCGTTTGGCGCCGAACACATCGACGACCTTTTTAAAGAAACTTTGTGCGTCAGATAGGCCAAGCTTGGCGTCTCTTACGATGTGGGTGGTCAATTTGAAGTGAAGGTTTTCAAATTTCGCCAATTCAAACAAACTGTTGGCGCTGGCATAGGGCGGGCCGTCTTGCATCTCGGGCCTTGCGAAATGGTCTAAAAGAACAATCGCTTTTGGGAACCGGGTCAATAGATTTTGAAGTGACGCGAGTCCATCGGATCTGATTTGTACGCACACAGGAATTTCTTGGCTGGAGAGGGCCTCCCACAGTTCAAAGGCTCTTGGGTCGTCAAGTTTCTTGGAGGTGTCTTGCGCGGTATGCCCTGCAATAAAAAGACGCACACCGCTCAAGCCTTGCTGTCTCCAATGCTGAACTTGTGCAAGTGCTGTGGGGTCAAGAAAATCCACCGAGAACACCCCGATGAATGCCTCAGCGTGATCTTTGGTGCCTTGGACCACATAACTGCTGTCGTGGCCATAGCAAGTGGAGGCTTGCACAAGCACGGATTTGCTCACGCCCGCATCTTTCATGTGCTCGGCCATTTGATGGCTGTTCACCGGGCGCTCCTTGGACCAGTCCGATTGCTTGCCGCCCATCGGGGCCAAGGCGGGGAATCGAGCGGGTTCGTCGGAGATGATGTGACAGTGGGTGTCAACAATGTTTTGAAGGGTCATGGGCATTTAAAAAGTTAGAAAGGAGTGAGCTTTGCGAAAAGAAAAATTTCAAGACGCCAAGATGTGTTTGACAAAAGCCTGTGCGGTTGAGTCGGTTTTGAGATGCCCGCCAACATCGGGCGTGACCTGGCCCGTTTGCATGAGGTGAACTGCGGTTTGCTCCATGGCTTGCGCGGCAGCAACGAACTGAGGCAGCCCCTTTCTTTGCCCATGCCACTCAAGCAGCATGGACGCAGAGATGATTTGAGACAACGGGTTGGCGATGTTTTGGCCAGCGATATCTGGGGCGGAGCCGTGAGCGGCTTGTCCCATTGCAAAGTGATCTCCTGCATTGAGAGTCCCTGCAAGCCCCAAACTGCCAGACAATTCTGCTGTCAAGTCAGACAAAATGTCTCCAAACATGTTGGTGGTCACGATCACGTCAAACTTCTCAGGCGCTCTGACGGCGTGGGCCATCATGGCGTCCACGATCAAATCATCCACCTTGATGTCCGGGTAAGATTTGGCCGTTTCGTGGCAAATGTCAATGAACATCCCGTCGCCAATTTTTAGCACATTGGCTTTGTGCACAATGGTGACGTGTTTTTTTCTGTTTTTGGCAAGTTCAAACGCACTTTTTGCAATTCTCTCGCAGCACAGTCTTGTGATCCTTCTGAGAGAGATCACCACATCGGGCGTGATGAGCATCTCACTGCCCCCCGATTCAACGTTCCTGTCCGCGTAAAACCCCTCGGTGTTTTCGCGCAGCACAATCAAGTCAAAATCGCTGGCCGTTCTCTTGGCAATCCCAGGGTAGGTCTTTGCGGGACGAATGTTGGCGTACAGGTCAAGCTTTTTGCGGAAAAACATCGACGGGTTGATTTCACCCTTGGATTCGTCCTTGAAGTCATAGGTGGCCATGGGGCCCAGCATCAAGCCGTCGCTGTTTTTGACTTTCTCAAGCAACTCGGGCGTGACTGTTGCGCCCACGGCTTTGAGGCTTTCATGTCCAGCACTGGCTTGCTCCAGTGCCAAACCGAGTTTGAATTTTTGGGACACCGCGCTCAGCACTTCGTCACAAGCGGACATGGTCTCGGGGCCAATTCCATCCCCAGGGATGACAATAATTTTCATTTCAATTTTCCAAGTAAACTCTGGGTTGCTCAAGGTGCAATTTGTTCGCACATTGAATTAATTTGTTCAACCCTAGAGTTTAACGATTTAAAGACCTTGAAGTTGAGCTTTTTTTAACCTTTTCATGTTTTACATTCCTTAGCCCATGTCGAAAATATCCAGAAATGAACTGACTGCCTTGACCCAATCTGCTTTTGTGGCTTTGGGGCTCACGCCTGAAGATGCGAGCGACGTTGCCGACATCTTGGTGATGGCAGAAATGTTTGGCCTGACCACCCACGGGGTCTCAAGAGTAGAGTCCTACGGTGAGCGGCTGCTCGTCAAAGGCATCAACCCCAGGCCCAGCATCACGGTTGAAAAATGCGCCCCCTCCTTGTTCAAGGTCGATGGAGACAATGCGGTGGGTCCACTGGTTGGTATGCGTTGCTTGAATGTGGCCATGAAAGCCGCCAAAGAGCAGGGTGTTGCTGTGGTGCTGGCCAGAAACAGCAATCACTTTGGACCCATTTCACCTTATTCCTTGTTGGCGGCAGAGCAAGGATTTGCGACCATCATTGGCAGCAACGCGACCACCACGATTGCGCCTTGGGGCGGCAGTGATGCAAGGCTGGGCAACAGCCCTTTGGGGTTTGGCGTTCCTAACCCCAAAGGACAGCACTTTTTGCTTGACATGGCCATGAGCGTTGTGGCGCGAGCCAAGATTCGAAACGCCTTCAAAGCGGGTCAATCGATTCCTGATACTTGGGCCACCGATGCCAAAGGGGTCCCAACCACCAGTCCTCAAGACGCGCTGGATGGGTTTTTGTTGCCCATCGGGGGGCACAAAGGCTATGGCATCGCTTTGTGGGTCGATATGCTGGCGGGCTTATTGAGCGGTGCGGCCTATCTCACGCATGTGAAGTCTTGGCTGGATGAGCCTGACCTGCCGCAAAATTTGGGACATTTCTTTATTTTGATCAACACACAGATGCTTGGCAACACGCAATGGCTGGCGCAGAAGATGAATGATTTTGCAGCCATCTTGCACGAGAGCGCGCCCTCCGATCCCACCAAGCCCGTGATTGTGCCCGGCGAAATTGAGTTGAACAAGATGCACGATTATTTGCAAAACGGCATTCCCATTGCTGAGGACTTGTTGCGGCTGTTGCAAAATTTCAGCAAAGGCCAATTTGTGAAATAATCAAAGTCAACCCGTTCGATTGCGGGGAGAACAATGGCATACACATAAAAAAATTAAGGAGACACGCCATGGTTTCAGTTCAGCGTTGCGTATCAAAGCAGTCCGCTTGGAGAGCATTGATTTGCTTTGCGCTTGGCCTTGTTTTTCTAGGTGCGGTGCATGCCCAGGGCTCGGTTTATCCAAACAAGCCCGTGAAAATCATGGTCGGCTACGGGCCTGGTGGTACAGGGGATATCACGGTCAGATTGGTTGCACAAAAATTAACCGAGCTTTTGGGGCAACCCTTTGTGATTGAAAACCATGCGAGTGCTGGTGGGATTGTGGCCTCCCAAATGGTCCAGCAATCGACCCCAGATGGTTACACCTTGAACTTTATCGCTGCAGGCAACTTTGCCATGACCCCCTCATTGTTCAAGTCTTTGCCATTTGATCCGGTCAAAGATTTTGAAATGATTTCCATGTTTGGAAATTTTGGGTTTGCGTTGACCGTGGACGGTGCGTCAAGCTATAAAACGGTCAAAGATCTTTTGGACGACGCAAAGTCTCGCCCGGGTCGCGTGTTTTTGGGCACGATTTCTCCCGGCAGTGCTCAATTCTTGGCGGCAGAGTTGTTTAAATCCATGACCAAAGGGGACTTGACCTTGGTCACCTACAAAAATTCAGCCGACGTGATGCGAGCCTTGAAGTCCTCAGATGTGAGCGCCATCTTTGAGACCTTGGCGCCCATCTTGCCTCAGGTGAAGGCTGGCGGGATGAAGATACTGGGCGTCACCGATGAAACGCGATTTGCCGCGCTGCCCGATGTGCCCACCTTGTCTCAAGGGGGCGTGAACCAGTACGTGGTTTCTGGCTGGAATGGTTTGGCCGCCCCCAAGAGAACGCCCAAAGAGGTGATCACCAAATTAAACCTTGCCGTCAATGCCGCCGTGAATCAAGCCGATGTTCGCCAAAAGTTCTTGGACCTGGGGGTGACTGCAAGGGGCAACACGCCTGAACAAATGCAGGCCTTGTTGCTCAGGGATATACAGTGGTGGCGAGAGGTGATTGTTCAATCCAATATCGAGAAACAATGAACACAGAGAACGCAAACGGCTCAAAGCCTATGAAGATTTATATCCTGGATGCTTTTCACCCCGCGGGTGTTGAGTTGGCCAAATCCTTTGCAGACGTCGTTGCTTGGCCAGACCCCAGAGTCAAGGACTGGCCCGAAGAGGCCGATGCGGTGATGGTGCGCATGACGAGCATCACCAATGAGCAATTGGCACGCGCAAAAAATGTCAAGATCATATGCAAACAAGGGGTGGGTTTGGACACGATCGATTTGTCCGCGGCCAAAGCGCATGGCATCATTGTGAGTCGCACGCCAGGTGTGAACAGTGAGGCCGTTGCTGAGATGGCCCTTGCGTTGTCATTGACAGTGAGTCGGCGAACCTCCCGCTTTGATCGCTTGCTCAGAGCGGGTGTGCCCATTGTCAGGCCCGATCATCTGGGGCTTGAGATGCTGGGCAAGACCGTTGGCGTGATTGGCATGGGCAACATTGGCACGCGCTTGGCAAGAAAATGGCATTTTGCATTCGATGCCCATGTTTTGGCCTACGATCCGTTTGCGCCCGAGAGCGCTTGGTCTGACTTGCCGCACGAGCGACTCTCAACGCTAGAAGAGTTGCTGCCCCGAGTTGATGTGTTGAGCCTGCATTTGCCACTCACCCAGAAGAGTCATCACATGATCGGACTTGCAGAGCTCAACATGATGAAATCACAGGCCATTTTGATCAATGTCTCCCGTGGCGGATTGGTCGATGAGGAGGCTCTGTATGCGGTGATGAAGGAGGGGCATTTGTTTGGAGCTGGATTGGATGTGTTCGAGCACGCAGAGCCCCCGCACAAAGATCATCCTTTGCTGAGTCTGGACAATGTGGTGTCCACTCCCCATGCAGCAGGTGGCACCGTTGAGACACAGATTCGAAGTTCCATGCAAGTGGCTCAACAAGTGATCGATGTGTTGTCAGGCAAGCCAGCCGCCCATGCGGCCTTTTAAGAAGACAGGAGCTTTCAATTGAATCAAAACATTCAGGTGCACGGTGTGGTTCATCAAGCACCACAATTTGTGGTTCCCAAGAACTCTTGCGATTGTCACACGCATGTTTTTGGGCCGCACAGTCAATTTCCTTTGTCAAAAGACAGAAAGTACACGCCACCAGAGGCCTCTATCAAAGACATGCTCTCATTGCACGAGCCCTTGGGTCTTGAGCGGGTGGTCATCGTTCATCCCTCTCCCTACGGCAGTGACAACAGTTGTACTTTGGATGCTTTGCGTCAATTGGGCCAAAGAGCAAGGGGCGTGGTGGTGATCGATCAACAAACATCTGCCAGTGACATCCAAAAGATGCACGAACTGGGTGTGAGGGGGGTGCGCATCAATTTGGAAACTCAAGGGGTTGCCGATAAAAAATATGCAAGCAAAGAGATTTCTTGGGTGTATGAAAAGATCAAAGACCTGGGATGGCACATTCAATTGTTCACTCAACTCAAAGTACTCAGTGAATTGGAGAGTGTCTTCAAACAGTTTGACATCGAATTTGTGGTGGACCATTTCGGTTTGATCAATCCAGCACTTGGCTTGTCCCAGCCTCATTTGAAGAACGTGATTGCCATGGTCAAGTCGGGCAAGTTGTGGTTCAAGTTGTCCGCCCCTCATCGCATCTCTGCCCATCCGGATGGAGAGGATGTGACGCAATTGGCTCAAGCGCTGATTGAGGCCAACCCCGCTCGCATGGTCTGGGGCAGCGATTGGCCGCACCCGGGTGGGAAAGTGGGTCAAGTCAGAAACGTGGATCAACCCGAACTCTTCAACCCCATCGATGACGGCGCCGCCTTGAACCGACTGTTCAAATGGGCGCCAGACAAATCCACATTGGAGAAAATATTGGTCCATAATCCAGAAAAACTTTACGAGTTTTAATTGTTTTTTTGAGCGAGTGCTGCATCTGTGCAGCGCTGAACAATCAATTTTTTTTAGGTCTTCTCTATCAATGAACGCATGCCTTTTGAATCTATTTAAACTCTTCTCTGCCCTCTTTTTGTTGGTCGGGGCCGCCTTGGCTCAAGAGGCGTCGCCAAAGTCCATCAGGATCGTTGTGCCGTTTGCGCCAGGAGGGAGCAACGACATTGTGGGGCGAAGCATGGCCCAGCAATTAACGGCTCGTTTGAAAAGAAATGTGTACATTGAAAACAAACCCGGAGCGGGTGGCTCTATGGGTGCGGACATGGTGGCTCACGCTGAGCCAGATGGTGCCAACTTGCTGTTGATCTCTTCGACCTTTACCATGAACGCCTCGATCATGAAGCTCAACTACGATCCGGTGCAGTCCTTCGTTCCCGTGGCCATGATGGGATTGGGCCCCAGCGTCATTGCGGTCAGCAGCGCCTTGCCCATCAACACGATCAAAGACTTTGTGGCCTATTCAAAGAAAAACCCGGGTCAAATTTATTTCGGTTCAGCAGGGGTTGCCAGTTTTCAGCACTTCGCCATCGAGCTGTTCAAATACAAAACGGGTGCTGACATCACCTTGGTCCATTACAAAGGGGGCGGACCCGCATTGGTTGATTTGGCGGCAGGGCATGTTCAAGTGGCTTTGGGCAGTTTGATACAAATGCAAAACTTTTTAAAGGCCGGGAAAATCAAACTCTTGGCTGTCGCAGGTCCCAAGCGGGTTGAGTTGATTTCACAAGTGCCTACCCTCAAGGAGTCGGGCATTGATTTAGAGGTCAACAATTGGTGGGGTTTGCTCGCTCCAGCAGGCACGCCTCAAGCCTTTGTTGACTTGGTTCACAAAGAGGTCAATGCTTCTTTGGCCTCGCCTGAGATGGTCAAGCGCTTTGCAGCTGAGGGTGCAGAGGCTTGGCCCATGAGTCGCGCGGAATTTGAGCGTTTGCTTGCAGATGACTCAAGCAAGTGGGCGCAGTTGGCCAAGCAAACGGGTATCAAAGCGGAGTAAGGCGATGACATTGACCATTGAGCCCCTTCACAAACAATTCGGTGCACAAATCACAGGCATTGACCTCACGCAAACCATCGATGAGGGACTTGCCCTTCAGCTCAGACAATGTTTGGCCGACCATGCTGTTTTGGTCTTGCCTAAGCAAGCCCTCAACCCAGCGCAGTTTCAAGTCTTTGGTCAGGTATTTGGTGAGTTGATGCCTCAGCAGTTCAAGAAATACACCTTGGATGATTTTCCTTTCATTGGGTTCAATTCAACCCATGATTTGCCCAGGAAAAATGGCAAGCTGCAGGTGCGAGGAGAGAACTATCACACCGATCACTCCAATGAGCTTTGTCCCCCAAGAGCCACCTCATTGGTTGCTGTTCAAATCCCCTCGGTGGGCGGGGACACACAATTTGTCGATGTCAGACAGGCTTATGACGACTTGTCTCAAGAGCTCAAAGAAAAAATCAAGGGCCTGCACTCCATGCATGTTTTGCAAAGCTCTAGAAGCCCTAGAAGCTTTACCAAACTCTCTGAGGAGGAGAAGGCGAAGATACCCAGTCATCTGCAGCCCTTGGTGATTGAGCACCCGGTGAGCGGTAGAAGCGCGCTTTATCTAAACACGGGGCGCATGGAGGGCATACAGGGCATGCCTGAGGAGGAGGGGTACGCCTTGATCAACCAGATGTACGCCCATGCCACACAAAGCAAATACGAGTACCGCCACCGCTGGCAAGTGGGCGACTTGGTCATTTGGGACAATCGCTCTGTGATGCACCAAGCCAATGCGGATTACGATCCCGAAGAGTATCGCTACCTTTATCGATTGATGGTGACGGGCGACGCCTTGAGAGCCGCCAAGGCTTGACTTTTTGGCCGTGTTTTAGCTGTCGTGCCTGGGGAAATGACTTTGGTGGGATTGGGCTTCTAGCAAACGCAGCATGGCATGCCACTCCAGCACACCGTAAGGTCTTCTTGTGCCAGGTTGGTACAGGTGGGCGGTTTTCTCCAAAATATCACTGCTCGGCAGTGTCAATTCTGTTTTCGCGGCCATGGCATCAACTTGCGCACGGCAAGACATCTCAAGCTGATACATGGTGTTGAAGGCCTGTGGTGCATCTGGGCCGCAGGTCAACAGTCCATGGTTTCTCAGAACCATTGCATTGTGCTCACCCAGATCGGCCACCAACCGAACGCGCTCAGCCAAGTCAATGGCAGGACCTTCAAACGCGTGGTAGCCCAAATGGTTGACGAAGCGAATGGAGGTTTGGGTCATGGGCAGCAATCCACAGGCCATGCTGGCCACGGCCATGCCAGCACGGGTATGGGTATGGATCACGCAATTGACATCGGGTCGAGCTTGGTGGATGGCGCCATGAATCACGTAGCCAGATTTGTTGATGCCGTAGTCGGTGTCTGGTTTTGCCAAAATATTGCCATCAAGATCTATTTTGACCAAACTTGAGGCGGTGATTTCTTTGTAAAGAAGGCCGTAAAGATTGATCAGCAAGTGCTCGGTACCAGGAATTTTTAAGGTGATGTGGTTGTAAATCAAATCGGTCATGTCGTAGGCATCAATCAAGCGATAACATGCGGCCAATTGAACCCGAGCTTGCCACTCTTCGGGGCTGACCTCGTCTTTGAGGGATTTGAAATCTGTGCTGAAGTTGCTGGTCATGGCGTTGGCTCTGAGGGGGTAAGTTTTTAATCAAAAGGAGGATGGAATAATAGCTCAATTTTTATGCGACATTGACGATGAAAGATTAGGGTTTGGTTGAATGGCCATTTTGATGGTGGGGTGGTATGCTTGCCAAGTACGATCACTGGTTTTTCCATTCAAGCTTTCAAGGGGCGCTCAGCATGAGGTTTCGCCATTCTTTTTCATTGTTGTTTTTTTGTTTATCCACGCTCTTTTCTATGAATTCAATTGCTCAAATTGCCCAGTCCCTCGCTCCAAGCGGAAAAATCAAAGCCTCGATCAATCTAGGCAACCCCATTTTGGCCAATAAAGATCCCAAAACGGGACAACCGTTTGGGGTGTCTGTCGATTTGGCCCATGCTTTGGCCAAAAAACTTGGGCTTGAGTTGGAGTTGGTGGTGTTTGATTCAGCGGGAGAGTCTGTCAAAGCCGTCAAGGAAGAACGAGCCGATTTTGGATTTTTTGCGATCGATCCCGTTCGTGGGGAAGGCATTGCCTTTACGGATCCCTATGTGTTGATTGAGGGCAGTTATTTGGTGAGAAACGACTCACCCATTCAATCCAACGAAGAAGTGGATCGAGCAGGGACACGCGTCACCGTGGGCAAAGGCAGTGCTTACGATTTGTATTTGACAAGGGAGTTGAAGCACGCAAGCATTGTGCGTTCTCCAACCTCTCCAACGGTTGTGGATTACTTCATGGATCAGCACATTGAGGTCGCCGCAGGCGTCAAGCAACAACTCGAATTTGATCAAAAGAGGTTTACAAATTTAAGACTTTTGCCGGGTCGATTCATGGTCATTCAACAGGCCATGGGGATTCCAAAATCGCGCTCACCACAAGCCCATCAATTTTTGATCGATTTCGTAAAAGAGATGAAGGCCACTGGGATGGTGAGTCAATCTCTTAAAACCCACAACATTGAGGGTGCATCTGTTGCGCCTTGAATGAAGCGCACGAAAAAGGGATCAACTGTCTTTGAGTTGTTGGGCGATTTTCTTGCCCAACTCCACGCCCCATTGGTCAAAGGGATTGATCGACCAAATGGCAGCCTGGGTAAAGACTTTGTGCTCATAAAGCACCATCAATGCGCCCAATGTCTTTGGCGTCATCTCGTCGAGCCAAATGCTCGTGCTCGGCGAGTTGCCACGAAAAGTCCTGTGACCAGCGATTTGAGCCACTTCACTTTCACTGAGTCCAATTTGTGAGAGCTCTTTAATGGTGTCCTCTAGGCTTCGGCCTTGAGCCAAGGCCTTGGCTTGAGCCTTCATGTTAAGCACCAAACACGCGTGATGCTCCTGCGCATGTGACAAGGGACAAGAGTCGGTTTTAAGACCAATGAAGTCCACGGAGACCAAATGGCTGCCTTGGTGAAGAAGTTGGAAATACGCATGCTGGCCGTCAATGCCAAGCCCTCCCCAGACAATGGGCGAGGAGTTGACCTCCAGGGCTTGCATGTTGTGGTCCACCCCTTTGCCGTTGGACTCCATCTCGAGTTGCTGCAAATAGGGGGTGAAATGACTGAGCAAAAAGGAGTAGGGGGCAACGTTGTGGGTGTTTGCCTTTAAGAAGTTGTTGTTCCAAATGCCAATCAAAGCCAGCAAAATGGGTAAATTTCTATCCCAGGGCGTGTGAACAAAGTGATCGTCCATGGCGCGCGCGCCTGACAAAAATTCTTTGAATTTTTTCTCGCCAATTGCAATAGCAAGCGGTAAACCAATCGCAGACCAGACCGAATACCTGCCACCCACCCAGTCCCAAAATTTAAAAATTTGGCTCTCTTGGTAACCACTTTTTAGTGCCAGCGCCGTGTTGGCTGTCACGGCGACCAAGTGACGGCACAATTGATCGGGCGGGCAGCCATTTTGAACCAACCACTCTTTTGCGGACGAGGCAAGCAAGAGTGTTTCTTGCGTTGAGAATGTTTTGCTTTGAACAATGAACAAGGTCGTCTTGGGGTTCAATTCGCGGACCACTTTGTACAAAGCCCAGGCATCCACATTGGAGACAAAGTGCACGCGCGGCAGTTTGTTTGAGCTTGACCCTTGAGGGCTCGAATGGGTGTTGGACAAAGCTTGAACGCACATCCTCGGTCCCAAATCAGAGCCGCCAATGCCAAGGTTCACAACATCTGTGAACGCTTGATCGGAGAATCCGAGGTGTTTTTGTTGTCGAACGTTCTCTGCAAATGCGCAAAATCGATTCAACTCAACCCTCACGTCCCGAGCAATGTCTTGGCTCCACGAGACCGTGTCTCCTTCAATGCTTCTGAGCGCTGGGTGCAGCGCTGCACGTTGTTCAGAGGTGTTGACCGCTTCACCGAGAAAGAGCGATTTGATTTGCTGCGCAAGACTGGATTCTTTGGCCAGTTCTTGCAAGGCCTGCATGACTTCTGCATTGATCCTTTGGCAAGAAAAATCCAACTCCAAACCCAAGCCCTTCAAGTTCAAGGAATGTGAACGGACAGGATCTTTCAAGAGTTCGCGTAAATGTGGCATCTCGCGTTGGCTCAATGCCTCAAGCGCGCTCCACGCATTCAGAGATGTCACGGATTTCAAGGGTTTCATTGCATTGGGTATGAGTGGGCTCGCCTAATCGTCATGAGGCCTTCAATCTGCTGAGATTTTTCTCTCGCGAATCAACTTGCCCCATTTTTTTGACTCACTCTCTATGAACCGTGCCAATTCCTCTCGGGTACCAGGCTCTGGGGTTAAGCCATGCTTGAGCAAAGCTTCCTTGACCTCGGGATTTTGCAGGACTTTGACAATTTCGTAATTCCAGCGGTCTAGGATTTTTGGGTGCATTTGTGCCGAGGCAACAAAAGCGTACCAATTGACAGCATTGAAGCCTTTAAAGCCAGACTCAGCAACGGTGGGCAAGTTGGGCAGGGCAAGGCTTCTTGAGAGTCCCGTTGTGGCAATCGGAATGACTTTACCCACCTCTATATAGGGCCCAGCCGATGAAGGGGTTGAAAAATAGGCCGAGACTCTGCCGCCCAGCAAATCGGTGAGCGCTGGTGCGCCGCCCTTGTAGGGGATGTGGGTGATATCAATGCCCGCTTCTTGGTTGAAGAGCTCGCCGGCCAAATGTGAGGCGGATCCAGAGCCTGTAGAGGCGTAGTTCAACACGCCTGGTTTCGATTTGGCCAAGGCAATGTATTGAGCCAAGGTTTTAACGCCCAGTCCAGGACTCACGACCAAGACGTTTGGAAAGAGCAGCCCCATGGTGAGGGGCGCAATGTCCTTTTGTACGTCGTAGCCAACTTTCATCATGTGAGGAGCGATCGCCAAAGGACCAATCGAGCCGAGCAAGATGATGGAGCCATCAGGGTCGGATTTGGCGATGATTTGGTGCGCAATGTTGCCCCCAGCGCCAGCCTTGTTGTCAATCAAAACCGATTGGCCCAAATTCTCGGAAAGCTTCTTTGCAATCAGACGAGCCGCGGTATCGGATGCGCCCCCTGCAGCAAAACCGACGATCATGGTGATCGGTTTATTGGGGATGTCTTGAGCGAGCGAGGAGCGAGCAGCGAACGCGAATAAAAGCGTCACTGCCAGCAAGGCGCAACAGGTGTTGATCAAGAAGCCGGAGGGGGAAATCCTTTGCATGCGTTGGGTCATCATCTTCTAGCCTCTATTAGTCTTCTTTAAGAATCAATTGACTGGGTTGTCTTTTTTCGACTGCAAACCTCAAGAGCGCCGCACCACGGTAAAAACCGTGGGCAAATTTCCCGTAGGGCAAGGTCAAAAACAAAGCCATGATGGAGCCCAAGTGTAGGGCAAATAAAAGCGGCATGGCCACTGTTTTCCCCAAGAGCCACAAGAGCAAACCGCTGAAAGAGGCGAAGACGAGCAAGGCGATAAAGCCCAGATCCATGGGTTTTTGCTGCGCATCGCCGTGGTCTTTGTGGCGACTTAAATTGAGTTTTGCAAGCCACAAGCCACCCAGTAACAAGGAGACGCCCCCCACAACCCCAAGGATCTTGGGCAAGGTGCTCAGGTCATAGGGCGCATGCAGGCCCAATGCGTAGTGATAAAAAGTGGCAACCGTTGTGGAAGCAAAGCACAGCATGAAGCCATAGAAGGTCAAATGGTGGGCTCGGCGTTTGGCAAGTGTGAAGGCGTCGTCCTCGTTGTTACATCCCTCTCCGTGTCCGCCGTCCAAATACTTCAGGGTCAGCATGTTTTGTGTGGCCTCCAAGCTGGCCTCACTGGAGGCGCTCACTTGTCCAGTCACGGGCGTGATTTTGGACAGGAAGGAGAAAAGACCAATGCCCAAAGCAAGCACGTCAAAAATAAAAATTGGCGCAAAAAGACTCACCAAAGCATTGTGACTCAGAACGTCATAAAAGCCCAAAACCGTTGTGCCGTCGAACGCAGATGAGTTTTGTTTCATCATGATCAGCGCAATAAAAAATGCCAAAGACACGGTCAAGCATATGGCGATCCACAGGCCATTGTGCTGGTACCATTTGCCCATGGATTTTGGCCAAGCGAAGGTTTGATAGGTCTCGAGTCTGACTTTTGCCATGCTTTGAGGGATGTTGACCTGAAAGTCATGAGGGTCTGCATACTGACAGGCATGCAAACAAGCACCACAACTGTGACACAAATTGGCCATGTAGTGGATGTCATTTTTTTCGAAACTCAGGCGCCGAGTCATTGCCGGAAAAACGGCGCAAAAACTCTCGCAATAGCGACAAGCATTGCAAATTTGAAGCTGTCGTGCGACCTCGGCCTCGTTGGCGCTGAGTGTGACTTGACCAAGAGCGGTGTCTTTGGCTTGTTGAACCAATTCATTGAGCGCTTGCATGTTTAATATTCCTTAGTGACTGTGTCTTCAATTGATGTGATGATGGGCATAGCAGCCCCAGCTCCAACGTCAAGCGCATTGAACTCTGATGTACCCAGAACAAATTGTGCTGCTTGGTGTCCGGCAATTCGCCCATAAGCTGTGCCAATGGTCATGCCAACACCTGCTGTGTAACCTTTGCCAAGGACATTGCCAGCCATGATTTCACCGGCTGCAAACAAGTTCGGACTGGGTTGGCCAGAGAAATGAACGGCCGCTGTTTTATCTGTTTTAAGACCCAAATAAGTAAACGTAATGCCTGGTTTAACTGGGTAGGCATAAAACGGCGCTTGATTGACGGGGATCGCCCAGTGGCTTTTTACAGGTGTGATGCCTTCTGTATGGCAATCATCAAGCACGGTGTGATTGAAGGTGCCCTCTTGGCAAGCACTGTTGTATTCGTCCATGGTTTGCATGAATGTACTTCGATCCAGTCCAATCAAATCGGCCAACTCTTCAAGGGTATTGGCGATGGTGCCGTTAAAAACCGGGGGCATGAAGCGTCCAACGGCTTTTGCATCGGTAATGGAATATGCAATTTGGCCCGGTTGAAGCGCCACCAATCGACCCCAAATCGCGTAGCGCTTGGGCCAAAAATCTTCGCCTTCGTCGTAAAAACGTTTTGCAAACTTGTTGACCACAACCCCGAGTGAAACACAATCAATGCGCGTGCAAATGCCGCCGTCATAAAGGGGTGCTCGTGCATCGATGGCCACCATGTGCGCTTGTGTGGGGTCACCAATGATGTCAGCCCCTTGGTCTTTGAGCCGGTCGATCATTGTGCCTTGGTTGAATCGGGTCCCGCGGATCAAAAAATTGTCTGCTGTCCATTCGCCCCATTGGTTTTGTCCCCACGCGGCTTTGAGTTTTTCCATGTTGGATTCAAACCCGCCGCATGCCAAAACGCAACTTTTTGCAAAAATGGTCTCCGTGGTGGTGGAACCATCGTTTTGAAGATGGGAGACAGTGGCGCTGACAAAGACGCCTTCTTTGACTTCGATATCAAACGCAGTTGCGTTGTAGTCGATTTGAATGCCGAGATTTTCTGCGCTTCTGAAGTAGGCGTTGATCAGCGCTTTGCCCCCGCCCATAAAAAATGCATTGGTTCTCGCCGTGTGAAGCGCCCCAGACAAAGAGGGTTGAAAGCGCACGCCATGTTTTTTCATCCATGGCCGACAGCTCGAGGAGTCACGAATGGCGATCCTTGCCATTTCTTCGTTGGTTTGTCCCCCTGTGACTTTGAGCAAGTCTTGCCAAAACTCTTCTTCTGGATAGGATTCAACCAACACATCTTGAGGTTCATCGTGCATGCACCGCAAGTTCCTGGTGTGCATGGAGTTGCCGCCGCGCCAAATTTTTGGTGCCGACTCCAACAGTCTAACGGTGCACCCTGCTTCTCTGGCCATCAAAGCAGCACACAAAGCTGCATTGCCACCACCTATTACCAACACGTCAACAGAAGTTTGATTTGTCAATTGGCTCTCCTTTTTCTTTCTTAAACTGCAAAGACAAAACCATGATCGCAAAATCCAAATGGGTCTTTTGTAATGGTTTTATCAAATGGAACAACTGCATGGCGACGTCAAACGCTGTTTGACCTCAACGCAAGTCGACTTGATCAATTAAGCTGTGCCAAGGCCTTTTCTTTCCAAAGAGCCCATGGTCGATTCAGATGGATGTCGGCCATGGCTGCTGTGGCCAAGGCCTCGCCGTCAGTCAAAAATTCAATGGCCCCAATTTTCATGGATTCCAGTTGTAGCTTTGCGTTGGCCTCTGTGTAGATGGCTCTATAAACCACTTGTTTGATTGAAGTGCCAACGACCACACTGCCGTGTCCTCTCATGAGTGCCACGGTGGCTGAGCCCAAGGTGTTGGCCAAGGATTTGCCAAGCTTTTGAGAGTTGATCAATAAATCCGAGCTTTCGCCTGCTGTGTGGCGAATTTCGTAAATGGGCGTTTGAGCGCCTAAGAAGCCACTCATGTGGCATATCGGGCGCAAACGCTGCGAGGTGACGCCGAAAGGGATCACGGAAGGGGAGTGGGAGTGAACAACGGCATTCACATCTGAGCGAGCTCGAAAAATCTCGCTGTGAATAAAACGCTCAACATAGGAGGTTCTGTTTTCTGGATCGTGAATGACACCCTCGAAGTCGCATTCCAAGATGTCATTTGCGCTGACCAAACCAGGGGCCATGCTCTTGGCGATGAAGAAACGATTTTCTTTGCTTGGGTGACGAACGCTGATGTGCCCAAAGCCGTCGACAACCCCTTCGTTGTAGAGAATTTTGTTGGCGACAACCAACTCATCAATAATGTCTTTAATTTCTTGTGACATGGTCTCAATCGTAGTGGATTCAAAGTCTTCGATGATAACTTCTAAGAGGGCAAAATATTGGCTCACCCCAACCCTCGTTCGATCATTCCAGGCCTGGTTGAAATTGAATCCAAGGCGCGAAAACGTCCTGTGATGACCCAAAGCGCAGCACACGTCAGCAGCAGTTCAAACCTTGCTTGGTCTCCTTTTTGCTTATATTCATTCAATGGAAATTGAAAAAAGAAACAAATGAGCGGTTGAATTCTGAGGTATTTATACTTATGTATTCATTTTTGATGGATGTTTAATTCTTTTTGGCTTTAGTAATGGCTTTGAGTGTCGATCATGAAGGTGTGGAGTCAGGTCTGAATTTCCGGGATCACTGTCGGTTTGTATTGATTTTTCATGAAAAGTGTCAATACTTTGCCGTTTTTAATGGTGAGTGTGTTTGCTTGAATGTGTTTTAAATGTTTAAAAATAAAAAATTAATTGGGCTTTGGATGTCGCTGGCGATCACTGTGGTGATGGCCAGCGTGTATCTATTGAGCTTGCAATTAATGGACACAGGGCCCGAGATGGAGGGAGAACTCGCCCAACAAACCCAAGAGCCTGTCGAGTCCACGCAAGAGGCTTTGGGGAAGGACAAGGCGCTCGACCACGGGTCCAAGTCTCATGATGTTCCCTCAAGGGCAGGCGTCTTACCAGAAGTTGAAGTAGAAAAGAAGACGAAAGACAAAAAAGAACAGAACAGTGAAAAGCATGGCGAAGGACATGGCGAAAAAGCGTCTTCAAAAGCGCAGGTGAAGGCCGCGAACTTGGAGCAAAGTGAGCCTGCCAAGGAAGAAAGGCAAACTGAGCCTTCCCAAGAGGAGGCCGTTTTAGATTTGTCCAAGAAATACCGACCCAGAATCATTGGTCGTTGCAAGGTGCTTTTTGATCGATTTAATAAAATGGAATTGCAAGCCAATCAGTTCCATTCCTTTGCATACAGTTACGATGGCAAGAGTGGATACTGTGCAGATTCTGGGGCCCAAGCTTCTTTGAAGTTGGCCAAAGAAATCGCCTTATCTGATTGTGAAAAAAACAAAGCGTCGGCAGAGAGTTATGCCCCTTGTTTTATTTACTCAAGTGAAAAGTAGATGGAGGTGCGAGCATGAACTGCGATAAATGTGGAAAACCCAACTCCCCGCAAGCCAAATTTTGTGGCAAGTGTGGATTTGCTTTTAAGGCGCTGGTCGCCGAAAGTGCCTCTACAGAGATCGCCATGGGTATGCAAGTTGAAGCAGCCAGCAAAGAGCCGTCCCCACCCTCGGTTGATCCAACCATTCACCCTTCAGAGCTTGTTCAAGCGAAGAGCAGTGCACAAGTCGATCCAGACGTTTCGCTCCCTGCACCAGTTTCTGCACCGCAAGAGTTTGAGCTTGCTGAGGCAAGCCATGTGGCGGGTGACTTGAAGGCATTGATCAACTCTCAATTTCACAACAATTACTCAAATCAAGCAGCGATCAAGAAGTATTTGGACGCGCATACAGAGCAACTGAAAGCCATTACGTTTCAATTGGAAAGCGTCAAGAATTTCCAAGCCACGATCAATTACGAGTTGATCATCAATGAGATCAACGACAAGTACAAAGCGATCGTACAAAGGATTGATGACAGAGATGCAGGAATTTTGAGCGATCCGACTCAAAGTTTAGGCCACTTGCTGGACGATGTGGATGAGAAAACCCACTTTCTTTTCGAAAAAATCAATGCTTTGCTGATTTCGCACAATCAACAATTGATGAACAATTTTGAATCTATTTTGCAAAATGTTCATCATCAAAATGACAGCACTTTTGCGCTGTTAGAAAATCAATTGGCCACCAAGAATGCTGACTTGGAGTTGGCACTCGCTCAGGCCTTCCAGGGTTTTGAGACCAAGGCGGTTCAGGAAAATATCAATCTCGAGGCCAAGCTCTTGGATTTATTGACTGAGTTAAAGCAGCAATCCAAAGAGGCCGACCACGAACTCTTGGAGCGTTTGAGCGCTTTGGAGGACTTGGTCTCAACGGCTGGCTTCGCATCCAACGCTGGTGCTGCAAGCGCAAGCGTTGACGTGATCTCCAAACAAATGAAATCCTTGGCGCTGAACAGTCATGAGAAACTCTCCAATTTGATCGTGAGCAGTCAAAAGACCTTGGGCATTGAGATCGCAAGCGATCTCAATGAGATGATCGATGAACGCATGAAATCCTTGAAGATGGATATGGAGAAGTCATTTTTGGAAATAAAAAAAGACAAGCACCTCACCAAAGAGATGTTCAAGTCTGTGGCCTCGCCTAGCGAATTTAACCCCGAAGGCTCAGATGGATGGATCACGTTCTTGACCGGCTTACTAAGCGGTTGTGCCGTGGTTTTGGCAAGCTTGGCCATTTATAACTTTGTGGCCCATTCTTCAGACACGGCGCCTGAAAAGTCGCCGAAATCGGCGATTTCAAAGTCGCACAAACACGAGTAAAAAAGCGAAGTCCATCATGTCACACAAGCCCTGTTTTTCTTGCGGATTTGAAAACCCGGCAGAGCATTTGTTCTGTGAAAACTGTGGCGTGAGTTTGTCCGACTCCATCATCGCACCGGTCTACATCAATACCCTCAAACATGACAGTCAGCTGATCAGTTTGAATGTGTTTTATCGACGTGTCTGGTATTGGTTTTTGACGCTGTTGGCCAGTTTCGCCACCTATTGGTTCATCCCTGATATCAACGTCACGTACTGGACAGCAGGGGTGGGGCTGTTCATCTCTTTTTTGGTTCCCTACCGTTACGACAGCATCATCCGCCAGCCCATTCCAACGGAGATTTTGTCCAAAAACATCATCGCCTATGGACCCTCCTACAAGCGGGGGTGTTTTTTCTTTGCCTCTGGCTTGATGTATTTTTTAGACGATGGGTTTTTCTACAAGTCTTACTCGATCAAAGGGGACACCTATTTCCTCTTTATAGAAAAGTCCAGCATCGATTTCATCGCTTCACACGACCGCTTGCCCGTTGGTCGATCATCTTCCAAGATATCGATCCATACCAAATCTGGTGCCGTGCATCAATTCAATGTCTACAAAAGAGAGTTGTGGCTGATGACTTTTTACCAGTTTGGATTAAAAATTTTGGCTGAAAACATGAGTTTCCAGGTGTCTGAGCCAGAAGACGCCATGCGTGCACCAACTGGTGACTAAAGCACTGATGTGCCCATCTGGTGCTTGGCGACATCAAAGGACTCAGATGACGGCAAAATTTCAGGCTCTAAACTGTGTGCATGATTTAAAGAGCTGACCGATTGCACATTGAACGCACCTCACAAGTTGGCCATACCGCTGCCCATGGTCAACCTCTAAGGCCGATGAGGTCACCCTTGTAAAAGTCTCAGGTGTAAATGGGCTTGATTTTTGTATTAAAACATGATTTTATGAACTCTAAAGTTTTAATATTTGGGCAATTCAATGATTTTTTTTAAATTTAATTCTTTTATGTAAACCGCATGGGCAATTGGTGCGTTATTTAGACATCCTAAGAGGTATTAGCATGAAAAAGCCATCATTTTTAGCCCAATCCACCCGCGCCGTGATGGAAAGAGGCTGTCATTACGTGAGCTCAGAAAAGACCAATATCAAAGAGACCTTTGACCGAATCCGGGCTGAAATGGCTCAAGAGGCGGAGCAAAAGAGCCGACCTGTGGCGAGAATTTATTCCGGTTTCAGAGCCATCAAAGCCTGAGGTTTGTTGGAGAGTTGGTTCGCCAGTTTGTCCCCGTTTCGTTTTGTGAAGCCCTTGGCTTGCAATCATCCGATCAAGCCTGATCAAGTCCGCTCAATGCGCTGGCAGCCTCTTTGAGCGCTTCGTGATCCACCCCCCCCCCACATTACTTGAGTTTGCTCTGCGAGTGCAAAATCCTCTTTGAAGTCAGCGATTGCATGCCCTTGCCTTGATCTGCGCAAACCCTAGCCAAGCCCGACCTTGGCGCCAGAGTGCTCTTTTGAGCGAATTTCCCATGGGCTGGTCCGTGAAAGGGCTTTGACACCGTCATCCCCAAGAATTGTTGCTCCACAGCTGGCGAGTTCTCCCGCATCGATGACCTCAATTTAAGTCGGTTTTTGCTTAGGAGTCGTTCTAAATTCAAGCCTTTTTAAGTCACAATCCTTACATTGGCTTGCGCCCTCTGTGTTTTAGGCTTGGCTTTGAGCGCATCCATTCATTTTGGTTTTAATAGCAAAAAACATGACTCAGCTTAGAACTGATCGATTTTCAAGATTTATCACATTGTTCTCACAGATGCTCAGCGCTCAGCCGCGTGAGTCGCTTTTGCTGGCTCAAGGAAAAGAGTTGCTCAGTGATTTGGTTCGCGTTGACGATTGGCTTGACCCTGTGTTTAGCCAACCCGATGCCCAACACTATCAGCAATACCTGTTGCATTTAGATCCAGCTGAGCGCTTCAGTGTTGTGAGCTTTGTCTGGGGGCCTGGACAGTCCACGCCCATTCATGATCACACCATTTGGGGCTTGGTGGGCATGCTTCGTGGCTCAGAAATGTGTCAACCCTATTCCAAAATGTCCGATGGTCGATGGGCGCCTGCGGGTCTTCAGCTGGATTTGTTGCCCGGCGACGTCGAGGTGATCAATCCCAAGCTTGGCGATGTTCATCGCGTATGGAATGCATCCCAACAAGAGGTCTCCATCAGCATTCATGTTTATGGGGGCAACATTGGTAGCACCCAAAGGAGCGTGTACACACCAGAAGGCGGCAGGAAAGCTTTTGTCTCTGGCTACAGCCCCGTTGCGATGGGGTTTCGTGAGCGCATGGCAAGAGGCAGTCCGCAAAGCAATCCCCCTCAGGCGTTGGCGAGTCACGCCCAGTTCATTGAGCAGCAAGCGCAGACCTTGCCACAAATGCCGGTGATTAAATCTTGGATGTCAAAATCTGCCGCAGAGCAAATCACTCAACTCGCGCCCATCAAAAACGCTCAAAGTCAATTCAAGCCCAGCCCAGCACCATCGCCTGCGCCTGCGCCTGCGCCTGCAGTGTCCCCCGGCCTGGCTTCGCCCAACTTGGCCTCTTTGCACCCCAAAGCCCACGTGTCCTTGCCTCAGCGTGCACCAGGGACCGCTCCAGCCGATTTGCCACAAGACGCCAGGCCCATACCTGTGCAAGCCGCAGTTGGCCTTGGCAACCCTGTTCAAGGCTTTCGTGACCCCTCAGCCCTGACAAGTGCTCAAATCAACGCCCATGTCCAACAAGCGGACAAGCTCGATGCGAATGACCAGCGGTTTATCTCAAGCGAGTGGGTGCGTGCAAGGTTGATCAGTCGACAAGAGTTGGCCTTGGTCGATGTGCGAGAAGAGGATCCTTTTGCAAAAGCGCATCCCCTTTTCGCATCCAATTTCCCACTCACCTCCATTGAGCTGGATGCCTACCGAAGAATACCCAGGCGCAGCACGCCCATCGTTGTGTATGACAACCAAGAGGGATTGGCTGAGAGGGCTGTGCAAACTTTTAAATCCATGGGCTACGAGTTTGTTCGTGAGTTAAGGGGCGGGCTCAAGGGTTGGGTGCAATCTGGAGGCGAGATCTTTCAAGATGTCAATGTTCCCAGCAAATCGTTTGGTGAACTGGTCCAAGAAAAGAAACAAACGCCCAAAGTCAGTGCTCAGCAGTTAAAGGCGTGGATCGATCAAAATGCAGATGTGGTCATTCTTGATGCAAGACGATTTGATGAGTACCAGACGATGTCCATTCCTCGGGGGGTGAGTGTGCCGGGGGGAGAGTTGGTTTTGCGTGCGAGGGCCTTGGCGCCAAATGCAACAACGCGCATCGTGGTCAATTGTGCGGGTCGCACAAGGAGCATCATTGGAACGCAGTCTTTGGTCAATGCGGGCTTGCCCAACCCTGTTTGCGCGCTAGAAAATGGCACGATTGGTTGGGTCTTGGCTGGACATGCTTTGGCTGCTGGAAGCACCGAGCAGTTCAAGGCCGTGGGTGAGGAGGACTTGTCCAAGGCCACGCTCTCGGCTTTGTCTGTGGCGATTCGTTCTGGTGTCAAAAGAATTGATCGCGATGAGCTGACAGCCATGCAGCAAGAGCACACCAAGACCACCTATTTGTTTGATGTGCGAACACCAGAAGAATATGCGCTTGGGCACTTGCCCAAAGCCATTCATTCGCCTGGCGGTCAATTGGTTCAAGAGACCGATCACTTCGCACCTGTTCGAGGTGCTCGATTGGTGCTCTACGATACCGATGGCGTTCGAGCACACATGACCGCCTCTTGGCTTGCTCAAATGGGTTGGGAAGCTTATGTCATCAAAGACATTCGCACTACGGATTTGCTGAGTAAAAGCATTGAAATTGAATTGCCCATCTTTGCTGAAAAAACTCAAGAGGTCACGCCCCAAGTGCTCAAAGAGTGGTTGAGCAATCGATCAAACTTGACTTTGGTGATCGATGTGGGAGCGAGTCAAGACTATGTGAAGGCACACATACCGGGCGCATGGTGGATTTTGCGCTCTCAAATGAAAGAGGATTTTCAACGGGTCCACAAAGCCAACCGTTATGTGATCACGTCCAAGGACGGCCTTGCTGCTCAGTACGCATCGCAGGCTTTGAAGGCTTGCGTGAAGAGCAACATCGAGGTCTTGGTGCTTGAAGGTGGCACCCAAGCGTGGCTCCAAGCCGGGTTCTCAACTCAGCAAGGGGAATCTTATTTGGCCAGTCCCAGAATTGATCGCTACAAGCGTCCATATGAGGGCACCAACAACAGCCAAGCCGCAATGCAAGCTTACCTTGACTGGGAGTTTGGCTTGGTTGAACAATTGGCCAGGGACGCAACCCATGGCTTCAAAGTCGTTTAAAAGGCCATTGCAGCCCAGTTAAAAATGGAATTGGGCCCATTTGGCAATTTTGGTGCAACGAGAGGCTTGAGTTTGAATCGGTTGTGGCGTTCATCGTTGGTGATGAAGTTGTTCACATGACTTGACATGCACAGATCAATGGCATCTTGCAGGGTCATTTTTGTCAGAAACGCTTCACTGACGCGTTGAAAATCAGAAAAGAGCGTCTCTTGGCAAATGGCAAACGCGTTGGCGGGCGAGTGCTCGGTTTGAGTGGGCGCAACTGAGCCAGCGCGCTCAAAGGCAAGGGCGATTTGCCAAAGCGTGATCTCTTGAAGACCCTTGGCCAGAAAATAGCCCCCACCAGGCCCCTTGAAGGATTGAATCAAGTTGGCGGCTTTTAGGTGGGCAAAAATTTGCTCCAAACAAGAAATGGACAGGCTCAAGCTTTCGCTGATTTTGTGCAGACTGACCGGCCCGTTGGATTGCAAAAAACCAAGCCATATCGCTGCATTGATTGCATTGATGGATTTCTTAGACAACATTTGTGGCTCTCTGGAGTAAGGTTTATATGTATATTATTGCTTATTTATCAAATAATTTGTCGAAGTATTTTGAGGTATTTTGGGTTTAATGTCGTATAATTAACAAAAATACTTGTACAAAACTTAAACAAAAACTTGTTTTACCCATTTTTTGGAAGCTTCGAATGCTTGACGCAATGAATGCCTTAGACATGGGGCCCAAATACAGGATTGGTGCGGTCAGCCAATTGACCGGCATTGCAGTTGCCACCTTGAGAATTTGGCAAAGCCGGTATGCGGTGGTTGATCCATTCAAAAACGAAGGTGGGCAACGCTTGTACAGTGACTTGGAAGTGGCCAAACTGAAAATCCTCAAGGGCTTGACCCATTCAGGGCACTCCATAGGCGCCTTGTCCAAATTGAGTCTAGAGGCGTTGAATGAACTCTCAAACAGCACAACATTCAATCTTCAAACACCTGCCAAAACTCAAGACTCACAAGAGCGCATTCGTTTGGGCATTGTGGGTTTGGCTTTGGCCGCAAGACTAGAGGCCGTTAAGTTCACCCGTGACTTTCGCGCTGAGGGCCTTGACGTAGGGGCTGTATTTTTCGATTTACAAGAAGCACTTGATGACCCCAACGACCGCTTGAGTGACAGCTCATGCGCTTTGGTGCTTGTGAAGCTCAACACCCTTCAGGCGCACGGTGTTGAACAAATTAGAACTTTGCAAAAGAAGCTTCAAGCCGTTCCAATTGGCGTGATTTACAACTATGCCCACCCCTCTTGCCTAGAGGATGTTTCGAAAATCGGCATCCAAGTCAAACGCGAACCCCTGAACAATGAAGATCTTGCCTCTTGGATCAAAGCCTGTTGCAGACCGGTCAGCGCCGAGGGGCGTCCAAAGTCCAAGGCCAAACTCGCGCCAGTGCAACGCTTTGACCCCCAAGCGTTGGCCTTCTTGTTGACCCTGAGCTCCTCCATCAAATGCGAATGCCCCAAACATTTGGCCGAATTGATTGCACAAATCAATGCATTTGCTCAGTTTTGCCAAGAGTGCTTGACCATTGACTCAAAAGATCAAGCCCTGCATCAACACTTGAAGGAGGTCGCTGAGACGTCTCGGTCCATGCTGGAAGACGCTTTGCAAAAAATTGTTGAGCATGAAGGCATTGTTTTGCCTTCAGGCCTGTCCGCACCTGTGACAAGCACCTTTCTTTGAGGGGTGCACTTGCACGCAAGCGACTTCAATTTCAATGTACAGTGGCTGTGCTTGCTACGCTGGTCTTCAAGGACACAGGCCCAGTGAATGCATTGTGGCGCAGAAATTTTTATTCACTTTGACTCACACAACTTTATGAGCACACAAGCGCGTATTTTGGTTTTTGATACCTTTGGAACCGTTGTCGATTGGCATGGCAGCATCGTCAAAGAGCTCCAGAGTCTGTTTCCCGATTTGAATGCCGATGCATTTGCCAAAGCATGGCGAGAGCAATACCATCCCATGATGCAAAAAGTCATGTCAAAGGAGCTGCCTTGGACCAAAATAGATGATTTGAACCGTCTAATTTTGAACCACATCCTGGATGAGTTCGGCCTGTCTCACCTCAATGAAGATCAGCGCCGGCAGTTGAATTTTGTATGGCACCGACTCACACCGTGGCCCGACTCGGTCCAAGGTTTGCAAAGATTGAAAGCAAATTTTTTGATCGCGCCCTTGTCCAATGGCAACATGAGCTTGCTCACCAACATGGCCAAAGCGGCTGGCTTGCCTTGGGATTGCATTTTGAGCGCAGAAATCTTTAAGGCTTACAAACCAGACCCAAGGACCTACTTGGGTGTGCTCGAGCTTTTTGAGCTCAAGCCCTCAGAGGTGATGATGGTGGCAGCCCATGCCAGTGATCTGCACGCGGCCAGGTCCTGCGGCCTACAAACCGCGTTCATTCATCGCCCCCTTGAGTGGGGCACCAACCCACCTCAGCCAGCCCACTTGCACACAGAGTTTGACTTGACCTGCACAAGCATTGAGGACTTGGCTTGCCAACTGGACTGCTGAGCGCGCAAGTTTCTCTTAAAAGGGCCGTCAGCACCGTGGATGCGCCAACACATTGCCCAAGGCCAGGCCTAGTGCTCCAACCAATTCACAATGGGCTGCCATTGCTCTAAATCTCGGGCCACCCTTTTAGGGGACATGTCAAAGAGGCTAAACCCATGGGCGGCCATTTGGATGTAGTACTGCGTGTCTCGAATGAAGCCCACAATGGGTATTTCAAGCGCGTCCATGAACTCTTTGAGTTTGCCCGCAGCAATGGTTCTTTCATCCACCCGCATGCCGACGATGCCAATGGAGAATTTTTTGATTTTTTTATAAGCGTTGAGTTCATTTAAAAACTCTCTTGATGCAAAAATATCAAAGATGCTGGGCTGAATAGGGACCAATATTTTGTCGGAGATGTTCAAGACCTCCTTGAGTCGCCAGCCATGAAGACCCGCAGGCGTGTCGATGACTGCGTGTTCAATGTCTTGAGGTGCAGGAATGATGTTGTCAAAGTTGATGCGCCAACTCTCAATCCTTGATATGTTCGTTGGGCGCAAGCCCAACCAAAGTTGAGAGGATTGTTGACGATCTATGTCACCCAAAGCAACACGGTGCCCTTGTGTCGCAAAATAACCTGCAATATTGGTGGCGATGGTT
Organism: Burkholderiales bacterium; assembly: GCA_947372465.1. Taxonomy (GTDB): domain Bacteria; phylum Pseudomonadota; class Gammaproteobacteria; order Burkholderiales; family Burkholderiaceae_C; genus Limnohabitans. Next base: position 25,153 of record CANBTT010000095.1, on the reverse strand, counting down.
GATTTACCTACCCCGCCTTTGATATTCGCGACTGCCACGACACTCATGAGCATGTTTCCTTTAGAGACTCAAACGAATCAAAGATCTTATATCAAGCTTAGCAAATTAAGAAGAATCCCAGTAGTAAGTTGGTGCGAATTAACTACGGATGGTTTGCGAGTCCAAAAACAATCAAGGGTTTTCCTTGGTGCAGTTGTGTGTTCTCGCGAGTGAAAATTAAACGTCAATTGTCAAATGCGGTGCACCAGGGTTGAGAAGAAGCGTGCATGGTCTTTACACCATATTAACCTAAAAGTTAACTGGTGTTGCCATAAAAGCTTGATAATCAATCTCTAAAGTTCACAAGGAGCTCATTTTGAAAACTAAAACGACTTTGAAACATTGGCTCTCATTGTTGCCTTTAAGCGCTTTAACGGCTTTGAGCGCTTGGTCCTATGAGCAAGCGAGAGTCCTCTCGAGCACGCCCATTGTGCAACAAGTCAATGTGCCGCAACAGAGCTGCCAAAACGTCTCTATTGCTGTGCAAGAGCCCAAATCCGGGGCGGGTGCCGTCATGGGGGCCATCGCTGGCGGGGTCATTGGAAATGCATTGGGCCAAGGCGGCGGCAACGCAGCCGCAACAGCCCTTGGGATGATGGGGGGAGCGATTTTGGGCGACAAAGTGGAGTCATCCTCCAGTCCCTTACAAAACGTGCAGCAATGCTCGACCCAATACACCTTACAAAGCCGAGTCATGCATTACAAGGTGGTCTATGAATATGCTGGAAAGCAGTATGACGTGATCATGCCCAGCGACCCAGGTCCCACGCTGAGCATACAACTGACCCCTGCCGTGGCCAATGCGCCCCCTGTGCAAGTCAATGAGACGGTGGGGGTGAACCCGCCCGTGTATGCCAATCAACCGATCTATGCGCCTCAACCCGTGTATGTCAACCCCATGCCCTATCCTTATGCATATCCCAATTATGGCTATCCCTTGGCTGTAGGGATTGGTCTAGGCTATTACTGGCGTGGAGGAGGTTGGGGTGGCTACCACGGCGGGCGATGGAGGTGAACATCTTGCCTTGACCCATGCGCATGCCGCAAGTACAAAATGGCCCTGTCCCCTTCAAAGGTCACAGGGCTTTTTTATTTTTCAGTGTGAGCCACCCAGGTAAGCGGCTCTCACGGCCGAGTCGTTCATCAATTTCGATGCTTCTCCGTGGACGGAGATGCGGCCGTTTTCTAAAACGTAGCCATAGTCGGCAACTTTCAGTGCGGCTGCAGCAAATTGCTCAACAAGCAGCATGGTGACACCCTCTTGCTTGAGTCTCGCAATGATCCGAAAGACCTCTTCCACCAAAATGGGCGCCAAGCCCATAGAGGGCTCATCAAGCAGCACCACCTCTGGGTTGAGCATGACCGCGCGTGCCATCGCCAGCATTTGTTGCTCTCCACCTGACAAAGTCCCAGCAAGTTGTTGGCGACGCTCCTTGAGCCGAGGAAACAGCTCCATCGCACGCTCAAGATCGGCTTGAACGTCACCTTTTGGGCGTGAGCCCGTGAGCCTTGGAAAAGCGCCAAGCAACAAATTGTCAGTGACCGTCATGGTGGCAAACACGCGCCGTCCTTCGGGCGAGTGTGCCAAACCCAGCTTGGCTATTTGATTGGACTCGAGCTGATCGATTCGTTTTCCATTGAGTGTGATCTCTCCAGCTGAGGGCCTGATCATGCCAGACACCGCGCGCATGGTGGTGGTCTTTCCCGCTCCGTTGGAGCCAATCAAGGTGACGACTTGACCCTTGGGGACCTCAATGGAGATTCCTTGCAAGACGTGAACCTTGCCGTATCCGGCTTCAAGATTTTTGATCTGTAACATCTATGATTCCCATTTCATTATGCTGCGCTGCCGCCCAGGTAAGCCTCAATCACTTTTTCATTGGATTGAACATCCAATGGTTTGCCTTCAGCAATTTTTTGACCAAAATCCAAGACAGAGACCGTGTCACAGATGCTCATCACCACATCCATGTGGTGCTCAATCAAAATCACTGTGATGTGATGATCTCTGATCTTGCGGATGATGGCGATCAACTCTTTGATATCCGGCGCAGTCAGACCTGCCGCGGGTTCATCCAAAAGCAGCAACTCGGGGTCCAAGGCCAGTGCTCTTGCGATTTCCAGCAAGCGCTGTTTGCCGTATGGTAAATTGCGCGCTTGCTCTCCTGCCAAAGAGCCCAGACCCACAAAATCCAACAGCGCATATGCGCGGTGGGTGGCGTGATCATCCTCTCGCTTGTAACGAGAAGATGCCAGTGCCACATCCAATAGATTGCTTTTAAAGGTGTGATGAAGTCCAACAAGGACGTTTTGAAGGGCCGTCATTTCACCAAAAAGTTGAACATTTTGAAAGGTTCTAGCAATACCAGAGAGCGCAATTTCAGAGGACGTCTTGCCGATGACGGTGTGCCCTTTGAAGTCAATGTGTCCAGCCGTTGGCGTGTAAATACCTGTGAGCACGTTCATCATGGTGCTTTTGCCGGATCCATTGGGGCCTATGAGCCCATGGATCTCACCACGTTTGACGCGAAGGTCCACCATGTTGATGGCCTTGAGACCACCAAATTGCATCAAAACCTCTTTGGCCACCAACAAATCTGCCGACCGCTCGTCTGCGGTCGAGACGTCTGCACTGCGCTCAAAGGCGCTCTCCTTGTTGCCCTCTTGGGCCAAGTGATCTTGATGGAGTTTGAGGTCTTGTTGATCGCTCAAAGCTCTTTGTGCTGAGAGCAATTTGTTCATGAAGCCAATGATGCCGTCTTGCAAATAGTAGACGACAAACAAAATCATGAGGCCAAAAATGCTCAGTCGCCAATCGGTGATGTTTTCTAATTGGTATGAAAAAACAGCCAATCCAAGGGTGCCAATGACAGGCACCAACACCGAATTGAGGGTGAGCCAATTTTTGATCAATCCAATCAAAGCGCCAAGCACAATCAAAGCGCAAGCAATGGTGGCAACGATTCTGAAAATCTCTATGTCGTCCAATAGTTTTGGCAGCAGCACAATGATGGTGGCGCCCAAGATGGCACCACTTCGGGTCTTGCGCCCACCCATGATGATGGCCAAGAGGAACAAGACGGTGAGTTCAAAGTTGTACGTGTTGGGTGAAATGTATTGCTCAGAGTAGGCGTACAAACTTCCCGCCAAACCAGCGAAACCTGCGCTGATGACGAACGCATAAACTTTGTATCTGTAAACCGATACCCCCATGCAATCAGATGCAACAGGTGAGCCCCTCAAGGCCTCAAAGGCGCGACCCAAATGGGACCTCAAAATGCGATGCACCACCAAAAGAGAAAGCGCAAGCATCGCGCACACCAACCAATAAAAATCACGGTCATCCAGTTTGATGCCGGCAATTTGTGGTTTGGGTATTTTGACGCCCAAGGGGCCTTCAGTCAGGAAGGTCATTTCGTTGATCAAAATTTGAATGATCGTGCCAAATGCCAAAGTCACCATTGCCAGATAGGGGCCTGAGACCTTCAATGCAGGAAGGGCCAAAATGGCACCAAAAAGCGCAGTGATGAAGATGCTGGCTGGCAAGATGAGCCAAAGCGGTGCAGCAAATTTCATGAACATCACACCCACCGTGTAGGCACCAATCCCAAATAGACCTGAGTGTCCCAAGGAGACTTGACCCGTGTAGCCCACCACAATATCGAGCCCAAAGAGCAAAATGGAGTAGATCATGATCGTCTCCACCAAATGAATGTAATAGGGGTTGGGCGTGATCAGGGGAACCAGCGCCGCACCGATCAGTGCAATCAAGGCAACAACAAACGATTTCTTCATCATGATCAGACCTTTTTGATCGCTGTTTTGCCGAACAAGCCAGCAGGTTTGACGGCCAAGACCATCAACAAAAGCACCAAGCCTGGCACATCCTTGTAACCCGTTGAAATATAAAAGCCCGTGGTTGTCTCAGCAATGCCGAGCAAGATGCCGCCCACCACAATGCCCATGCCACTGGTCAAGCCGCCGATGATGGCAACCGCAAAAGCTTTGAGTCCCAGCACCGAGCCCATGGTGGCACCCGTCAGTGTGAGGGGAGCAATCAAAATGCCTGCAAAAGCAGCGGTCAGAGACGACATGGCATATGAAAACGTGATCACCAAACCGGTGTTGATGCCCATGAGTTTGGCCGCATCGCGGTCGTTAAAGGTGGCCACCACGGCCTTGCCGTAAATTGTTTTTCGGTTGAAGAACTCAACGGCCAACATCATGAACAAGGCACCAGAGATCACCAAAATTTCCATTGGAAGCACATTGGCGCCAAAGAGTTTGATGGGCGACTCATCAAGGGGAGAGGGAAAGCGCAAGTCATCTCTGCCCCAAATGTTTTCAGCCACATTTTTGAAAATAATCCCTAGGGCAATGGTGGACATGATCCAGCCAAATTCGCTTTTGATCTTAATGGCAGGTCGAACACCAATGCGTTCCACCAAGGCGCCTTGAAGAAGTCCAAAAATGCATACCAAAGGGATCGCAAGCCAATAATTCATGCCCATGCCATCGACCAAAGTCAGCCCAAAAAGAGCGCCTAGCATGAGCGCCTCTCCTTGGCCAAAATTCAAGGTGTCTGATGTGGCGAATGTCAATTGATAGCCAAATGCAATGACGGCATAGATCATCCCTAGTGCGATTCCGCTGTAGATCAGTTGCAGTAATATTTCCATGGATCTTTTTTTCTGAGTAAGGGTGAGAGAAACCGCCTAAATTTAACACAAAAAAAAGCACTGTGACCCATTGGGAAACAGTGCTCAGCGCTCAAAGCGCCTCTAATTGCTTATTTATTTTTTTGCAGTTGCGGCTTTTTTGTCTTTTAAGCGCAAATCAGCACCTTTTTCTTGGTCTTCTTGGTATGCGTAGACCACTTTTCCACTTTTAACTTCACCAAACACAGGAATGTTCGCAGTGATGGCTTCGTGGTCGTCTTTGGTGTAAGGGTGGTCATAAACGGTGACAACGCCTTCAACCTTGGTTTGTAAATTCTCAAGGGCGTCTTTGATTTTTACACCATTTGTAGAGCCAGCTTGTTTGATCGCAGCAGCCAAGAGGTAAATCGAGTCATAGGCTTGTGCTGCAGACACGGGGGAGTCAATGCGGTTGTTCTTGGGCTTGAAGGTCTTGAGGTAAGCATCGATAAAGGCTTTTCTCTTGACTGTGTTGGGCTCTTGAATGAAGGTTTGTGGCATGCGTGCACCTTGGCCACCTTGACCCGCGTTGTCAATGAAGTTGGCCATCGACAAGGTCCAGCTGCCGATCATGGGAACTTTCCATCCAAGCTTGGTCATGCCATTGGCGATTTGAGCCAATTCTGGGCCAATGCCGTAAGTCAAGATCACTTCAGCGCCTGCTTCTTTGGCTTTTAGCAACTGAGCGGTCATGTCAATATCTTTAATATTGAATTTTTCAACGGCCACGGCCTTGATGTTTTTGGAGGCCAAGGCTTTTTCTAGGTCTGACAATCCCAGCTGACCGTAGTTGGTAGAGTCCGCCAAAATGGCAACCTTTTTAAAGCCCCTGCGAACCACCGCCTCTTCTACGATCATGGGCGCTTGAATGCTGTCATGTGCGGCATTTCTAAAAATGTAGTTTTCAGTGTATTCGGGCGCTTTGAATTGTTGAGTGAGGATGGAGCCAGTCGCAACGTTGTTCATCACTGGGATCTTGGCCTCTTGATAAAAGCGTTGAGCTGCTTGTGCGACACCCGTATTGATAAAGCCAACGGTTGCAACCACTTGCTCTTTGTTGATCAACTCTTGTGCGATTTGTACGCCGCGCTCGTTCTTTGCCTCATCATCGCGTTCAATGAGTTGAATTTTTTTACCCAAGACGCCGCCGGCTTTGTTGATTTCATCCGCGGCCAATCTGACGCCATCTCGCATGCTCACACCCATTGAAGAGGAGCCGCCCGTGTAGGGACCACTGACACCAATTTTGATGGTTTCTTGTGACCAAGAAAGTCCTGCGCTGAGCAATAAACTTGATGCCAAGCTTAATTGAATGATCTGTTTCATGTACCGTCTCCAAAAATAATTAAATCGATATGCAAAAGGGGAAAAATGGAAAGTTGTTTCGGAGCGCAAAGCTCTCTTATTTTGACTCTCGCATCTTACTTAAATAAATCACAGTTTCTCTGACTTGGATCAAGACCCTTGCGCTTTATGATGAATGAATATACTTGAAGGAAACGCATTCACACCAAGGGAAATCACCTAATCGACAGCGCGTTTTTACTTGGCCGTGTCTTCATCCTTCCAGCCCAGGAGCTTAAAAGCGTTGCCGAAATATATGCGCCTGGCATCTTCCTCTGGTAAATTCAAAGTCTCAATGGAGCGAATGCCTTCACGAATGAACATGGGGCCTTCCTCAGGATCAAAGGGACAATCACTTGCAAAGACCACGTGTTCTGATCCAAAAAAATCAAGTCCACATTGCAGTGCTGAGGAGGAGCCGCCCAAGACGGTATCTCCATAAAACATTTTGAAGTACTCCATGGGTTTTTTCTTTAAGTCTTTGAGCACCTGTGCCTCTGAGCCGTCCACGCTCCTTGAGCCCAATTGGGCCCAGAGTGTCTCAGCGCGTCCAGAGAAATAAGGCAGCATCCCGCCGCAGTGGTGAGTGATCAGCTTCAAGTCTGGCAATTTGTCAAACAAGCCAGAAAATACCATTCGAGACATGGCCACACTTGTTTCGTAAGGCCAGCCCAAAACTTGCCAAATCTCATACTTTGATTTGTCTTCTGTGTCGTAATCAGGCTTGGAGCCTGGTCGTGTTGGATGCATCCAGACCGGTAGGTGATGAACATTGGTGATGCGCTCAAAGATAGGAAAAATATCGGGGTGATCCAAGGCTTTGCCATTGGCATGGGACAGCACTTGAACACCTTTTGCGCCCAAGTGGTTGATGGCATGGTCCATTTCTTCCAAAGCCGCCTGGGTGTTGTTCATGGGCAAGGACGCGACAAAGGTTGGGAACTGCTCGGGCCACTTTTGACAAATTTCTGCCATGCCTTCATTGGCCACCCTGGCAAAGTGGGGTGATTCCTCGGGGCCGCCAAGCATCTCAGGGGAAGGAACAGCCAGCGAGATGATCTGCTTGACATCAGGCCAGGCTTTGAGCATCTCAACCCTGGCGGGCATGTCCCACAGCATTCTCAGGTTGCTCATTCTTTTGATCATGCCCGCTTCGCGGCCGTGTTTTTTGACCAGCTCCACATAGGATGGGGGCATAACGTGATTGTAGATATCGATCTTAGGCGTTTTCAATTCAAAATCCTTGAGGTTAATTTGACAAAAGGGCGTCAATCATTCTTAACCCTGGATCATCTCATAGCACGCATCAAGTACAAACCCTTAGATACCCTAATTTCCCAGTCAAAGGGCGTCATAATCGAGAACTTTTCTAGCACCCAGCATTCAAGCACGCAATTTTTGTATTGAATCTGAAGACTGATCCCGCCCCATTCATTTTTTTAACAATCTATACGACATCAAGATGCTTAACACGCCCAAAGAATTGACGGCCTTTGTCCTCGAACAAATGATGCGAACCGAAGACCCTCGCTCTAGAGAAATTTTTACCCAATTGGTCAAGCACTTGCACGCATTTGTGAGTGAGGTGAAATTGACCGAGTCAGAGTTCCATTTGGCTTGCGCATTGATTGCCCGCCTTGGACAACAAAGCAACGCCTCTCACAATGAGGTCACCTTAATGGCGGGGTCCTTGGGTGTCTCTGCTTTGGTGTGTTTGCAAAACAATGGCCAGGGGGGAACGCAGCCAACCACAGCCAACATGATGGGGCCCTTTTGGAGAGAAGATTCGCCCATCACGCCCAGTGGGGGCTCACTTTTGCGCTCCAAGACCCCTGGTGAGAGAGTTTGGGTCAACGCCTATGTAAAAGATCTCGACGGAAAGCCTGTGGCAGACGCGCGCGTGGATGTATGGCACTCCTCCAATGAGGGTCTCTACGAAAACCAAGATGCCAAACAAGCTGAGATGAACCTCAGGGGGCGGTTTAAAACCGATGAGAACGGTTTTTTTCAATTCGAAACCATCAAGCCCTCTGGCTACCCCATCCCCATCAATGGGTTGGTGGGCGATTTGTTAAAGAAACTGGGGCGTCACAATATGCGCCCTGCACACCTGCATTTTTTGGTCTTCAAGGACGGTATCAAGACGCAATTTTCACAGGTTTACTCCAACGACGATCCCTACTTGGTGACAGATGTTCAGTTTGGTGTGACCCAGGCTTTGGTCGGTCAATATGAACAACAGATCAACAAACCCTTCCCCTCTGATCAAGTGACAGGGGATTGGTGGCGTTTGGACTTTACCTTCAAGGTTGAACCTGGCCAATCCTATTTGCCCACGCCTCCAATCACCCAAAAAGTATCTGCATAGTTTTTTTAGACCGATGACTGTTTTAGAAAGAGAGACTGTTTTATGAGATTTTTTAGTTTTGAACAAAAGGGCCATTCAAGTGTTGGGGTTTTGTTGAGCGCAGATGCAAAAGAATTCGTTGACTTTGCAAGTTTGGGTTCAAAATTACCCAACGACTTGCTCGAACTGATCAAAATCCCTGATGGCCTGGCGCAAGCCTATGATCAAGCCAAGCGTGCGCCCACAAGTTCATACAAGTCGTTGTCCAAAGTCAAATACAAAACATTGATTGAAAATCCCTCCAAGGTGGTTTGCATGGGTTTGAATTATGCAGACCATGCCAAAGAGGGAGGCAATGCTAGACCAGAATTCCCCAGCTTCTTTCTAAGAGGCAATGCCTCTTTGGCTGCTCACCAAGCGCCTTTGATTCGTCCCCGAGCAAGTGATAAATTGGATTATGAGGCCGAGTTGGCTTTGGTCATTGGCAAGCGTGCACGTCATCTGACGCCACAAAATGCATTGGCGCATGTCGCAGGATACGCCTGTTTCAATGATGGCTCTATCAGGGACTTCCAAAGAAAGTCTTCACAATGGACGCTGGGTAAAAATTTTGATCAGACAGGTGGTTTTGGACCTTGTTTGGTCACGCCTGAAGAGTTGCCTGAAGCTGCAAACGGCCTCAGAATTCAAACTCGACTCAACGGCAAGACCATGCAAGATGCCAATACCAATGATTTTTTATGGGGCGTGGTCGAATCTTTGTGCATTATCACGGAGTGCATGACCATGGAGCCTGGTGATGTGATCATCACAGGCACACCTGCAGGCGTTGGCTATGCTAGAACGCCTCCCGTGTGGATGAAGCCGGGAGATGTCTGTGAGATCGATATTGAAGGCATTGGTGTTTTGAGCAACACCATCGCGGATGAATAAAGCCGCCTAGTTGTTGGCATTGCTCGTTGGGACGAAGGCCGATTTTTTGGTTTTTTTATGAAGCATGGGCCAAAATATTCAGCCCATGCTTTTTTTTGCTCATTGAAGGCAAAGAGAGTCATGCACGTATGCAAGTATTCAACGCATCTTCTACTTTAGCGTTGATAATATCGACATGCTCAATCCCGTGAACTCTGCTTCATCTATCATTCTTTGCACCATCAATGCAAAATACATTCATGCCTCTTTGGGGCTGCGTTATTTGCTTGCGAACATGTCTCGCCACGCAAGTGAGGACCTTGCAAAAAATACCGCATTGATTGAATTTACCTTGAGCCGAAAACCCCAGGACATGGCCGATGAGTTATTGGCTGCTGTCGGTGCTGAACGAGTTGGGCAAACCCAAGTGATTGGCTTTGGGGTCTACATTTGGAACGTCTTGCAAACCACTGAATTGGTCCGATTGCTCAAGCAGGCACGACCCGCCATCAAAGTTGTCCTTGGTGGTCCAGAGGTGAGTCATGAGACCGACGCACAGGAAATCGTTCGCTTGGCCGATCATGTCATCACGGGTTGGGGCGATGTGAGTTTTCCAAAGTTGTGCATGGCTTTGGTGCATGGCCCAAAGCCTTTGATGAAAATAATTCAAGGCGAGCAGCCTGAACTCGATCAAATTGAATTGCCCTACAAAAAATTCACGGATGATGATTTGGCCAACCGTGTGCTCTATGTCGAGGCCTCGCGAGGCTGTCCCTTCAAGTGTGAATTTTGCTTGAGCTCCATCGACAAGACAGCATGGGCTTTCGATCTTTCCCCGTTTTTGAATGAGCTCGAAGTGCTCTACAAAAGAGGCGCAAGAAACTTTAAGTTTGTGGATCGCACCTTCAATTTAAAAATTGATGCATCGATAAAAATATTACAGTTTTTTTTGGACCGTCTAGAGCAAAACGAATCTCAATCGCTTTTTGTTCACTTTGAAGTGATTCCAGACCATTTGCCCGATCGCTTAAAAAATCTGATTGCTCAGTTCCCGCCCGGTGTGCTTCAATTTGAGGTCGGCATTCAGACCTTTAACGCGGAGGTTCAAAAGCTGATTTCTAGAAAACAAGACAATGCGCAAACTGAGGCCAATTTGCGTTGGTTGTTGACGTCCTCCAATGCACACTTGCACACCGATTTGATTTTTGGTCTCCCGGGTGAAACCTTGGATAGTTTCGCCTTGGGGTTCGATCGATTGATTGAAATTGGGCCCCATGAAATTCAGCTCGGAATCTTAAAGCGTTTACGTGGCACGCCTTTGTCTAGACATACACAAACCTTTGAAATGGTTTATGACGAAGCGCCGCCCTATGTCGTGCGTCAAACTAAAGTGCTGGATCAAGAGACTTTGAAGCGATTTACGCGAATGGCAAAGTTTTGGGACTTGGTGGCCAATTCGGGTCGTTTTAAAAATACATTGACCTTGGTTTTTCAATCTTCAACGCCAGGGTGCTCACCATTTTGGTCTTTTTGGAGTCTTTCGGACTTTCTTTGGTCAAGATTTGGAAAATCGTACGGATTGAGCCTTGAAGAGCTCGTTGATACCATCTTTGTTTACCTCACTGTAGAGCGTGGCATTGATGTTGACATTGTTAAAAATCATTTGCTCAATGATTACGTGACAAGTGGAGCACGTGGAAGGCCCGCTTGTTTGGCTCAGGCAAAACTACCCTTAGGTGGGCACAAGCCTGTTGTTGGCGAAGTGGATCAATCCAGTGGGATGGGGCATTCGCTGCATTCTCGCCAAGATCGTCACGGAAACGCAGTCATAGGATGATGTGCAATCGAGTTGTTTTGATTTAGAGAGTACTTTGAAAATGAGCACCTCAATCTACGCAAAGAGTTGCAAGAAGAAATTGAATAATTTTTATTCAAAGAAACGGTTTATAGGGAATTTTTATTCTTCAAAACATGGATAAATTCAGTCGTCAATTTTCAGTAAGTATGCGGTATTGTCTAAACGGTTAAACTCTGAATCCTTTAAGCCTCTAAAAAAAACATATTTTCAGATAAATGAGTCTTTAAGTATGTATTGTTGCAGGGCGCCTGTTCATTGAACCTCCCACCAATTGCGTATTGAGATATTTGTGTGTGTGACTTAGTATGTGACACAAAATTTATGAATTCATCAGTCAAACAATCCCTCATGATCATTGATGATCATCCTGTCTATCGTGATGCCATCAGCGCAAGACTTACAAAAGATCTTTCCGCCTTTGATGTTCAGATTCACGCAGTCAGTTCAACTGGCGACGGCATAGATTTAATCAAGGCCAGCTCTCACAAATGGATTGTTTTGTTGGATATTTTGATGCCCGGTTTAAGTGGCGCGCTCAGTATCAAAGTATTTAATTCTCTGGAAGCCGTTGAGCATGTTGTTGCCATCTCTGGATTGGATGAAAAGGTTTGGGAGCCAAAAAGTGTATCGGCTGGTGCAACTTTTTTCATTTCCAAAAACAACACTGCAGAATTTATTTCAAAGAAACTCATTTCACTTTTTACGAACCAATCTGTCAAGAGTGAATCGGCTGACACTGACGTGTCAGCAAAATTCAAATTAACGACGCGACAGCAAGAGGTGTTGCGACTCGTTGCACTAGGTCACCCCAACAAAATCATTGCCAGTCAATTGGAAATTAGCGAGCAAACAGTAAAAATTCACATTTATCAGATTTTTAAAGAGCTAAAAGTTTTTAATAGAACGCAAGCTGTAGTCAAGGCTCAAAAGCTATCAATGCTTTAATTTTGATTATTCAAACCAGTTGAGTCGATTGAGATTTTCAAATGTCAGAAAATAAAATAAATCAATTACATTTGCTTCGTGAAAAGTCGGCGCATATTGTAAAAGCGGCTCGCTCAGCGACAGCGGCGAACATCTTGGCCCCATTGCTCTGCATTCCCATGTTTAAGGATGAGGTGAGGCCCAGCTTTTTTTATGCCTGGTTGGGTTATATGCTTTTTGTGGTTGCCATTCGAACAACCATCCTTTACAAATTGGAATTCAACGCCGAAAAAATCATGGATCCGCAAACAGATTTAAAAAAAATCACGTTTGCTATTGGGTTGGTTGGTCTGGGATGGGGAATGGGGTGGCCATTGATGGCTGTAGATTTGTCAATGGTCAATCGAATGATTTATGTGTACATGACCACTGCAGCAATGATCTCCAGTATGTTTGCTTATAGTGTAAATGGACCTACTTTTTATTCTTTCACTCTGCCAATCATGATACCGGCTATGAGTACTTTGATGTGGCCGATCAATGTCTTTCCTTGGCCATTTGCGATCGGCTTGGCGTCTTTGTACTTGGTGGTTTTAGGGATATCTAGAAGTTTTTCAAAAACTTTCGAGGATTCAGTCAACCTGAGATTTAGAAATGAATTGCTTTATCAGGAGTTGGCCAACGAGAGAGACCAATCAGTAGCCGCAAATGTAGCCAAATCAAAATTCATTGCTGCTGCCAGTCATGACTTGCGGCAGCCGCTTCATGCAGTTAATTTGCATCTTGGACTTGTTAATTATAAAAATTTAGCAGACGAAGAAAATAAAATATTTCAAAAAATTAAAAATGGGATCACTGTATTGAATACGATGTTTGACTCATTGTTGAACATGAGCAAATTGGATGCACATATAACGGAGGTCAACGAAGTCGATTTTTATTTGTCGGATTTGAACGATTTATTGATTGAAATTGTCAAACCCAGAGCCAGTGCAAAGGGCATCCTCTTGGAGATTGAAAGTCCCCCTTTGCAAATCAAAGGCGACAAGCTTATTTTGCAGCAAATACTATTGAACTTGGCACTCAATGCGGTTCAATACACTGAGCAGGGGCATGTAAAAATAAAATTCTGGGTTGAATCTGGTGCTCTGGCCGTCTCTGTCGTTGATAGTGGTGTAGGTATTTCTGCTTTTGACTTGCAAAATATCTTTAATGAATTTTATCGAGCTGACTTCACCAGAAGTGCCCATGAAGGGTTGGGTTTGGGGTTGACGATTGTCAAGCGCTTGAGTGAGCTTATCGACGCAAGCGTAAAGGTTAACTCTACCCAAGGCATCGGTTCAGACTTTACAGTCATAACTCGGTATTCCGTTGTAGAGCGACAAAATAAAAGTCTTGATGCGAGTCATTATTCTCTCAGCGCAGACTTGGATAGATCTAGTTCATTGAAGGGCAAACGGATTGCCATCATTGAAGATGATGGCATTATTGTGGATGCTTATCGTCAAACCATTGCTGAACAGGGAGCGCAAGTCATTGTGTTGTCAGAAACGCTTGAAGAGTTAAAAAATCAACTTGAATCGGTTGATTACATTGATTGTATTCTCAGCGATTACCGACTCAAGCAAACAACAGGAAATCTGATCATTCAGAAACTGAGGGAGGACTTTAATTGTGAAATCCCAGCCGTGATTGTGACTGCAGATACCTCGCCAGAGCATATCCATTTGTTTGCTGAGTTAAATGTCCCCATACTTTATAAGCCTGTCACATTTCAAAAAGTTCTCAGTACTCTTGAAGCAGTGCTGCAAAATAATAAAGCATAAAATTTGAATACTCTTGTGAACAGCGGCAAGTTCTTTGGTGGGTGAACTGAGGCTTAAATTTTCTCCGCACATGTGTATATCCCTTAGGGTGGGACTTCCGTTTGCATGTATACATAACGCAAACCTTACAAAAAAGGCATCATATTTCCCACTTGCGGGTATTGATGACTTTTAATCTAGTACTGATTCGCTATAGATGCATTTGGTGTGATTCATTAAGATAAAGCCATGCAAAATCTATTTAAAAAAACCAATATCTCCCTTTTGTTGTCAACGCTGACGGCTGTGACCTTTGCGGCCTTGGCATGGCAGCACACATCTTTGGCCAGCAATGTTTTGGGAAATGACGAGCAAGAATTTTTGTTTTCTGGACGCTGTGAAAACGGCGCTCACTATCAACTCTTTTCTTACCAAAGGGAAGTTGATGGCGTCAAGCAATGGTTTTATGATTACGATGCACCATTGGGAAAAGGGAGCGTTAAATCCGATGCGGAGCCCAAGGAAATGGTCTGGAATATTTGCACTGAATCAAGCAATGCTTCTCATAAAGTTGGCGCAAAATAATCCCTGAGATCCTTGGTTCCTGGCCCATGGTCGGGTTCTTGTGGAAAGACGTCTTCAGTGCGCACTTGCTTGAGCACTTGCATTGGACTCATCCAATGCGCTAGTGGCCTTGCCTTTTGTAGGGCTTGTCATCTTGGACGGCCTTTGTGCAAACCAAATCAAGCCAATCAGAGCCAAGAAAATCCAACCAGAGGCCAAGAAGATGTCGTCCGCCGCCCTTGTATAGGCTTGCTGGTCAATCAGTCGGTTAATTTGAGCAAGTATCTGTGTTGGCGACAAACCAAGTCGAGCAAGTTCTGCGCTGGCTTGTGCCATCGCTCCTGAACCCTGATTCAATGGCTCAACGAGGTGGGCGTGGTGAAGTGCAGCTCTTTGCTCCCAAAGTGTGGTTGCTATAGAGGTGCCCATGGCGCCTGCTGTAATTCTTACAAAGTTTGACAAACCAGCAGCAGCTGGGATTCTTTCAGGCGGCAAACCCGCGAGCGTCACGGTTGTCAGTGGAATGAAAAACAAGGCCAAAGCAGCGCCTTGAATCAGGGTGGGAATCAAAATGATTTCAAAGGTGGACTGGGTGCTGAAATGCGATCTCATCCAAAGGACCAAGGCAAAAAGAATGAAGGCAACAGTGGCCATGACGCGAGGGTCCCATACATTGACTTTTTTACCAACCAAGGGGGTCAGCAAGATCGCAAAAAAGCCCACGGGTGCCAATGCCATGCCGGCGGTGGTGGCCGTGTAGCCCATCCATTGTTGAAGCCACAGTGGCAAAATTACCAAATTTCCAAAAAAGAGTCCGTAAGCAATGGACAAAGACAAGCAGCCAAAAATGAAGTTGGGTTTTGCAAATAACTTCAAGTCCACTACGGGGTGCTCATCGGTCAACTCCCAAACCAAAAATACAATAAAAGACACAAGTGCGAGCACACCTAAAACCACGATGGTGCTCGAGTTGAACCAGTCAAGCTCCTTGCCTTTGTCCAGCATCAGTTGCAATGACCCCACCCAAATAAATAACAAACTCAAACCCACCGAGTCGATTGGACGTTTTTGAATGGGCGTCTCTCTCTTGCGGTAAAGGATCCAGGTCAATGCCGCCGCGATGATGCCCACGGGCACATTGATATAAAAGATCCAGGGCCAGCTGAAATTATCCGTGATCCATCCACCCAGCAATGGGCCCACCACTGGGGCGACCAAAGTGGTCATGCCCCAAAGCGCCAACGCCATGCCTGCCTTTGCTTTCGGGTAACTGCTCAGCAGCAGTGTTTGTGACAAGGGAATCATGGGGCCAGCAACCAAGCCTTGGAAGACTCTAAAGAGGACGAGTGCCTCAATGGAAGAAGCAAAGCCGCATAAAAAGGACGTCAGCATAAAGAGCAAAATGCTCAAGGTGAAAAGACGCACCGCACCAAAGCGTTGTGTCAACCAACCCGTTAAGGGCACGGAAATGGCATTGGCCACCCCAAAACTTGTGATCACCCATGTGCCTTGACTTGGACTGACACCCAAATCGCCCGAGATGCCTGGAATGGATACGTTGGCAATCGAGGAGTCCAGCACATTCATGAAGGTGGCCAAGGACAGGCTGAGTGTCCCAAGCAAGAGTTCCATGCCTTGTAAAGGCTCAATGGGCTTGGGTGCGCTTTGTGTGGGGCTTTGTGTCATGGCGTGTGAAGGTGCTTCACTTGGCAACTGAATTGTTTTTGATGATGCTTTGTACCAAATCATCGCTCGCCTTGGCTGGGCTCTCAAACGCCTTGGTGCTTGAGGCTTCGTCAGTTCTGGGGGTCTGCGCGATGAATTCTCCCGACTTGTCTTGGGTGTGCACACCCACATCCATAGAGAGTCCAATGCGCAGGGGGTTTTGTTTCAATTCTTTGGGGTCTAGGGCGATTCGAACCGGCACGCGTTGAACAATTTTGATCCAGTTGCCCGTTGCATTTTGAGCCGGCAGCAGTGAAAAAGCAGCACCTGTCCCCGATCCAAGTCCTAGAACTTTTCCGTGATAAACCACTTGAGAGCCATAGACATCGGCGGTGAGTTCAACTTCTTGGCCAATGCGAATGTTGCGCAGTTGTACTTCCTTGAAGTTGGCCTCTACCCACAACTGGTCCAAATTGACCAAAGTCATCAGTGGGGTTCCAGGGGAAACACGTTGGCCGAGTTGAACAAAACGTTTGGCCACATGGCCGTCTATGGGTGAGACCAGTTGACTTCTTTGGGTCGCAAGAGCGGCTTCACTTAATTTGCTGGCCGCTCGCTTGAGGGTTGGGTGATCAGCAAGGGTCGCACTTTGTGTGAGGGTGCGGTTGGCCAACAATTGGTCTTTTGCGCTTTGTAAAGCAGCTTGCGCTGAAGAGAGTAAATTTTTGCTCACTTCAACTTGTTTGCTGGCGTGTTCTAACTCCTCCTTGCCCACGCCGCCGATGGAGGCAACCAGGGTGCGTCGTGAGAGGTCGTCTTGTGATTTTTGCAACTCGTGTTGAACGCGTTCAAGCTCAGACTGCTTGATCTTGACTTGTTCTTCTAAAACGTTGTTGTTGATCAATAGCGCGCTCACTTCACGTGTGCTTTGAGCGAGCTGTTCAGCGGCTTGATCAAAGGCCAGTTTTGTATCCGAGGGGTCCATCTTGATCAACACTTGACCACTGTTCACGCGGTCTGCTTCATCAACCCGGATGGCGACAACGGTGCCAGCAATCTGTGGGGTGATTTGAACCACGTTTCCCATCACGTAGGCGTTGTCGGTGCTCTCGATGTTTCGAGCATTGAACCATTGCCATGCACTGTAGGAGAGCGCGCCAATGAGGACCGCGCCTGCGATCACAGTCAATCCCTTTTGGCGTGTTGAATTTGAGAGGTTGGGTGGAGTGGCGCTTGAGTTCATGGTCTTGGCTTAAAAAAATAGGGGTGAAAATATTTTGTGAATTTTTTTGTTGCAGTTCAATTTTTATGCATTCAACACGACTTTGATTGAAGTTTTATGGCTTTTGTGCATAGACAGTGTTGGCGGTGTCATTTTGGGGCCAGCCAGCCCCCAAAGATTTGAGCAGTAAGACGGCACTGCTGAGGTGTTTAGCGTTCCATTGGGCCTGGGCTCTTTGCAGTTGGAGTTGACTTATTCTTTCTTTGAGCACTGAGGTTTGATTGCCCAACCCAACCTTCGTTTTGAGCGATTGAATCTCCAGCCTTTGTGTGGCCAATACCCATGAATTTTGCGTGGATTGAAGCTCAAGCGACGTGGCTTTGTAGATGCTCAATGCATCACTTGCTTCTTTAAGCGCATCAAGCAAGGTGCTGTTGTAAATTGCAATAGCTTGATCTTTCTCTGCGCTCTTGGCACTCAACTGGGCGTTGAGTCTGCCGCCATCAAAAATAGGCAGATTCACACTGGGAACGAGCCCGTATTGTGCACTGGCGTTTTGCGTGAGTTGATTGATATTCAAAGTGTTGAATCCAGAGAAAAACCCTAGACTGATGTTGGGGTAAAAATCCAATTTAGCCGCTTCAACGTTTTCAAGGGATGCGTAGACACGTGATTTCGCTGCCACAACATCGGCGCGACGCCCCAACAGTCCGATGCCTAGGGCCGCATTGATCTCGAAAGCCTTTATTTCACTCAGGTGAGGAGACAACGTCATCAAGGCCAACGGTGCACGTGCACTCAAAGTGGCAAGGAGGTGTCTAGACAAATCAATTTGAGTTTCAATTTGTGAGAGTTGAGTTGAAAGATCATTGAGTTCAATGTCTTGCCCTTTGAGGTCAAGACTTGCGTCAAGTCCGGCTTTCACCCGTTCATTCAACAACTGCCTGAGATCTGTGAGGTGTTTTTTTCGCTCAAGGAGCATATCTCGTTCATCAATGGACAGTGCCAACGCAATGAATTGCAAAGTGATCTGTGCGCTCAATTGTTTTTTTGCATGCAAAGCTTCCAAGGCGCTGGCTTGAACTTGGCCCACGGCACTTTTGTAACTGGCTTGGTATTTACCAAAGACATCTGGAATCCACGCGCCTGAGAGTTGCAGTGTGGTCAAGCTTTGCATGCTCCCGCCAAGTGGAGGCGGGTAGATGCCTGTCTGACTAAAGCGCTGACGGTCCAAGTCCAAGCTTGCACCCATTTGCACGGACGTGGCTGAGCGTGTGATGCCCGCCAGTGCTTGAGCTTTTTCAATGCGTGTGTTGGCCAAAGCGATGCTTGGATTGTTCTCCAGTGAAGAGGTGATCAAATCAGAGAGCGCTTTGTTTTGAAAGCGCTCCCACCAGGCCTCCTCAATGTTTGTGTTTGATGCATCGCCCAATGCGAGTTGGCTCGGTTCGAGGACTTGGAGTCCCGCACTTTGAGGTTTGATGGATGCGCATGAGCTCAGCAGCAATAGGCCGATCAAAGATGTGAGAACACATTTTTTCATCATGACGAGTGCTTGTTGGTGTGGAAGGTCTATTTTTAATATCATGTTGATCGGCTAACTAGGTGGGCAAGAATTGGGTTTCAAGTTGCGAGTCGTGGACAGCCGCCATGTGCGGCGAATGAACTTTTAATTCGTTCGCATTTTTGATGACATGGTTAAGTGCGTGTATAAGTTTGTTGTGTTCTTGTGGGCCTAAGCCTTGGAGATGCTGGTTCATGACGTCGGCCAAAATATTGGGCACTGTGCTCATCATGGCTTGGCTTTTGTGGGTCAATTCAATTTGGCAGGTTCTTTTGTCTTGCAGCGTTCTGACTCTTTTGACCAGACCTTTGATCTCAAGGCGTTCAAGGGTTCGAGTCAATGCCCCAGGATCCAATTCCAGTGCTTTGGCCAGATTCAAAAGGCCCGTCGACCCTGAGGTGTGCAATTGATCCACCACCAACCACTGAGCGTAGGTCAAGTCAAAGGGTTCAAGCGCTTTGTCGGCTTGACCCACAATGCATTGAAAGGCTTTTTTCATTAAAAACCCTAGGCATTGGTTTTTGATGTAGGGCGAGTCTTGGCGCATTGCGATGAATGTAAACTTTTAGAATTAAAACCAACCGGGCGTTCACACCCACGGGTTGGAGAAGATGTCGTAGAGGAGTGTGGATTTTAATTGCCTATGCAATTATCGCTTAAATCTCCCGATTTGCCCTCAAAATATTAGGGTAAATACCAGTCTTTGCTCGGTTGTTGAGCTTTTTATGGGTCAGTGAGGCCGCTGCTTGATGTTGTGATGTGCTTTCTAAGCGCGAAAAGGTCAGTGGCATTGGCGTGGCATCAAGAACTTCCATGGGTATACTGAAGGTCTTTGTGGATGCACCCCTTAGAGAGCGTGTACGCCCTTGATTTAATTTGGCTTATAAAAGGATTTTTTGATATGGCCCAAAGCCCCAACGAGACACCTATTTTGATAGCTGGAGGCGGTATTGGAGGACTTGCAGCTGCGTTGTCCTTGAGTCGAAGGGGTTTTAGGGTTCAAGTCCTTGAGCAATCGCCTGAAATCGGAGAGATTGGTGCTGGAATTCAACTTGGGCCCAATGCATTTTCAGCATTCGACGCCCTAGGCATTGGTGAAAAAGCCAGATCAAGAGCGGTGTACACCGATTACATGGTCATGCACGACGCAGTGGACGCCCAACAAATTGGCAACATCCCAACCGACGAGTCTTTTCGCAAGCGCTTTGGCAACCCTTATGCGGTTGTCCACCGAGCGGATGTCCATTTGTCGCTGTTTGAAGGTGCGCAGGAAAATGATTTGGTTGAGTTCTTCACGTCCACTCGAGTTGAGCGCATTGAACAAAATGAGCATGGGGTTACTGTGCATGATCAAAATGGCAAGGCCTACCATGGTCAAGCCTTGATAGGTGCAGATGGTGTGAAGTCAGTGGTCAGAGATCATTTTGTAGGCGATCCTCACCGAGTCACTGGCCATGTCGTTTATAGAGCGGTTGTGGAGAAAGAGGAGTTTCCCAAAGACTTGCAATGGAACGCGGCTGCAATTTGGGTTGGACCCAATTGTCATTTGGTGCATTACCCCATCAGGGGCGGGGCTCAATACAATGTGGTTGTGACCTTTCATTCTAGACAAACTGAAGAGTGGGGCGTTAAAGATGGCAGTGCTGAGGAAGTTCAAAGTTACTTCCAGGGCGTGTGCGATCAAGCTCGGCAACTGATCGATTTGCCCAAGAGTTGGCGCCGTTGGGCCACGGCCGATCGCGATCCGATTGGGCAGTGGTCTTATGGTCGCAGCACATTGCTTGGTGACGCTGCTCATCCAACCACACAGTACATGGCCCAAGGGGCCTGTATGGCCATGGAGGACGCGGTGACGTTGGGCGAGGCCTTGAGGGTCAATGACAACGATTTGGTCAAAGCGTTTGATTTGTATCAAAAAGCGCGGGTTGCCAGAACTGCTAGGATCGTCTTGTCATCAAGGGAGATGGGCCGTTTGTACCATGCGCAAGGGGTGGAGAGATTGGTCAGGAATGATCTTTGGCGGGGCAGAACACCAGCGCGTTTCTACGATGCCTTGGAGTGGTTGTACAGTTGGAAATTAGAGAATTGTCTCTCTGGTGTTCATGCCTAAACCAATCCTTCAAGAGTCCAAGTCCTTGAGTTTTTTCTCATCGATAGCAAATAATCAATAGGAGACAGACATGAAAGATGATGTTGAATTGGGGCGATTAGAAGATCTGCCCAAAGACTATGTTGAAGATTTGACCCATGTCAATTTGGTTCCTCTTTGGCCCAGTTTAAGAGGGGTTTTGCCACCCACCCGGCCAAGACCTTTGACCCAAGCCACCGCTTGGAATTACAAAGATATCAGACCTCTTTTGATCAAGGCCGGAGAGGTCACGCCCATCGAAAAAGCCGAGCGCCGCGTGTTGGTGCTTGCCAATCCGGGGCATGGCTTGCAAAAGATGCAAGCCAGTTCCGCCATTTATTTGGGCATGCAGTTGCTTTTGCCCGGTGAGTTGGCACCCCCTCACCGCCATACGCCCAATGCGGTTCGAATGGTGGTTGAAGGTGAGGGCGCATACACCACCGTGCAAGGCGAGAAATGCTTGATGGCCCGAGGGGATTTGATCCTCACGCCAACGGGCTTGTGGCATGAGCATGGACACGATGGCGACAAACCCGTGGTTTGGCTGGATGTCTTGGATTTGCCACTCGTGTATTACACCGAGACGTCCTACCATATCAATGGCGACGAACAAAAAGTCGCGCCTGGACACGGTGAGCAGCAGTACCGTGCAGCGGGTGTTGTGCCCACACCCATGTTTGCACGGGCAGACAAAGCCTATCCCATGTTGCGTTTTCCTTGGGTTGATGTCAAGGCCTCGCTCATCAGTTTGGCCAATGACCCCTCCAACGTTGAGGCGGTTCAAGTCACGTACACCAATCCTTTGACGGGGCAAGATGTAGAGAATATTTTAGGTTTTTATGCACTGATGCTTCGACCAGGTCAAAAGCTCAGGCTGCCAGCGCGATCACCTGCCTGTGTTTTTCACGTGATTGAAGGCGCGATGAAGTTGGAGTTTGAGGACAAGACCTTTCCTTTGACAGAAGCGGATACATGTTGTGTACCCGGCTACGGCGAGGTGTTCTTGAGCAATCAAAGTGCAAAAGAGCCCACATTCATCTTCATGACCGATGAGAGTCCGTTGCACCGCAAACTCGGTGTTTACGAAAACTGGGGCTGAGAGCAGGCCTGTCCTGAGCGGGCTTATTAAGGAGCCATGCTCAGAACTCGGGAGCAATTTTTTCGTCAAAAGGTCGTGCATTTTTGTTGAATGCACGACCTTTGCGCATTTAGGCTTTTTCCCGTGTCAACCATGCCAATGCAAAAGTGAGCATCAAGCTAGGAAGGGTTGAGCCGTACTCCGGTGTGAACTGGGTTGAAGCGTGAAACACACCAATCCCCAAGAGCCAAATCGCAGCAGCACTGATCTTGACCATTTTTTCATCTTTGAGCACTTTCCCGCAACCCATGCGACCCAAGATCACCCCATAAAGCGGAATAAAGATTGAGCTGAGCATCAACAAAAAGGGCTCCAAGTCATGCATCGGAAGCACCATGGCCAATGCCGTGCACAGCACGCCGATGCCCATTCCCAGCTGGCGAATTGACAAGGTCGGCTTTAAACTTTGTGCGCTGACTGCGCCAGAGTAGACGTCTCCGTAAGCATTGTCTATCTCATCGAGCAAAATCAAACCCAATGCCAGCAGGCCCCCTTGAGCGACCAAGAGCGCGGTGACCAGATCCGTATCTGGGGCGCTCACGCTCACAACCAAGACCCCCAAAGCGTAACACCATGCATTGGCCAAGGCGTAACCCAACCAAGTGCCTTTGAAGGTGCTGTTGCCATTTTTTGCATGACGCGCATAGTCTGCCACCAAGGGCAACCAAGAGACGGGCATGGCGATCACCAAATCGATGGCTGAAAGCATGCCCATCTCACCCGTACCCGCTTTGGACAGGAATGCATCAACCCCTTGAGCTTGAAGCACAGAGATGAAGTGCCAAGTGAGCCATAGCAAGGACAAAACGACCAAAGGCAAGCCGATGCGACTGACAAATTGCCTGACCAGTGTGAGCATCGAGCCTGTCATCAATGCCACCAAGAGGCCCCCCCAAAGCAGTGTGCCCCAAAAGGGATGCACATTGAGCCCCAAGGCCTTGAGCAAGATGGCATTGGTGCCATCGCGCATGATCACGAGTTCAAACGTGGTCCAACCCACAAGTTGAACGATGTTCAAAATAACAGGCAGCTTTGCAAAACCGTGCCCGTACACCTGTTGCATCAAGCCCGCACTTGACAAGCCGCTGTCGCAACCCACCTTTGCGGTCCAAGCCAAGAAAGCTGAACCCAACAAAGAGCCCACTGCGATGGCTAAAAAGGCTTCTTGGGTGCCCATGGCGGGCATCAAATAAGCGCCCACCTGTATGACCAAGAGCCCCACGCCAAGGCTGAACCAAAGGCCAGCCATGGACCAACCAGAGAAGACCCGTTCAGGAGCCCCCGCGGATGTGGGTGTTGTGTTTGAAGTGTTCATAGGTACCATTTCTATTTTTCAATGAATGGCAGATCGGCAAGGCCCGAGAACGCACAAGGTGTGTGCGGTTGCTTTTAGGACCAGCTTCCCTGCGCGAGGATTAACTCAATCAGGTTCAAAGGGACTTTCTCAGTCGAGCAAACTCTTAATTTACTCAACACCCCTAGCGAATGAAGTCTTTCAAAAGAAAGAGTTCAACAATGATTATATGTCAGCGTCGATGTTTGTGATTTGGGGTTTGCCTTGACGGCCTATGCAGAAATATGAAGACAGACTTTGGAGGTTAAAAACCTGAGCTTGCAGCAGCGCCATCCATCAGTCAATGGTGACGTTGCCTGTTTTGATGACCGCTCGCCAACGCTCGGTGTCTTCCTTCATCCACTGGCCCAACTCTTCCGGTGTATTGGCCACGACCTCAGCGCCAACTTCGGCATATTTCTTCATCATTTCAGGCGTTTTTAAAATATCCGCCATGGTTTTAGAGATTTTTTGTGCCAGTGCCATGGGTGTTTTGGGTGGGGCAACCACGCCAAACCAAGTCACCGAGATAAACCCTGGGATCGTTTCATTGATGCACGGGACACTGGGATAGCCACTGAGTCTTTTGGCACTGGTCACGGCCAGGAGTTTTAACTTTCCAGTCTTGAGATGGCTAGAGGCTGCGGCAATGTTGCCAAACATGATTTGAACATGCCCAGCCATAAGGTCCGCAATGGCCGGCGCGTCACCCTTGTAGGGCACATGCACCATGGGCGCGCCAGTCTTTTGCTTAAAGAGTTCTGCCGTCAAGTGCGAGGTTGAACCGTTGCCTTGTGAGGCATAGGCCAATTTATCGGGGTTGGCCTTGGAGAAGGCGATCAATTCTTGCACCGTGCTGGCCGAAATTGAAGGATGCACGAGCAAGGCGTTGCTCACCGTAGCAAGGATCGTGATGGGCACAAATTTAGACGGATCGTAGTTGATTTTGGGGTACAAGCTGACATTGATGGACAAGGAAGGTGGCGGGGCGGCAAAAAGGGTGTACCCATCAGGCTCCACGTTGGAGAACCACTCTGCCGCAATGTTGCCCGCCGCGCCTGGGCGATTTTCGACAACAACGGGTTGAGACACCTTCAAAGACAGGGCCTCCGAGATCAGGCGCGGGAGCAAATCGGCAGACCCCCCGGCAGGATTGGGGACAATGATGTGTATGGCTTTTTGGGGCCATGCGGCGGACTGTGCCTGTGCCACAGAAGGTGCAGCGCCCATGGAGCCCAGCAAAGATAGTGTGCTCAATTGACCCCATTGCTTGAGGTGATGCCTTCTGGAAGAAAAAGACTTGTCTTGTGTCATATGGGATAAGTTGATTTTTTGGGGCTTACAAAGGGATGATCATCAAGGTTTCGATCACACGCGAATCAAAAAGAAAGAGCCTGTCTTTGAACTGGGGTGTAGCGCTTTCTAAGCTGATCAAGTCTTGTGTTTGACCGCTTGCGAAGATTTTCATATCGCCAGACAAGTCCATCGTGCGCGTGATCAAAAAGTTTGATCTCACCTCAAAGACATTGGGTTGTGGTTCAGAGAGAATCTGAATGCCTGAGATCATATGGCGATAGTGATGGGGCTGGTAAACATTGGCTTTTCTCATGGAC
>CANBTT010000094.1 GCA_947372465.1 Burkholderiales bacterium | reverse complement strand
AGCCTTAAACGATTAACTTGGCAGTCTGTTCAAGTGAATTTATTTAAGAGTGAACAGTACGAGGAAAAATATTTAACGTTAAATCCCAAGGGCGTTGTGCCAACCCTTGTGCATGACGATAAATCCATTATCGAGTCCACTTTGATTTGTGAGTACTTAGATCAAGTCTTTCCTGAACCTCGATTAACCCCTGACGATCCTTACCTATTAGCACAAATGCGGCTATGGAGCAAAATGGTGGATGAGGGTTTGCATGAGGGAATATCTGAAATCAGTTTTTCTGCCATGTTTAGAGAAAAAATGAAACACATGACCGAAGAACAACGGGAGGTGCGATTTCAAAACATTGGGGATCCTAGACGTTACGATCGCTTTAAATCGACCTACGAACAGGGCGTTGAGTCACGTTTTGTTGGCTACGCAATCGCGGCCTATGAAAAAATGTTCTCTGCATTAGAAAAAGCGTTGAGCCATAAATATTCTTGGATTCTTGGCCAACAATTAACCTTGGCAGATATTAATTTAATTCCTTATGTTGCACGGTTGAATTATTTGCAACTCTTAGAGGTTTGGATTTCTGATCGACCCTTGACTCAAGCTTGGTGGGAGAGGGTCCAACTAATTCCCGAATTCATGACAAGTATTCATAACTCCATGTTGGAGCATGAAATTAGCGATATGAAATTCTACGGCCAATTGATTGTTCCTTCCATTCGAACCATTAGATTTGAACAACTTGCTAAAAAAACTTAAGCAAAAAATCACAAGTTTAGAAAAACACTCTGAGAACTTTTGAAATTTCAAGAATTACGCTCAAGTGTTGAGCGCATTTCTCGCTTCAAAAGGAAGGCCTGCATATTGTTCTGCCAAAGCGACTTGTGCATGGTATGACGATTTGAGGTAATCCAACTCATGCTCTTGTGCGCGTTGATCAAAATCACTCCCACCTGGAAAGCGGTGAAGCAGATTGGTCAAATACCAGGATATTCTGACCGAGCTCCACACACGGCGCAAGGCCGTTGCACTGTACTCATCGAGCAATTGGGTCTTGCCTTGGTCGTAAAAGGCTGAAAATGCACGGGAGAGGTAAAACACATCGGAGACTGCAAGATTTAAGCCCTTGGCCCCAGTGGGTGGAACGATGTGGGCTGCATCCCCAGCCAAGAAAAGTTGTCCATGACGCATGGTCTCGCAGACATAACTGCGCAAGGGCGCAATAGATTTTTCTATCGATGGACCAGTTACCATCTCGTCGGCCATTTCTTTGGGAAAGCGAGATTTGATTTCACTCCAAAATCGGTCGTCTGACCATTCATTGATGTCGCTCCCCATGGGCACTTGTATATAGTAGCGACTCAGTGAAGGGCTTCGCATCGAAGCCAGTGCAAAACCTCTAGGGTGGTTGGCATAAACGATGTCTTGGAGCGGGGGTGTTTTAGACAAAATTCCCAACCAGCCAAAAGGATATTCTTTTTCAAATTCGTGCCGCAGCTCGCTGGGGATGCTTTGGCGCGAAACACCGTGAAAACCGTCGCACCCAGCGATGTAGTCGCAGTCCAAGCGCGAAGTTTCTCCATTTTGCGTGAAAGTCACATGGGGATGGTTGCTGCTCAGATCCATCAATTGCAAGTTCGCGACTTCAGTGATAACCTTTGCGCCACGTCGATCAGCTGCGAGAAAAAGATCTTCTTGGATGTTGGTCTGTTCATAGGCCATGAATTGCTTGTTCAAGTGTTTTTTGACATCAATAAAAAAACTCTCTCGTCCCGCCCATACTATTTTCATCCCATCGTGCACATGGCCCTCTTGGTCCATTCTCTGCCCCAAGCCATATTGTCGCAGGAGATCCACTGTGCCTTGCTCCAAGACACCAGCGCGAATACGCTCTAATACGTGGGCGCGGGAGTTTTTTTCCAACACCACACAGTCAATACCGTGCTGGGACAAGATCTCGCACAGCAGCATGCCAGCTGGGCCTGCGCCAATGATGACAACTTGCGTTTTCATGTGTTCATTTTTCCTTCACGGCATATCTTTAAAAGAGAATGGGATATTGTTGACGATGGCCGGCTTTAGCTCACTTCGAGGTGAGCCTACCGAGTAACGACCCTTTATGAGCGCCAACGCTTAAGCTTTCTGGTTCTACTCAACACAAGGGAGCTGACGAAACAACTTCAATGCTTGTCTTTGACAAAAGAATTATGCTCGGTGACGGGTCTTACTTGGACTCATGCGTTCGAGCCTGTAGTCTTCAAGCTTTGCAACGCCGTGCGCGTGTCAGCAACTTTCACGTCTTGTCTTAGATGCTAAATTTCGCCATACAAAATGGACTCTGGGTCCCCGAATCGACAGGCAAGCTCGATGACCTGGGGGTCATCAAGGGCGGTTAAATGACCTCGATCAATGATCAAACTCTCACCAGCATGAAGTGTCGCGTCATAAATGACCAAATCTTGGTGAACTGGGGGTTCCTCCCAGTTGGGCATGACTCGGCGGATGAAGTCGCTCGGTTTGACCAAATCGATCCCAAAATGCAGTGCACCAGGTGCATTGGATCCGGCGGGATAGATGACGTATTTCGGCGCTTGTGGGTTAAAACCGCAACCTCCACCCTCGATTATTTTACCCCCCATCAACATCTCTCTCAAGAGGTGCGCGTCTGGGGACTCACCGCTCACTTCGGTCACGAGGTTGTCTTTCAACGTCACGGCAATTTTTTCTTGGAATGGTTTTTCAAAACCGATCGCCCATTGGGGATACAAAACACCGTTGATGGGGATGTGTTGAGGGGCTTCATTTCTCATGGCCGTGCTGTCCCAAAAGTTAGGACCATGGGTCGGCAAGTAGTGGACGTAGCAGCCATCTTCATCGGCGCACATCTTGCCTCGCCAGCGGTTACCAGAGAACATGGACTCGCGCATCGAAGCGGTGTAGGGGATTTCCAAATGCGAACCGCGCCCATCACTGAAAACAAAGCTAAAGGGTCGATGTTCGGGTATTTTTCTCACTGTTGCACGCAAGATCTCGCCAACCAGTTCAATGGGAAAGCGAGCTTGCGCGGTCATGAGCAAATCCAGGTCTCGAAAGTAGGTGATTTTCACCCAACGCTGGCCTTTTTTGCGCATCGCCACGTTGAACGGGTCTTCAATGGAGCAAAACCAAGTGGAGATCACAAAGTCGGCTTTTTCAATGATAGGCTTGACCTCATCGGGCACGCCCGCCAAGGTCGTGCTGGTGGCCATGTATTGGGTAACGCTCGCCCCCCTGGCGTTGGCAAGTCCCGTCACCGCATCCACCACACGCGTGTCCAAAAGCGGGTCGGTCAAGAAAAGAACACGATCGCCGGGTCTAATGGCAAAGACCTTGGAGAAGTTCTCCAGCGCCTTGAAGTAATTCTTGACTTCCGTGACCTCTCGGCGCAGAGGTTTGGGCGTGCCCTGAAAAAGAGATGGGTTGGCTTGGTAGTGGTCAAATAAATTCATCAATAGTCCCGTTCTTACGTAAATCAATCGACCTTGGCACCCGACTCTTTGACCAAACGCACCCACATGGGCATTTCTTTGGCAATGTGTTTGGCCAATTCGTCTGGTGTGCTTGGGGAAGGGAAGGCGCCCTTGGCATTCAAACTCTCCACGACTTGTGGGTCAAGCAAGGCTTGTTTTAAGACCTTGCTCAGTTTGTCTACGATGGCCGTTGGTGTTCCAGGCGGTGCATAAAGCCCATCGGTTGCCGCCATGTCAAATCCACTCACGCCCGACTCGTCTAGCGTTGGTACCTCTGGCACCATGCTCACCCGGTTGATGGTGGTGACGGCCAAACCTTTGAGTTTGCCAGCTTTGACCTGGCCGTAGACATTGGCCATCAGATCAATGGTCATTTGCACCTCGCCTCCAACCACACCCATGAGCGCAGGTCCGCCGCCTTTGTAGGGCACATGGACGATGTCCAAGCCCGTCATGTTCTTGAACTGCATGCCCGCCATGTGCGACGTGGTCCCGTTTCCGGCGGAGGCAAAACTCACTTTGCCAGGATTGGCCTTGATGAAGCTAACCAACTCCTTGACCGAGCTCACGCCCACGCTTGAATTAACTGCCAACATGGCTGGGATGGTGGTCAAGCGGCTGACTGGGGAAAAATCTTTGAAGGGATCAAAGCCGACTTTGGAATAGAGGGCATGGTTGGTGCCATGGGTGCCATTGGTTCCGTAAAGCAAGGTGTAGCCATCGGGGGTTGAATGCGCGACGATCTCAGCGCCAACGTTGCCACCGGCACCGGGCTTATTGTCAATGAAAATTGATTGCCCCAGCAGTTGGGCGGCTTTGGGCGCCACTGTTCTGGCCAAATTGTCCGCTCCACCCCCTGGTGGAAATGGAACAACCAAGCGTATGGGTTTACTCGGGTAGTCCGTTGGCTGGGCCTGGGCCCAGGGTGCCAGCATGCCCATCATTAAAGACAACGCAATCCAATGGTGACGCATAACTTCTCCTGTAAGGGGCTTCATCTTATCGCCAAAGGTCAAGCATCAGCCATCGGGATTTGTCATTAGATCATGGACAAATCAGCCAACTCGGTACTGATTTAAGAAAGTCTTAACTGACTGCAGTGGGGAGTGGTGATGCCCAGAGTTTCCTTAATTTACGCCAAGGCAGCCGACGTTCATTCATGCTCCAAGTAGTAAGTTTTTTGATTCATGTACTCATGAATGATCATGCGTTCTAATATTAATCTTGTAATTCAATGTGAGCATCCTTGATGACTTTTGCATAGCTCAAAAGGTCTTGTTGGTACTTGATTGAAAAATTTTCTGGTGTGCTGCCAACTGCCTCATAACCCCAATTGGGTAATTTCCCTTTGATGTCGGGTGAATTGAGAACTTTAGTAAATTCGGT
>CANBTT010000093.1 GCA_947372465.1 Burkholderiales bacterium | reverse complement strand
TTGAACCTGGGCGTGTCAAGCGGGGTTGAGATGATCAACACCTCCTTGATGCCACTGAGCATCAAGGTGCACAATGGGTAATAGATCATTGGCTTGTCGTATACCGGCAAGAGCTGCTTGGAGATGGCTTGTGTGACGGGGTACAAGCGTGTGCCGGAGCCGCCCGCCAAGATGATGCCTTTTCTGGGTTTGTTCTTCATTCAAGGCTTTCATTTGAAAAAAATATTGGATCTGTTCCCAAAATCATGCTGCGTCCATCTCCTCTTAAGGAAACCCTCTTTGTGCCAGCACGTCCTTCTTGGTCACGGTGCAAAGCCTCTCTGGCAGACCAAGATTTTAGATCAAACTGTTGACCCAAGCGAGTTGCTGCGGCAAGCACACCCGCTCGAGGTCGTAGTGGTTCTGGGCAAACGCTCTCGCATTCGCCCCCAGGCGAGCCCGCTCTTCAGCGCTGTCGAGCAAGGCATTGATGGACTGCGCCAATGCGTGGGGATCAAAGAAGCTGACGAGTCGACCTGTCTCTTGGTCTTTGATGGCCTCGTGAAGCGGCTGGGTGTCGCTGGCCACAATCGCACAGCCCGCACTCATGGCCTCCAGCAAACTCCAACTGAGCACAAAGGGATAGGTCAAGTAAACGTGCACACGTGAGAGTTGTAGCATCGGGATGAAATGCTGGTAAGGCAAATGACCCAAAAAATGGACCCGATCCCAACTTGCTTCATCCACCATGCCACGCACTTCGTCCAAGAAAATGGTTTTCCAGTTCTTGTTGCCATACCGTTTTGCATCGGGTCGAGCGCCATAACTCACATCGTCGCCACCCACCATCAAAATATGGGCCTTGGGCCTTAGTTTTAAAATCTCAGGCAAGGCTCTCATAAAGGTGTGGTAGCCCCGGTAGGGCTCCAGGTTTCGGTTGACAAAGGTGATGACTTCGTCATCTCGAGTCAACTTCAAATCCAGCCCTTTGGCTGTTTTGAAGGCCAGTGAAACGTCTGGGTTGGGTGCCACAAGTGCCGTATCAATCCCGTCATGGACGACCGTAATTTTTTTTCTAAAAGACTCTGGAAAGGTGCTCGCTTGCCAATGCGTTGGGGAAAGGCCTGCATCGGCAACCTCGAAGTGCAGCAAGTTGTTGAGGTTTTTTAATCGCAGGCGACACACCTCCCCTTCATCGGTGACGGGGAATTCGGCATCAAAGCCCACATCAGCTCCCTGTGGGTGATAGAAAAATTCGCAATAAATCGCCAACTTGGCTTGGGGCCAAACGTCTTTGAGAAAGAGGCTCTCTCCCCAGCCATGGTGAGCCAAGATGACATCAGGCACAAAGCCCCCTTGCTTCATCAAAAGAGCTGCCCTGAAGCACGCATCGGCTCGGATGGTTTTGGTCTCAAAGTCGGACACCCAAGGGTGTACATTGGGTGTGGTGCCACGAGTGGCCGTGTACGGCACAAGTTCAACCCCTTGCCAAAGCTTGGTCTCCACTTTTTGCATGGTCATGGCCACCACCCGGTGGCCTTGCTTGACCAATGCGGGGGCAAGAAATTTGAACTGTCCAGGGAAATTTTGGTGAATGCAAAGAATGTTCATCGCACAACTCTTAAAAGCCCCATTTTAAGAAGCCAAACGATGCATCTAAAAACAAAGGCCTGGCGCTCGGCGGCAAATTGTCCAAGCACTTGAGCGGGAGACGCATTGGCATTGAAAAAGCCTTTGAATAAAAGACCAACCTCCTCTTCGCTTGGCAATACATACTTGGCAAAATCAAGCATCATCAATGCTCGGTAAGCGCGGAACCGTTGAAGGGCCGAGTCCACATCGCTGTCGATCAAAGTCAGCAGGGTGTCCAAAGCAAGGGCGTCGGTGGAGTAGCCAGAAAACGCAAAAAATGGATTCAATCGAGCGGGCCAAGCATGCGTGGGTGTAGCGCTCAGGCCTTTGTTGAGTTGTCGAAGGTCCGAGCACTCTTGCCACAAACGCTCATATTGCGCGATGACCTGTGACCAATCAAAGACCTCTTGGGCGCGTGTTTTACCCGCTTGCCCCATTTGTTCTCGAAGTGCTTTGGACTCAAACAGTTGCACAAAGGCTTGAGCGGTGCGCTCGACATCCACGGCCACGAACATGCAGTTGTGGCCACAATACATGTCATAGGTGTCAATCCCCAAGGCATGGCGCAGCGCCAAGTCCTCTCCCAAGTTTTGCGCTGGCAAGGTTGTGGGGATCTTGAACCCATCAACACCCTCTCTGACGGTATCTTTGTAGCCATCCCAGTCACTGACCACCACCGGCAAGCCCGCCGCCATGGCCTCAATGGGCACGATGCCAAAAGTTTCTTGAATATTGTCTGACAAAGAACAAAAAATATCAGCCCCCGCCCAGACCCTTTGCCGATGGGCACTCAAGCGGCCATCCAACTTGATGACGCGAACATCGGGGCAAGCCAATTGCGCGGCCGCATCGAACGCTTTTTCAATGCTGTCGTTGGCGTACCAACCGCACTCAATCAAAACAATGTCCTTGCCCGTGGCAAGCTTTGCTTTTTGCAGCGCTTGGTACATGGCCAAGGGATGAGCTTTAGCATGAAAAGACAAGCGCCCCATAAAGAGGACCACGATGGCGTCTTGAGCGACGCCCAATTCTTGGCGGGCCGCGTGTTTTTGATCCGGCGAAAAGTCAAAGTCCTCTGTATGGATACCCAATGGAATCACCGGCATTTGGGGCAGGACCATTTTGGTGATCCCCAAACGGTCCTTGAGATAATCAATTTGGGCTTGCAGCACACAGGCCACATTGGCCTTGACCGCGTTAGAGGTGCAAATGAGCGCATCCCAACTCTGTATGGGGGCTGTGATCAAGTCCACCAAGGCATCCATTGCACCAGCCGATGAGGTGGTGTGGGTGATGCCACACAGACTCCAAGCAGCATGGCCTAGCTTTGATCTGTGAAAGGCGTGCTCGCCAATGCCAGGTCCAGGAAAATAAATCACACCCGCTTGAGACAAAGCAGACAGGTTGCTCTTGGTCACCACATTGATTTTTTCCGAACGCGCATTTTTCAGTGCAAGGTCAGAGAAACTTTTGGCGTGCTCTGCACGCTCAACTTGAATCCAGAACTCTTTGGATTTGCTGTGCTTAAAAAAACCCCGTATGAACGATTCACCGGCCGCATTTCGACCCATCAACTTGGGCCCATCGATGGAGTAGGCTTCTGAATGAAAATAAATGGCTGGGTTGATCATGCTAAAGGGGCGTTCGATGGAGTGGACTTGGACTGCGCGTGCAAATGAATCAATGCATCCAGTTATCCAGGAAAATGGTCTTTCGCCAGGTTTTTGAGCGCATCTTCAGACAATTCACTTTTGGAGGCCAAGGCCCATAAATCAAAGAAAGGACCCTCTCTGCGAGAGGCGATGACGCTTTTAAAACCATTGGCTTGTAAGGTGCCCATCAATACTTTGAGTGTAAAGCCACAACGATGCGCCATGTACAGATTGCCCCTTGCCATTTGAGCGCGGTGACCATACAAAATATCCAATGGCGCAATCGGTCCAGCCGGTGAGGTGTAAGCCGCCTCCGTCAGTTTGTCCTCTGCAATCAAAGCACAAACAGACTGCAAATCTGGACAGGTGATCACCGTGAAGCCATCAGGCTTTAAGACCCGGTGGAATTCAGTCAATGCGATCGGAACGTCATGGGGAAAGAGGTGCTCAATGTTGTGGCTTGAAAATACAGCATCCACGCTCTCGTTTTCTACCGCTGACATTTCAGTCATGGTGCCAATGATATCCGGATGAACAGAGGCATCGATGTCCAAGCGCAGTTCATCCCAATCTTTGAAGCCTCTTGTTGTTCTGTCTTTGTGTTTAGGGCCACAACCCACGTGTAAAAAAGTACTCATCAATAATGCTTTCTGGACCCGTCGCCTTGGCGCGGAGCTTAATGGCTTGACCGAAAAAACACCATTGTAGTCAAATTTAGTGTCTTTATGGGCCAAGAACGCACCAACGAAGACCCTTGGCCCTCTTTACACCTGTCTGTCGCCTCAGTTGCTGATTGCGCGAGCTTTCATGACCAACCATGGTGTCGGTCCGCTTCGCCACTCCCAAGTGGCCAGCAATTGATCCAGGTGTGCAAGTTGGTTGAACCAGTCAGGCATCGGATTCAAGCTGCGAAGGCCATTGTCGTGCACGATCGCAATATCATGGCTTGTTTTGAAGCGGTCAATGAGCTCCTGCGTGATCCCAGGAATTAAACATTCATGGCTTTCAACAATCAAATCCATGTTGGAAAGCGCTGGATGGGCGGATGCGCCTAGCAATTCTCTTTCTGAGCCTTCAATATCGCATAGAACCAAAGTTTTTTTGTTTGTGTAAGCGCTGAAATCTTCGGCTTTAAAGAGGGCGCCTATTTGAACCCTCTCCTTCACATTGTTTTTAATGGCCAATTCAGCACACACCTTTTGAGCATTGGGATCCAAATCAAAGGCCAAAATGCTTGTCTTAGGCATTCGCCTGGCCATGCCAACCGCGTAATAACCTTCGGCACATCCAATGTTGAGAATGGTTTCGTAATTGCCATTGATGGCCGCTTCAATGTAGGGCTGAAGCGGCTGCTCATAGGAGCCAAGGATTTTGGCGACATGGCAACCCTCTGAAGATTGACTTAAAAAATCCATGCCCGTCAGTGGCCCATGCATGACTTGGGTGCCGTGCAATTGAAGCAATGTGTTTTGAATCAACACCGAACGCCACTTTGAGAAAAGGCGCAAGGCATTGTTCAATTGAACAGCTTCTTGTTGGGCGCTGGGATTGACATTTAAAAGCTCAAGTGACTGAGCGCGAACAGATTGATTAAGTGACACAGCAAGACCCTTCTTCAGGCTTTAAACACATAAATGGATGAGCGACAGTTGTATTGAATTGGTGTGAACGAACCCTTGGACAAGGTCAGTTTTTTTCAAAAATCTCTTTGAGTGTTTCTTGAACAGCCACTTGCCAATTGGGAGCCCTTTGCTCAAAAGTCATGGCCAATTTTTGACCGGAAAGCACACTGTAGGCAGGCCTTGACGCAAGACTCGGATAATCTTTGGACGCGATGGGGTGAATGTGTTCGGATGACAAGAGGCCTGTGCTGCCCAGCCCCCTTGCTTGCTCAATGGCGTAGGACGCGTAGGCATGCCAAGTGGTTTGACCCTCAGAGCTGGCATGGTACAGGCCCCAAAGAGG
>CANBTT010000092.1 GCA_947372465.1 Burkholderiales bacterium | reverse complement strand
GGCGCTCAATTTGTGGTGGCCATTTGTGGCGAAGTCATGACGATGCCCGGCTTGCCCGCTGTGCCTTCGGCAGAAGCCATCGACATCACTGAGAGTGGCCGAGTGGTGGGGCTCTTCTAAACAATTAGGCCGCACTGCAACGCGATGCTTCGCTTCTTGTCAGCTGCAAGTCAAGGACACAGCAAGGAAACCAATGCGTTGGTGGTCACTGTGGCGTTAGATGGAAATAATTTACTTTCCTACTGTTTTCTTTGCGCCAGTGCTGCTTGGGTTCATTGATGAGCCAACAGCGCTTGGGGTTCAGGATTCAATTGCTTAGAGCTGGAAATGGATTTATTTTGAATTTTTTCAAAGATGTATTTTGCATCTCTGTCTACTCCTGAAAATCTTCCGCTTCCCCAAGTATGTAACCAAGGCAATCCCAAGAAGTAAAGGCCCTCGACTTGTGTAACGCCACGAAGATGAACCGGATCGCCTTTTCCGTTGAAGACCGGTGCATCGACCCACAAAAAATCAGGTGAAAATCCAATGCACCAAACGATACTTTTGATCCCCGCTTTTTTGAAGTTTAATTTAACTCGCTCTTCCTGAGGGGACCACACCGGCTCATAGACCGAGGCCGGTGGGGCTTTGATGCCTTTGCTGTCGATAAATTTGTCAATGCTTGCGTTGATGCCGTTGTAGATTGCATCTGCATTGTCCAAGTTTGATTTCAAATTGGGCAGAAAATGCAACTCTTCGCCGTCTGTACCCGTCATCAGTCCAAAAAGCTCCATTCCTTCTTTGGCGAATTTTCTGAAGTCAATGTCTCTTCCTCCGTCTCTACCTGTCACGTAGTGATTGGTGTTGTCTCTCACGCCTTCTCGAAGGGGGTGTGCCGTCACGGGCATGTCATAGTAGTTCATGTCTGCCAACCAGTCCACAACGTCTTTGCCGCGATAAAAGCGAGCACACCGAGGCGCATCGCCAGTTGCCAAATACACTTTGCGACCGGTTAAGTGCAAATCCTCTGCAATTTGTGAACCAGATTGTCCACTGCCAACAACAAGCACTGGGCCATCCGGCAATTTATGTGGGGACTGGTACTCAGCAGAATGAAATTGAGCGATGTCGCTAGGAAAGCGTTCAGCAAATCGAGGAACGATCGGCTTGTGGTAACCCCCTGAGGCAACTACAACTTGATGGGCCGTGAAGTTGCCTGCACTGGTTTGCACGCTGAATTGCTCAAGACCCTCAATGGGTTTAACTTGCTTGACTTCAGTACCTTGTAAAGCGGGTGCATCCACATGCTCAATAAAGCCACTCAACCACTCATTGATTTCATTCTTGACCATGAAGCCATGCGGATCATTGCCTTTGTAGGGCCAGCCAGGAAGATTGCATTGCCAATTCGGGGTCACTAAGCTAAATGAGTCCCATCTTTGTGTTCTCCAGGAATGAACCAAGCTTCTTTTTTCGATCACCAAATGATCTATTTGAGACTGCTTGAGGTAATAGCTTAAAGACAATCCAGCTTGTCCGCCGCCAATGATGATGACCGGATAATGTGTGCGGTTGAGGTCTACTTTTGACATTTTTTTACAAACTTATTCTGTGAAACTTAAAACAGTGACCTGACTTTCATTTGGCAACGGAAACTCTGCAGCTTTGGCTTCGATCTGGGCCAATTGATCCATTGCTTGAGAACACGCGAAACCATACTTTTCTCGAACACGCTCAGACGCAATATTCAAAGCTTGACTGGTTAAATTCAGAAATTCCTCAATGGTGTAGCTTTGGTTGACTTCTAAAAAGTCTTTTACAACGAGTGAAGGCGAATAACAGTTGGATTGTGAATCGTCGGGCCAACGGACTTTAAAATGCATTACTGGCATGTTGATGTCTCCTGTTTAAGTAAGGATTGGTAGATGGACGCGTGTTTCTGTGCTGAGATATTCCAGCTGAATATTTTTGAAAGCTTTTGGGCGGATTCAAACGTATCGTTGGTGTTGAAGTTTTCAATCGCATTCGCCATTGCGCTACTGATCGAATCGACACTGTAAGGATCCGCCCAGGTGCAGTCCTTGGCACTCAAATATTCTGTAAAGGGTTTGATGTTTGAGGCAACGATTGGCGTGCCTGCACATAACGCTTCAAGGGTTACCAAACCGAATCCTTCTTTGATGGAGGCCATCACGACGACAGTCGAGAGTTGCATCAGACTTGGCATCCATTCGTTAGGAACTGGACCGGTGAGAAGCACGGTCTTGGGTGACGCATTCTCTAGTCCTATCTCTTTTAGAGTCTGATTGAACAGTTGAACATACTTGGAGTGGTCCAAAATGGAGGCGCCACCGGCGATGACCAATTGCGCTTGAGGGTATTTGATGCGCAGTTGATTGAATGCACGCAGGACTCTAACGGTGTTCTTTCTTTCTTCGACGCCGCCAAGGCAGAGGATGACGGGCTTGTCGGCGGAGATGCCCAATCCCTCTTTAACAGCTTCTTTCAAAAGGGTGTTTTTTGTCGAGAAAAATTTCGCATCCACCCCGTTGTTGATCAGGTGAACTGAAATATTGAACTCGTTTTTTATTGTTTCTTGCCAATACGTACTCACACTCAATACTTCATCCGCTTCAGAGACCGACAAGGCTTGCCAAGCTTGAACATGCTCGTTTTCGAATACATCAAGGTGGTGAACTGTCCTGACAAAATGTTTGATCAATCCTTGTTTTTTGAGGGCAATCAGCGCATTTGCGCCAATGCCATCGTGCGCATGGAAAATATCAAAGTCATTGTTATTTAAATAATCAAGTAAATGCGTGACGTAAGCGTCAATGCGTCTTTTAACCATGTCATAGGTTGTCGCATCAATTTGGGCCTTGATGGGAACCATCTCAACTTGGCAGGTGGTTGAACGGAAAAATTTTTGCCCAGGAGCGGCAAGTGCCATGACCGTTACATCATGACCCAATCGAACAAGTGCTTCGCCCAACTCTAAAGTGTGAACAACACCCCCTCTTGGATTGACAGAATGGGTCAGTAATGCAATTTTCATCATGCACCTATGAACTGATTTTTTTCAAAATCCATGATGCAAGCGCTTGTATTTTGATAGTTCAAATGCACAGTGCGTTCTTTGCTGACTTGTCCCACCACGTTTGCGCTCAATTGTCTTTCATTGAACAGGGCCAGTACCTCATTGACGTGTGTGTCTTCGACACTGAGGACAAAGCCAAAGCTTGGAAATGAAGTTAGCCACTTGAGATCATCAATGCCATGTGGTTTTGGAATTGCTGCAACGTCGATGTGTGCGCCGACTTTTGAGCACTCCAAGAGCATGAGCATCGTGCCTATGCATCCCGCCATGCTGATGTCTTTGGCCGCTTTGCACAAGCCTTTTTTTGCGATCAGCGGCAAAAGCGATAAATCGTCAATCAATCGATTGGATTGACTCGTCGTCGATGCATTCCAGTAAGGGTAAGGCTCTTCGTAGGCGCCCCTTAAATCAAAGACCACAATCAGTGACTCGCCGGGTTTGGCATCAAAACTGGTGAGCAAATGTTGCGCATGTCCTAATATGGACACAGCCAGTTGAGGCTTAGGGCTTTGATAGTTACAGTGCCCACCCACGATCGGTACGCGGTACTTGTTTGCGGCATTTGACATGCCCGCCAACACTTGGCTCGCCACTTCAGTCCCCTGGCTCCAAATGGCATTGACCACGGCAGTGGGCGTTCCTCCCATGGCATAGATGTCGCTGACATTGACCATCACACTGCAGTACCCAGCAAACCAAGGACTGGCTTGAACAAAATCCTCGACCAAACCCTCAATGGCGTACAGCAGATAGCCACCATGGCCATCTTCTATAGCGGCGCAATCGTCCCCGTTGGGGACTGCCAATTTGAGGGTTGATGGCGGCGTAGCCGAGTCAGCAGAAATGGCAGCCAATGCCGATTGAATATCACGTTTGTGAACAAATCCTCTGCTACCCAACAATTGCTCACAGAGCTCACTGGCTGTTTTCATGACAAGACTTTTGACCGCGTGACATAGCCGCTGACAGGATCGTTGCAGGGTGGATACGCATTTAAATCGGCACTCATCTCTAAATGTGCGCGGCCATGAATTGACAAGCTTGACAGCTCTGACCAATTCAGTTTTTTAAACATGTCCCCATTTTGTGATTGAACATGGGCCATGAATTTTGTGCAGCCCAAGGCGTGAGCGCGAGAAACGGCCAGTTTGATCAGCGTGACGCCTATGTGACCTTGCGATCTGAACGAGGGGTGCACGGCAAGTCTTGATCCCCACCAAGTGCCGGGTGAGGACTCGTGAATTCTGACAGTGCCGATGACCTGCTCGGGCATGCCAGCTTTGCAAGACATGGCCACCAAGAGAATGCAATTCTCATCAATGTTGTCTCGGTCATCTCCTTCAAAGAGGCCTTGTTCAATGCAAAACACAGCTCTTCGCAGTGCCATGGCACCTTGCGTCTCCCAGTTTTGGCAACTTTGACGAATCAAAAATTCATTTGGAACCCAATTCGCTGTGTATTCCAGTTCTTCATCTAAACACACCATGATCAGATCCTTCCTTGTTTATTGCTCGTAGCTTGACAGGGAAGAGCAAGCGCCACATTTGCCACATCCCGCTTTGATGTCTTTGGACAAAAGGTTGGCTTCTTTGATCATTTTGCCAAGAGGCTGCAAAATGCCTTTCATGAACTCTGTGGATGGCGCCGGGTGATCCTCCAATGGCGTACCGCTGATGGGCACAAAGGGCACCACAAAAGGGTATACACCCAAGTCAAGCAAGGATTTAC
Source organism: Burkholderiales bacterium (assembly GCA_947372465.1). Classification (GTDB taxonomy): domain Bacteria; phylum Pseudomonadota; class Gammaproteobacteria; order Burkholderiales; family Burkholderiaceae_C; genus Limnohabitans. The sequence goes on along the minus strand of CANBTT010000092.1, from coordinate 21,207 downwards.
AGATGTCGAGTATGGCCTCTTGGGTGTCGCCAAGACCGGCCAAGATATATGTGCTGACTTGAGCTCTGCCAAACACTTTGACAGCAGCCTTGAATGCCTCCATGTAATAAGCGATGTCGACCGTGGCCTTGCCTGGCATTATTTCTGCCCTGATGTCTGGGGTGATGACTTCTAGATGCATCCCTAAAGTATCGATGCCTGCGTCGTACATTTTTTGAAACCACGCAAAATCGGCCGGCGGTTCACATTGGCCTTGAAGGGGCAAATCAACGGCCGCTTTGATTGCTTTTGCGCTGTCACACAAAATTGATGCGCCACGATCATCTGTGCTGGGTGTGCCTGTCGTCAACACCATGTGCTTGATGCCATCAAGTTCAACGGCTGCTTTGGCCACTTCAGCCAACTGTTGCGGACTTTTGTGCGCAACAGTTCTTCCTGCGGCCAAAGATTGGCCGATGGCACAAAACTTACACGCTTTTTTTCTGCTTTCGTAGCGAATACATGTTTGTAGGATGGTGGTTGCGAGAACGTCTGAGCTGTGAAGCGTAGCGATGTGCGAATAGGGCACACCGTCTTTTGTCGTTAGATCATAGAATTTGGGTTTTTTAGGGAAACGGATGGTCGCAATTGGTATGCTGGAGCGAGTAATCACGCTCTCGCCCAACTCGTTGGGTGCCTCAGCTAAAAATGGTGAGTCCCAAGCTGTTGATGTGTGAACGGGAACCATGAGCGTTAAGCCGTCAATGGTCACCGCTTTGTGGTCGCTCGGGCCAGCGCCCCCTTTTCGACTTGCGGCACCAAACTTTGGATCCACCAAACGCAATCCATGCGTTTGAAGTTCTGTCATGAGTTCTCGGTTCGAAATCGCGTTAGGGGAGCTCATGTTGATGATCCTCGTCTTTTGGGTGATCGGAGCTTGCACCTGACAAATGGGGGGGTGTCCATTTGGTGGGTGTGAAAGCTTCGCTGTTGATGTTCAAGCTGAGCAGTTCGGGCCTTGCATAATGACCCACCGAGTCCATCATGCGTTTGCGCTTGGTAATGAGTCCCATGTCAAGGTCGGCAATGAGCATGCCTTCGCCTTCTGTGATGGGCGGTGCCAAATGTTTGCCCTCAGGGGAAATGATGGCCGTATGGCAACCCCCTCTCAATGCTTTTTGCAAATTTGTGTCAGGAGTGACGGATTGAATTTGCTCGTCTGTTAACCAGCCAGTCGCATTGATCACAAAGCAGCCAGATTCCAATGCGTGGTGACGAATGGTGACCTCCATTTGATCAGCAAAAATGGGGCCCACCATGGAGCCAGGGAATTGAGCGCAGTGAATTTCTTCATGTTGCGCCATGAGGCTGTACCTCGCCAATGGGTTGTAGTGTTCCCAGCACGCAAGAGCCCCCACTTTGCCAACGGCTGTATCCACCACTTTGAGTCCTGAGCCATCCCCCATTCCCCAGACCATGCGTTCATGGTAGGTGGGTGTGATTTTTCGTCTCTTGAGTGCCAAGGTGCCGTCAACATCAAAAATGAGTTGTGTGTTGTAAAGACTGCCATGGTCTCTTTCGTTCACACCCAAAACGACCACGATGTGATGTTCTTTCGCACAATCGGCCACTTTGCTTGTAATGGGTCCAGGGACAACGACCGCTTTTTCATATAGCTTTAAGTGTGGCGCACCTTGCAGTACAGGTGGCAAAACGAATGAAAAATAAGGATAGTAGGGGACAAAGGTCTCTGGGAAGACAATGATTTGAACCCCTTGTTGAGCCGCTTTTCTGATGGACTCACAAACCCGCTCCAAGGTGCCGTTTGGGCTTTCAAAGTCGGGTGCGATCTGTACTGCTGCGGCTTTGACGATGCTGGGTTTGGAGTCCATGAAATGTTCCTTAACTTAGAGTGTCCAAGTATCGAGAATGAAAGCGTTGTCGTTTCTATGAAGAAGAATAATGTCCAAGACATCCAAAGGATTGATTGGAATGATGCCGGGAATCAATGCGCCTTCTCCATGGCCGTACAGCGCTTGAAGGGCAAAGCGACAAGCATAGACTTTGCCGCCTTCTTCCATGAATTTGATGATTTGATTGTTGAAATTTTGGTGGCCAGGAAAGGCCTCGTCTCCCAGTTTAGGAAATCCTCTTTGAACTCCAAGCGTCACGCCAGGACCATAAAGGAGAACGGATGTTTCAAATCCTTTGCGTTTGAGTCTGGTGGCTTGTAAAAGATTGACAAAGCCAATGGAGCCTTCAAAAGCGACGGTGTGAAAAGTCACCAAGGCTTTTTCACCTGGTTTGGCTTTTACGTCTTCAAAGACTTTTTCTTCATAGTCAACTAAGTGCTCGCCTTTAACATTGGCTGGTTTGGTGACTTTAGGCATGTGAATTCACTCCGATGGGTTAGGGTTAAGGAAATGTCTGCCTTTTCCTTAGCATCTGCCGTGCCAACCCAAACACATTAAATCCAATCAATGTGCAATCAAGTGTCTCTATGCAGGCAATATAGAGAGAGGAATGCTGACGGAGACATTCATCCCGTCAAGTTTTCTCAGTGTGTATCACCTTTTTATGAATTAAAGGATGCACCAAATGATGATTTTTTAAATGCAATCATTGCACCAATCAATTCAAAATCGCACTGTTTTGATGCTTTGAATGCGATTTTTCAGGCATGTTTAATGCAATCAATGAAGCTATCAATATGGATCATTTAAGCAATCAATCATGAGTAACCGTTTTGCACACTGGAGCAAGCGGCTTCTAAAAAATGAGAAGCCTGCATACCTCTTGTTGCCTGAGTTGATTGCAGAGGACATCAAATCTGGTCGGCTAACAGCCAAGGAAAAGTTGCCGACTTTAAGGGAGATGTCTGTCGTACTTGATTTGAATTACACAACGGTGGCCAGAGGCTACTCACAAGCCAGAAAGATGGGTTTGATCGACTCGAGGGTGGGGATGGGGACCTTCGTCAAGGGATCCATCTCGGTTGTGCCCATCAAGGGGGGGAGTGCGGCGGAAATGACCATGAACTTGCCGCCTGAGCCAAGCGACGCTGCCTTGGTGGCGCACATGCGTGAGAGTGCCGCTCAATTCATGTCCCAAGCCGATCTCTACGGTTTGCTTAGGTACCAAGACTTTGGTGGAACGAACCATGATCGCCAAGTTGCAGCTCAATGGATCTGTCGCACCGTGCCCCATACTCAAGCGAGCCGAGTTTTGGTGGCTTCTGGCATTCACTCGGTTTTGATGGCACTCTTTACAATGCTGGCCAAACCCGGTGAGACAATCTGTGTTGAGTCCTTGACCTACCCAGGCGTTAAAGCCATTGCAGCGCAATTGGGGATCAATGTTCATCCCATTGAACTTGATCGCGAGGGGCCTCGCGTGGACGTCTTTGAATACGCTTGCCAAACGCTCAGACCCAAGGCTTTTTACTGCAACCCGACGCTCTTAAATCCCACGACACAAACCATGACTCAGGGCCGAAGGTTACAGTTGGCCGATGTGGCATTGAAGTATTCAATCCCCATCATCGAAGACGATGCTTACTCAATGCTCCCATTACGCGTGCCGACGGCTTTGGCGAGCATTGCGCCCGAATTGACCTATTACATCACCGGTTTTTCTAAATGCTTTGGTGCTGGTTTGAGGAGCGCCTTTGTCTCCTCGCCCAACGAACGGGCCTCTCAGCGCCTGGCGGGTGCTTTGAGAGCGACAACGGTGATGGCTTCACCCATCACCAACGCACTCACCACGCATTGGATTGAAGACAATACGGCAGATCGCATGTTGTTGGCCATCAGAAAGGAATGCCAAGAGCGCCAAAAACTGGTTTCAAAACACCTCGGATCCATACCCATGCAAACTTCACCAGAGTGTTTCCATGTTTGGCTTAGCATGGTGAACAACTGGAGTGCGATTGAATTTGCCTCATACCTCAGGGGCAAGGGCGTGAGTGTGGTCGCCAGTGCAGCTTTTTCAACCTTGCCTGACCCCGCTCAAGCCGTGAGGATTTGTCTGGGCGGTCCTGTGAGCATCGATGAGTGTGATCGTCATCTGAATGTCATTTCTGAAACACTGAACAATCCTGTTCACTCCCATTTAACTGTCTAATTGGATTTACCATGGAAAACAAACCGCCTTTGCCCCCCTTTAATGAGGAGAGTGCATGTCAAAAAATCAGGATGGCCGAGGATGCTTGGAATTCTCGCGATCCGGTGCGTGTGAGTCTTGTCTACACGCAAGATACCGTTTGGCGCAACCGCTCTGAGTTTCCTGTTGGACGTGCTCAGGTCGTTGAGTTTCTTTCGCGCAAGTGGGTCAAAGAGCTTGAGTACCGATTGATCAAAGAGCTTTGGGCTTATACAGACAATCGAATTGCAGTGCGATTTGCCTATGAATGGCACGATGATTCGGGTCATTGGTACCGAAGTTTTGGCAATGAAAACTGGGAGTTCAATGCGGCAGGTTTGATGCAAAGGCGCTTTGCCAGCATCAATGATTTACCAATTCAAGAAACGGACAGAAAATTCTTTTGGCCCTTGGGCCGACGCCCAGATGATCACCCTGGTCTTACAGCGCTGGGACTGTGATGGATTAGACTGGCGCTCATTGGCGCGACCTCAGTTTCATAGGGTTTGTAACGGTTTCAGGGCGCGCTAATGTTGACGGGCTTGAAGTGGTTGGACATGAATGTTGACCCAAGAGGGTCTTGGAATATTTGTCCCGTGACTGAACTCATCGCTCAGTCGCAGTTTCTAAATCAAGTGGGTGTTGCCCACTCTAAAATACCCCATTCAGAGGCGTCTTCATGATGGTGCTGGACGACTGCGGTATCGATCGAGCTGCGGGTGATGTGAAGGGGTAGAACTTGGTTCACCAGTTGCTTGATGGTGGACTGTTCTATATGCCACGATTGGCCGCTCCAGCGGCCAAATGTGATTTCAAACGCTGGACCCAGTGGTGTGCAAGGGCGAACCCGCATCACGTATTCGCCCGACACAAAAAGGCGAGTTCCACCCGAGCCATTCGCCTTCAAAGGTTCCGCCAAGGCCAAGCGTTGTCCTTCTGAGCCCGACAAGCGCTCCCAGACCTCATGGTAGACCCCATGGATGCCCGTTTCTATGACCCTCTCAGGCGTCTCAAACACCATGTAACCCTCGTCCACGGTGTCTCTAGGGGCTTGGTAGTCCACCAAGCGGTGCCAAGTGCAAACCTCGCCATCATGGCGCTCGCTTACCCTGGTCAGTCCACTAAAGCCCTGACAGGATTGTGACTCAGAGACCGGTACACGCAAGTCTGCATGCCAGACAGACAATTGCATCCAGCGCACAAAAGTCGAATTGTCATTGAGCTCGGGGGTGGTTAAGCGTGTACGGGCCCAAACACCGAAGTAACGCGAGGGCACAGGTCCTGAAACCTTCGCCATGGGTGCAGGCCACAAACTGTTGAATAGGTTATTCATAGGCAAGGGGAAACACTTGGAGGCGCTTGTAAAAAGCGATGTCGTGGTTGGGCCACAGTTGCGCGCCTGTGCGCGCAGCCAAGGCCTTGAGTTTTCGAATGCTGTCGATGGCCATTGCTTCGTTCTCCTGCCAAAGGCCCCCTGGTGCAATCTCGTGGTCCAAGTTTTCTTGTAAATCGGCCGCGTCACCTGCCAACAAAACCGGAGGTCCTTTGGGCAGCTCTATCCACATGGACATGTGACCTGCCGTGTGGCCCGGTGTTGCAACCGCTTCTACCCCAGGCACCACTTCGTATTCACCACGGTGCAATTTGAACTGCAGCGGCTGTCCTTGATCATCCATAAGGTCATCTGGAAACACACTCGGGTCGGTTTGCGCATGCGCCCATTCATCATGCTGCAAGTGGATCTCTGCACCGCATCCACAACGACGCAACTCCTTGAGTCCACCTGCATGGTCCCAATGCAAATGCCCCACAAAAATCACATCCACATCGCTCGGCATCAAACCTAGACGCGCCAAATGATGGGGGATGCGGTTTTCTTCGGTCATCAATGGCGCGCCGCACGGAAACTGCTCTGGGTTGAAATACTGCTTGCTCAACTGTGCTTGGTTGATTTTTTGGTGATCACACCCCACGTCGTACAAAATCCTTCCGTTGGCCGTTTCAAGGAGGTATGCCAAGATGGGGGCTTCAATCACTTGCCCTCGACCCACTTGGTAAGTGGAAATTGATTTGTCGTAATGCTGGATGGCGGTCAACAAGGGCCAGAGTTTGCGAACTTGTGTCATGGTGTGTGGCGAGTTGTGTTGATCCGTTGCAAGGCTTCTTGGGTATCGATCACGGCCCCAAAAATACCGCCTTCAACCTCGAGCATCTCAAGCGCGGGTTGGTGCAGGTGGGCTTGTGTTGCTGCACACGCATCTGACACGGTCAAACAATGGTAACCCAGATCCGTGGCGGCGCGAACCGTGGTGCTGACACAGACCTCGGTGGTGACACCACAAACCATCACCGTATCGACGCCCAGCTCTCGCAGCAATTGATCGAGTCTCGTTTGATGAAAAGCACTGTAACCCGGTTTGTCGATGACCATCTCATCAGGCAAAGGCTTGACTTCATCGACCATGTCGTGCCCATGTTCACCGCGCACCAACAGTCTGCCCAGTGGACCCAAAGAGCCAATGGCAGCGCCAGCGTTTTTGCTGCGGGCCAATTTGACTGGCGGGCAGTCGCTCAGACTCGGTTCATGCCCTTCACGCGTGAAAACCACGCGCATGTTGTGATTGCGCGCAGCTTGGAGCAAAGATTGAACGGGTGCAATTGTTTGGCGCAGCCGCGCAACATCAACCCCCGCCATGGCGGCGTAGCCACGCGGGTCGAGAAAGTCGCGCTGCATGTCAATCACCAGCAGCGCTGAGCGCTGTGAATCAAATGAATGCATCTGCCACCGCAGCGGCCATGCGCGTGGCCAACTCTTTGGCCATGACGGCACCTTTTTCGGCTGTTGAGCCTTTTGCTGATGAGAGTACGCCCGACAAGGGGACCCAGTTCTTCTTGGTGGGGTAAACGTCGTAGGGCGGGAAGTCTGCAGGAGGTTCGTCGGGAATCAAATCGGTTCGGACCAAATTGGGATGGTAGTGCAGCATCATGGACGTCTCAATCACCGCCGCGTGCTCCAAGGCAAAGCCAGGAAAACCATTCGGGAACACATCCGCCAGTGTGGCTTCTGTGAGGAAATCCCAATACTCTAAGCGCATCACCTTCAACTTGCAATCTGCCCCCAAGTCGCGCAAGCCCAAGTCAATGCCTTCAATCAAAAACCATTGGTTTTCGTAATGACCGTTGACCAATACCAACTGGGTGAGTCCGTGCCTTGCAAATTCGCGCACTGCGTCTCGAACGGAGCCAATCAAGGTGGCTGCGTCTACGCTGGTGGTGCCGCAAAAATGCTGTCCCCCACCGCATTTGGGTTGAGATTTGTAGCCATAGGACAGGGTGGGCGCGACCAAGCCATCGACCAAACGGGCGGTGTCAAAGGCCACCGCTGCTGACAAAAGCCCATCCGTGCCCAAGGGCAGGTGTGGGCCATGTTGCTCCAAAGCACCGATGGGTAAAAAAACAGTGGGATGATCGCGTTGAATGCGCGCTTCGTAGTCGATCCATGAGAGTTGGTTCATCCAAATGGGGTTCATGTGGGCTCCTGAGTTGAGGGGGGGTGGGGATCGGTGGCTTCTAGGACGGCGGCTGCGGTGATCAGTGCGCCCCCCAAACATTCAAAAAGACGCAAGTGTTCCTGGCCAAGCAAGGTGGCCGACAGCACCGCGACCAAGAGCTCAGCAATGGCGATCACACCCGAGCGCCCAGCTTCAAGGCGGGTGACACTCCACTGCCAAGTTGCGGTCACAAGACCCAACCAAAACAGCGAAAAAACCAGCAATGACAAAACGGTTGAAGCGCTCACACTGGGCCACTGCAAAGGCACGAGCTCAGAGATGGACAGCAAAAACACCATCCCAAGGGACGTGACCCCACAGCCTATCAAGACCGCCACCACTTTGGAGCTCAGGGGAATGGATTGGGTTTTGCGGGCCAAGATGTTGTTGCCAGCAAAACCCAAACCCGCTGAAATGGCCATCAAGTCGGCTGCGCTGGGTGCTGTAGAAAAGGCCTGGGGGCCGCCCACCACCAAAAAGGCCCCGAGCAAGGACAAAGCCACGGCTTGTGCGCGTCGAGTCGAGATCCGCTCGGACAAGAACAGGCGCCCACCCAGCACCGACCACACTGGCGCCAAGTAAAACAGCAACATGCCCCGCACCACATCGCCCATCACCATGGCACTCACAAAAGCGGTATTGCCCCAACCGCCGACCAAGGCAATCCAAAGCAGCCAAGTCCCTTGGCCTTGCCAAACTTTGTGTTGGCGCAGCAACAAAGGCAGGCCCACCAAACCAGCCGCACCATAGGTCAACATCGCCAAGAGCGGACCACTCAAACCCGCTTGCGCAAAGCCTTTCAAAGGCAACCAAGTCAGTCCCCACATGCTCGAGGAAAACAGCAACACGAAAACGGGCATGGCCCGGTGCGATAAGCACCGCCGCCAACGCTCGACGCTCAAGAGGGGCAGGGCAATTGGCAAGGTCATCGCTTCAAGGCATCACCGAGCCGCCGTTGGGCCCCAGCACTTGCCCCGTGTAAAAGCCCGAGAGCTCGCTGGCCAAGAACACGGCCGTTGACGCGATTTCATTGGGGTGTGCAAACCGCCGTTGGGGAATGTCAAGCTCCAAGGCCAGTGTCTGCGCAGACATGCTTTCGGGCGACAGCATGGCCGTTGCCACTGGACCCGGTGCAATAGCATTGACTCGGATATGCGGTGCAAACTCCAAGGCCAAGGACTTCGTCAAACCAATGACCCCCGCTTTGGCCGAACAATAGGGCGCGAAGTGTGCACGACCTAAGATCCCTAAGTCGGATGCAATATTGATCAGATTGCCGCGTCCTTTGGCAAGCATGCCAGGCAATACGGCGCGCGCCATCAAAAACGCCGACTTCAAATCAATGGCCAACATGCGGTCCCAATCGGCTTCGGTGGTGTCCAAAAAAGGTTTTTCTTGAATGATGCCTGCGTTGTGCACCAGGGTATCAATTGCAGGGCATGTGTTGGCGAGGTGCTTCATCATCTGTGAGACCTCTTGTGCGTTGGAGACATCGGCGCCAATGGTCCATGCCCGGCCACCTCTGAGGGTGATCTCGTCGAGCAAGGCCAGCGCCAGATCCTCCTGCGCCAAATGATTGATCACCACGCCAGCGCCTGCGTCGGCCATGGCCAAAGCGGTAGCGCGACCAATGCCTGTGGCCGCACCTGTGATCAAAATGGTTCTGCCCTCTAGCCTCATGCCATCACCTCACCGCGACTGGCCACCAAACTTTGACCAGTCATCGATCTAGATGCTTGGCTGGCCAAAAACAAATAGACATCGGCAATGTCTTCGGGGGTCAACATCTGGGGCAAGGCTTGGCGCGAGAGGATGTCGCGTTCCACCTCATGGCTAGAGCGGTTTTGCACCTTGGCCATGCTGTGCAAGGAAGCCATGGCTGCTTCGGTGCGAATCCAACCCGGACAGACTGCGTTGACTCGAATGCCCAACGGGCCCAACTCCCAGGCCAATGCCCTGGTCAGACCAATGACCGCATGCTTGCTCGCAACATAAGCAGAAAAATCAGCCACCCCGGTTTTGCCCCAGATGGAGGCCTGGTTGATGATGCTTGAACCCGCTCCCATCAGGGGCAAGAGGGCACGTGTCAGACGAGTCATGCTTGAGACGTTGTTGTCGAGCAATCCGCTCCAGCGCTGCATGGCTTGTTCGCTCGCGTCGTTGAGCGGTGTAGGGTATTCGCTGCCTGCGTTGTTGACCAAGGCATGAATCGTGATGTGGCGAGTGCTCAACGCATCGGCCAGGTCTTGAACTTGACGATCACTGGACAAGTCACAGACTTGGGTTTGAACCTCTGTGCATCCTTGGAGGGTTTTTGCAAGTTGAGCCAAACCTTCCGCTTCACGGTCAAGGAGCACCAAGTGGGCTTGTTGCTGGGCAAATGCATTTGCCAGTCCACGCCCGATGCCACCCGCCGCGCCGGTGATCAGGACGGTTTGATGGGCAAGTCCAAAATCCATCCTGAACTCAAACCGCGGTTAAAAAGGACACGCCCACGGCACCTAAAAACCGATCGGCTCGGCCCGGGACACTCAAATCAGACACCGTGCCATAGTCGTCGGCCAAGATGCGCTTGACGCGGTTGATGTGAAAGCTGCGAAGCAAAGTCGAAACCGTCAAGACCTGTGCGCAGTCAACGGGGAAGAGCTCTCGGTGGTAAGCGGGTAAACGAAACCAAGGAAGTGTCGGGCGCTCGTGGTGTGCGTTGTGAAATCCAAAGTTCAGCCACAGCATGTTCAGGATGCCATTGCTCAGTGTGCTGCTCACGCCCACCACGTCGGTGTAAGTGTTGGCCTGCTCGTAAGCACGGTCGCGCACTTTGTCATTGGGAACAGGGGTGTTGTCTAGCAAGGGGTAGGCATCGTAGGTGTGTTGAAAACAGTCTGCAAAGCGCAGCAAGGTGATGAACAAGAGCACCGATAGGGCGTACAGCGCCCAGGCCTTGGGGGATGCCCATGCCAAGCACGCCATTGCGCTGATGCGCACAGCCGCAATGGCCAAGATGCGCATGCGCGAGGCAGTGCTGCCACCCTTGCGAAACGGCAGCAAAATGACAAAGGCGCGCATCAAAAATTCAATCGCAGGAAAATAGGCCCACTCTAGCGCCAGCACGCTCGATCGAAACCAGGCGGGGGCGGCCAATAAAAAACCTTTGACATCAAAGGTGACCACATCCGCGCGTTCAACATGGTGGCGCATGTGCTTGTTGCGCATGTCTTCAAAGCGGGCAAAACAACTGCCATTGATCCACGTCATCAAGACCCCAAAGCGCGCATTGGTTTGCGGGGATTTGAAGATGGCATGGTGGGCAAATTCATGAATGAAGTAAGCCGACCAGGTCAGGCTCAGTACTAGACTGAAAACACCCAAGGCATTCAAGAGCCAGTGCGCTTGAAAGGCGCACAAGAACCCGAGGGGGTACAGCAGCAAGGTCACTGACAATGCAAGGGTGTTGGGCCACCCACCTTGTGGATCTCTATAAATGCTGCTCATGCTTTATCCCTCGGGTTTGAAAGGTCACTTCTTGGTCAATGCGGTGACAAACTGCGCATCGAAAGTCGCTTCGGTGGCGGGCACCGTTTTGATTTGTCCCTTGGCGAGCAACAACTTGCCAATGACATCCCCACTGCCGAAATAAGACGTGGTGTCGGTCGATTTCACAAAAGCCTTGGGCATTTCATCTTGAGGAATGTTGTAGACCCCCGTCAACTGTTCTTTGACTTCTTTGGCCGACACGCCCATGAATTTACCGATGATTTTGTAAGCTTCATCGGGTTTGCTCTTCATGTAGGCCATGCCTTCTAAGTAGACTTTCATGATGTTGGTGATTTCGGTGGGTTTGGCCTTGATGGCTTTTTCGTCAAACACCAGCACGTCGGCGATCAAACCGGGCGCATCTTTGCTGGAGAACACCACCTTGAATTTTTTACCGCCACCTTGGCTGATGATTTGCGACAAGCTTGGCTCATAGGTCACGCCAATGGGCATTTGACCTGAGGCCATTGCCGCGGGCACGCCTTCTGGCGTCATGTTGATGGGGGTGATGTCTTTGTCGCTCAAACCAGCGGTCTTGAGGGCGTAGGACAGCAAAAAATCAGAGGGTGACAAAGGGTTGAAGCCGATTTTCTTGCCTTTGAAGTCTGCCACTTTGTTGATGGTCTTGTCGGCCACGATGGCATCGCCACCATTGGAGTAGTCAATGGGCATGACCACTTTTTGTTTTTGACCTGCGGCGACCTGACCCACAACTTGGTCATAGGTCAACATGCCACCATCGACAGCGCCGCTGGCCATGGCTGACGGAATCAGCGCTGGGTCGGTGAAGACTTGCAAGCTGACTTTCATGTTGTACTTTTTGTAGAGGTCCAGCGCCTCGGCCACATAGAAAGGGCCGTAGCCAATCCAAACCACGGTACCGATTTTCATGGTGGTGGGACCGGCAGCAAACGCAGAGCTGGCGGCCACCACCAGCACTGCGCTGGCAATGGGTTTGAGGAGGCGTCCCACGAACGTGCTGGCACGCTCGTTAACGCCGAAAAATGAAACGCAAGAGGCCTTGAGAAGATGTGTGGTGCCCATGATAAAACTCCAAGAGTGAAAAAAACGGCAGGAGTCGACGACGTGAACGTCAGTCTCCCGGGCTTTTATCCCTCCGTGGAGCCCGGGCGCAAAGGCCACCCAGACCGGCACACTCTCGGACCAGACATCTTGCAGCGTTGTCTCCACAAGACCGGAACCCTAGTGCACCTACCTAATTGTGCGAAAGATCTGCAATGCATGGTTGCTTCCATTCAATGCCGTCTCGCCTGCTCAAACGGGTAGTGCAACATGTATGCCAGTTTTGGCGGGTGCTTGTGGTCCTTTAAAGCATGCATTGACTTCTTGCTTTGGGTCTTTGGCACCGTATTGGCTCGAGTTGGATTGTTTTGGTGCAAGGGTCTCCATGTGTCATCCATGATGGTGCATGTGGTGCATCAGGTGTTTGAGCCAGACAGGCAGCACGCCAGCTGTCTTTCAACATGATCGTTCTGTCTCAGGCCACTCCATGTGATGGCCCTTGGCGTGCTTAGTAAGCATGCGCCATGGGACGCTTTAGATCGCTCTGATTCGACTGCAAATGAGGCTTACTTGATCAGTACCAAGGGCTGTCCCGCTTGGACCGCTTGCCCTGCTTGACAAAGCAGTTTGTGAACCTGACCAGATGAGGGGGCCAAGAGCGTCACCTCCATCTTCATGGACTCCACCACCAGCAAGGTTTGGCCTGCTTGTACGTGCTCGCCCTCGGTGACCAGCACCGTCCAGATGCTGCCAGAGACTTGGGAGGTGATCACCTCACCCTCAAAAGTGTGGAGCAATGCCGTGTGCTCCTCGGTGTCTGAGGCAGGCTCTTGCGTTGCAGACTCCATCAAGCCAGCCGCTGCCCAGCGTTCACGCTCGGCCTCAAAGGCGTCTTGTTGGGTTTGCTTGAACGTGGAGATGGACGCTGAGTTGTCAGACAAAAATGCTTGATAGGCCGCCAAGCTGAACTCGCCTTCTTCCACGCGCAACTTCACCCGGCCAGCGGGGAAGTCTGTGCGCCACTGTGCCAGCTCTTCGGCACTCACCGGGTAAAAGCGTATTTGGTCAAAAAAGCGCAACAGCCAAGGCTTGCCCGCAGCAAAATCTTTCGCTCCGTTGCGCTCGTCACGCCAACGGTTCCACATTTGAACCGTGCGGCCCACAAACTGATACCCTCCGGGTCCTTCCATGCCATACACGCACATGTAAGCGCCGCCAATGCCCACCGCATTTTCTGGAGTCCAGGTGCGAGCAGGGTTGTATTTGGTGGTGACCAAACGATGGCGTGGGTCGATGGGGGTTGCCACTGGCGCACCCAGGTACACATCGCCCAGGCCCAGCACGAGGTAACTGGCTTTGAACACCACATCATGCACCGCTTGCCAGTCGTCTAGGCCATTGATGCGGCGAATGAATTCGATGTTGCTGGGGCACCAAGGCGCATCAGCGCGAACCGATTGCATGTACTTTTCAATGGCCAGGCGGGTCGATGCATCGTCCCATGACAGCGGCAGCCACACCGTGCGACTGGGCACCTTGATGTCTGCATCGCTGGAAGCCGTGCTGCCGGGTTGAGCGGCCAGCACCCGCTCGACCAAGGCCCGCAGATCAATCGCATCGGGGTCGAAATGCACTTGTAGAGACCGGATGCCAGGGGTCAAGTCAATGATGCCGGGCAATCGACCTTGTTCACGCCAGACTTGGAGTTGGGTCATCAAGGCGTGCACGTGAAAGCGCATCACCAAATCGAGTTGCAAAGGACCAAACTCGATCAGTAAATTGCAATCCCCCGAACGTCGCATCACCACATCGACCCCATCTGCTTGGGCAGGCAGGTGCAGCAAAACGGGAGCATTGGGCAACTGAGGCGCATCAGCACTGGCTTTAGTGGCAAGGCATGGAATCTCTTTGCCCGGTGTCAAACCTTGGAGCAAAGCATTTTGCTGTTGTGCCATGGTGTTGGCCGTTTCCATGGCAACAGGTACGAAGCGAACGGTGTGGCCGGGTGCGAGTTGGCCAAGTTTCCAAAGCTCAGCGCGAATCACCGTGGCAGGGCAAACAAAGCCGCCCAAGCTTGGACCATCGGGCCCCAAAATCACGGGCATGTCACCGGTGAAATCAATCGCTCCGATGGCGTAAGCATTGTCGTGAATGTTGCTTGGGTGCAAACCTGCCTCACCCCCATCGCTGCGCGCCCAAGTGGGCTTGGGTCCGATGAGTCGAACACCGGTTCGGCTTGAGTTGTAGTGCACCTCCCATTGGGTGTTCCACAACATTTGCATGTCGTCTGGCGTAAAGAAGTCGGGCGCGCCATGTGGGCCTTCTAATACAGCAATGTCCCAATGCATTGTATAGCTTGGTTTAATGGCTTCGATTTGCGCAGGGCTCAAGGCCTGCACAGGTGAGGAAGGCGCCACATGCAAGACATCGCCTGCGCGCAACACGCGACCACCGTGGCCACCAAACTGACCGAGCGTGAAGGTGGATTTGCTGCCCAAGTAGTCGGGCACATCAAGGCCACCCGCCACGGCCAAGTACACCCGGCATCCCTCATTGGCCACGCGTCCTATTTTTAAAATTTGTCCAGCCTCGACATGAAAGGCTTGCCAAGTGGGGATCGAAACACCGTCCAAGTTGACCTCTACAGGTGCGCCACAAATGGCCAAATGCATGGGCGTGCGAAAGCGCAGCGTTGGGCCTGCTGCGGTGATCTCCAAAGCCGCTTGGCCTTGCGCGTTGCCCAGCATCGCATTGGCCGCTCGCAGCGCCAATGCATCCATGGGGCCGCTCGGCGGCACGCCCACATCCCAGTAGCCCGTGCGCCCGGGCCAGTCTTGGACCATGGTATGTACACCACCAGCAAGCACATCGATGGCGTGGCTAGCAAAACCAAAACCATTCAAGCTGCGTGTGGTGTGTTCTCCTTTCACAAAGGGTGCAAAGTGCATCAGGGCTTGAAGGTAGAACAAGTTGCATTCCAAGCCCGATATGCGGGTGGTTTCAAGTGCTGTTGCGAGTTTCTTAAGCGCATCTGTGCGGTCATCTCCATGCACGACCAACTTGGCCAAAAGAGGGTCGTAGGCGGCGCCGATGTCGCTGCCTTGCTCGACCCACGTGTCCACACGCACATTGTTTGGAAAGACCACCTGGGTCAAAACACCCGTTGCTGGTTGGAAGTTGTTGTAGGGATCTTCGGCATAGACCCGCGCTTGAATGGCGTGCCCCTGAGGGGCGATCTTGAACGAGGACAGGTCGGGTAAATCACCTGTCGGCAGTTTGACCATCCACTCGACAATGTCCACGCCAGTGACGGCCTCTGTGACGCCGTGCTCAACTTGCAAGCGGGCGTTGACCTCCAGGAAATAAAAATCTTGGGTTTTCGCATCCACCACGAATTCGACCGTGCCCGCTGAACGGTAATTCACGGCTTGGGCCAGGCGTTGTGCCGTGTCGTGCAATGAGGCTCGCACCGATTGACGCAAGTGTGGTGCAGGTGTTTCTTCAACCACCTTTTGGTTTCGTCTTTGCAGCGAGCAGTCGCGTTCGCCCAAGATCAAGACCTCACCCTTGCCGTTGCCAAAGACCTGAACTTCAATGTGACGCGCGTCGGTGATGAAACGCTCAAGGAAGACACCCGCATCCGAAAAATTCGACTGTGCCAATCGACTGACTGTTTCAAAGGCGGCAGTGAGTTCGCTCGCGTTTTGGCACATTTGCATGCCGATGCCGCCACCGCCTGCGCTGCTTTTGAGCATGACGGGGTAACCAATGGTTTCTGCCGCCGTCAAGGCCTCTTGGGCGCCCCCCAGTAAACCAGTGCCAGGTAAAAGTTGAACGCGTGCTTGGGTGGCCAGTGCGCGGGCTGAATGCTTAAGACCAAAGACGCGCATTTGCTCAGGCGTGGGTCCTAAAAACACCAATTGTGCGGCTTCACATGCTTCAACAAAGGCTGGGTTTTCAGATAAAAAACCATAACCCGGGTGGATGGCTTGCGCGCCAGTAGAAAGCGCCGCTTCAATGATTTTTGGAATGGACAAGTAACTCAACGCCGGGGCTGCAGGTCCGATGCAGACCGACTCGGTGGCCATGGCCACATGCATTGAACCCGCATCGGCTTCGGAGTACACCGCCACCGATGCGATGCCTAGGCGGTTGAGGGTGCGGATGATGCGGCACGCAATCGCGCCGCGGTTCGCGATCAAAATTTTGTTCAACATTTAGACGCCATCCCAAACAAGACATTGCACAGGGGTCGGGTTGTAGGCATTGCAGGGGTTATTCAATTGCGGGCAGTTGGAGATCATGACAATCACGTCCATTTCCGCTCGCAACTCGACATATTTGCCAGGTGCAGAAATACCATCTTCAAACGTGAGTTGTCCCTCAGGTGTGACTGGGACGTTCATGAAAAAGTTGATGTTGCTCACCACATCGCGCTTGCTGAAAAACGGCCCCATTGGGTGGGTTTCGCTGTAGCGCGCAATCGCCAACATGAAGTTGTCTCGACAACTGTGCATATGGCGTTTGTTCAAAGCGTAGCGAACCGTGTTGCTTTCGCACGAACAAGCGCCCCCCAAGGTGTCATGGCGCCCGCAGGTATCAGCCACGATGGTGAGCATAGCGCGTGCCTCACTGGACATGATTTGAGTGCCCACGCTCAAGTAAAGCGCTGACTGCGCTTGCACGGTGTGGGTGGCGCTGTAACGCTCACTCAGATCGTGTGCGTTGTAGAACAAAGTGTCAACCGCTTGGTTGCCTTCGAGGTCAACGATGCGAAAAATTTGACCTTTGCGCACCGTGTGCATCCAAGGCTCTCCTGCTGCGATATCGGCTTTGAAGCTGGCGGTGGCGGGTGTGTAATGGCTTTCTAGGGTTTGCATATCGAGGCCTTCAATTCAGAGGTAATACTGTTCGGTGTTGATCAAGCCACGGGCGTTTTCAGGGCAGTGCAAGCGGCAAACATCGTTTGCGCTGGCTGTGCCTGAGCGCCACACGCTCATAGTCATGTCTGGTGGGGCGTAGACCTTGCTTGGGTCAAGCGGGTGGGGCGTGGTTGACATCACCATCAACACATCCATCTCGCACCTCAGGTCCAAGTACTGAGCAGGGGCTCGGTGTTCAGTTGAAAAAAACAAAGATCCATTTGCATCGGTTCTGAGTTTGCTGAACAAGTTGAGATTGGCCACCAAGTCTCGTTTGTCAAGCCCCCATTTCTCAAGTTCGACTTGTAAGTTGTCTTGGCCGTTGCGGTGCATGGCGTTGCGGTGTTTGCCAAATTTGGCTTCGCCGAATTTTTGCAGCGTCATTTGTGCGTTGGTGATGCCGCCCACCGTATCGTGCCAACCGCATGTGTCTTCAGACACTGAACACAGGACCCGACCCATGTCCGAGTAACACACATGACCCCTCGTGAGGTAAGCCGTGTGCTGCGCTTTAAGCGTATCAGGCATGTTGTAGCGCTCGCTGTGATTGGCCGCGTTGAACAGCAAAAGGGAGACATTGCCGCATCCATGCGTGTCGGTGAAGCGCAAGGTGTTGCCTCGGCGAATGACGCCCGACCAAGCGGAGCCACCGGGCAGGACGTGTGTCCACAAGACCAAAGAGGGATCAAAGGGCGTGGCTTGTGCAGGGATTGCAGAGCGTGCCAAGGGGGTGAGGGTTTCTAAAAAGTTTGACATGGTTCAGGTGATTCAAGTAATTGAGATTAGGCAAGATCGCTTGCGCGGTGGAGTTTGTTCAGCAAGTCTTGGTCGGTGGCCATGCCTGAGCTCTCACGAATGCGGGCCAATATCTCGGCCTTGAGCGCACGAAATTCAGGGGCGTGCTTCATCTCTTGGTCACGTTGTGCAGGCAAAGGCACGGGGTAGATGCTGTGGATGC
Source organism: Burkholderiales bacterium (assembly GCA_947372465.1). Lineage (GTDB taxonomy): Bacteria > Pseudomonadota > Gammaproteobacteria > Burkholderiales > Burkholderiaceae_C > Limnohabitans. Next base: position 3,100 of record CANBTT010000092.1, on the reverse strand, counting down.
GGCCTGGGCGAGGCTGCATCAACACCACCCGTTGCCCCAAGTAAATGGCCTCATCCACATCGTGGGTCACGAACACGATGGTGGTTTTTTCAATCCGGTGAATGTGCAAAATCAAGTCGTGCATCACCTCACGCGTTTGCGCATCCAAAGCGCCAAAGGGCTCGTCCATCAAAAGCATGGCGGGTTGGCCCATCAAGGCACGGGCGATGGCCACGCGTTGTTGCATGCCACCTGACAACTGATTGGGATAGGCGTTGGCATATTTACTTAAACCAATGAGGTCCAAGAGTGCGTCTGCTCGACCTGATGCGGCCTCCACGTCGGCAGACGTGATGTCCTCACGATTGACTCGCAAGCGGCGGCTGAATTTGATGTTGTTCATGACATTGAGCCAGGGGTATAGGCTGTAATGCTGGAACACCATGGCGCGATCGGCACTCGGCCCAGTGATTTCAATGCCATTGCATTGCACGGAGCCGCTCGTACGGTGTTCAAGTCCTGCCAAAATTCGAAGCAGGGTGGATTTGCCGCAACCGGAAGCCCCGACCAGCGTGACAAATTCACCATTTTGGATCGTGAGATCAACGTCTTGCAAGGCTGGCACCGAATTGGTGCTTGGTGCACCAAAAACTTTACCCAATTGATGGATGTGAACCTTGGACATGGATTAGCTTTCTGTGTGGAGCCAGGGAAAAGAGCAGCGGTGCAACCAGCGAAACGCTTGGTCCATCATTAGGCCGATGAGTCCGATCAGAATGATCCCGCCGAAAATGGTGTCGGTCTTTAAAAAGCGTTGGGCCTTCAAGATGGAGTAGCCAAGCCCCGAGTTGGCGGCGACCAATTCGGCAACCACCAGGTACGTCCAAGCCCAGCCCATGGTCAAGCGCAGGGTGTCCAAGATGGCGGGTTTGGCGGACTGAAAAAGCACCAATTGGATAATTTCACCGCGGGTCGCTCCCATGGTTTGGGCTGCTTCAATCTGCGCACTGGGCACCAAGCGCACGTTTTCAGCAACCATCAAGACCATTTGAAAAAAAGTACCAATGAAAATGATCGAAATTTTGGCGCTTTCGCCAATCCCTAGCCACAGCATGACCAAGGGGATGAATGCAACCGCTGGCATGTAGCGAATGAAATCTGTCAGAGGTTCGAGCAAGGCTTCGACCGGTTTGAAAGCCCCAATCAACAGTCCCAAGGGCAGAGCGATGACGGCTGATATCGCAAAGCCTGCCATGACTCGGTACATGCTGATCATGGTGTCGCCCCAGAGGTCGTCCTCCATTGTCCAGCTGACCAGTCGGGTGAGCACTTCGATGGGGCCCGGTAGGAAGATCGGGTCGACCAGGCCGGAATTGTGCAGCCAGGCCCAAGCCAACAAAGGTGAGATCAAGCCCATGGCTGCAAACAACCAGTACTGTGTTCGGGAAATTCGAGCCGAAATGCCCCAAATGCTTGGTGGCGGGGTGGGTGAATGAACGGCGGAAGGGTTAATCAATTCAGACTCCAAGTTGAACAAATAAGCGAGAGATAACCGTCAGCGTTAGCCGTGATCTCCCGGGCTTTTGTCCCTCCGTGGAACCGCGCCTTTGCGCGGCCGACCGCTCTTGGACCAGGCAGACTGCAGTGGCAGTCCCGGAACCCTAGCTGTCTGTATTGACCAATTTCATTTGCTTTTCTGTGTGACGTTTACCCCTTTGTATAAGCTAAGCAATATGGATGCCAAGTGTTGCAGGGATCAATCGGTCTGTCGGCGAAAATATGATTGTCCACATGGTAGAAAAAATTAACGCATGATTTTTTTTAGGATGGCCTTGGTTTCATTGGTGTCGAATGGCAATAAGACTTCGCAACAAAGGGTGCCGCCATCATGGGTTCTAAGCACTGCGTCTTTTTACTGAGGCCGGCTTTGAGGGATCATTCAACGAGCACGTCCTCGCTAATATTAAAAATAAAGGTCCCGTATGCATTAAAGTAGTTGGCAAATAGAAATTTTTTAGTTCCTTTTTAAGCCCGTGTCTTTCAGAATCAAGGCCTTGCACTTAAAGACTCGAACCTTTATGTTAAGTGTATTTGATGTCAAGTATTGATTGACAAAGTAAATTATCTGTTTACAATCGTCAACAATGATCACATCTTTCAAACACAAGGGTTTGGAGCTTTTCTTCACCAAAGGCAGCTACAAAGGAATTCCTGCTCAATATGGCTCGCGTATTGAAAGGATGCTGGACCGTTTGGATGCAGCAAAGGAAGCTGAAGACATGGACTTGCCTGGCTACAAACTACACGCACTGAAGGGTGATCGAAAAGGTGAGTTCGCAGTTTCTGTTTCTGGCAACTTGCGAATCACCTATCAATTTTTTGGCGAAGACGCCATCAACGTTAACTTGGAGGACTATCACTGATGAAGTCTCTACGAAACCCTAATCGCAAGCCTACGCACCCTGGCGCAGTTCTGCGTGAAGATGTACTGCCAGAGCTTGTATGGACACAAGGCGAGTTTGCTACGCGTCTCATGGTCAGTCGACAAACGGTATCAGACTTACTACACGAGAAAAAAGCTGTCACAGCGGAGATGGCCATTCGCATCTCACGAGCAGTGGGCGGCACACCTGAGAGCTGGCTTCGCATGCAAGAAGCGTTAGATCTTTGGACTGCAGAAATCAAGTTCAAAAAAGATCCTTCGATTGCACCCAAAGCATTAGCGGCTTGAAAAACACCCCAAAGGTTGGATTGGTGTCCAACTTTTGGGGTGCAGTTCATTTCAGCAGGGCTTTTTGTTGGGCTTCTTCACTAGGGCTCGAACCAGGGACCTACGGATTAACAGAAAACCAGGCTCGTTAAAAATCAATATAAATCAATAAATTAAGTGTTTAAATAGCTGACGTGTAATATTTTGTGTAATTGTACAAAAGTTGCATATTGCAACTGGAGAGATGAAAACCTAATTTTTGAGGTTTTGACCTTCGAATTTTGACCCCAAAACTTCGACGACACAACCGAGACTCGAACTGAAAAAGGTAAAAGTTCGACTCCCTGGCTGGTGCTTGAACTTCACAGTGAAAAAATTAACTTGCGAATACTGATCTTTGGTTAAGCAGCT
>CANBTT010000091.1 GCA_947372465.1 Burkholderiales bacterium | reverse complement strand
TTTTTCATTGATAAATCAATAACTGCTTAGAAGCTTCGGTAATCCTCCCCTTTTGCAGAGGCATTAAAAGTAGAGACTTTATGCAGCCATGGCTAGGTGCTGCTTTGGTGTAAAACCTCCCAACGCCATTTGGGGACGTTCGTGATTGTAAGACCACATCCATTTCGTGGCGAACAATTGAACTTCTTCTAAATCCTTCCAGTAATATTGAGATATCCATTCATAGCAAACCGTTCTGTTGAATCGTTCAACGTAAGCGTTTTGCTGAGGGTTGCCTGGTTGAATGTATTCGATCTTGATATGCTTGCTTTCAGCCCATGTTTGTAGTGCGTAGCTGATGTATTCCGGACCATTGTCGCAATGAATGACCTTGGGCTTACCCCTCCAAGAGATGATTTGCTCAAGCGCTCTGATCACTCTGAGTGATGAAAGTGAGAAATCAATCTCTATGCCTAAAGCCTCCCGGTTAAAGTCATCGGTGATATTGAGCAACCTGAAACTTTTCCCTGTTTCCAACTGGTCATGCATGAAATCCATGGACCACACTTGATTGATCGCCTCAGGAACGCTCAAAGCCTCTGGCTTCTCACGGCTCAGGCGTTTACGGGGTTTGATCCGCAAATTCAGCTCCAACTCCTTGTAAATACGATAAATGCGCTTGTGGTTCCATTTGAACCCCTTCACTTTCCTCAAATAAAAATAGCACAGACCAAAGCCCCAGTTGCGGTTGTTATCAGTGAGCCTGAGCAGCCAATCCTCGACCTTCTTGTTTTCCTCGCTCAGCTTCCTCTCATAGCGATAACAAGACTCGCTGATCTTAAAAGCCTTACAGGCCAGCTCAATACTGACCCCTTTGGTTTCGACTGCTCTTTTGGCCATCTCCCTACGGCGAGATGGCCTCACCACTTTTTTTCGAGCGCCTCCGTCACAATCTCAGCTTTGAACTTCTCATCGAGGTACATCATGCGAAGTCGCCGACTCTCCTCCTCTAGCTCCTTCATCTTGGACATCAGGGAAACGTCCATGCCTCCTTACTTAGATTTCCAGCGATAAAAAGCTGGGGTACTGACGCCCAACTCACGGCAAATGTCTGTAACAGGTATGCCAGCCTCAGAACGCTTCAAAGCGTCCATGATCTGACTGTCGGAAAAACGTGATTTCTTCATTTGTAAAACCTCTCTCCGATTTGAGAAATTCTACTTTAGACGCCTATGGTTCTACGGGACGATTACCCAATTAGCTTTGGAGCTTGGACTTTGTTTCCGATGCGCTATTTAATGGCAAAAAGTTCATAGCTTTAACTTTGGTGGACAATCACACCAGAGAATGCCTGGCCATTGAGGTCGGGCAATCGCTCACAGGAGCTTGTGTGGCAGAGGCTCTTTCTAATGTCATTGCAGGCGGACGGGAACTGCCCAAAAGGATTCAAACGGACGACAGGCCAGAATTTATATCGGTGGCATTAGACAAGTGGGCTTATGACAACAATGTTGTCTTGGACTTTTCAAGACCAGGCAAGCCAACTGAAAACCCTTTTGTTGAATCATTTAATGGAAGCTTCAGGGACGAGTGCCTGAACGACAATTGGTTCATGCCGTTAGAAGATGCAAAAAAAAGATTGAAAACTGGAGACAGGACTATAATTATTTACCGCCCACATTCATCGCTGTCGGACACCCCGCCAACATTGTTTGCAAAGCAATTTGAAAAAAATCAACATAGCCAAATTTTCTACTTACCGGCTGTCTACTTTGTAGGAGGACATCAAAGCCAATTGCCTGGTTGGTTTGAAGATTACAATTCAAATCACCCTCGCAGTGCTTTGGGATACTTGCACCGAAGCTCTTCAGGGAAAGACAATCTGCAAGTTAGCTATACCGCCGGGTCTGTAATACGGGGTCTAATCAAGTAATGAAAATCATTGAAACAAATATTGAAAATCTTTTTGTAGCAGAATCAACAAAGAATGTTGATGCGCGTGGTAGTTTTTCGCGTTTATTTTGCCAATATGAATTATCTAGTGTTATCGAACAACGGAAAATTGAGCAAATAAATTATTCTGTTAGTCAAAAATTAGGATTGATTCGAGGAATGCATTTTCAGTATCCGCCTCATTCAGAAATGAAAATTGTACGGTGTTTGAAAGGAATGATTTGGGATGTTGCTATAGATCTACGTTCCAATTCGAAAACATTTTTGAAATGGCATGCTGAGGTATTAAGTGAAGAAAATATGCGTTTCATGATAATACCCGAGGGATTTGCACATGGTTTTCAAGTATTAAAGGCAAATAGCGAATTATTTTATTTACATACAGCTTCTTATAATAAGGATTACGAGGGTGGAATTCGTTTTGATGATCCAATTGTTGGTATAAAGTGGCCCATGTACATAAGTGATTTATCTAGTCGAGATGCTAGCCATAGATTACTTTGTTCGGAATTTAAAGGATTAACGATATGAAATGCAGGCACTGTGACACACTTTTATTTAATTCATTTCTCAATCTTGGAATGGCGCCGCCATCTAATGCATATATAGAAGAGAATGAAATAAATCATTATGAAAAAAAATTGCCACTTAAAGTATCGGTTTGTCATAATTGCTGGCTTGTACAAACAGATGATTATGTATCCGCGGATTCGTTATTCTCATCCACTTATGCCTACTTTTCAAGTACTTCTTCAAGTTGGTTATCACATGCAAAATCGTACGTTGAAAAAATTACAGATGAGTTAATTCTTAATAAGAATAGTACTGTAGTTGAAGTCGCATCAAATGACGGTTATTTATTAAAAAATTTTGTTGAAAAAAATATTCCTTGTTTCGGCATCGAGCCAACTGAAAGCACTGCTGCTGTTGCTGAAAAAATTGGAATCCCAGTAATAAGAAAATTTTTCAGCTCAGAGTTAGCTTATCAACTTGTTCAAGAAAAAGGAGCTGTAGATTTAATTATAGGAAATAATGTTTATGCACATGTTCCTGATATTAATGATTTCACAAAAGGTTTAAAAATTTTACTAAAACAGAATGGTACTATTACTTTAGAGTTTCCGCACATATTAAAATTACTACAGTATTGTCAATTTGATACAGTTTACCATGAGCATTTTTCCTATTTATCCTTGCATATTGTCGAGAGAATTTTTAAAAAATTCGGACTTAGGATATATAAAGTTAAAGAATTAAGTACGCATGGTGGCAGTCTTAGAATTTATGGATGCCATATTGATGACTCACGTCATAATGATTCATCAGTCCAGTCAATTATGGATAAAGAGGTTGACTTTGGATTATTAAGTATGGATACATATTTGAATTTTCAGTCGCGTGTTATTAAAATCAAAGACGACCTACTAGGTTTCATTAATGAAAAATTGTTGGTAGGTAGTATTCTGGCGGCTTATGGTGCTGCTGCTAAAGGTAATACATTTATAAATTATGCAAATATAACGCGAGAAATGATTAGATTTGTTTGTGATGCTGCAGAGTCTAAACAGGGTAAATTTATGCCTGGAAGCCATATTCCAATTCTTTCGCCCTCAGCATTGAGAGAAATTAAACCTGACTACGTTATTATCTTACCTTGGAATCTTAAGGATGAAATCATTAAAGAGCATGCTTATATTAATGATTGGGGTGGCAAGTTCGTAGTCGCAATCCCTAGTATCAAGATTATTAATTAGTTTATGCCAATCAAAATTGCAAAAAATGCTTCCGTTTCACTTTTGGCTGATATAGAAGATTCAGTTCGTGGTTCAACTATTTCCATTGGCGCTTATTCTGTAATTGACAGTTTTGTAAAAATTAAGCCCGCTGGCGGAGTTGGAAACGTATCTATTGGTGAACATGTTTACATTAATTCTGGGTGTGTTATGTACACTGGAAATGGAATCATTATAGGTAATAACGTTTTAATTGCTGCAAACTGTACATTTGCACCTGTAAATCATGCATATAGTAATAGAGACAATTTAATACAATCCCAAGGCTTTCTTCCAAGTAAAGGTGGTATTTTAATTGAGGATGATGTCTGGATTGGTGCAGGTTGCGTGATACTTGACGGATCAATAATTCGCAAAGGTTGTGTATTGGGTGCGGGTTCTATAGTTCGCGGTGAGATGAAAGAGTTTTCGGTGTATGCTGGAAATCCTATTGTTCTTTTAGGGGTTCGAAAATGATTTGGACAGTCTTAGGTTCTTCAGGAACAATAGGCAGCTATTTAACTGATAAATTGATTAAGTCTGGTGATGTTGTTTTTACGCCGGGACGTGGTGATCCTTTGCTATTTAAAAAACCATTGGGTCATGTTATTTATTGTATCGGACTAACGGGAGACTTTAGGTTTAAACCCTTTGAAACAGTTGAAGCCCATATTTTGCATTTGTCTGAATTACTTCAATTTGCTAATTTCGATTCATTTCTTTACCTTTCGTCAACACGAGTTTACTCACGTTGTTCTAATACTAGAGAAGATGATGCTCTATTAGTATTGCCTGAAGATCCATCTGATTTATATAATATTTCTAAATTAATGGGTGAATCTCTTTGTTTAAGGGATGATCGGAAAAGTGTCAGAGTAATTCGTTTGTCAAATGTATATGGTGGAAATGATCAAAATTCGAATAATTTTCTACCAACTATTATTAGAGAAGCGCGAAAAGGAAAGATAACTTTACAGAGTTCACTTATCTCTTCAAAAGACTATATACACATTGATGACGTTGTTGACCTTATACCAAAGATTGCAATTAACGGGCGAAAACGTCTTTATAACGTAGCTAGCGGTATATTAATCTCTAATGCGCAAATAACTAAAAAACTGATTCAACAAACTGGTTGTGATGTTGATGTGCTTACAGATGCACAAACTGTAACTTCTCCTCATATAAACAATGAGCGTATAAAATCTGAATTTTTCTTCAACCCACAACCTGTGCTAGATGCACTTGGTATTTTTAATAAAGAATGATTAGATTTATGTTGAATCCAGTTAAAAAATTTTTAGATGATCGCCAAAAGCAAATCTCTGGTTACTCCAATGATGATTTATTAATTGATCAATCTCAGAGATGGCTTGAAACGTCAATGAATCGTCGTTATGTTTATAACTTTGATTGGCTTGGTCGTCCGATAATTCAATATCCTCAAGATATGGTTGCACTTCAAGAGATTGTTTGGGCAACTCGTCCCGATCTAATTATTGAGACTGGTGTTGCTCATGGTGGATCACTCATCCTTAGTGCTTCTCTATTGGCTATGCTTGACTATTGTGACGCTGTTCAATCCGCTGCTTTGCTTGATCCGAAGGCAAGCAAACGTAAAGTGCTTGGTATAGATATAGATATTAGATCTCACAACAAAGATGCAATAGAGGCTCATCCATTGTCTCATATGATTGATCTTATACAAGGTTCGAGTATTGAACCTGAAGTCATATCAAGCGTACGTTCATACGCGAATAATTTCAAGCGTGTGATGATATGCTTAGATTCCAATCATACAACTGATCATGTGTTTGCTGAATTAAATGCATATGGTGATCTCACTTCAAAAGGATGTTATTGCGTGGTTTTTGATACTTTTGTAAATGATATGTCATCCAACTTATTCCCTGATAGGCCATGGGGACCCAATAATAATCCAAAGATTGCTGTCCATAAATTTCTCGAAATTAACTCTAAATTTGTTATAGATAAAAGTATTCATGAAAAATTACAAATTACTGTAGCCCCTGATGGCTATTTGATAAAAATAACATAACCAAATAATCACCTCAATTGCGTAAAATTTTATAGAGAGGAATATTTTGTCAAATCATCTTACCACCCAATTTTTTGGGTTGAACAACCTTTCTGATTTCATACAAGGTATTCAAATCGCGATTAACTCTACAAAATATCAAGATGGAATATACACTGGTGATAATTTATTTACATTTGGTAGAAATTTAAGCTTTCTAAGTGATCAAAAGTTGATGGACAGCCATGCTAATCATGCTAATTCTGAAATTGAAAAGGCAATCTTGTGGCGTATTGCAGTTGTTGCTTGGGCTGCATTTAATGGTATGAGGCTGGGCGATGGTGATTTTGTAGAGTGTGCCTGCTATAAAGGGACAACAGCTAGGATAGTTTGTGATTATCTTGACTTTTCTAAACACGTTGAAAGGCACTATTATCTGTATGATCTTTTTGAGCACGATCCGAATATGGTTCATCACTCACTGCCTGAACATAGCAATGATTTATTTAATTCTGTAAAAGCTAAATTTATTGATGTTCCTAATGTAACTGTAACTCAGGGATCTGTACCAGAAATCTTATCAGTTGTATCCCCTTCTAAAATTGCTTTCATGCACCTTGACTTAAATAATGCCGAAGCTGAAATTGGCGCATTAAATATTTTGTTTGACCGAATGCTTCCTGGTGCTATTTTGGTATTGGATGATTACGGCTGGCTTGGTTATATTTCACAGAAAAATGCTGAGGATAATTGGTTTGAACGCCGAGGATATAAAATATTGGAATTGCCTACAGGTCAGGGTTTGTTGATTAAATAATCAGTCGAATTTTGTGTTTCTCCGCCCACTCCTCGAAACTTTGAGATGTGAGCTCTGGCCCATTGCCCATTCGTATGGCCTCTGGTTTGCCATAAAGCTCTAACAATTGATCCATTACTCTTACAAGTCTTCCGGATGGAATCGATGTTCCACACTCAATTCGGAGCGCTTCTCAGTTGCCTTCATCGATGACGTTGAGTGTCCTAAAGAGACGCCCGTCGTACATGCTGTCTCTCATGAAATCCAAGGCCCAAATCTTGTTGAGCTGCTGATTGTCCTCAAATGGTTGCCTTTCCCTCGTGATGATCCGCTTCTTGGCTTTGCGCTTTAGGTTCAGCTTCATTGCGCAATACACGCGGTAGACCCTTTTATGGTTCCAGGTCTTGCCGTCTGCTCTTAGGCGATGGAAACACTTCCAAAAACCCCACCTTGTGCGGGATTCAACAATCTCATTGAGCGAGTCAACCACCTCAGCATCTTTAGCTGACCAGTCAACTCTTGGCTTGTAATACGCCGATCTAGATAAACCCATCACC
>CANBTT010000090.1 GCA_947372465.1 Burkholderiales bacterium | reverse complement strand
GATGCCACTGATCCGGTGATCACATACGGTATGGATGTACCGACTGGAACATTGGTCGTGTTCAGCGTAAATGTTGCGTTTGTACCTTGATTGAAGCTTGAAGTGTTCGCAGACAATGAATAAATGGCATTGGTATCAATCAGGGTTTCGGAAGCACTTTGACCTGAAACGGTGACGGTGATGAGCTTATTGCCTTGGTAGCCAGTATGGGTCGTGGTTGGAATAGAGATGGTTGCTTGACCATTTTGGTCCACAATCACTGTTCCAGTCAGTCTGCCCCCAACAATGTCCGATGGGCTGACAGCCCCAGAAATGGTATAAGGCACAGCGGTTCCGGGCGCTACATTTGTAGTGGACAACAAAAAGACCGCGTTGGAGCCCGTGTTGACTGTAAGGGACGGGCTCGTTAAGGCGTAGGTCATTAACTTTGGAGCGGTATCTACCAAAGTCTCACTTGCCGAGATGCCATTGACCGTCACCGTCAAGGTTTTATTGCCGATATAAGAAGCATGGGTAACCGTGGCGATATTGATCGTTGCTTGCCCAGAGCTGCCCACCAATACACTGCCGTTGAGTTGTCCATTGCCAATATCTGATGAATTGACCCCAGACAAGGTGTACCAAACCGTTGTACCTGAAGGAACATTGGTCGTAGAAAGGTTGAAACTTGCCATTGCCCCCAAATTGACGGACGACGCCAATGGGGAGAGGTTATAAATTGGGGGCAGTGGCGCCTTATCAATGAGGGTCTGGGTTGCTGTTACGCCATTGACATTGACTGTGAGGTACTTGGTGCCTAGATTGGTTGTGTGCACGACTGTCGGAATTGAAATCGTGGCTTGACCATTGTTGCCGACAACCACCGATCCACTGAGTTGACCCGTACCAATGTCTGAGGCGTTCACCCCAGATAAAGTATAGGTAACGGTTGAGCCGATTGGCAGATTGGTTGTATTAAGGGTAAAGACCGCCGGTAGTCCTTCAATGACAGAATCTGAGTTGGCCGCAATTGAATAGATTGGAATGGCCGTTTTAGACGTGTCGTAAATCGTCACAAAGGTGGGGTTGCCTGCCGCTGTGGTTCTGTTCGAGTCTGTAAAGAGCTGAATCGAAAATGTCTCATCCCCTTCAGTCGTGAGATCAGTTGCCAAGGGGATATTGAGAACAGCCTGACCGGCGCTATTGACCACCAAGCTACCAGTTAAGGGCATCCCAGAGAAGTCTAAACTGGTGATCCCTGCGCCAGAAATTTGGTAATAAATAGGGGTACCAGAGGGGACATTTGTGGCATTGACTGTTGCGACGATGGGCGTGCCTTCTGTCGTCGCAGTCCAATTGGTGCTTATGGTGTAAGTGCCACTGGGAGTTTTAGATGTGTCATTGATGGTGGTTGAGGCACTGGAGCCACCAGCAGTAACGGTCAGGGTTTCAATCCCTTCAGTGAGGTTATCTGCTGCAATAAGCACAGAAATAGTTGCCTGGCCATTGGCGGAAACAACCGCATTTCCAGTCAACGATCCACCAACAACATCAGAAGCACTGATGCCCGACAGAGAATAGGGCACAGACGTACCAGTAGCCACATTGCTTGTTACAAGCGTAAAAGAAGCTGTAGCACCTTCATTCACAGAGGAACTTGAACTGGATAAAGCATAGCTTGGGGTGGCATTGCTTAAGAACAATGAAGTGACCTGAGAAGGGTCTACTTGCCCAGTATCTTGCATATTTGGACCCACTCGGTCCTTGGACCAGTTGCTGTTCATGTACCAAACAGCACCACCGTTGTATACAGCCACTCTGGCGCCGTTGTAAAAATCAGCGGCAATGAATCCTGATTGCGGTCCATTGGGATTGCCCCCGTAAGCCGTATCTTTGATGGGATAGTAAACGCCGTTCTCTAAGACCGATTGCGAACCATCGGAATTTTGATACAACTTGATTTGGCCAAAACCCTCGATCAAAGATACGTGATCATTTGGATTGACATAGGTACTGGTGTCGTTGATGGTCACCGATGCGGTTTGACCCTGAATTTTTAAAGTGAGTGTCTCAGAGCCTTCTGTTTGCTTGTCTGCTGCGATGGGTATACTGATACTAGCAATTCCGCTGCTAGGGATCGACACCGAGCCAGACAGTTGACCACCTACGATATCTGAGCTGTTGACTGATCCACTAATTGTGTAATTGATTACTGAACCTGCTAAGACATTTGTCGTATTTAAATTAAATAAGGCTGTGGAACCTTCATTAACAGTTAAAGATGAAACTGTTAAGCTATAAGTTGGGTTTGTATTGATGACAGTAAACATTCCACCGGAGGAAGTGATTAGATTTAATGCTCGTTGATCGCTATTAATTTGGCTGTTTGTTACTGAGACAGCCCTATTGTCAGACACGGAAACCCGAGTAATACTGATAATGTTGGAGACACAATTTTGAATTTGATCTAGTGCAGAAGAAATATTTGCAGCGGTATCTAATATTGAAAAGCTAGTGATTAAATTGATTGAATTAATCGAAATCAGTGAACTGATGCTGCTAACAGGTACATCGCTTATTGAAATATTCAATTTCGGTTGGCTTGACCAAGTAAGTTTTTTTATTGTATCTAAATCGTTGGTGAATTGAGTGAAGGTAACAGGGATAGGGATATTAACGTAATCGTTTACATAAATTGAGCCGACTTTTTGCACTTGAGTTTGTAGACGATCAAGATTATTTAATATATTTAATTTGGTATCAATTATCGTAAAAGCGGAGTTCCCAATATTGCTTGAATTAAGAAGAAAAGTAGAGATGTCACCTGAATTAGGAACTGGAGATTTGGACGTGTCCGAAATTGTGATAGATTTAGAAATCCCTACAATATTAATAACCAAAACCTCATCACCTTCTGTTTTATTGTCTGCAAGAGCTAAAAAGGCGTTTCCAATAGACGAACCTCCATTTGTAAAACTAGTTCCCTGTAAACTTCCTCCTAACAAATCATCTGAAGTAATCCCATTTCCAGATATATTCCAGGTGTAACTTGTATTTGGCAATAATCCAAACACATTCAAATAAAAGTTCTGCCCCTCATTTATTGTACACGCATCACTTTTGACATTGGGTACAGTAGAAATATATATTTCTGGATTAAATAAATTTTTAGATGTATCGTTGACTGTTATAGAAGATGATTGACCTTGTATATTTAATGTAAGTGTTTCAGGACCTTCAGTTGCATTATCTGCTTTGAGTGGTATGGATATATTGGCGATACCATTAGCACCTACAGTTGTAGTTCCAGTTAAAGATCCAGTAGAAATATCAGCTGCATTAACGCTTCCAGAGATCGTGTATGTTAGGACAGTACCCGAAGCGACTCCAGTCGTGGTTAAAGCGAAATCAGCTGTAGAGCCTTCATTTGCTGAAGTACCTGCGGGCCATTGTTGTAGCGAGTAGGTTGGAATGACTGGGGACTTAGAAATGTCGTTAATTACAATGGATGCAGAAGCTCCACCTGCAGTAACGTTAAGCGTTTCAGGGCCCTCGGTTAAGTTGTCGTTGAGTAATGTGACCGAGATGGTGGCAACACCACTTGCATTAACTACTGCATAGCCACTAAGAGAACCATCAGAAATATCTGCAGGGCTAATTCCAATTCCATTAAGTGAGTAAGGAACCGCTGTGCCCGATGCAATTTTTGTTGTTGTTAAATTAAAGGTTGCGGTGGAGCCTTCATTAACAGCTACGCCCGCGACCATTAGACTGTAGGTTGGAGTACCAACTGGGGGTAATCCTAATTTGGTATTGAGTGCTATCTCTTCAGCAGTCATTTCACGCACTGTCCAAACGTCAGTCCACACGCCATTTACTTTGGCATAGAAAGTTCCTTGAGCCCAAGTGTTTACCGCTACTTGGTCAAGGCCCGGAGTAGGGGGTTGAACGCGAATGAAAGGCTCCCAGTTTGCGGGGACTGAGCCAAAAGCTTGAATGAGGTTGTCCTCATACGCAGGATGATTCTTTGTTACACCGTTTTCTACTTGAATGTAAAGATTCATCTGTCACTCCGGTTGAATAAGCCATGCTCAGGTTAGTCAGATTAAAAGCGTTTCGTCCAAACGAATGCTAGCCATCAGGACAAAACACAAGGTAACGAAGAAGGTTCTTCATAGCCCCAAATGGTAAGCAAAATAATAAGGGCTGTCTAGGACTGATTTACTAGCCACTTTCACTACTGATTTAGCGAATTTCTACCCACACATGCCAAAATAAACTTCCTAACTACATCAAACCCCATGACAACACTGCCCCTTACCTCACTAGTCACCCTGCTGGCAGTTACCCTAATGTTCTGGACAGCCATCAATGTGGGTAAGGCTCGCGCTAAATATGCTGTCAAAGCACCAGTTACCTCAGGGCATGAACTGTTTGACCGCGCATATCGCATTCAGATGAACACATTGGAAAGTGCCATGCAGCTACTTCCATCCATGTGGATTTATGCAGGCTTGATAGGTGACCTTGGCGCTGGCGTATCAGGCGCTATTTGGATTACAGGTCGGATTTGGTACGCACTCGCATATCAGCAAGACCCAGCGAAACGTGGCCCCGGATTTAGTATCTCTTTTTTAGCAATCACAGGAATGTGGGTTGCCATAAAGTTACTAATTGCTCAGTAATAAATGCGAAAGTTCATACATTGCCCCGCTTAGTAATCGCTTGAGCAAAACAGTATGCGAAGGCTAGCAGGAGTCCCATCGCCAATAAGTGGGGGTGGGGGTACAGTGGGGTCTTTTTATAAAATTTTAGGCATATTCATCCATATCGGGTGCTAACATACCCTTGACCGTCTCTCTCTCTTTATCTAAATCAATATGCCTATACCTTGGTTATCAGCAATTAAAGCCATTCCTTGGGGTACTGTTGTAGAACACGCTCCCAAAGTACTTGGCAAGGCACGAGATCTAATGGATCGCCAACGCTCAAATCCTGAAACTGGCACATCACCTCCGCTCAAACCTTTGAGCCAGCGTGAAATTGAAATTTATCTAGCCGAAGCACTGACGGAGATCAAGGAACTGCAGGAGAAGCAGAAGAACTTGGATGCCGTATTGAGCGAACATGTCAAGCAGCATGTTGATTTGGTCAGTCAGGTCAAACGCTTGCGAAGCTTCAATCGATGGTTAGTCATATTGATGTTTGTACTTGGCGCAAATTTATGGTTTTTCTTGCGTTAATCTAAAAGGCTTTGAAATCCTATGTGTGGGGTCTTTTGATCACCCTCTGGTGTTGAATTCAACCGAAAATTGATCAAAAAAGGACCAAATGTTCAATTGAAAATTGACCATGTGTTAAACCCTACCTGCCTAGTTATTAGGCAGGAGGCACAAGGTGATCACAATGGACATGATTGGCAAGGTCAGAAGGCTTAGATT
>CANBTT010000089.1 GCA_947372465.1 Burkholderiales bacterium | reverse complement strand
GGCATCACAACAGTGTTTGATGCGCTTGGCGTGGGTGAGGCGGACACTGAAAGTTTACGAGGTTCGACCTGGAGTAGTTTTTTAGATACTTTGGCATTTTGTGAGAGCAATCGACTTTTACGCGCTGATCATCACTTACATATTCGTTGTGAGCTTCCAGCACCCAATACGATTGAGTTATTTAAACCGTTTCACAACCATCCCAAGTTGAGTTTGATCTCTCTCATGGACCATACCCCCGGACAAAGGCAGTGGGAAAATATTGAAGTGGCAAGAACTTACTACACTGGCAAAAAAGGATGGAGTCAAGAAAAGTTTGAATTACAAGTCAGCCATGCACCCAAGCTTCAAGCCCAATATGCTCAGCCGCACAGAGCCTATTTTGTCGAATATTGCAAAACGCACAATGTTGCAATGGCCAGTCACGACGACACGACCCAAGAGCATGTGCTCCAAGCAGCCAATGAAGGCGCTTGCATTTCTGAATTTCCAACGAGTTTACTTGCTGCAAAAATTGCACATGAGAAAAACATGCTAAATGTCATGGGTGGACCCAATGTTGTTCGAGGTGGGTCGCATTCAGGAAACGTTGCTGCCATTGAACTGGCAAAACAAGGATTGTTAGACATTTTGTCCTCAGACTACGTTCCCAGTAGCCTACTTGCCGCTGTCATGCGATTGGTCGATGAACGTGTGTTCTCTTTGCCGCAGGCTTTGGCGACTGTCACCCACAATCCTGCCAAGGCAACGGGTTTAAATGACCGAGGCTCTCTTGCTGTAGGACTGCGAGCGGATTTGATTCACACACAGCTTGTCAACATTTCTACACAAAAAACACATGCAATCGTTAAATCAGCATGGCGCTTGGGCGAAAGGATGATCTAACTTCTTTAAATATTCGAACTTGTAAAGAAGGTGACATAAAGAATTGCGAAACTGTTACGCACAGCGAAATATACAAAATGACCAACACCTTAAAAATTCGTGGCCTCAACAAACACTATTCATTGAATAAGCATGTTTTGCGAGACATTGATTTAGATATTGATTCTGGCGAGATGGTTGCGCTGATTGGTGCCTCCGGCTCAGGAAAGTCAACGCTATTGCGGCTTATTGCAGGATTGGTGGCGGCTGACAGTCACAGTGAATCCTTGATTGAAGTGCAAGGTCAGTGCGTACAAAAAGGTGGAACGATTTCATCAAAAATTCGCAGCATTCGATCCAACATCGGTTTTATTTTCCAGCAATTTAATTTGGTCGATCGGTTATCTGTTGCGACGAATGTATTGGTGGGTTTGCTCCATGCTATCCCATTGTGGCGAGGTCTGTTTCACTACTTTCTTCCACACGAAAAGAACAAGGCCTTAGAGTCTTTGCGCCGAGTGGGCATTGACGAATGTCATGCTCAGAGAGCATCTACGCTTTCGGGCGGACAACAGCAGCGCGCAGCCATTGCAAGAGCAATGGTACAGGGGGCTGGTTTGCTTTTGGCCGATGAACCCATTGCGTCCTTGGATCCCGAGTCATCAAGAAAGGTTCTTGAAATCCTATCCAAAATCAACCGAGAGGATGGCTGCACCGTATTGGTATCACTTCATCAAGTGGATTTTGCAAAACGGTACTTCAAAAGGATCATTGGACTTCGTGAAGGCTCAATTGTTTTTGACGGCTCAGCTGCTGAATTGACTGTGGATTTGCTCAAAAAACTCTACGGCTCACAGGCCAATGAATTGTTTGAACCAGAGATACAAGACCTCACATTAATTTCACCCGCCAACGAATGGCATTTTAATATTGCATAATTTTTTAGGAGTCACCTATGTTTAAAAAACTTGCCCTAACTGTCATGCTTTGCCTGAGCGTTTGCTCAAGCATGGCACAAGACCTGAACTTTGGATTTATTTCCACGGAAGCTTCACAAAATTTACGTGAAGATTGGCAACCTCTTATTGATGACATGAACCGTCAACTGGGTGTCAAAGTGACACCATTTTTTGCATCCGACTACGCTGGCATCATTGAAGCCATGCGCTTTAATAAAGTACAAATCGGTTGGTTTGGCAACAAAGCCGCTATGGAGGCCGTGGATCGCTCCAGTGGCGAGGTTTTTGCTCAAATGGTCAATGCGGACGGCACGCTTGGCTACTACTCCCATTTGATTGTTCACAAAGATAGCCCATTGAACACGCTTGATGATGTCTTAAAAAATGCCAAATCACTGAGCTTTGGCAATGGTGATCCCAACTCCACGTCAGGCTATTTGGTTCCTGGTTTTTATGTATTTGCTCAAAATAAAATTGATTCAAAAACAGCCTTTAAATTGGCAAGAAGTGCAAATCACGAAGTCAATGCCTTGGCCGTGGCCAACAAGCAAGTTGACGTAGCAACCAACAACAGTGAAAACTTGGACAAAATTCTCCAACGTTACCCTGAAAAATTCAAAGAAATCAAGATCGTTTGGACCTCGCCCTTGATTCCCCTGGATCCCTTGGTGATAAGAAAAGACCTTGCTGAGCCATTGAAGTCAAAAATCAAATCGTTCTTTTACAACTACGGTAAAAACAACGCTCATGAACGAGAAGTGATCATGAAAATCAGTAAATTGTCTGGCTTCAAACCTTCGACAAACCAGCAACTCGTTCCCATTCGCCAATTGGAGCTTTTTAGTCAAAAGACAAAAATCGAAGCTGATGCAGCCGTATCGGATGCAGACAAAAAGACGCGTATCGCTGAGATTGATAAAAAATTAGCAGAACTGAAGTGATCCTTCTTCAGAGCAATTAAGCATGTCCGAACATCAACCCAAGAAGAGCCTGTTTTTGCAGTTTGCCTGGGGGGTTCTCATCGTGATGCTTGTAGCATCATGGACGGGGGCGGACATGCGTCCCATGGAGTTGTGGAGAGACTCTTCAAATATGAAGAGCTACGCTTTAGAGTTCTTTCCTCCTAATTTTGACCACTGGCGCTTTATTTTTGAAGAAATGTTGGTCACACTTGAAATTGCATTGTGGGGCACTTTCTTGGCTGTTCTCACTGCGATTCCATTTGGGCTTTTGGCATCTTCTAACATTGTGCCATGGTGGATTTATCAGCCTGTTCGCAGATTGATGGATGCCTTTCGGGCCATCAATGAGATGGTTTTTGCCATGCTGTTTGTTGTGGCAGTCGGTTTAGGGCCGTTTGCAGGTGTTTTGGCCCTTTGGATTCACACCAGCGGCGTTTTGGCAAAACTGTTCTCAGAAGCTGTTGAGGCTATTGATCACCAACCCATCGAGGGCATTCGATCGACTGGTGCGGGTGCTTTGCATGAAATTGTGTACGGCGTCATCCCCCAGGTGATGCCCCTTTGGATCTCTTTTACGCTTTATCGATTTGAATCCAATGTACGCTCAGCGACTGTCGTTGGAATGGTGGGCGCGGGTGGAATTGGTGTTTTGCTGTGGGAAATTATTCGCAGTTTCCAATACAAAGAAACATCTGCGGTCATGATCATCGTTGTCATTACTGTGAGCTTGATAGATCTTGTATCCTCAAAAATTAGAAAATCTTTGATTTAATCCTTCACCATGAAAATGAACCTCACCGAAATCATTGATCTTCTTGCTTTCAAGGGAGACTCACTATATGGCGGTGAATCGATCACCCAACTCCAACATGCTTTGCAATGCGCCAATTTGGCGCTGGAGGCCAATGAGTCTCCTCAATTGATCGCTGCATCTTTATTGCATGACATCGGGCACTTGATCACTGAAGAGTTCTCAGAACAAGATACATCATCACCGCACAATGATGATCTTCATCAGTTCATTGCAATCCCCTTTTTACGTCCCCATTTTTCAGATGAGATTCTTGGCGCAATTAAATTTCACGTTGACGCCAAAAAATACCTTTGCTTCACTGAGCCAACCTATTGGGATTCATTGTCACTCACCTCTAAGCACACGCTTGAACTACAAGGCGGCGTGTTTAATAGTCAAGAGGCTGAAGCTTTCATTGCACAACCCTTTGCCGAGTCAGCCGTGCGTTTAAGACGTTATGATGATTTAGCTAAAATCCCCAACGCTGTGACACCACCATTGAGTCACTTCAGAGAGATCGTGCGATCGGTTGCAAACGTTTGAAACCAAGATTGTCCATTGCCAAAAATAACGGGCAAGAACAATACAAATTGTTATGGTTTGACTGGTAAAAGCTGCCGAATCTCTCCCTCTTCTCCTGCGTCATCCAACCATTTCACAACAATCAGACCCGTGACCGTTGCTTTGATATAGAACTCGAAAAATGGGTTGGCCGCGATGCCTGAAGAAATTTGCACATTGAACACCTCTATTTGATCATAGGTGGCCTTGATCCACTGAATGACGTTTCTAGGAATGTAGTGACCCGTGAAATCTTGTAGATAACCCGTTTCCATGGGGTGCTGAATCAAAAGACGCAGTTTGACCACATCGCCAGTTTTGATATTGGAGGGCCACGTTAATCTAGCATTCATCTCAATCGCCTCAATTGCTCTCAGAGGCATCAACACAGGCAGACTCTGTCGCTATGACATCGACCATGTGGTAATACCAAGAAGAATCTGACATTTTGGCCAAGGCCATGATCTTTTGGCTGCCCGCGAGCCGAAGTCGTGTGTTGATTTCGGCTCGTCCATTCCAAGGCCCCATATGAAAATGCGCCATGATCAACACTGGATTGCGCTGAGACAACAAATACAAGGACGCCACATGGTCCGCTTGGCTCATGGGCGAGTCCACCACCACATTGGCTGGCACCGAGTTGCCGTTGTCCGCCAACAAAGGAATGTACAACTTCACCCGTGCCTCTATCGGTGTTTGAAGCGCCTTGGGGTAGTCCTCAATCCCTCGCAACATCTCTTGCATGGATCTCAAGCGACCGGAGGTCATGTTCTGAGCATTCGCGGGTTGACTCTGGATGAAGCCACCCAAGGACAAACCCAAAAGCAATTGTCTTTTTGAAGTTGAGAATGCAGTCATGAGATGAATTGAGGGGTGCGCCTAATAGAAACCGATAAAAATGAGTTTAAAGGATCCCCAGAGAAAAGGTTGGCCGTGACGCAAAATAAGCACAAGTCGTGCGGGGCTTCTTCGCTTAGAAAAAGCAATGAAAATGGACCCCAGATTTAAAAGTAAATCTGGGGTCCACAACCGTTAAGCACAAGACCATCGCTCACACTCTGAAGCAGAGAAATGGCCCAATCCCTTGGACTGGGCGCCTTAAAGTCGCAAGCTCAGGTTCTTACTCTGGCCAATGAGAAGCCATGATTTTTTAGCGGCAATGAACGCACGCGTTTGCCCGTGGCGTTGAAGATGGCGTTGGCCACGGCGCCTGCCAAGGGCGCTTGGGCGGGTTCGCCAACGCCACCCCAGAAGCCGCCAGTTGGCGCAATCACCGTTTCAACCTTGGGCATCTCGTTCAAGCGCATGAGACGGTAGTCATGGAAATTGGACTGCTCGATGCGGCCTTCTTTGACGATCATCTCGCCCCAGAAAATCGCACTCAGACCATGCACCACACTGCCTTGCAGCTGTGCTTGGATGTTATCTGGGTTCACAGCGTAACCGGGGTCAATTCCAATCACGATGCGGTGAATCTTCACCTCTTGGCGCTCGTTCACAGACAGCTCACAGACACAAGCCGTCCAACTGCCGTAGCCTTCTGTTTCGGCAATGCCTCTGAAGACCCCCTTGGGCAAAGGCGTTGAGTAATTGGCCGCCTTTGTAACGGCTTTCAAAATCGCGATGTCTCTGAAGTTCTTCTCAGGTAGATTGGCCAATCGGTACTCAAGTGGATCCTTGCCTGCAGCATGGGCCAACTCGTCGATGAAAGATTCACGCACAAATGGGTTTTGTGAGTGGCCCACAGATCTCCAAAAGCCCACGGGAATGTTGGAGTTGCGTTGCGCGTAATCGACCAAAGAGTTTTCGATCGCATAAGGGTGGTCTTCAAAGGCCGCCACCGCTTGAGGATCCACGCCTTTTGGCAATGGCAACTTCAAGAGTGACGCAATCAAAGAAGGCGCACTCACACGAATGTGCAAAGCATTGATGTTGCCATCAGGCTTTTGAGTGGCGGCCAATTTGACCAGGGACGCGGGACGGTAGAAGTCATGCTGCATGTCCTCTTCACGGGTCCAGATGAGTTTGACGGGTTTGCCTGCCATTTCTTTGGCAATGCGAACGGCTTGAACAGTGAAATCTTGGGGGCTCTTGCGACCCAAGCCACCACCAAGTTGCATGGGATAGACTTTGACGTTTTCTTGCTTGACACCTGAAGCGGTAGAAGCCGCAGCCAATGAGCCCTCAGCATTTTGAGTCGACGGCCAAATCTCTAGGCTGTCGCCTTGAAGCCAAGCGGTACACACCATGGGCTCCATGGTGGCATGGGCCAAATAGGGGGTGAAGTACTCGGCCTCAATGACCTTGCCCGCCGCCAATGCTTTGGGCGTGTCGCCATCGTTCCTGGCCACAGCCAACTCAGATTGGGTCAAGCCCTCTTTGAAAAAGGCGTGCAGTGAAGCGTTGTTGAGTTTGGTGTGCTCTGGTGCCACGTCCCACTCGATGTTGACCTCTTTGAGGGCCTCTTTGGCTCTCCAAAAGTTATCTGCAACCACGGCCACAAAGTTGCCCATGTTCAAGACCTTGACAATGCCTCGGCGGTTTTGTACCTTGGAGCCGTCCATGGACTTGACCTTGCCATTGAAAACAGGGCTTTGTGCCACAGAAGCGTAAAGCATACCGGGCAATTGCGTGTCAATGCCATAACGAATCTTGGCCGTCACGATGTCTGGGATATCAACGCGCTTGATGGGCTTGCCAGCGATGGTCCAATCTTTGGGATCCTTCAAGGCCACATTTGCAGGCGGTGTTAATTCAGCGGCCTTTAAGGCCACCTTGCCGTAGCTGATGCTCTTTTTAGACGGGGTGTGAATCACCATGCCCAATTTGGCAACGCATTCAGAGGACGGCACATTCAAAGCCTGTGAACCGGCCACGATCAACATCTCGCGAGCAGTGGCGCCGGCTTTTCTCAAGTACTCTTGGGACAAACGAATCGTGCGACTGCCCACAGAAGCCATGTCTCCATACACACGCTTTTGTTTTAAATTGTCATGCGCGAGCGCATACTCCACTTTGACTTTTTTCCAGTCGACTTCCAGTTCTTCAGCAAT
>CANBTT010000088.1 GCA_947372465.1 Burkholderiales bacterium | reverse complement strand
CCAAGGCCTGTAAGGTGATGGGTTTATCTAGATCGGCGTATTACAAGCCAAGAGTTGACTGGTCAGCTAAAGATGCTGAGGTGGTTGACTCGCTCAATGAGATTGTTGAATCCCGCACAAGGTGGGGTTTTTGGAAGTGTTTCCATCGCCTAAGAGCAGACAGCAAGACCTGGAACCATAAAAGGGTCTACCGCGTGTATTGCGCAATGAAGCTGAACCTAAAGCGCAAAGCCAAGAAGCGGATCATCACGAGGGAAAGGCAACCATTTGAGGACAATCAGCAGCTCAATAAGATTTGGGCCTTGGATTTCATGAGAGACAGCATGTACGACGGGCGTCCCTTTAGGACACTCAACGTCATCGATGAAGGCAACCGAGAAGCGCTCCGAATTGAGTGTGGAACATCGATTCCATCCGAAAGACTTGTAAGAGTAATGGATCAATTGTTAGAGCTTTATGACAAACCTGAGGCCATACGAATGGACAATGGGCCAGAGCTCACATCTCAAAGTTTCGAGGAGTGGGCGGAGAAACACAAAATTCGACTGATTTTTATTCAGCCTGGAAAGCCCAATCAAAATGCATTCATTGAGCGCTTTAACAGAAGTTTTAGAACAGAGGTTTTGAATGCGAATTTGTTCAATACTATTGATGAAGTTCAAAAGGCCGCAGATCAATGGGTAATGGATTACAACGAGTACAGACCCCACGAGTCCCTAGGAAATATACCGCCTGCGGTATTTAAGCCAAGGGTTTTTAATGCTGAAAACTCTATTTTTGAAATGTCCACTTAAATGGTGAGCTTACGGATCCACGAGTTACTGCCGCATAACTGGAAACCCAGGACTTAAAGTAATATGACCGCCGATGGCGGTCATTTACATTTGGATGTCAATATGTGTTGGCTGTACGCATACGAAGAAACTTTTGATGGCTTATACCAAAATAGTGAATAAAATCAATAAGTTAAGCTTGCTTAGTTGGTTGATTCGGGAAGTCATTCGTTGCGTATATTTCGTACAGAAATACGCCCCCACCACTTGTCAAATCCGCCCTACGCAGACCCCACCCCGGTGGCACCCCCCAAGACTGGCTTAGGAGTCCCTGATAGCACCACATACTATTTCGCTCAAAGGGTGGCAACGTTGCCAGTGAAGCCGACTGGGTATGTCAAGCTGAACGATCCAGTTGAAGATCGCTTTGTTGCTGACCATGTAAAAAACCCCACCCCCTTGTGAGGGATGGAATTAGGTAAAGCTATTACACAATCTGTAGTGCTTTAAGGATGGGTAGTTTCTTTAATCCAAACTCTTTAGCTTGGGCTATAAGTTCTGAGAAATTCTCGTGTGCTGTTTCCAGTGCCACCCCTTCTTTAACTATTTTTTGACTTTGCGCTATAAGTATCTGTTCAACAAAGAAGGCCCATTCTTCAGGCTCTGTCTTGCCTTGCTGGATTGCAAGAACAAAGAGTTGCTGAAACCTGTTTACTGGAAGTCCGCCGCCAGTAACCGGGCTACTGAGATAGGAAATCTCATTGCTACCTCTTGCTTTGTTCATCAGGAGATTGTTGAGTTTGTCTGTATGTTTTTTGACTTTTGTGATCACTGCATTATCTTGAACAGCACTCAATGTACCATTTCCACAAAGTATTAACACCGCTTGCCTCAGATGTGGAAAGGAAATTCCCTTGTCCATAACTGCGATTTCGATCTGCTCCATGCTACGAATCATATGGTCTCCCATTAGATCTAGTATTGGTTTATAGATGTTCTCTGTTAGTGAAGCTTCACCTAAAGCTCCCGTTACCTTCAAAGTTACATCAGGGCGATAAACAGTCATGACCAAACGCTGCTCTCTAAATCCTTGGACTTGATCTATAACGCTTAACCGTCGAGCTCCCTTGACCCAATATTCCCTTCTGAATTGTTGGTTAACCATGAAGTCTCTTACACTCTGTTTGAAAAAAGGATCGTGAATCTCGTTTAAAAAAACCTTCTGTTCAGGTGTCAGATTTAATGTTTCGACAAAATCAAAATAATTTGCTGAGCAGGCATAATTCAATTTAGCAGGCTCCAACCATTTCGCCATTGTTCCAAAGTGCATTGGCTGCCAGTCTCGATTGAAATACTCATGGGCCAAATAGTGCCTATTTTGTTCTTTGATCTGTTTGATTTTGTCGCTGATTTGAGGATTTGTTCTAGCAAACAAAGGATTGGTGGCTAGCAGCTTTTCTGTGAAATCCAAAGCACCGTCTATGCGACTGACTATTCCCACTCCATTTACACCAAAGATTTCAGCGTGTTCTGTAATCAAATGACGAACGGGAGCAAAGGTGCTCCAACCGGGCATTGTGTTGTAACTTATGTACAAAACTCCGCCAACTTTTAGCTTCCTGCGGATGAAATCAACAATGACTTGACGGTTTTCGTCAGAAATCCAACTCCAAATTCCATGTAGACCGATGTAATCGAATTCAGGTAAGTCACGTTTTGCAAATTCATCAAATGCTTCGTCATAAAGATGAGCATTTGCACCAGAAACTTTAGCTAACTCTTGAGCGAATCCAGCCTGAGACGGGTTGAAGTCTGTACCATGCCATGAACACACAGAAGCCGCAGCGTGCATGTTGGCTGACAAGCCTTGACCAAAGCCCAGCTCACAGGCTGTACCAATTTCGGGTGAGACAAGACCCGCGTTCAAAAACGCTAGCTTGACACGCTGGGGGTTTAGTTCCGAATAGTAGCCGTAGGTGTAGCCAATGTCGGCCACGTAGCCAGATGTCCAGTTGTTCATAATTAAAATAAGCGAAAAAGCCCCGCTACCTTTTCGATAGCGGGGCTTAGTCTAGTTAATGTTAAAAAAATTAATTAACCGACCAATACGAAACCGACGTTACCAACAGTAGCCTCAAGGCCGAGTGCCGTAACACCAACTAACTTAACCAGAGAGTCGCCTGCGTTAGCAGCTGTAGCGCCATTGTGGAAGACATAGGTATCTGACGCATCTGTGAAAGCAACAATTGCATCAGCAGTTGTATTAACTGCTTGCACAATAGAGGCCTTTTGAGCCACGCTTAAAGTAGATGCGCCAGTTCCAGTGAATGACATAACGCCAGAAGTTACAACATAGTTAACACCGCTAATTGCAGATGCAGTTGTTGTTATGTTAGCTAGCACAGCACCAGTTCCATCGAAGTTCAGGCTAGAGGCCACCTTGGTGGCTGTATTCAAGACGAAACCAGTCACACTATCAGGTGCTGCAACGGTTGATTGCCCTTCAGAAACAGTTAAGACCACGTTTGATGCAGTATCAGCATTTGCCGTGCCGTTGCCAGTAATAACAATTGTGTCTTGACCTGCACCAGCATTGATAGTCACGCTACCAGTTGTAACAGTTGCACTAGCGATGGTTACGTTAATCGTGTCATTGCCTGCACCAGTTGCAATGGTGTGAGCACCAGAAGTAGTTCCCGCCGCCAATAATGTAACGGTGTCTGTACCAGAACCCGTTGCAATTGTCTGAGCTTGTGTTGTTGCAGCGGTAGCGGTTAAGCTAACTGTTGCATTTCCAGTGAATGTTGCCAAATTAGCAGTGTTAACTTGAGCGTTAGTCGCATCACCTAAGGTCAATGTTGCACCAGCCGTTTTAAAGTTGGAATCAAAGAAACCGCCAGAGGTAATGGAAATAGCCTTGTTAGCTACGGCATAGCCGATTGTCTCAACGCCAGTCACGTATTGGAAGTTGTTATCAACCAAAGTCAGGCTCGCTGTGTCAGTCAATGTCAAGGTATCTGTACCTGCACCACCATCAATTTTTACAGATGCGTTTGCAGCAGATGTATTGTTAATAGCTGCAGCGGTTGCGCTGATCGTGTCGTCACCTGCACCAGCGTTGTAGGTAACCCAATCACCAGTTGAACCTGTTACAGCAGCTGTAACTGTTAAGCTGTCTGACTGAGCAGTAGCAACAACAGTTGAGCCTTTAATAATGTTACCGGTTTGTGTATACGCAAATGTACCTGCGCCTGGCACAAAAGTCATTGCAGAGGCATCAATCGCAACTGCCGCTGTTATGTTAGTTGTGGTCACATCCAAAGGTGCTACACCGGAAACGTTCAGCGCCTTCAAATCGCCAGCAGCTGTAAATGAAATCGCACTATGTGCAGCACTTGCACCACTTGAAGCCACAACATTCAATGTCTCAAAGCCAGTGATCGTCATGTTATTGACGCTCTCAGGTAAAGTAGAGCCAGTTGTTGTTGTTGAGTTGTTCAATGTCAAACGTAAGACATCTGATGTACCAGATGCATCTTTCAAGCCGAAAGTTGAACCAGTGTTGTTTGCAGTCGCGTTTGCTGTTCTAACAGTAACTGCACCAGCCTGAGTAGCTGTCATGTTGATAAATCCACCAGCCCCACCACTTGCTGAGTTTGCCTGAACTGATGTGAATGTTGGGAACAAATTCATATCAACGTTGCCGACAACTGCGCTACGCAAAATTTCAAAATTTGTGTATTGAGCAGCTTTCGCAGCGGTAATCACATCGTTAGTTGCAGCCAAAGCCAATATGTCAGCTGTACCTGCACCACCATCAATCACCGCTGTTGCTGCAGTTGTTGAACCAGTTGTTACGGTGTCAACGCCAGAACCACCTTTGAATGAGGTAACAGTGCCTGTCAGTGTAGCGGTTACACCACCTGCACTTAGACCGCTACCGTCAATAGTTGTAACAGCTGCAGGTACGGTTGATACGTTAACAGTTGTTCCAGCACCTGTTGCGGAGATTGAAGTCAAAGAAGCATTGGCAATAGTACCTGTAGTTAAACTTGTTGTTGCGTTAATGTTCAAAATTGCCACAGAAGTTGGTAAAGTCAAACCACCTAAAGTGTTAACTTGACCTGCGGCTGCAGCTTGAGCACCATTAGTTGAGTTAATTGTTGCGGATGTTACTACTGTAGGAGTAGTCCAAGTTACCGCACCAGAATTAACACCGCCATCAACATTAAAACTGCCAGCCTTGGTAGCCGTTGATAAATATGAAGCAGTAAAAGTTCCCTCAGTTGTAACGCCATCGCCCTTGATACCAGTATCAGCACCAGTTGCCAAGTTTGATACGGTTACATTTGATGTTGAACGATCATTATTTACAGTTGTTAAACCAACAATCTGATTTGCAGCAAATGTCAGTGCTGAGCCAGAAACGTCACGAAGGTTCAGTACTTCTACACCAGAAACATCACCCAAATTGATAGAAGCAGCTGACGCAGAAGTGTTTGCTGTAGTAAATGTTACGGCTGGAATTTCGTTCGCTTTCGTAGCTGCGCCAAATGTAATTGCGGGTAATGCTGTGCCGGCAATTGGGGCGGTTACGGTTACTGTATCTACACCATCTGACACAGCAATTGCTTGCCCGGCAGAGTTATTGATAGCTGCCGCAAAGGCAGCTGCAATAGCTACTTTATCCGCACCAGTAACTACTGTATTCGTTAAAGTACCATAGTTAACAACCACAGTGTCAGTAGCTGCATTTGGAGTAGCACCAAATAAATATTTATTAACTTGAGGAACAGCAGCAGTACCCGAGCCAAGTGCAACACCGTTTGCATTTTGTAATGTCAAATTAAGTGTGTCTGTTCCCGCGCCACCAACAACCTTGTCAGTTGCTGTGAGTGTAGATGTAGAAGAAGAGATTGTTGAACCACCAGCGAAATCAATCACTGCGTTAAATGTGTCTGCTTGATCAGAGCCTGTAATATTGTCTACACCAGTTGTGAGTGTAAACATTGTATTTACAACAGGAGCGACTACAGGAGTTGGAACTGTTCCTGCAACGATGTCTGCAGAACCCGCGTAAACAGTCGCTTTATCAATATCGCTATTGAATTTGGTTGCAACTTTTCCGAATACAGCGTCATTTGCAAGTGCAGAAAAGTTATTCAAAATCGCCTTAATTGCTGCACCACGCGCATTGGCAGCAGCAGCGTTCAAACTGCCTACGATGTAGTTCTGCGCTGTCGTTACGTCAGCAGCCACCAAACCATTTGAACCAGCAACGATTCCAAGGTTGGTACACATGTTGGCAGCAACTGTAGTTGTAGAAACACCTGCGAATGAATTTGTGTAATAAGCGTTTAATGCATTGTCCAAGCCACCAGAAGTAGTGATGTCATTGTTAACTTGCGTCATTGTGGATGTACCCACAGCAACGTTGTACAGTGCATCAGCAAAACGCTGAACCTGTACTGCATTGGTAATAAAAGCTGGCATGTTAAATTTCCTTTTAAGTTAAGGTTTTGATGAAAAAAATATTTCTTTGCAAAGAAACCGAGCGTGTGTTTTGTTGTTTAGACGTGAGCACACTCGCCTGAATGTCCTCTTGCGAAGGCATTCAGATGAGCGGTGTTGGCGAAAGCGAGGAGGCTTGTCGAAGTACTTTCAGTACGGACTAAACATGAAGTAATCCTGAAAGTAGAGGAGAAAATATTTATTTAAATCAACGACTTACTTGCTTAAAAAGTTACGATTTCGGGATAATTACAAAATCGCTTTCTTAGATGTTGTTTTTATTTATCCAAGTGAGGGGTTTTAAAAATAATATTTTTGTCCACTGGCATATGAGTACTCAAAGCCTGAATAATTGAGTCAACAAAGTGCTCAATAGATATTTAATTTCTATTATTAAAAACATAATTAATAGTAATATTTGTTTCTTTTTAGATAACCATAACTTTGTCAACTGTTCTTTTTACAGGTTTTCTTTTTTACGGATGTTTATGGTCTTTTGTAGTTCTATTGTTGTACTTTGCTTCTCATAAAGGTATTGACACTGTTTGTGGGCTGGGTTATTTGTGAAATACCGAGTTCTGAAAAAGGTATCTGAATAATGACCGTTTTACAAAGATCCTTTCAGACTGAAGAGGAGGTCATGGCTTTGCTAAGCATGGGCCAACCTCAGAGGCTTGAGTTTTTGGACAGAAGCTTGAGGGGCTTAATG
>CANBTT010000087.1 GCA_947372465.1 Burkholderiales bacterium | reverse complement strand
GGGGGCTACGCCATGCTGGACTTGAAGCCCTTTGTGATTCAGGAGATGGTGCAAGCCTTGGTCAAGAAGGGCTTGTCTCCCTCCACTTGCAACCGAGCCTTGATTATTCTGCGCTTCATGTACAACTGTGGCTTGAAGTGGGAAGTCCTGCCCAAGATGGAGAACCCGTGCAAGAACGTCAAAGAACTGGCCCTGAACAACAAAAAGGAGCGGTTTTTAAACGGCAACGAGATCAGCACCTTAAAGCTCGAGCTTGCCAAGTCCAAGAACAAGTTCCTCCCCTACATCGTCCAGCTCCTGATCCTCACCGGTTGCAGACGGGGAGAAGCCCTCAATGCCCAAATCCAGCACTTTGACCTAGGACGAGGAGACTGGGTGGTACCTTTGCCCAAAGCCGGTAAAGCCCGTCACATCCCCTTGAACGACCTAGCCATCCAGACCATCCGAGCAGCCATTGTGATGAAGCAGTCCTACAACCAAGTTGCCAAAGAGAGTCATTTCCTCTTCCCCAACCCAGCCACAGGAGAGCCCTTCCAGCAAATCTTCTACTCTTGGGACAAAGCCAGAAAGGCTGCCCACATCGACACCGTCAGGATGCATGACCTGAGACACTCCTTCGCATCAGCGATGGTCAACTCCGGCATGACGCTCTACGATGTCAAAGAAATCCTCGGACACTCCAACATCAGAACGACAGAGCGCTACGCCCACCTCTCCAACTCAAGGCTCAGGCAAGCAGCGGGAGCTGTCAGTACTTTCTACGAGAACCAAGACTGGATTGGAGACGTACCAGACAGTGAAGAGGTTTCAGAGGGATGACCATACCCATTTAGAAAATAAGTGAAGTGAGTATGACGAATTTTATTTTCTGCATAAAGTTTTAAAACAATATGCAAGGCCCCCGGGGGGGTATATATTTTTGGAAATTAGATGACACTTTTTGAAGTGATAAAAACTCCCCATCGTTTGAGCAAAACAGTATGCAAGGGTAAGTGAATGGAACCAACTGAGAATTAGGGGGTGGGGGTACGGTGGGGTCTGGCTAGGCAGAAATTTGAAAGGAGTAGGGGGATCTGTAAACGTTTAATTCTACATATTGCATTCGTAAGGATCCAACCTGTCTGTTTGGCAAAGAAAGGCTGGTTAATAAAGCTCAGCGCTCAGAAGGAGGTGTTCCTAAAAGGGAGAAAACTTGGAAGAACTTCGAAAAGAAAGAAGAGAAGATAAATGGCTAAGAAATTTTTTGAATTGCGTGCAAAGATGACACCCGAAGCACTTAAACGTGTTGAGTCGATGGCGCAAACAATGTTGGCTGAGATGCCACTGAACAAGCTGCGTCAGGCACGTGGTTTGTCGCAAAAGATGCTGGGCGAGGTGCTACAAGTCCAGCAACCCTCCATTGCCAAGATGGAAAAACGCACTGAAATGTATCTGTCCACTTTGCGCAGCCACATCGAGGCTATGGGCGGTGAGTTGGATGTTGTGGCACGTTTCCCCGATGGAACAGTCAAAATCAGTAACTTCTCTGATCTTGGTAAAGCTGCCAGAGTTTGATGTTTTTAATTTAAATTGGTAGCCAGCATTAGACAATAAAAGATTTTCAGATTGATTCAAAGGGCGCACTGATACTAAAAAATATGATTCAACCGAAAGTGGGGAACAAATAGACTTTAATATTTAATAAGTCATTTAAAATCATATATTTAACCTATTATTTCGAATCCGACAATCGACCATCAGTTAGTTCAAAGGTAGTTAAGTTTCACCACTTAGCTGCCTTTTTCATTGGGAAATCAACAAGTTAGGCGTTGAGTTCAAAAACTTTCATATGTAGACATTTACAAAAAACCTGAAAAGCAAATGTATTTATTCGACCAACAGATGATGAGAGCCCAAATCGAGTTTCAATCATTGACAAGCGAGCAACCATACAAAGTCAGTTTAAAATTCAAATTGATGCTTAGATAAACAAAAGTGTTAAAGATTAATATAATTTAAAATTACTTTTTTAAATTTATTAAATTTATAATAAATTTAATATACCTACAAATTTTTGGAAATACTATGCCTTTAGATAATTCTTTTTCCGCACCCGCACCCGCACCCGCACCTGTAGCAGCACCTGCACCCGCACCTATAGCAGCACCTGCACCTGTAGCTCCAAATCCTGTCGCAAATCCTGGTTCGCCCTTGCCTGGGGTCATGATTCCTGCGCCTACACCCGCCCCGGTAGCTCCAAATCCTGTCGCAAATCCTGGTTCGCCCCTGCCTGGGGTCATGATTCCTGCGCCTACACCCGCTCCGGTAGCAACACCTTCTGCACCCATCCCTGCTTCTGGTAATGCTCCAGGTGCTGCAGCTGCAATTGCAGCTGCAGTAAACAGTGGTCAAGGGGCTCTGACTGTTGCACCCAATGGCAATATCACCAATCGATTTGGTGAGGTTATGGTCTATGACTCTTCTGGGAATTTAGCACCAGCCCCCATCTCTGGCGTGGCCCAAGCGGCCGCCAATTCAGCCGCAGGCGTGCCTCTGCCCAACGCACCTGCCTATACAGGAAACACGCCAGCCCCTGCGCCAGTGGCTGCCCCAGCTGCTGCACCCGCCCCTGCCTCAGGCACTGCACCAGGTGCCGCTACAGCAATCGCATATGCTCAAAGCAATGGTCAAGGGGCTCTGACTGTTGCTCCTAATGGCAACATCACCAATCGATTTGGTGAAATCATGGTCTATGATTCTTCTGGGAATTTAGCACCAGCCCCCATCGCTGGCGTGGCCCAAGCGGCCGCCAATGCAGCCGCAGGTGTGCCTCTGCCCAATGCACCTGCCTATACAGGAAACACGCCAGCACCTGCGCCAGTGGCTGCCCCAGCTCCAGTGCCCACCCCTGCTTCTGGGACTGCACCAGGTGCGGCCGCTGCCATCGCGGCTGCTGTCAAAAACGGTCAAGGGCCTTTATCTGTTGCATCCAATGGCAACATCACCAATCAATTTGGTGAAATCATGGTCTATGACTCATCGGGTAACTTGGCTCCTGCTCCAAAAGCGGTTGCTAATGCGCCTGTTCCAGCTCCTGTACCAGCGCCAACAGGAACAGTGCTTAATTCTCCTGCTAACTCAGCCCCAGCACCTGCGCCTGCTACGCCAGGCAATTCGGCAACCCCCATGCCGGTTGCTGCTCCCGCAGTCAATGGCGCGGGTCTCGATGCAGCGACATTCAATAGCTTGGCTGGCGCGACCAACACAACGGTGCTCTTCAATCAACTCGCCAACATGAACTTGAGTCAAGTGGGTGCTCAGATT
>CANBTT010000086.1 GCA_947372465.1 Burkholderiales bacterium | reverse complement strand
TTGGCCAGCCTGAACAAAAACGCGAGTTGCTGCTGAGCGTCTTCGATGTTGAGCAAAGAAGAGGGCGGCGAGTCGAGTGTTTTTGTGCGCTCCGTGGCTTCAAGCCACGCGTTGTTGATCCAAGGCTCAAGCAAGTCGTGTCGCAAATTGGCCTGAATGAAGACCTCTTCAAGCACCGTGAAGCTGCGCTTGATCTCAAGGGTGTCTTCGTCAAGGGTGATGTACAAAGACAAGGCGGGCGAGTACTTGCCCTCTTGAAGTGTGAAGACGTCGACCACTTCGTTGGGCAGCATGGTGATTTTGTGGCCCGGCATGTAGACGGTGGAGAGCCTGGCCTTGGCAATGGCGTCCAAGGGGTCGCCCGGTTGAAAGCACAAGGCAGGTGCAGCGATGTGGATCCCGAGGGTCACCTCACCACTTTGAAGACCTCTTAAAGACAAGGCGTCGTCGATCTCTGTGGTTTGAGAGTCGTCAATGGAAAACGCTTTGACCTGAGACTTGGGCAAGGGTTTGTCAAAGGGGGCCGCGCTCAGTGCGGGAAATTGCACGCCCTTTGGAAACTGATCGAACAAGAAACGCTGCCAATGGAATTCGTAGGCCGAGGTGATGGCGCCTGCGTCTTGTAGTAAAAAGAGGGGCGCCTTTTGAGCAAGTTTGGAGGCCTGAACAACGGCCTTGTATTCGGGCGCATTTTTATCGGGCTTGAAGAGAATTTTGTAGAGCTGCTCTCTGACCTCCGGCGGACACTGGCCATGGGCCAGGGACTCGCTCCAGGCATCGGTTTGCTCTTGGATGCGTTTTTTCTTCTCAATGGCGACCAAAGCCAGTTGAACCACTTCAGGCGAGGCTTTTTTAAAGCGGCCTTTGCCAGAACGCCTGAAATAGTGGGGGTTTTCAAAAAGAAGGAGCAAACACGCGAGTTGCTCGGCCAAAGTGGCTTGGCTAGAGAAGTACTCTTTTGAGAGCTCATGAAACCCGAACTCTTCAGGCGGGGCGAATTCATAGGCCAAATCGACATCCATCTCTTGCGAGGTCTTCTTGCCCAAAGCCATGAGTTCCGAGGGGGCGGGTTTCTCAAAGCGCAGGAGCACCTGAGCGAATTTCACTTTGACGCGTTTGCCCGAGTCCAATTCAATTTGAGCGTTGGAGTCGGTCTCGGATAAAATTTTGCCGGCATTGAATTTGCCCGCTTCTTCAAAAATTGCATGCATGCGCCCATTCTCCCATGGACTTTTGTGTGGGGATAAAAGAATCTTAAAAAAAGTGAATTTTCAGGTTTTTCTCAACCGATAATATTGAAATGTCCAACGTCTTCCAAAAGCCCAACTATTTAAAAGGCCTGAGCCACTTGCTCAGGGGCTTGGATGGTCCTTTGGCCTTTGCTGTTTTTTTGCTGGCGTGTGCGGGCATGCTCACCATGTATTCCTCGGGCGGAGGAGACGCACGCTTCATAGACCATGGACGCAATATGCTCTTGGCTGGGTTCATCATGTTTGTGGTCGCCCAAATACCGCCCCACCGCTTGATGACGTTTGCCCTGCCTTTGTACACCATAGGGGTGGCCTTGCTGATCGCGGTGGCCATCTTTGGCATGACCAAAAAGGGGGCCAAGCGGTGGTTGTATGTGGGGGTGGTGATTCAGCCCAGCGAGATTTTGAAAATCGCCATGCCCTTGATGCTCTCTTGGTGGTTCCAAAAGAGAGAGGGGCAATTGAGGCCCTTGGATTTTTTGGTGGCCAGTGTGCTACTCTTGATCCCTGTGGGCTTGATTGTGAAACAACCCGATCTGGGAACGGCGATCTTGGTGTTGTCAGCGGGTCTTTTTGTGATTTTCTTTGCGGGCTTGAGTTGGCGTTTCATCATCCCGCCTGTGGTCCTTTTTTTGGGCGCCGTGGTCGCCTTGGTGGTGCTCGAGCCCACCTTGTGTGACTCGGACTTTCATTGGCCTCTTCTTCACGATTACCAGCAACAACGCATTTGTACGCTGCTCGACCCAGGGCGAGACCCTTTGGGCAAAGGATTTCACATCATTCAAGGCATGATTGCCATTGGCTCGGGTGGTATTTTGGGCAAGGGCTTCATGCAAGGCACACAGACCCACTTGGACTTCATCCCAGAGCACAGCACGGACTTTATTTTTGCAGCTTACGCCGAAGAGTTTGGCTTTTTGGGTGAGATTTTCTTGATCGTGTCCTTCATTTTCTTGATCATTCGAGGCCTCAATATTGCGCTAGAAGGCCCCACCTTGTTCTCTCGACTGCTTGCGGGCA
The DNA here is from genome assembly GCA_947372465.1 of Burkholderiales bacterium. GTDB lineage: Bacteria > Pseudomonadota > Gammaproteobacteria > Burkholderiales > Burkholderiaceae_C > Limnohabitans. The sequence continues at coordinate 820 of CANBTT010000086.1, read as the reverse complement.
GTGTGACCTTGATCTTTTTCACCTACGCCTTTGTCAACATGGCCATGGTGAGCGGCATTTTGCCTGTGGTGGGTGTGCCGCTGCCCTTCATCAGTTATGGGGGCACCGCCATGGTGACGCTGGGCTTTGGTTTGGGGATCTTGATGTCCATCTCAAAAGCCAAACAACTGGTGCAATCCTGATCACCAGAATCAGCTTGGCAGAGTCACTGACTCAGGCTCAGTCGCAGACACAGACTCCGCGTCCCCAATCCAGTCTTGGTTCTCATAGAAGGTGGAAACTGCTCCTGCGGCTTGCCTGAGTCTTGAGTTCGAGAGGTGGGCGTACCGCTCTGTCGTTCTGATGTTGGAGTGTCCGAGGATTTCTTTGACATCGTAGAGCGTCATGCCGGAGTTGACCATCGCAGAGGCAAAGGAGTGTCTCAGGTCATGCATCCTGACGGTGTCGATGTGGGCTGCCTTTCTGGCTTTGTCCCAAGAGTAGAAGATTTGCTGGAAGGGTTCTCCCGTGGCTGGGTTGGGGAAGAGGAAGTGGCTCTCTTTGGCAACTTGGTTGTAGGACTGCTTCATCACAATGGCTGCTCGGATGGTCTGGATGGCTAGGTCGTTCAAAGGGATGTGACGGGCTTTACCGGCTTTGGGAAGGGGAACCACCCAGTCTCCTCTCCCCAAGTCAAAGTGCTGGATTTGGGCATTGAGGGCTTCTCCCCGTCTGCAACCGGTGAGGATCAGGAGCTGGACGATGTAGGGGAGGAACTTATTCTTGGACTTGGCAAGCTCGAGCTTTAAGGTGCTGATCTCGTTGCCGTTTAAAAACCGCT
>CANBTT010000085.1 GCA_947372465.1 Burkholderiales bacterium | reverse complement strand
ATCTGTTGTGAACACTTATCAGCCCACTGTCCTCAAAAGCTTGGACCACCGTTACCCCTACCGCTCAATTCGTGGGCGCTCTGATTACTTGTGGCCTGGCGAGAAGCGCTTGGCTGTTTATTTGGGTTTTAACATCGAACACTTTTCGTTTGGTGAAGGTTTGGGGGCCAATTTAGGGCCGGTCTCAAAGCAGCCCGATGTGCTCAACTACATGTGGCGTGATTACGGCAACCGAGTTGGTGTTTGGCGGTGCTTGGATTTGTTTGATCAATTGGAGATGCCTACAGGCACCTTGATCAACACCGCCCTTTATGATTATTGCCCCGAAGTGATCAAGGCCTTTGTGGACCGAGGCGATGAGTTGATTGGTCATGGGCACACCAACTCACAAAGGCAGTCCGACATGAGCCTAGAGGAGGAGTTGGGCCTATTAAAATATTGCAAGGAAAAAATCAAAAAAGAATCTGATCAAGAGATCACAGGGTGGTTGTCGCCTTGGATATCGGAGTCGCTCGATACACCCGATTTCTTGGCACAAATGAATTACAACTACACATTGAATTGGTGCAACGATGATCAGCCTTTTTTGGTCAAGACCCGACAGGCGGGTCCCATCTGGTCAATCCCTTACCCCCAAGAGCTCAATGACATCCCCATGATCATTCACAGGCAAATGGGTGCGGATGATTTTTCTCAAATGATCATGGATCAGTTCGATGAAATGCTTGATCAAACGCGGCAAGCGGATGCCCCGCAATCTTTGGTCATGGGCATCGCTCTTCACCCTTATATCGTGGGTCAGCCCTACCGACTCCGACACCTAAGGCAAGCATTGCAGCACATCGCACGCCACAGGCAAGACATTTGGCTCACCACGCCGGGCCGGATCTGTACACACATGAAAGCTTTGTCCCCTCCTTTGTGAGCATTGGCGCAACGTTTTTTTGTCGTTTCACTGGGCCAAAGTTGATGCGTTATCTGTCATACTTGAGGGATGAATTCAAATACTGCCAAAGTGATTTATGGTTTTCACGCCGTGGGCGTGCGCGTTAAAACTGCCCCTGATTCCATCATTGAGATCTACATCGAGCCCACCCGGCGAGACGCTCGCATGCGGGGCTTTCTTGAAAAGGCCAAAGAAGCCAATGTGCGACTGATCGAGGCCGATGGCTTGCGCTTGTCCAAGCTTTGCGGTCAATTGGGGCACCAAGGGGTGGTTGCTCGCGTGAATCCGCTTGCGCAACAGCATTCTTTGGACGATTTGCTCGATCAACTCCCAAGCAACGTGCCGCCATTGCTCTTGGTTTTGGACGGTGTGACGGATCCGCACAATTTGGGCGCTTGTTTGCGTGTGGCAGACGGCGCCGGTGCGCATGCGATCATTGCACCCAAAGACCATGCGGTCGGCATCAACGCGACCGTTGCAAAAGTGGCCAGTGGAGCGGCCGAGACGGTGCCCTATTTCATGGTGACCAATCTGGCCAGAACCTTGAATGAATTGAAGGAAAGAAACATCTGGATCGTTGGCGCCAGCGATGAGGCGCCAAAGACGCTGTATCAATCTGACTTGAAAGGGCCTTTGGCCTGGGTGCTGGGCGCTGAAGGGTCGGGTCTCAGACAATTGACCAAAAAAACCTGTGATCTCTTGGTCTCCGTGCCCATGATGGGGGCGGTTGAGAGTTTGAACGTCTCGGTTGCGAGTGGGATCTGCCTGTATGAGTCCCTGAGGCAGCGGTCAAGCCTGTAGCCAGCCCAGGCCGCCGAGCAAGGCGCCGCTGCCAATCAAGATGAGCAAATGTATTTTGGTGCGCCAGACCAAAAGGGCGCTCACCAAGGACAAGAGCCAAAGTGGCCAGTCGCTGGCGGGGTGGTTGTTGTGGCTGTTGAGCACGTAGCCTGCGGACAAAAGCAATCCCACCACAATCGGCGCCAAGCCTGCTTTGAAAGATCTCACAATGCTCAGATCTTTGTGCTTGTGAGCCAACTTGGTGATGAACAGGGTCAAAAGGCCAGAGGGAATCAGCATGCCCAACAAGGCGGTGTAAGCCGCCAGCATGCCGTACATCCAGGCTTGCCAGCCGGCTTGGACCCCGCCACTTGCAATCAAGCCCACATTCATCCCCATCACCGCGACAAAGAGCACATTGGGTCCAGGTGCGGCTTGGGCCACTGTGATTGAGCTTGCAAAGGTCGCATCGTCCAGCCAATGGTGCTCGTCGACCAAAAAGCGGTGCATTTCGGGCGAGGCGCTGATGGCGCCACCGACGGCCAAAAGGGATGCGCCAAAGAAGTTAAAGAACAGTGAAAACCAATCAAGCAGGGTCAAATTCATAGGGGGCTATCTGAGGGGGGAAAAGAGATGGCCAATGCGGACTTGTTTTGATTCAAGAGAAGTTTGTCCCTTCAAAGCAAAGCTTCTCGCCTGGCCCTTTTGATTTGCAGATTGGCCCAATAGGTGGATGCACCTCCAATAACGAGCAAGATCCAAATGGTGGGGAGTTTAAACACATTCACCAAAACCAAGGTCAGCACAACGATGCCAAGGCACAAGCTGTAGCTCAGTGGATTTTTCTTCAAAGCAGGGATCAGCTTCAAACCCGTGGCCATGATCAAGCCAGCAACCACTGCATTCATGCCTCTCAAGGCGCTTTGAGTGATGGGGTTGTCAGAAATGCTGCCGTAAATCAAGGCCAAACTCAAGACCACAAAACTTGGGATCAACATGAGACCTGCGGCAGCGGTCATCGCCCCGGAAAACCCAAAATGACGCTCGCCAATCATGAGGCCCAAATTGATCACATTGGGACCGGGCAGGACTTGCGCAATGGCCCAGTCCTCTACAAACTCTTCGTTGGTCAGCCATTGTTTTTTCTCAACCAACTCCCTTTGGACCACGGTGAGCACGCCGCCAAAGCCTTGAAGCGCCAGTTTTGTGAAGGACCAAAAGAGGTCCCAGCGGCTAACAGGGCCGCGTTGAAGGTGTGGGGTCATGATCTTGCTTGAGCGTTGGTGTGTGAGGGGATTTTAATTGGAAATTTAAAGTCCTTCAGGTGCAATGCAGCATTGGTTCTCTCCGTGGGGGGAGGGATGAAGTTTTTTGCACCGATGGAGGCCAAATGTGCGTGCTTGAGTGATTAAAAGTCTTAAATTGGCCTCAAATTGAGACAAAGACATTTAATTCGTGTTGGCAAAGGGCCTGTCATCAACAGATTTTTGAGCCAGGCACTACACTTGAGGGTTAATCCCATGAATGCACTCAAAGACGTCTCCTTTTTTCATCG
>CANBTT010000084.1 GCA_947372465.1 Burkholderiales bacterium | reverse complement strand
TTGAGACAGGCACCCAATGTTGGGCCAGGTGTCACCTGAGCAGAGGAATGAACATAATGCACTTCAATCGTATCACCTGCATTTAGACCACCATGCTCACTCGGACAGACGTCAGCATCTAACTTGGTCTTCTCAACGGTCGACAAATTCCCGTTGTACACAAAGCCTGATCCGCCACCTTTTCCATCGCCATTGCCCGCGTACTTGTTAAAGTCACCCCCCTTATGTTCGGCATTGGTGTGGAAGTGAATATTGCACAAATTCATGGCCTGATAAGCAGGAGCCGTTCCAAATATACGGGCATTTTTGCCGCCTTTTGCCGTGATATCACGGGGAGATTGAGGTCCAAACCCCTTGCCTTCGGTTGCGCTGGTTAGGGTGCTGTTTTGGGCTTTGATGACTTCATCACCAACACCATCGGTGTGGTTTTCTTTGGCAAACGCAAAAATTGCTGTGCTTATGGCTAAAAACGAGAACAATAATTTAAAAGAATTCATTTAAGTCCCTGGGTTAAAAGGTTTTGATGTCGATGCCAAATAAAGTCAAAGGCTTTATTCAAAGCATACATAAGCTCACAATGAGCCACAACATTCTATTGCACAGTGAAGTCTTGAAGCGCAAGATAAACAATTACATTTCATTAACGATTAAAACAAAGAAGTGAAGGTGGCCATTGAAAGTCTAATGGTTTTGCATGACCTTAGACACTTCTTTGCCTCTTCAGTGGCCATCTCAGGCATGACGCGCTACGCTATCAAAGAAATCCTTGGGCACTGCAACATCAGAAAAGCAGAGCGGTACGCCCACCTCTCGAACTCAAGGCGCGGGCAAGCGGCGGGAGCGGTCTCCACCTTCTATGACAAGCGAGAATGGCTTGGGGATGAGCCGAAACCAATCCCAGAAAATTAAAACCCCTATCGTTTGAGTCAAATACAGTGCAAGGGGAGGCGGATGGTGCCAACTGAGAATTAGGGGGGTGGGGGTACGGTGGGGTCTATTTATAAAATTTTAGGCGTATTCATCCATATCGGGTGCTAACATACCCTTGACCGTCCCTCTCTTTTTATCTAAATCAATATGCCTATACCTTGGTTATCAGCAATTAAAGCCATTCCTTGGGGTACTGTTGTAGAACATGCTCCCAAAGTACTTGGCAAGGCACGAGATCTAATTGATCGCCAACGCTCAAATCCTGAAGCTGGCACATCACCTCCGCTCAAACCTTTGAGCCAGCGTGAAATTGAAATTTATCTAGCCGAAGCACTGACGGAGATCAAGGAATTGCAGGAGAAGCAGAAGAACTTGGATGCCGTATTGAGTGAACATGTCAAGCAGCATGTTGATTTGGTCAGTCAGGTCAAACGCTTGCGAAGCTTCAATCGATGGTTAGTCATATTGATGTTTGTACTTGGCGCAAATTTATGGTTTTTCTTGCGTTAATCTAAAAGACTTTGAAATCCTATGTGGGGGGTCTTTTGAGCCTCCTCTTGAATGGGTGGCACAGCGCCTCTTGGCCCAAAATGCAAAAACCCCCTTTTTGCAACGCATCAAAGTTGATGCATTCGGCACATTGAAGCAATCTTTGCTGTCAAATTTTTCGCCAACTCACTAGAGCAAGCGGGGGGTCAAAGTGGGATTGGAATTGTTCTGCCCGCTACTATGTCAGATGGATCGCATCTTATTGCACTTGACTTTGATACGGTTGATTTGAGTCAAAGTCAGAGTAATCCACGACTTGAAAAGCTCCAATGCGGCGGGCCTGCTATGAAGTGCAAAACCAAGTGTCATTTTCATGGTGGGCGATCCACTGGTCCACGGACCGAGTTAGGCCGCCAGATCTGCGCCGCAGCCAAAACAGTCCATGGCAAGGAAACGCGCATAGACCGTGAATTAACACGCCTTCAGGCCATGAGGATCCGCTTGTACGCCAAGATACTTGGGGTGGCGCTAAGGAGCGATGCGGGCTTTAAGAGGTCGAGTACGCTGCGGCTTACGATGACTTGACCGTATCTCAATTGAGATGCATAATAGATGCTTTAGGGGGTCTAACCATGTCTCAATCTGCCATGCTCCACATCAGAGTGGATGACGAAATCAAGGCGCAAGCCAATGAGGCGTTGGCTGCCATGGGGCTATCCATGTCAGATGCTGTTCGCATACTGCTCAAGAGAGTCGTCAATGATCAAGCCTTCCCACTAGAGCTGAAGGTGCCTAATGCGGCCACGCAATCTGCGATGAAAGAATCTCGCGCCAAGATGAAAGCTGGCAAGGTGCGTTTTGCAGCTGCAACAGACCTGATTGATGACCTCGAAAAAGCCCGCAAGCATTAAGCGGTCACCGCTGCCGCGCCGCTCCGACTACACCAAGGCCTTTGCTAAGGACTGGGAAAGACTTTCTCGCTCGGGACGATACGACATGCACCGCCTCAAGGAGGGCATGTTGCTGTTGATCGCAAATAATGCCCCCTTACCCCCTGAGTGGCTCGATCATGCTCTCAAGGGCAAATGGGCCGACCATAGAGAATGCCATGTGGGTGGAGATTTCCTGCTGATTTATCAATGCGATGCAAGCTTGGTTGTTTTCGTACGTTCTGGCACACACTCCGAACTTTTCGAAGATTAAGTGCTATGTGATCTCCCCCCTAAAAAGTAGACACCCCTAAACTGGAGAATTTCGGCAAAACTATCACACCAAGGAGTTTTGCCATGAAGAAATCTAAATTCACTGAGGAGCAGATTGCCTTTGCGCTTCATCAGGCCGATACGGGTACGTCAGTTGATGAGGTTTGCCGCAAGATCGGGATATCCCAGGCGACTTTTTACGCATGGAAGAAGAAATATGGAGGAATGGGTGTTTCTGAGCTGCGCCGTTTTCGTCAACTAGAAGAAGAAAATCGCAAGCTCAAACAATTGGTGGCGGACTAAAGCCTAGATAAGGTCATGCTACAGAATGTTATCAAAAAAAAGCTCTAAGGCCAGCGCAGCGCAAAGCGCTCGTTGGCCATCTTATGAGTCAATATGGGGTTAGCGTTAAAAGAGCTTGTCATGTTTGTATGCAAAGTCGCTCGACTTGGTATAAAAAGCTCAAAGGCAAACCTCTGGACGCGCCTCTGAAGGCACGCATGCATGAAATAGCTAGCGCTCGTGTTCGCTTTGGGTTTTGGCGAATCTTTGTTTTGATGAGACGTGAAGGATGGAAAGTTAATCACAAACGAGTCTACAGGCTATACAAGGAAGAGGGTCTGAATCTCAGAGCCAAGCGTCCGCGCAGAAACCGGTCAGCGGCGACTCGACTAGATAGGCCCGTCTTGAGTGGACCCAATCAGCTTTGGAGCATGGACTTTGTTTCCGATGCGTTATTTAATGGCAAAAAGTTCAGAGCTTTAACTTTGGTGGACAATCACACCAGAGAATGCCTGGCCATTGTGGTTGGGCAATCGCTCACAGGAGC
>CANBTT010000083.1 GCA_947372465.1 Burkholderiales bacterium | reverse complement strand
GGAGCAGTTGAAATGGCACAGAAAAAAGGCGGCGGCTCAACGCGAAACGGACGTGATTCCAAGCCAAAGATGTTGGGTGTGAAGGCGTTCGGTGGTGAAAAAATCAATGCGGGCTCTATCATTGTTCGTCAACGTGGGACCAAGTTCCATCCTGGCGTGAATGTCGGCATCGGCAAGGACCATACTTTGTTTGCTTTGGTAGACGGTCAAGTCTCCTTCTCAACCAAAGGTGCTTTGAACAAACAATTGGTCAATATCACACCTGCTTGATGCAGCGTTGATTTCCCAAGTTTGCTCTTGCCTTAAGCCCCGACTTGTCGGGGCTTAATTGTTTAGGCACACCGTTAAATGCAAACCCTTGCCAGTTGCCTTGGGTTTGTATAAATTGCACTATCATTGCATGCACGGTTCCGCCCCGATTTTTTTCATTTTTTAAAAAGACAGCCATGAAATTCGTTGATGAAGCCCTGATAGACGTTTGCGCTGGCGACGGGGGCAATGGTTGCGTGTCGTTTAGACACGAGAAGTACAAAGAGTTTGGTGGCCCCAATGGAGGCGACGGTGGGCGTGGAGGAAACGTCTATGCCATGGCCGATGTGGCCTTGAACACCTTGGTGGATTTCCGTTTTGCAAGACGCCACGAGGCCAAAAAAGGCCAACACGGCATGGGCTCGGACATGTTCGGCGCCGCAGGCGAAGACATCACCCTCAAAATGCCCGTGGGCACCATCATCAGCGATGCCGAAACAGGCGAAGTGCTCCACGAGTTGCTGGTGCCTGGAGAGGTGGTCTTGGTGTGCAAAGGCGGCGAAGGCGGCTATGGCAATATGCGCTTTAAAAGCTCCATCAACCGCGCGCCAAGGCAGAAAACACCGGGCGAGCCGGGTGACAAAAAACAGTTGAAGTTGGAGCTCAAAGTATTGGCCGACGTTGGACTCTTGGGGATGCCCAATGCAGGCAAATCAACGCTGATCACCGCCATCTCCAACGCAAAGCCCAAAATTGCTGACTATCCCTTCACCACCTTGCATCCCAATTTGGGCGTTGTAAGAGTAGGGCCCAGCCAAAGTTTTGTCGTGGCCGATGTGCCCGGTCTGATCGAGGGCGCGTCGGATGGTGCCGGTTTGGGCCATCAATTTTTGCGCCATTTGCAGCGCACACGACTGCTCCTTCATTTGGTCGACATGGCACCCTTTGATGATGCGGTGGATCCGGCTGTTCAAGCCAAAGCCATCGTGGCTGAGCTCAAAAAGTACGACCCCGCCTTGTTCACCAAACCGAGGTGGTTGGTGCTCAACAAGATGGACATGGTGCCCTCTGATGAGCGCGCCGCTCGGATCAAGGCCTTCTTAAAATCCTTCAAGTTCAAAGGACCTGTTTTTGAAGTTTCTGCTTTGAGTCGCGAAGGCTGTGAGAGTTTGGTGCAAGAGATCTTCAAGCACATCCAAGCGCAGCAAACAGCAGAGCAAGAACCGGTCTATGTCGATCCGCGTTTTATTGAGTTGCCCAAAGTCAACGCTTTGGACGAGTAGTGTGAGCGCACAATTTTAGGTCCACACTCAAAGACAACCCCCCCTTTTTTTCTTCTTTCCTCTCCTCATCTTTATGACAAGCCAACAGAGCCGTCCTTTGGTCCCTGAGTTGAACAAGATCAACTTGCTTGGTGATGAAGCGTCCCTTCTCAAAGCGCGCACGGCGCTCAAAGATGCTCGCAGATGGGTGATCAAAGTCGGATCCAGTTTGGTCACCAATGAAGGGCGTGGCCTTGATGAGCAAGCCATTGGAGAGTGGTGCCGTCAAATGGCGATGCTCATCAAAGGGGATGAACATTCACCCCCCAGAGAGTTGATCATGGTCTCCTCTGGCGCAATCGCTGAAGGCATGAAGCGCTTGGGCTGGCATGCAAGGCCCAAAGCCATCCATGAGCTGCAAGCCGCCGCCGCTGTGGGACAAATGGGCCTGGCGCACATCTACGAGACAAAACTCAGAGAAAACGGATTGGGCAGTGCTCAGGTCTTGCTCACCCATGCGGACTTGGCCGATCGAGAGCGCTATTTGAACGCCAAGTCAACGCTCCTGACCTTGTTAAAAATGGGTGTTTTGCCCGTCATCAACGAAAACGACACCGTGGTCACCGATGAGATCAAATTCGGCGACAACGACACCTTGGCGGCCTTGGTCGCCAATTTGGTTGAAGCCGATGCATTGGTGATTTTGACGGATCAAAAGGGGCTCTTTGAGTCCGATCCGAGATCCAACCCTCAAGCCCAGTTCATTGAAGTGGCAAAAGCCCTGGACCCCAGTTTGGAGACGATGGCGGGAGGGGCGGGTTCGAGCATTGGAAAGGGAGGCATGATCACCAAGGTCTTGGCTGCGCAGCGGGCTGCGGGCTCTGGCGCCTCCACCGTGATCGCTTGGGGTCGCGAGCCCGATGCCTTGCTTCGACTGGCCAGTGGTCAATCGTTGGGCACTTTGCTGTGGGCCAGCACCTTGAAACAGCAAGCAAAAAAACAATGGATGGCCGACCATTTGCAATTGAAGGGGTCGCTCACCATCGATGAAGGCGCGTGCAAGCGACTGAGAGACACTGGTAGCAGCCTTCTGCCCATCGGTGTGCTAGGCGTGGATGGGGACTTCTCTCGCGGGGACGTCGTGATGATCAAAGACCCCCAGGGCCAAGAGCTCGCGCGCGGTCTGGCCAATTACGCTGCGGCCGAGGCCAGGCTCTTGTGTAAAAAGCCCTCCAGTGAATTTGAGCGCTTGCTTGGCTATACGGGGGAGCCAGAAATGGTTCACCGCGACAATATGGTGCTGGTGAGAGGCTGAGGTGAGACGCGTCCAAGACAATGGTTTTTTAGCGCCAGCACCTGGGCGGGGTTCACAACTCCAAGCTGCTGTCAGGAGGCAACTCCATGTTTTGAGCAGTCGTGTAGGGCACGCGAAGGACTTGTTTTGAGGCCACCAACTCCATACCTTCAGGGGAGTCAGGCCTGTCGCTGGCTTGAAAGCTGGACATGTCCAAGGAGTGGCGTGTCAATTTGGGCCGAATGAGCCGATTTTTAAATTCAACACGAGGCAAAAAATTGGCCAACTCCGTCAAAGCCAACTCGTACACGCCGCGCTTGAACTCCACGACCACATCCAATGGCACCCAGTAGTCATTCCAGCGCCAAGCATCGAACTCGGGATGATCGGTCGCTCGCAAGTTCAGATGCCAGTCTTGGGCCACGAGTTGCAGCAAAAACCAAATTTGTTTCTGTCCTTTGTAATGACCACGCGCATCTCGTCTAATATATCGATCTGGCACCTCATAGCGCAACCAATCTCGGGTTCTGGCGAGGATGCGCACGTGATCGGGCTGAAGACCCACCTCTTCATGCAACTCACGAAACATCGCCTGCTCGGGATTTTCACCCCGGTCGATGCCGCCTTGGGGGAATTGCCAACTGTGAGAACGAAGGCGTTTACCCCAAAAAACCTGATTTTTTTGATTCACTAAGATGATGCCCACATTTGGCCTAAAGCCATCTCTGTCAAGCATAATCAACTCTCAATTTTTACAACTGAGTTCATTATGCACAGTCCTTTTGATGTTTCAAGGGGGTGGGTGCGCATTTTTCATAAAACTTTTCAGA
>CANBTT010000082.1 GCA_947372465.1 Burkholderiales bacterium | reverse complement strand
GACGAGCGTATGGATTTAGAAATTTCGAGAATTACAGACTGCGCGTCTTGGCACACTGTGGTTGGAATGGAGTATTCAACCGTGTTTGATAAATGCTCATCCCCCGTTAATTGGGTAGAGCCAAAAACTAAAAAGCGCCTGAGAGGCGCATGGATATTGGTCTGCCCGGAGGGGATCGAACCCCCGACCCACAGCTTAGAAGGCTGTTGCTCTATCCAACTGAGCTACGGACAGGTAAGAAATTAAGCCTGTGAAACAGCCAAGACTTGGTAGGCTGTAAGGCTTTCAACAAAAGGGCTCCCTAGGGAGCCCTTTTTTCAACTATGGTCGGGGCGAAAGGATTCGAACCTTCGACCCTCTGGTCCCAAACCAGATGCGCTACCAGGCTGCGCTACGCCCCGATTCCGCTATTGTAACCTGTATCTGAGCCATTACCCCCTAAAAACGAATTTTATTGCTCAAAAGTTCTCTTGTTTTGGTCAATTTCCCACCTCATCCCTCATCCAGAGACCCCCCTCTTAAATACTTTTTGAGCTATTGTTTGACCTACCCCAATCACCCGGATAATGACTGAGCAAAGTGAATCTTCCAGTAAGATATGTTTTTTTAAGCCCACCATGGCCTACTCGCAATGAATGTTTTTTTCTCCCCCCCCCAAGCTCAGCTTTGCAAAGTGCCGAAGTCGCCAAAGAGGTTTTTCACGCAAATTTTTTGGGTCTATTTGGCTCTTTTTTTAAGCTCGAACCATGGGGCTTATGCAGGAAAAACCTTGGATGCGATCAAACAACGCGACCAAGTTGTTTGCGGTGTGAACACGGGTCTTGCTGGTTTTGGAGCGGCAGACAGCCAGGGCAAATGGATGGGCTTGGATGTTGATATCTGTAAAGCTATTGCAAGCGCTGTCTTGGGAAGCTCAGAAAAAGTTAAATTCATCCCTCTATCTGCACCACAACGCTTCACAGCATTGCAGTCAGGCGAAATTGACATCCTTTCCAGAAACAGCACGTTTTCTCTCACCAGAGACGCCTCATTGGGCTTGCACCAAACCGCGGTCACCTTCTTTGACGGCCAAGGATTCATGGTCTCCGTGAAATCCAATATTAAAAGTGCAAAGCAGCTCAAAGGGGCCAGTGTTTGTGTGCAATCAGGCACGACAACTGAAAAAAACCTCACCGACTTCTCTAAGGCCAACAAATTAGACATCAAACCCATCGTTTTTGAAAAGTTAGAGGCTGCAAATTCAGCTTACTTTCTTGGCCGATGCAAAGCCTACACCACCGATGCTTCAGGGCTGGCCTCCATTCGCTCAAAGGAAGCAAAAGACCCCAAAGACCATTTGATCCTGCCTGATCTCATTTCCAAAGAGCCCTTGGGGCCCATGGTGAGAAGAGGCGATGACGAATGGTTGGCCATCAGCAAATGGGTCATTTATGGGCTCCTTGAGGCCGAAGAGTACCAAATCAACTCAAAAAACATCGATGCCTTAAAATCTCAATCGACCGACCCTGTTGTCATGCGATTGATTGGCAAATCGGAGGACATGGGGAAACTCTTGGGCCTTGACCGCGAATGGCTTGCAAGAGCCGTGAGCCAAGTTGGGAACTACGCCGAAATTTATGATCGCAATGTTGGCGAAAAAACACCTCTGAACTTGAAGCGCGGGCTCAATGCCTTGTGGTCGCAAGGTGGCCTGCAATACGCCATGCCCATCCGCTAAAAAGCGCGAAACGTACAGCGCTTGAAATCTACCGAGCACACCTATTTTGACTCTTTCAGCACTTTGGCATCACAAACGCAGCCGTCAAAGGGTGATTCAAGCCTGTCTTGTCATCTCTTTGCTCTTGCTCATAGGATGGCTCTCTCACAACACATGGTCCAACCTCAAAACTCGAGGCATTCAATCAGGCTATGACTTCCTGATTGACAACGCAGGATTTGACATTGGTGAGCATTTTTTAATTGACTATGACTCCTCAGATCCTTATTGGCGAGCTTTTTTGGTTGGTCTGTTCAACACCCTCAAGGTCGCGATCGTGGGCTTGGCTTTTTCAAGTGGCCTGGGACTGATCATAGGCTTAGGGCGCACATCCAAGGTCACACTGATTCGTTGGTGCTCAAGACTCTATGTGGAGTGCATCAGGAACTTGCCACTGCTCTTGCAATTGCTCATGTGGTATGTCTTGTTGATTGAGTACTTGCCATCCTCCGACACTCCCTACGCTTGGTTTGATTCGGTCTATCTCAGCCAGGAGGGTTTGGCTCTGCCCCAACTCAGCTGGGATTTCAATGCAAGCGCCCCCCCCATATTTCATCTTTTTTGGACATTTCCCACGCGAGATGCGCTCGGAATTCACAGCGATGTCAATTTAAGCCCTGAGTTCATGGCCTTGTCTTTTGCACTCAGTCTTTACACCAGCGCTTTCATCGCTGAAGTGGTTCGTGCGGGCATTGAGTCCATTCCAACGGGGCAATTTGAAGCCGCAAAAAGCATTGGTTTGAGTGGGTTTCAAGTCAGTCGATTTGTGATCCTCCCTCAAGCCGCACAGATCATTCGCCCGCCACTGACCAATCAATACTTGAATTTGATTAAGAACTCTTCCTTGGCCGTGGCCATTGGCTACCCAGATCTGGTCAGTGTTGCCAACACTGCACTGAACCAAACAGGCAGAGCACTGGAGTGCATCTCCATTTTGATGGCTGTGTATTTGACCTTATCACTTTTGGTGGCATGGCGCATGAACAAGTTCAAAGACGCGTCAACAAGAGCGATTGAGATGGACCAAGAAAATGCTCGCAGCTCAAACATCAGCTCTTCACACACGAATGGACATCATGGCTGATCGCCCCATTCAAAGTGCTCATCATGCTGTGAACAACTCATTGATTGCAGCTCAAGCACCTATGCATCAGGCAAAGCGTTGGCACTTTGCTATGCACAAGCTCAGGCAAGGTTTGATCAGGCACCCTGCTCAGAGTGCCGTGTCCTTGATTTTGTTTGTGTTCCTACTCTTTTTCTCAGCGAGCACCCTGGACTGGGCGGTTCTCAATGCCGTCTTCAAGCCTGACGAAGCCGCCTGTCAATTGGCCAGACCAATGGGCGCATGCTGGGGGATGATTGCGGAGAAATACAATTTGATCCTTTGGGGTCGTTTCCCATTTGAAGAGCAGTGGCGGCCCATGCTTGCCGTGGCTTTGGTCCTTCTGACCCTTTGGCTCAGTTCAATGCGACAAATGTGGCACACCAATCAACGCACTTGGCTCTATGTTTTCTGGTTGGGCTGCGCATTTTGTTTTGAGGTGTTGATGTCGGGTCGTTTCTTTGGCATTGATGTTGGGCTGGGCCTTACAGCCGTTGAAAGCGAACTTTGGGGCGGACTGCCCTTGACACTTCTTTTATCGATTGTCTCAATTGCACTCGCAACGCCCTTGGGTATTTTGCTGGCCCTTGCCAGAACCAGTGAGATGCCCTTGATCAAAAGTGTGGCCGTGATCTACATAGAATTGGTTCGGGGGGTGCCTTTGATTTCGGTGCTTTTCATGGCCAGCTTCATGTTCCCCTTGCTCCTGCCAAGCTTAAAGTCTCCCGATGTCTTGATCAGAGTCTTGGTCGGCATCACGCTTTTCTCTGCCGCGTACACGGCGGAAGTGGTCAGAGCTGGACTCGAGAGCGTCAGTCA
>CANBTT010000081.1 GCA_947372465.1 Burkholderiales bacterium | reverse complement strand
TCTTCAAGTTTGAAAATCTATGAGTACCACTTTGATGCTCAAAACCCTGCCGCCTCTTCTGTGAAGTTTGAGCTCGAGCAAGGGGTGGTGCGGGCCATTTCTGGTCAGGCCGCAGAGGCGGCCAAAGACAAGTTCAGGCTCAACACACCGCTGGCTGCGATTGGTGTGAAGGGCACAGACTTCGTGGTGGAAGCCAACAAGTCCAGAGTCAATGCCATTGTCAATCAGGGGGCCATCGTCTTGGCGCCCTTTGACGCTCAGTGTCGCATGGATGCGTTGGGTCCTTGTTCGACCCGGCTCTCCAAAGAGCTCAATGCGGCCACCAAAGGCATGGCCATCACTTACAGCATGAGCATGCCCTCGCCTCAATTGTTGCCCACGGGTCAATTGAAGGGCAGTGAGTTGCTCAATTTGGTCTCTCCCTTGGGGGCGGCAGCAGGTGGGGCTGTCGGGGCAACGGTTGCCCAAGAAAATGCCAACACCCACGTTCAGCAAAACCGAATGGACGCCAAGGCCTACGCGGGTCTTGGGGAAATCTTGGTCAATGCCTCTTCGCAAGACTCTTTGGCTTGGGGGCGTTGGGGCTCTCAAAATGTGCAAGACAACTTAACGGTCCCGTTCATCAATGCGCTCCAAGGTCGCTCGGTGACCGTTGGAGATGGTTATTATTTTCTATTTAGGAACGAGTCCAATGTGCCCAATTTGTTGTCGGTTCAACAAGGCTCGGTGAATTTCAGTCTCTTGAACAGCAATGCGTATTTCCTGGATGCTGGCAACAATGTCTCCGCTGCCAATGTGAATGCGGGTCAGTTGGGGGTCAACTTTTCCAATCAAAGCTTCACCACCAACCTCAGTTTGAGCGCCGTGCCATCGACAGCATCGACAGGACCCCCCCCTTCAAGCAGCTCGCCACTGGTCTCACAAACCTTGCAGTCCTCAGGCAAAATCAACTTAAACACGGGCATTTTCCTCTCGACCCCTCCCGCTGCTTTGCCAAGCACTTCTGCACCCTCTGTTGCTGGCGCGGTTTCTTTGGACACCAAACAAGCGGGTTACATCTTCACCTTGCCCAGTGCAACGGGACAATTCAGGGGTGCCACCCTTTGGGGGCGTTAAGACATGCGTGACTTAAAGTCTCAAGCTGAATTGAACGCTTCTTCTCGGGCCCAAGACCGCGGTCTTGGCGCCTTGATGTCTTGGGCAACGCTTCACCCTTGGGGCTACAAGATGTTGGGCGTCCTCTTGGCAACGCTTGCGCTGATAGGTCTTCGTGTGTTGACGCCGCAAACTTTCCAGGGCTTTGATGAAAAGAGCGATGCCTTGACTTGGAATTTGCCGCATGCGGCCCAACCTGAGCGACGCATCGTGATTGTTGACATTGATGAAAAAAGCGTTCAAGCCTTGGGTGCTTGGCCTTGGTCCAGGCAAACCATGTCCAAATTGGTTGATTCTTTGAACGACTACGGCGTGGGCGTGAAACTCTTTGATGTGGTCATGCCTGACGCCAAGGATGGAGACGGTGTGCTCCAAGCCTCGCTCAAGGCGGGTGGGCCCTCCATTGGGGGTCAAATATTTTCAATTGATCCCGCGGTCCATGTTCGTGCTGGGGTTTTGGCTGGCGCAGAGGCCTCCGCACCGTGCGCCGCGTCCACGCAAAATGCCTATGGCTTCATTGGCAATGCTGCGGGCATTGCCACATCGTTTCAGTCGATTGGCCATTTGACGCCTGTGATTGACCGGGACGGTGCGGTCAGAAAAGTCCCCGCTTGGGTGTGCTTTGAGGGCCAAAGTTTCCCCTCTTTGTCGGTGGCCTCTTTGATGCAATTGGGCCAGGTTGGGCAAGATCCCAGCAAAAGTACTCCATCAGGACCCTATTGGGTCAAGGGGCGAGCTGTGGGCGAGGCGCCTTGGACCTTGAAGTTCAAGGCCATGCCTGAGTTTGCACTTCCTTTGGACGAGCAAGGACAAATACGCGTGTCTTATCGCTTGGCCCGTTCGGACTTCATTTCTTTGTCGGCCGTTGATGTCATTGAGCACAAAGTGCCCAAGGACTTGTTGGGGGGTGTTTGGGCTTTGGTGGGATCGACCGCATTTGGTGCAGGAGATGCCATCCCAACCCCGCATGGGGGTGCCGAAGGTGGTTTGGAAGTGCATGCGCAATTGATTTCTGCGGCCTTGGACGAGGCAACACCTTTCACGCCCTTGGGCTCATCGGGGATCCAAGCTTTGGTTTTGGCCGCTTGTTTGCTTTTGATGATGGTGTTGGCGGGCATGTCCTCTCCTCTTGAGGCGCAAAGTGACGATTGGCACAAGAGAGAGTGGATGGTCGTGGTCTTGCCTTTTGCCGGCCTTGGATTGGTGGCGGGTCTTTATGCTTTGCATGCGTTTGCGCTCTTGGAGTTCAATTACTGGATTCAGTGGTCATGGAGTGCTTCAGTCGTGGGCCTGTCGGCCTTGGTTTTGAGTGCTGAGCATTTGGCTCAATTGCGCTGGCAAAGAACGCGATTGTTTGACAACATGTCTCGCTATATGAGCGAGTCTGTTGCGCAAGAGGTGGCCTTGGGCGCAGAGAGCGAGGAGGTGCTTGCAAGACAGTCGAGTGTGATTGTGTTGTCTGCAAATTTAAGAAATTTTGAGCGTTTTTGCGCCTCCCAGTCACCAGAGCTTTCGGCCAAATTGCTGCATCAATTTTTGTCATTGATGAACAAAGAGGTGCGCGCCGTTGGGGGTGAATTGGAGCACATCCAAGGCGCAGAGCTCATGGCCGTTTGGCGTGAAATGCCCAATGAGGAGGTCTTGGCGCGCATTGCACAGTTGCCACAAACTTTGTGGACGCAGTCACAGAACTGGCTGTGTGCCTGGGCGCACACGCAGACCGAGGTCTTGAGACTGGCGCCCTCTTCAAAACCAAGTACCGATGCTTCTTTGGAGGGGTTGGTGCCCACCACTTTTATCTCTGACGCCATCCGTCTTGGACGCGAGTTGGAGCTGGAAATGGGCTTGGAGCAGGGTCAGGCTTTGGTGGGCTCCATGGGTCCCAGCCAAAGACGTGTCAACGCCGTGCTCGGGGAACCTGTGCTCGTGGCTCATGCGCTCAGAGGCATGTGCGCCGATTTGGCCTATCCCGCTTTGATGGGGCCAGCCTTGGTCGCTTTGCTCAACGAGCGAGTTCCATCTCAAGTCGATCCCGCAAGTCGCAAAGTCATCAGGCTTGGGGACTTTTTACTGTCCGGTTTGACCGAATCTCGAGTCATCTATGCTTGCGGTGTGGATGTGGAGGGTATTCGCTTGCATTTGGTGGATAATGCGGAGCAACGCGTTGCTTAAGGGCTTGATCAACGCGCATTGATGGCGGGCCGGTGTGCACAGAGAGCTTTTGCGCTCTCGGCGGACAGAGGTCTCCTCAACCTGGCAATTGCTCCATGTGGCGCTGAACCGCTTAAACCTCAATCTTCACACCTTCACCCTTGACTCCTACGCTCATTAGTGAACGCCATCGATCTTCGGACGCCTTTCGTCTGTGGTTGATTGTTGCTTTAGGGTTTTTAGGCCTGGTCTGCTGCATCCGTGCCGATGCACAGGAAAGAGGGAGTCAATCCTTCAAAGAGTCAGGCCCCGTGGATGTGATCAAAGGGCCTTGGGCCTACGCGTGTCAAGGTGCTGAGCTCTTGGGCCCGCGGCCAAGTGAAGACAGCTTTAGGCGGGCCTCTCCTTCAGAGCAGTCCGCCTGGATCAAGGCCTTGAGGTCCTCGGAGCCCATGTGCTTAAAGAGTGCGCCCTATTACGCATTGCTTGGGGAAATGCACTTGTTGGCCCATCAGCCCAAAGAGGCCTTGGAGTCTTTGGAACGAGCGCTTTTGAT
>CANBTT010000080.1 GCA_947372465.1 Burkholderiales bacterium | reverse complement strand
TCGCGCAAAATATTGCCTGTGACAGAGATCGTGTCGATGCCGCGAATGGCTCTCTCCAAAGAGAAGCGAATCGCACGCACTTGCGACATGATATGGATATCGAGTCCCTTGGTGTCGTGATCTTTGAGGTAGACGTTGACTTTTTTGATCAACTCAGCCTCATGGGGACGGTAGGGGTCAAGCCAAAACACAGCCGTCATGCCAGAGTTTCTAGCACGTGTGACCGCCAATTTGACCCAATCGCGAATAGGTGCATCTTTGACTTGGCACATTCTCCAAATGTCGCCCTCTTCCACGTTTTGGCTCAGCAAGACTTCACCGCTTGCCAAGTCAACAATCCTGGCTTCCCCGTCTTCTGCAGCTTCAAAGGTCTTGTCGTGAGAGCCATACTCCTCGGCTTGTTGAGCCATCAAGCCCACGTTGGGGACCGTACCCATGGTGGTGGGATCAAACTTGCCATTTGTTTTACAAAAGTTAATGGTCTCTTGGTAAATACGCGCAAAGGTGCTTTCAGGAATCACTGCCTTTGAGTCTTGTGGCTTGCCTTCTGCATCCCACATCTTGCCGCCAATTCGAATCATGGCAGGCATTGAAGCATCCACAATGACATCGTTGGGTGCATGCAAGTTGGTGATGCCTTTTGAGGAGTCCACCATGGCCAAGGCGGGACGCTTGGCCTCACAGGCTTTCAAATCAGCCATGACTTCATCGCGCTTGGCCTGAGGCAAAGTCTGCAATTTATCGTACAAGTTGACCATGCCGTTGTTCACATTCACACCCAACTCGTCAAAGAGTTTTGCGTGCTTGGCAAAGGCGTCCTTGTAATAGACTTTAACGGCATGACCAAAAACGATGGGGTGGGAGACCTTCATCATTGTGGCTTTTAAATGCAAGGAGAAAATCAAGCCCGTCTTGCGAGCATCTTCCATTTGTTCTTCAAAGAAGGCGTAGAGCGCTTTCTTGCTCATGAACATGCTGTCAATGATCTCACCAGCGAGCAAGGAAAGTTTTGGTTTCAAGACCAAGGCTTTTCCGCTTTTCGTGACCAATTCCATCTTGACATCACGCGCTTTATCAAGCGTCATGGACTTCTCGCCGTGGTAAAAGTCACCATGCTTCATGTGGGCCACGTGTGTGCGTGAAGCCATGCTCCACTCACCCATGGAGTGGGGATTTTTGCGCGCGAAGTTCTTAACGGCCAAAGGTGCACGGCGGTCAGAGTTGCCTTCTCTCAACACGGGGTTGACGGCAGAGCCCAAGCACTTTGAATAGCGGTCTCTGATGGACTTGTCTTCGGGCGTTTTGGGATCCTCTGGGAAATTGGGCAATTTGTAGCCTTTGCTTTGCAACTCGGCAATACAAGCTGTCAATTGAGGAACAGATGCGCTGATATTGGGCAACTTGATGATGTTGGTGTCAAGCAAAAGTGTCAAACGACCCAGTTCAGCCAAATTGTCAGGCAACTTTTGCTCAGCTGTTAAAAACTCAGGAAACTCACCCAGGATACGCGCAGCAACGGAGATGTCGCTTTCGGCCACGTTGATGCCTGTGGGCGCTGCAAAACTGCGAATGATTGGCAAAAAAGAGGCCGTCGCAAGCAATGGGGCCTCATCTGTGAGTGTGTAGATGATTTTTGATTTGTCTGATGCCATTTTGATATCTCTTTTTTATGACGTTGTGAAGATGACTCTAAGTCAAGCCCTCCATTCTAAGCGATAGGCAAGCCCCTGGTGGCCCCTAATGGCAGCATCTGCTCTCCATTCGCTGTACAAAACCAAACAATCAATGTAATTAAAAAGGTAACAATTTAACCCGTTCTTCACCACCGTAACATCAAGAGATTTGATCGAATGGAATCGGGATGGCGGACAAAAGAATGGGATGAAACAAGGTGCTTGTCTTTTATACTTTGCACATCATGGGTCGGATATCGTTGGACTCTAACGTCTAGGAAGACAACACTGTCATGTTGGCCGAATTCAAGCCCCATTTAGCGGCATTCATCATGCTTTTCTGTGCCCTGGCCTCTTCAGCCCAAGCTCAGAGGACCTTGCGGGTGATTGTGCCCTTCTCTGCGGGTGGCCCCGTTGATCTGACCACCCGCTGGCTCATGCAAGAAGCACAAGGCCCCTTGGCACTTTCCATCATCGTTGAGAACCGTGCAGGTGCAGGTGGCAACATTGGCATGGAAGCCCTCGCCAAAGCGCCGCCAGACGGCTACACAATAGGCATAGCAACAACAGCGTCTCATGCCTTGAATCCGTGGCTCTTTTCTAAATTGCCCTACAAGCCTCAGAGCGACTTTCAAGCCATCACCCTCATGCTGAAAGTTCCGAATGTTTTGGTCTTGAGCATGCAAAACAGCTTCAGACTGAAGCTAAACACCCTCAGCGATCTGATCGCTTATGCAAAAAAACATCCTGGAGCGCTGAATTATGCGTCTGGTGGCAATGGGAGTGCCGGTCACTTGGCTGCGGAACTGCTGAAGTCCATGGCCCATCTTGATATCACGCACATCCCCTTCAATGGGGCCAGCCCAGCGCAATTGGCTTTGCTGTCAGGTCAGGTTGATTTCAACATTGACAATCTATCCAGTGCTGCGATGGGCATCAAAACTGGAAAATTAAGAGCCTTGGCTGTGAGCTCTGCCCACAGGAGCCCATTGCTACCCATGGTGCCCACGATTGCAGAGACCTTGCCAGGCTTTGAGATCGAAACGTGGTGGGGCTTGGTGGCACCCCAAGGGGTTCGTTCAGAATGGGTGAATCAACTCAACCAAGTCTTTGTCAATCTTTTAAAGTCTCAAGAAATGAAGGACAAGTTTGCAAGTGTCATGGCCCAGCCCCACGCGTCAACCCCGGAACAATTTGAGGCGATGATGAGCGCTGATCGAGAGAAGTATCAACATCTTGTCTCAATCAGCGGTGCACGGGTTGACTGAACAAAGACAAGTGATCAGAGCCAAAAAAAAACGACCTTCAAAGGTCGTTTTTGCATCGATAGACATGCGTGTCTTAATGGCTTGTTGAAGGCTGTGGCAACAATTCATTGAGGGCACGGGCATAGGCCATGCGAGCTGTTTGAGCAATGGCCATGTCGCGCTGCAATTCAGAAATTTTCGCATCTGTGGCTTGCAAAGACAAAAGTTGAGAACGCGCGTCTTCACTCAAATCTGAAAATTTGTATTCTTTGTCGTCGATTTTGATGGTATCCATGAATTCAGTTTCCTCGAAAAAAAATTATTTTAACCCTATTTTTGATGTTTTCCCTCATGGGCAAAAGCACCAGCATCGAGAAGAAAGCACTTTTCAAATAAAAGGACCACTTTTAATGAAAAAACCATCAAAAAATAGGAAAACCACCCCCCTTTTTTTAATGAGTCATGTAACATAGACTTTCATCAAACGGTTCAATCTTGATAAAACCGTTCTGATCGATTTTATTGCTTTATATCCATGAACATCTCGTCCAACGCACCCATTCAAAGAGGCCCAAGCAGCAGCCCCAGAGGGCCCCTGAGCGCGAACGACAAACAATCGGTAAACGCCAAAGAGCTCGGTGCGAGCTCTCAAAGTCGCATTGAACGTTTTGCGCAAAACGCACAAGATGTTGGTCAAATCAGGGAGCAAGTCTCAGCTCGCACGGGCAGTCCCAACCAAGCCTTGACGGGCAGCGCACAAATCAAGAGTTTGCAAGCAGGCGTGCTCGGTCAGAGTGGTATTGTCAGCAAGAGTGTGCAAGGTTTGCCTCAGCCACAAAATTTACCCTCGACGGTCACGATTTTAAAAGAACGCCAAAACATTCAAAAGCCCACGCCGCCCGGCGCATACACTTTTTCCAAAACCTATTCGGAAAAAGCAAGCTCACAAATCACCGCCATGTTGATGGGTGCTTCTAGTTCCACCAAAAAAGAGCCCCCCGTGCCCAATCCTGCTCTTTCAGCCCCACCGCCCAGAGGCGCGCAACTTCAACTGTATGCGCCCAATTTAAAAGCGGGCAACAAAACCTTGGACATTCAAGATCACGGCATCAATGCCTTCTAAGTGCCTTGCAAGGCTATAAAGCCAAAGGTTATTAATAGCTTAGAAGATCTTTTTAAAGTGAAGTCTT
>CANBTT010000079.1 GCA_947372465.1 Burkholderiales bacterium | reverse complement strand
CCCAAGGGTCGTTTCAAGGATTCTTTGTGCTGTTCTTCGAGGCGCTTTTTTAACCATGAATCAAGGAGACGTCACTTCAAAAAGTTGCACAACATCGGACATTTAAACGGGCGTTCAACCCATCTGCATTTTGCCATCCAAATAAATGCTCAGAGGTGTTGAATCCAAAAAGACATTTTGCGGTGGCAAGTGTCAGTCAACACCTAGGGTTTGCCCCTTTAGGGCAAAGAGACTGGCCCATTGAATGGTGTTTCAATGGACGGCAATGGATGAGTTGGGCCACGCGTAGTGCTCAGATCAAGTCAATCGTGGCCCTGGTACAAACGCAAAAGTTGATTCAACACAGGAACCTGTGGTCGAACGTTTTCCAAAAGTTCAAAGTAAAAGGTTGACTCGTAGTCTTCTGGATAGAGCAGGTCTTTCTTTAAGATCGCTTTGATCTGTCCTTTGCATTCATGATTCGATGGTGGAACGGTTCTTCCAAGTATCTGCAGCAGCATCCCTTCAAGGCAAGGGGTGGATCCAATGAGTTCGATCTTGTTGTGTTTCGCGTCGCGTTGGTTTTTTGGCGTCCATAAAAGATCAGTGTCGAGCAAACAAAGTTTTTTATCGTAATATGAAATTCGCAGTGCGCCAATGGCAGTGGCGATCACATTGCCTGGACCCTTGCCATTGGCTTGGCGCACGGTGACTGTTAAACCCAGTCCGCTGGAACAGTAAAGTTTTCTTAAGTGTTTAAGAAATGCGGCGTCAGACTTGCCTTCACCAACCGCCAGCAAGGTTCTTCGCTGAGCAATTTGTGGTCTGGTTGTTCTGGACATCATCCACGCCTTTACAGTTGTGGGATGGCGCCGTAGGAGCCGCCCATATATTTTGCATACAAATTATCATCTGCACGAATACCTTTGACGTCATCGAGGCGCCATGCATGACTCTGGCAGTTGTTGTTTTTTTCAACGAGAACAACTTGGGCTTTGTGCAGCAGGCTCAAAACTTCAATTGAATGACAGGTAAAAATAATTTGTGAATTGTGTGGATTGGTTTCTGGAGAGAAGAATAAATCCAAAATGGGTACAAGCATGTGTGGGTGCAAATCAGCTTCAAGCTCATCGATGACAGCTAAGCCGCCGCTTGCTAGTGAGGGCAGGAGTCTAAAAAGCAGGAGGAACGCTGCTTGAGTTCCACTTGACTCTTGTTTGAGCATGATGGAATGCTCAGTACCGTTTACGGTGTGTATGCCAAAGGGAATATAGATGTCTTCTTTGTCACCATTCTCGCGCGTGATGGTTTGTTGCTCTATGCGAATATCGCTCAGACCCAAGTCCCATCCTTTGAGCAATCTTGACATCGCGGAGCGCAAATGTTCGTTTTCAGCATAAAGGGCTGATGCGCCAAATAGTTGCATGTCATCGATATGGTGTCTGCCTAAAACATTCATATTGGTAAAGGTGTGCATTGAGCAAATCTTTACGGCCAGAGGGACTTGATATTGAGCGGCAGTGGACAGCAAAGAGGCATTTTCTCGTACACGCTCGGCCTCTTTCTGAGAAAACCCAAATTGATGTTGCTTGATATCGTAGCTAGAGTTCGTTGGATTCCAGTCTCTGGCAAATACATACGAATAAGCTCTGGTGACTTTGCAGTAAAGAGACTCAGAATAAACGCGCGCCTCACTTGCTACAAGGCGATAACGCCAATCCTTGCCGTCCATTTCAAAGTCAATTTGAAACTCTGTGGTTTCATGGGCTGCGCCAAAGTGTGCGGCCAATGGAATTGGCGCATCAATCTTCGATTGAAAAGATTGTCGAATAAACCAGTCCAAGAACGCAAGGGATTTGATGAGTGTCGTCTTGCCGCTTGCGTTGGGGCCTATGACCGCAAGGGCCTTGGTCAGTTTTGATCCGCCGGGCGATTTAAATGAACGGTTGTCCTCTGGTGCGTGGTTGTTTAGCGCCAAAGAGAGTTGTACTTGTTCGTGAAAAGCCTGAAAATTTCGAACAGCAAAGGACTTTAACATATGCGCCCCATTGTCTAAATCGACAGTAATTTGTTGAAAATGAATTTAATGACTTATTATATATGCCATATAGGCGGAATTTGATCAAATATTCGTGAATTTTTAAGTAAGACGGTGTTGCAGGATTTTTGGGCTGGCGCTCCATGACCGTTGGGGGGTGATGGCCGTCGCAACCCAAAGAACTTGAATCGATGTGGCCGTGCAATGTGGCGTGGGTCGATTCAAGTTGATTCAGTGTTGATTGATTTTACCAAGTGGGTCAGCCTCTTTAAGCTTTGGGGCGTGTGGTTTTGGCGACTTTGGGCGCCGTTTTTTTTGCTGGGGTGCTGACAGTGGTGGAGAGGTGTTTCTCCAATTGAGCCACTCTTGCCAACAAGGTTTCAAAAGCCTCTTGGCTTGGGATGCCCAGTTTTTCATTGGCTTTGGCCACACGGTTTTGAAAGATGTCTTCAAGAGGCGCCCAACTGTTGGGGGCTTGCTTCGAAAGACTGGACGCCATTTCTGATATCTTTTCCGTGGCTTCGTGCACTTTGGTGTTCAGTGTGGATTGCGTCTTCTTTTGCAGGTTCATGCCGTCCTCGACCAACTTGTCAAAGACCTTTTTGCCTTCTTGCTGATTTTTAGCAAAGGCACCCAGTCCAGCGAGCCAAATTTGTTGGGCCGACTCCTTCATTTGGTCGCTCAAGTGGTTGGGGTCAAAATTGAATTTTTTCTCTGACATGGTGTTTTCCTAAGAAAGAAATGCTGGGATGCAAGGGGCTGATGGATGGGGTGTTCATGGGTCCACCAACGATCAGTCCATGTCCCTAATGTAAGGAGATGGGGTGCTTACAAATAGAGAGCAAACTCTATTTTAAGGCTTGCGTTAAAACGCAGGGGCAGCCGTTTCGTGTCGAACAATGCATTTGAACGCATCGGGTCTAGGCTTTGAGCAAAGGGGCAAGGGTGGGGCAACGGTATTTTGGCGCAGTGGCGCAGGGCGCAGCGGGTGGGATCGGTCCCTGGGCCTCGAGCCTTTGTTGGCGTCACATTCATGGCGAGCGAGGACTCCAGGACAGCAATATCTGGGTATCATCTGGGGTTGTTCCCCTTTCAAACCCCTTGACCAGGTCACATGCGAAAAACCTCAATCTTGATCGAATTAAAAGCATTTTGGCGCTTGCTGTGGCAGTTGGGGTGTCGTGACATACAAACGCGTTACAAAGGCTCGGTGCTCGGGCTTTTGTGGTCCTTGATCACGCCGATATTGACCGTGGCTTTGTACACCTTTTTGTTCTCAGTTGTTTTTCATGCGCAATGGGGGGAAGATTTTGGTAATTCAAAGCCTACAGAGGCGTCTGCCTCACACGGGCATTACGCCATGATTCTCTTCACGGGCTTGATGCTGCACACGTTTTTGGCCGACATCATGCAGCGTGCGGGTTGGGTCGTGACGCAACAGGCCAATTTGGTCAAGAAGGTTGTTTTCCCTCTGCATGTGTTGCCTGCCGTCGTGGTCTTTGCTGGCGTGTTTCAGATTTTGGTGAGTTTGGCCGTGCTCTTGCTCGCCTTGATGATCAGCGGCCAAAGCGTGCACCTGTCATGGATCGTTTTACCGCTTTTGGTGCTGCCCTTGGTGATCCTTGGGCTCGGTGTGGCTTGGTTGCTTGGTGCTTTGGGTGTTTTCCTGAGGGACTTGAACCAATTGATGGGCTGGTTGGTCACGGCACTTTTGTTTTCAGCCCCTGTGCTCTATCCCTTAAAAACAGTGTCTGAAAAAATGGGGGCTTGCTTGTATCTGAACCCTTTGACCTACATGGTTGAAGAGTGGCGACATGTCATCTACGGCGGGACTTGGCCGCATTGGGAGCAGTGGAGCGTTTATTTGTTGTGCGCACTGGCTTTTGCGATGCTGGGCTACACGGTGTTTGGCAAAATGAAAAAGGGGTTTGCCGATGTCCTTTGATGCTTTCCAAGACCCTTTGGCGGTTGATGTGCAGGGCGTCAGCAAATGCTACCAAATGTATGCCGATCCCAAAGACCGTTTGAAACAGTTTTTTATGCCAAGGCTTCACCATTATGTGCCTTGGCTTGGGCGTGCACAGTACTACCAAGAGTTTTGGTCATTGCGAGAGGTGTCATTGAGCCTCAAGCGAGGCGAAGTGATGGGCATCGTTGGCGTGAACGGTGCAGGCAAGTCTTCGCTGCTTCAGTTGATTTGTGGCGTTTTGGGCAGCACCCAAGGGGAGGTCAAGGTCAGGGGCCGGGTTGCCGCGCTCTTGGAGCTCGGTGCGGGTTTTAACCCTGAGTTCACCGGGCGAGAAAACATCAATTTGAATGCCACGTTGCTGGGCTTGACCCGCGAGGAGATTGCTCAAAAGACGCCCGACATCATTGCTTTTTCTGGCATCGAGGCGTTCATCGATCAACCGGTCAAGAC
>CANBTT010000078.1 GCA_947372465.1 Burkholderiales bacterium | reverse complement strand
TTGCATTTTCTCAATGCATTGAATTACCACATGCAAGCCAGAAAAGGGGACGTCAAAAAAACTGAGCTTGCTGTTGAGGGCTACTAGCAATCCATCAGCTTTGATCCAAGCAACGCCAATGCGCATTACTTTTTAGGTAACGCTTATTTTGAGATGCGAAACTATACCGAGTCGCAATCTTCTTTTGCCAATGCACTGATCTTGGCACCTGAGGATACTGAAATCGCATTAAGACTCGTTGCCTCATCCTACATGGCAGGGGACCCGTCTACATCCTGTGCGGTCACCAATAAAGTACTTCGTGAAATCAGCAATAAAAACGTAAACACCAAACAAATTCTAAAGGTCAGTATTCCGGTTTTTTCTTCATGTAAAAGTTTTGATTTGGCAGAAAAGTCTTTAAATGAACTTAAAAAACTTGATCCCGCAGACAAAGACATCCCATTGTTGAGCACTCGCATTGCGGGATGGAAGGTCTTCTTTTCTTCACAGCCCACCCTTGCATCCAATAACAAAGATAGTGGTCGAATGATGAAGGTGGCAGATGACGCATCAGATAAGAAAGAGGAGGCCAAGGAGGAAGATGAGAAAAAGAGCTCCACGTGTGGGGACTTGAGTGGTTTAGAGGAAAAAGACCGCAACCGGATGGTTCTGGTTGATGTGGTGCTGCTTCGCACCGAGGACACCATCAATACGTCCAAGGGTGTGAACCTCATGAATGGCTTGTCCTTGATGTTTGGCACTGCGGGAGCTGCGGCCAACGGGGTGGCTTTTAGCAAATCCATATTGAATGTAGATGGTAACACCACCATCACCAGAGGCATCACGGTACCCGCACTGACCTACTCCATGAACATAGCAGATGCCAACAGCACCCTGACTGAGGTATTGGCCAAGCCCAGCTTGACCACCATGGAGTGCAAGAAGTCTGAGTTCTTCTCTGGAACCTCTTTGACCGCTGCGGTCGTCTCCTCAGGCGTTGGCGGTGGATCGGTCACCATTGACAAGAGTTATGGCGTGAGATTAGGGGTGACCACAGAAATCATCCAAGGCAACCAAGTTCGCATGAAGGTGGACGCCTCCAGGACCTTTTTACAGCCTCCCAGTAACGACATTGGTTTTACCTACAAAATCCAAATCTCAGAAATTCAAGCCTCGGCCAATGTCGTCTTGCGTTTAGGCGACACCTTGATCTTGGGCGGTTTGAGTGAAACGGAGACCGATAATTTGAGAGATGGCGTGCCTGTTCTTCAAGACATTCCAGGCATTCAGTACCTTTTTTCCAATCAACAAGTCAAGAAATACAACCGATCTGTGCTGATGCTGATCACGCCAAGGCCCGCAAGTTATACCTGGTTATCAGATGCTTCAAGAGAGGCTGTGGACCCCAACAACCCGTTCTCACCCAGTATCAATGTGTTAAGGGCAAGGTATGTGGACTGGTTTGAGCCCTTTCCCAATCTCTCCTCAGTCTTTAATTCAGTGAATGCAACCAATCTCTACAGGGAGTTTAGAACGGGAGATGTCACGCTAGAGAAATGGGACAGAATGAATTCCACCAAATACAGGCTTCAGCAAGCCTTGGACTTTCTACATTATTAAGGACATTGCTATGCTTAAAAAGTTACTCGCCGCCGCAGTCGCTATGGCCACTTTGAGCTCATATTCATTTGATACCAATGATGTTATTAAATTTCGTACTGGAAACTCCTGCTATCAATGCGATCTGCGGTATGAAATCAACTTTCGCAAGCAAGCACCCGGAGGAGATTTTCGGGGTGCGTACATGTTTAATGTGAATTTTTATAAATCCAATTTTGTGGACAGTGATTTTCAAAGTGCAAACCTCATTCATGCTGATTTGAACTTTGTAGACTTTAGTCGATCTAATCTTAATAAGGTCGCTTTAAGATTGGCCAATTTAACTGGTGCGACTCTTAGAAGTGCCAAGATCAATCAAGCCAATTTATATGGAGCAAAGCTTGATATGGCAAGTCTGAATCGAGCCGAGCTAAAAACTAGCGATCTTCAAAAAGTTTCTTTCAAGAATGGTTTTGCTGTTAATACAGTTTTTTTTTACGCCAACATGAGCAATGGGTCTTTCAGATCCACCAACTTTAGCAAATCTCGGTTTATTGGTTCTATTATGAACAATTCTGATTTCTATGGATCTAATTTGAGCAGCGCAAATCTGGCATCTGCAATAGTTCAAAATAGCGATCTTAGCAATACAGATTTGTCCTTTGTTAATTTTGATGGAGCAAGCTTAAAGGGGTCAAAATTAATAAATGCAAACTTGAGTGGTGCCAATTTATCAAATGTTGATTTAACTGATGCAGACTTGACTGGAGCGGATTACGAAACGGCACTCTTAAACGATGTGAAGGTATGTAGAACCAAATTGCCAAAACCAATTAAAAACAGTTTAGATTGTGACTCCAATAAGTCTTGATTTTTAAAGGTTTAGGAAATACAGACTAAAAGGGAAAAATCCTTGAACTTTACTTCTCCCTTCACAGTTTGCCAAGACGCGCAGCCTGTAATTCTCGAAATTTCTAAACCCGTACGCTCATGTAGACATCATCTCCATTTTTGTGTGAAGGCCTTCAGTGATTGCTGACCCAGTTTTCAACACGTAGACCAGCATAGTTCACAAAGTCCGCTTCGTTGTTGGTGACCAGTGTCACCCCTATAGCGACCGCATGAGAAGCGATGAGTTGGTCCAGAGCATCTCGGTTGCGATCTTTGTAGGCTGCGCGGATGGGGCCGTAGGCCTTGGCAGCTTGTGCATCGAAGGGTGCGACCATGATGTCTTCGAGCAAGCTCTCCAGCGCCGACCGGTTGGATTCTTGTGCCGCAGTGCTTGACGACGCGATGCCAAATTCAAGCTCAGCTAAAGTCACCGCAGAAATAACAATGTCGCCAACAAAGCACTGGGCAAACCGCTCGCGTACTTCAGGCGGTTGGTGCTTCATGAGGTAGATGCAGATGTTGGTGTCGAGCATGAACTTGGGATTCATAAAGTCTCGCGCTCGCCCTCCATGTTTTCGCCCCGGCCCTGGGCCATGAAGTCAGGTGAGAACTTGGCAAGTTTGCCCAGCACATCGCCCATGCGGCGCTGAGCCGGACGGATGCGCAACTCGTCCCCTTGTCGCTCGATGACCAAATCAACGTCCCACGTGCTGTAGGCAAGTTCGGCAGGAATGCGAACGGCTTGCGAGTTGCCGTTCTTAAAAAGTTTGGTGTTGGCCATGGCAAATCCTTTGTGGATGTACGTGTACATCTTAATCCAGGAGGAAATGAATGTAAAGCCAAAGCCCTTTCCAACGAGGTATGAGCCTGACGGAGCGGTGTATTTCCAACGACAAATGAGCCTGAAGTTGTGATTTTGCCCTGGGGGTATTGGAGGTGCATTATGGGTACAGTTGTTAAAATTGCTTGTCAGGACGCTGTCCGGACACTATGATGCGACAACTAGTCAAAAAAAGGGTTGCCATGACCGCAGTCATTCATTCCAAATCTGAGCGCATCGACGTGCGCGCCACCATGCCCGTGAAGCAATTGCTTCAGGAAGCGGCGCGTGTGGCGCACAAAAATGTGAGCGAGTTTCTGCTCGACGCGGGCATCATCGCGGCCAACCAGACCTTGGCTGACCGCACCCGTTTCGAGCTGAGTGACGAGAAGTGGCTGGCGTTTCAGGCGGCACTGGATCAGCCCGTGAGCGCCAAGCCCAAGCTCAAAAAGCTTTTGTCTGAGCCAGGGCTGCTTGGTTGAGTTCGCAGGCTTACGAGCCAGTACGCAAACTGGCCAGTTCGGACGCCGTTGAGTCCTTTGATTGTGGCCAGAGCGCACTGAATCAGTTCTTGCAGCGCTTTGCGCTCGTCAACCAAAAATCCAACAGCGCGCAAACCTACGTGAGCTACCATTCGGGCTCGATCGTTGGTTTCTACAGCTTGGCGGTTGGCAGTGTCGAACCATCCAATGCGCCACCGCGTGTGACCAAAGGTATTCCACAACACCCCGTGCCCGTGATGATTTTGGCCCGGCTTGCCGTGGACCTTCAGCACCAAGGCGCAGGGCTTGGCAAAGCGCTGCTTAAAGATGCGCTGCTGCGGACAGCGCAGGCGGCGGATATTGCCGGGATTCGTGCACTGTTGGTTCACGCCAAGGACGAGCCTGCCAGGCAGTGGTATCTCAATTGGGAGTTTGAACCCAGCCCATCTGACCCGTTTCACCTGTTCCTTTTGATGAAGGACATCAAGGCCATAGTAGGCAAAGCCTGAGATAAAAGTTCCGGGAATTTGGCCGATTTATAAATCGTATGAAAAGCCCTTAAAACCGTTCAATTTTGACCGCCGGGGGTGCTGCGTGAAACTTGGACTGGTTTATGTCGTAAATCCAAGACTCGCCCGGTAGTCCATGCGAACAGCAGGACTCGAATCAAGATTCAAGCTCACTCTGTAAGTCAATCCAAGCTGGATCAAAAATCAGTTTTTTTGCCATAGGTGAACTGGATTCGACAACCCGCCCAAAAGGGGCCAGATCTCAAGTACATCCGGTCCGGCCATACTCCTCCCAAGCGTGCTCCGTCACGATTCTCAG
>CANBTT010000077.1 GCA_947372465.1 Burkholderiales bacterium | reverse complement strand
CATCCTGAACGTGGGGGTTCAGGTGGGCGAGGTCAAACCAACGTTGGGTTCATCTGACGCGAGACGATCACGCTCATTGGTTGATGTTCCAAGCCCTGGCTCTAGGAGCATTGGTTCAAGGAAATATAAAGTCTAAAAGACCTGCAGACCAAGTCATTGTAAAAGAGATGTGAGCAAGAAGACCGTAAAAGGTTAAAATTTTTAGAAGCACGAAAATACAACAAACTTTTTTATTTTGATCATGAGTAAAATTTTTACGCCATCGTGGGTCATTGATGCGTTGAGGCGTGCCAACGAAGTGGCCCGACAAGCCAAGGCAGAAGGACACCACCCCTTTGGTGCTGTTTTGCTGGCCCCCGATTTGCGCACTGTTTTGGATCAGCAGGGCAATCTAGATACGGTCAACCATGCCGAGTCCACGCTGGCTAGACGGGCTTTTGAGAAATTTGATGCGGATTATTTATGGCAATGCACTTTGGCCACGACGGTGGAGCCCTGTGCCATGTGTTCAGGCACGCAGTACTGGGCAAACATTGGTCGTTTGGTTTACGGCCTGAGTGAGCGCGAGTTGTTGGATTTAACGGGCAACCATGCACAAAATCCAACCATGGATTTGTCCAGCAGAGCGGTGTTGGGTGCTGGTCAAAAAAAGATCGAAGTGATCGGCCCCGTTCCAGAGTTGCAAGACGAGCTCATCGATCTGCACGTGGGCTTTTGGTCCTGAGTCAATGGCGCTTGTGCAACCCTTTAAAGCAATTTGCCGTCATCGGCCAAAGCGTCGTCCAGTCGGGTGATCAAGTGCTCCAGGTCAGATGCATTCAAGGGCTGAGCGGATTTGAGCTCTTTGCTTGACTCATTCATATCAAAAGCAATGTTGATGGCCGCCAAGACGGCGATTCTCTCGCGTGCTTTGATTTTTCCAGCATCCCTGATTTTGCACATGGCCAAGTCCACCGCACTGACCGCCTGCTGAAGCCGCTCCTCAGCACCCTCAGGGCAACCCAGCGCATAACCTTGTCCCATGATCTGGGCTTCAATTTGACTCATTTGACGTCCTTCACTGGCACTTCCTCAGGCAATCGATCAAGCAAGGCGTCGATGCGGTTTCTGGCGGTTTCAAGCCTGGATTTAAGCTGGTCTCTTTCGTGTGTGAGCTGACCAACTTGTTGGCTGAGCAGGGCATTCGTGCGCTTGACCTCTTCGTGGCGGAGGATCAAACGCTCAATGCGATCAGTGAGTTGGTCTTGCAAGTTAAGAGATGACATTAAGTTATTTTAAGGGGCATTGGGTGTATTCGGTGCGATCGGGTTAGCCCTAGGAGGTAATTTTAGCGATTTAGTGCTTTTTGGTCATTTAATGCGCACTTTCGGCAGAAAAGCAGCTAATTGTGAAAGAATGGTGCGCATGTTTGGGGCCTGTCCGATTCTTATCCTCCGTTTGTTGCTTTGTTGCCTGGGCTTGGCTTTTTGCCAATTGTCATCGGCCTCCAGAGTGGTCAAAGACGACCGCGGGGTCGAGTTGGCCTTCAGCTCTCCGGCCAAAAGAATTGTTTCTCTTTATCCCTCGCTCACGGAGAGCATTTGTTTATTGAATGCGTGCGATCGCTTGGTGGGGGTGGACCGCTCATCCAATTGGCCAGAATGGGTGCAATCAGTTGCCCATTTGGGTGGGCTTTGGGACACCTCTTTAGAGGAACTGGTTCGGCTCAAGCCCGATGTGGTGCTCATGTCATTTTCCAACCCCAAGTTGACCCAAAGGTTGGAGGCTTTGGGTGTTGCAGTTTTGGTTTTTCAGCCCCAAACCATCGAGCAAATGAAGCAGGCGTTGCGCGAGATGACGAAACTGGTGGATCCTGTGGAGGCCGAGCTGGGTGGGGCGGGTCATGCGGAGCAACTGATACATCAAATGGATTTGGACCTCTTGGCCTTGAAGGCGCAAATACCACAATGGGCCAGGGGAAGAAGAATTTATTTGGAAGTGGGTTCCGAGGGGTATGCTGCCTCACAAAGTTCCTACATTGGGCAACTATTGGAGGCCTATGAGTTGATCAATGTGGTGCCCAAAACACTTGGCGATTTTCCCAAAATGAACAGGGAATGGTTGTTAAGGCAGGCACCAGATATCATGGTGCTGGCGCATGGGCAAAGAAAGTCTTTGAAAACGGTTCGAGGTCTGAGGGTCTTAACGCCCGTGATCGATGAGCGCGTGTGTGCCTTGAATCAAGAGCAAACCGATCGATTGTTGCGTTTGGGCCCAAGGCTGGCAAGTGGTGTGCGGGCGGTTGTGGACTGTATCAACAAGATGAGGCCTTTGTGAAATTTTTATTGGATCCTTCTCACCATTCCTTCCATGGCGTACGCACAAGCTTGGGGATCTTGGGTATTGTCTTCGTGCTGTTGGGTTTGATGATGGGCACACAAGGCTGGTCTTGCTGTGAGGACCTCAAAAGTCACAATCCGATGATTTCAGAAATTATTTGGCATTTAAGGTTTCCAAGGTCTTTGGGGGCTTGGCTGAGTGGTGCTTTGCTGGGTTTGGCAGGGATTTTGGCGCAAGGCTTGTTTAGAAACCCATTGGCGGATCCCTTTTTGCTGGGTTCGGCCTCTGGTGCTTCACTGGGCGTTACGGTCGCATTGTTGTTAGGTCTGCTTGCACAAATGGGTGGCGGGCTTAATGAATGGCCCTATGACTGGGTGCACCAAGTGTTGGGAGCGCTGGGGGGGTGGATGGCCTGGTTGATGAAACCGATGGGGTTCTTTTTTAATGATGAGCGCCACGCCTTTTTGCTTGGTTTCGGGGTGACGGCATTGGCCTTTGTTGGCGCTTTGCTGGCTGTTTTTTTAACGCTTTCTTTGTCTAGGGGAGTCTTGCAAACGCAAAGATTGTTGTTGAGCGGTGTGGTGGTTGGGGTGGTATTGGGGTCGTTGAACAATCTAATTCTTCAGCGCTTTCCAACTCTTTTGGGGGCTTTGCAAAACTTCATGTTGGGCAGTGTGGCCAATGTTGACGAGCTGGGCTGTTTGCTGATGGCCGTGGTGTTGGTGTTTTGCCTGACGGTGACTTGGTTTTACAGTCCCGTTTTAGATGCGATGGGTCTTGGTGAACAGACCGCTAGAAGCTTGGGCTTCCTTATTGGTCGAGAACGCTGGGTGCTGATCGCTGTGCTGTCCTTGGCAACGGCCACATCGGTTGCTCAAACGGGTCTGATCGCTTTTGTGGGACTTGCCGCTCCTCACATGGTTCGACAAATCATCAAGGCCAATTACAAGGCCTGGATTGAATTGTCCGTGTTGATGGGGGGGGCCTTGTTGGTGGCGTCGGATTTGATCGCGCGAACAATTTCTCGCACACAAGAGTTGCCCATCGGTATTGTGACGGCTTTGCTGGGTGGGGGCTATTTGCTCAGACTCTTGTCTAAAAGCAATCGAGCAAACACTTGAAATCAAGCATCCCTTTATGAGCGCTCATTTTTTGGATACCACCTCACCCGTTCCTGAAAAAAAAGGGGCAAATGAGCGTCATTTTGAGTCTCTGCCCGTCTTGAGCTGCAAGGACTTGAGCGTGCAGTTGGATGGCCTGCCCATTTTAAAGCACATTGATTTATCGTTTCAAAGCGCCCAATGGTTAAGTGTAGTGGGGCCAAACGGTGCCGGTAAATCAACCTTGTTAAAAGCGTTGGCGGGTCTTCAAAGTTACCAAGGTCATGTCGAATTGAAGGGGCGATCTATAGATCAATGGGCCCCAAAAGCCAGAGCTCAGCAGCTGAGTTGGATGGGTCAAATGAGCACATACATCGACGATTTGCGGGCCCATGACATCGTACGATTGGGCCGTTTGCCTTTCCAAAAGACTTGGTCTTCACTGAGTCCAGAAGATGACTTGGCGGTCGAGGAGTCCATGCGCTTGACCGACACATGGGATTTGAGAGACCGATTGATGGCGACCTTGTCCGGTGGACAAGTGCAGAGGGTTTTGTTGGCAAGGGTCTTTTGCACCAAAAGCGAGGTTTTGTTGATGGACGAGCCCTTGTTGGCATTGGACCCTCCTTTTCAGTCGCAATGGATCAATTGGGTGAGAAAGCTGGTTGCCAATGGCGTGACTGTGATCACCGTATTGCATGATTTGAATGTGGCCATGTCTGCGCATCAAATGCTCATTTTGAACCAAGGGGAGGTGCAATTCTTGGGGGACACGAAAAGCCCTGATTTGCACACGGCATTGGAGCTGGTCTTTGAGGGCAGTGTGCGCGTGGTGCAGGCCATGGGCATGCAATCGCAATTTGATGCGCCCAGTCATCATGTGATGCTCAATCCGGGTGGTTCAAGCGGCAGTTCGTTTTGAGTTCGCGGTGATTTTTTTAGGCAGGTTTTTCGCTTTGTAATCACAATAGCTCGAAACTTGGCAACTTTTGCACTCGGGTGAACGTGCCTTGCAAATGTAGCGTCCATGCAAGATGAGCCAGTTGTGTGCATGCTGCAGGTAAGCGGCTGGAATGCGTTTCAAGAGTTGCAGCTCAACAGCGAGAGGCGTCTTGCCTTTGGCCAATCCAACACGGTTGCTGACCCTAAAGATGTGCGTGTCCACGGCCATGGTGGGTTCATTGAATGCGACATTGAGGATCACATTCGCAGTTTTTCGACCCACACCAGGCAAGGCCTCAAGGAGTTCTCGGGTTCTTGGCACGCAGCTGTTGTGCTCAGCGACCAATATCTCACACGTTTGAAGCAAGTGGCGGGCCTTGCTTTTGTAAAGTCCAATGGTTTTAATGTGTTCTTCAAGGCCCTCAAGCCCCAGATCCAGCATTTTTTGGGGTGTGTTGGCGACAGCAAACAAGTGCTTGGTTGCTTTATTGACCCCAATGTCGGTCGCCTGAGCGGAGAGCAAGACGGCACATAAAAGTTCAAAGTCACTGCTGTAGTGCAACTCGGTGCGAGGGTGGGGATTTGCTTTTTCGAGCGTTTCGAAAAAAAGTGTAATAAGATCGCGTTTCATCATTTACTTTAAAAGTGCTTTTAGCCTTCATTTTCACATGCAATTCTCTCATCGCTTGGACCGTGTAGAAACTTCTGCCATTCGTGAACTCTTTAAATTGCTGGGTC
>CANBTT010000076.1 GCA_947372465.1 Burkholderiales bacterium | reverse complement strand
TTCAAGCCAAAACAACCGACATTGAGTATGTTCGCTTGCAAAGCGATTGGGGCAACGGCTGGCAAACCGACAACAATGCTTACACCTATGCTTACACCAACAACACATGGGCAGGTCAAGACCCTTCTGTTTACGGCGCTTCAGGGGATTCCAGTTTGGCCATTACCACATTGGCAAAGACGTCCCTCAAATTACCCAACAACGATGTGCCTGGGTATTTGAAACTCAACGAATACCGTGTTTATGGCGATATTTTAAAAGCCACCAAAAAATTCGATGCTGACTTGTTGCGCGTGGGTGTATGGTGGGAATTCTCTAGAACAGAGCGTCACAACTTAGAGGCCGACTTCACAAACAACTTCACGGTGCTACCAGGCGTCAATGGTCAGCCTGCCGGTGTCGTTACAACGAGCAACTTTGCACAGCAGTATTCACACTGGCACCAATACCAACCCTTCGTTGAATACGAATGGAATGCCGCTCCAGGCATGACTGTGACACCTGGCTACAAGATGATGGTGTACGGCATGGATTTGACTTCTGCCTCCAACCAAAAGGCACAGATCCCACAAAGCTATGCGTACAAATATGGTGCGTCACTGCCTTTCTTGACGATCAACCAACGCCTTGATGCACAAAACTCGGTCTATGCACAGTATGCTACAGGTATGCAATTGCCACCCACCTTTGGCATCGGCACTGCGACCTCCTCTGCCCCAGCCCCACAAACCACCACCAACTACCAAGTGGGTGTGGTTCACAAGTCAGACACCTTAACGGCTGCTGCTGACCTCTACTACATTGACATGAACAACATGCAGTTCAACACGGGCACCAATGCGAATCCCAACTGGATCAATGTCGGTGGTGGCATTTACAAGGGTGCAGAAGCTGAAGCCACTTACATGATTGGCAATGGTTTGGCTGCTTATGGTAACTTTGGCATCAATGACGCCAACTACAAAGCAAGCAACGCCTCTGTGGGCCAGCCCACAGGTCAGATCCCCAACGCGCCCAATGTGACCTACGGTTTAGGCGCACTGTACAACCAAGGCCCTTGGAATGCATCGATCATGTTCAAGCGCATTGGCAATCAATACAACGCCAAATTGGGTGGTCAATTACCCTACATGGACAACACAGACTTGAACGTGTCCTACAACTTCAAGGAAGTGAGCGCTTTGGGTGCCAAGAACTTCAAGTTGCAGTTCAGCGTCTTTAACTTGACGGACCGCCAAAACTTGCTTGCCGTCAGTGGCCCCATCACAAGCGCTTCGACTCAATACCAATGGCAAGCACCTAGAAGCTTCATGCTTTCAGGCAAAGCCGATTTTTAATTAAACACGTTTGAACTCAGGGCCAGCGATGCTGGCCCTCTTTGATTGAAGAGACCATGAATTTAGATAAATTACTCACCATTGCCAATGAATCGGGTGGCACCTTGTATTTGATGGCCATTTTGATGCTGATTGCATTGACGGTCATCATTGAGAGAACCAGGCATTTGCTCAACATGCAAAGTGCTGGCGAAGCCCTCATGCAACTCTTAAGAGAGGACCCCGGCCTCAAGAGTGCCAATGCCAAAGAAATGATACAAAAGTTTCAAGACATGCCCCACACCCGAATCATTCAAATTTTGGAGCACGAGCCCATCACCACTTCACAAGAAAGTGCAGCCGACCATTTGGAAGAGGCCTTGATGCACGAGGTTCCCATGTTGGATCGCTCCCTTTGGATGCTCGACACCGTGATCACTTTGGCCCCTCTCTTGGGCCTTTTTGGGACCATCATCGGGATGTTCAATGCCTTCTCCGTGTTGGATGACATTCAAAACGCTGCCGCTCAAGTCACTGGCGGCATTGCCGAGGCTTTGGTTGCAACAGCCTGTGGCTTGTTGATTGCCATGGTCGGTTTGATTTTCTTCAACTGGCTCAACACCCATGTGCGAGTCATTGTGCATCAACTCGAAACGATCAAAGTCATGCTCTTGAACCGCCGCTTGGGCCAGCAACGCATCTAACCAATCACAACCCACTATGCGCTACTTTGAAACCAGAAAAGCCCGAATCGAAATCATTCCCATGATCGATATCATGCTCTTTTTGTTGGTGTTTTTTGCGATGATGACGCTCAGAATGATTCCAACCTCTGGGCACATCAGCAAACTGCCCACGAGCTCCACATCGGTCAAGATGCCGCCCCCTAAGTTGTTGGTTGAAATCAAAGAGGACGGGGTTCTTTTTGCAGAAGGCTCAGACAAGAGCCCTGATCAGATCACCAGTTTGGTCAAATCAAGAAACCCCAGCGAATTGGCCGTGACCATTGCCGGATCCGAAAAGGTCAATTTACAGCAACTCATGGCCGCCATCGATGCGGTCAAAAGAGGCGGCGCCATTCAAATTGGTTTGGCGGCCAAACAGGCCCAATAAACCCAATCCATCCCTAAACGCTTGACTTTCTCCTTTAACCTTATGAACGCCAGAACGCCCAATCTGCAAGACATTCAACCCGCTTTCGCTGCGCCTGTCTTTGCCTATCAGGCGCCCAAAAAGAACAACTTCTGGTCGTCTTTGGGTTTGGCGTTCACCATCGAAGTCGCCTGCGCTTTGCTCATCGCTTGTTATTTGGTGTTTAGACAAGTGGCGCCCTCTTTTACGTCGCTGCCCATTCAAATTGAGGACACCCCAAAGACCGAAGCGATCAAGCAAGAGATCAAAAAACCTGAGCCGCCTAAGCCCAAGATCGAACCCAAGCCGATCAAAGCGGTTCAGCCCCCACCCACACCCCTCGCCCCTGCGCCTCAAGTGCAAGCGGCACCCATGGTTGAGGCGCCCACTGCGTTTACGGCTCCTGCGCCATTGCCTGTACCCGCTCCAGTTGTTCCCAAACAAGTCGGCCCCAGCGATGAGTTCAAAGCGAAAGTTCAAGCCGCTGTTCAAGCCGCCTTTTACTACCCGATGGCCGCTCAAGAAATGGGACTCACCGGCAGAGCGCGGGTGGGTTTTGTGCTCACCAACACAGCAGCGAGTGACGCAAAAATTGTCACCAGCAGCTCCATTGGGATCATTGACAGGGCTGCTCTTCAAGCGGTCATGAAGGCGGTGTTCCCAACGCCCCCCGCGGATTTGAGGGACAAGGCCACTGCTTACGAGATTTGGATTGAGTTCAAGCCCAAGGCCAACTGAGCTCTCAAGCCCAAGGGCCGCGGATGCCCCCTAAAGTTCCCTCAAGTTGCTTTGTCGTCGCTTTGCCGTCTCTTTTAGACCAAAGGTTTTCGGCTTTTGCTTCGCAGTCCTGCACCTGAACTGGCAACACGCTTGCCTGAAATGGCCTTTGGAGGCAAACCCGTGTGCTGGGTCAAAATTTGGCCCTTTTGCGGTGCTTTCTTAGAAAACACACCCTTGACTTGTGCGGTGGGCTTGGAGGCCGCCACTTGGGACTGGGTCGAGTTCTTTCGCCGGGCACTTGTGTAGGTGCCATCGGTCATGGGCTGGAAGGTGGGGATCAAATGGTGTTTGCCGTTGCCAATCAAGTCGGCTCGCCCCATGGCCTTCAAAGCCTCTCTTAACAAAGGCCAATTGTTGGGATCGTGATAGCGCAAAAAGGCTTTGTGAAGTCTTCTTCGCTTTTCGCCCTTGACCACATCCACCTCTTCACTGTCACGCGTGACTTTTTTAAGTGGGTTTTTTCGGCTGTGGTACATGGCCGTGGCCGTGGCCATGGGACTGGGGTAAAAGGTCTGCACCTGATCTGCCCTGAAACCGTTTTTCTTCAACCACTGAGCGAGTCGCATCATGTCCTCGTCCATGGTGCCAGGATGAGCGGCAATGAAGTAAGGCACCAAATACTGCTTCTTGCCGGCCTCTGCACTGAAGCGGTCAAACATTTGCTTGAACCGATCATAAGTGCCCATGCCAGGCTTCATCATTTTGGACAATGGACCACTCTCGGTGTGCTCAGGGGCAATTTTTAAATAGCCCCCGACGTGGTGCGTTGTCAATTCTTTCACATATTCAGGAGACTCAACGGCCAAGTCGTAACGCAGTCCTGAACCGATCAAAATTTTCTTGACGCCCTTGAGTTGACGAGCGCGTCTGTACAACTTGATCAAGGGGCCATGATCGGTGTTGAGGTTGGAGCAAATGCTGGGGTAGACGCAGGAGGGTTTTCTGCAGGCGGCTTCAATCTCCGGTGTCTTGCAACCAATGCGGTACATATTGGCAGTGGGCCCACCCAAATCAGAGATGACGCCCGTAAAACCTTGCACCTTGCTTTGAATGTCCTCGATCTCTTTGATGATCGAGTCTTCACTGCGGCTTTGTATGATTCGTCCCTCGTGCTCGGTGATCGAGCAAAAGGTGCACCCGCCAAAGCAGCCTCGCATGATGTTGACGGAGAAACGAATCATCTCCCAAGCGGGTATCTTGGTGGCGCCATCATGGCGACCCAATTCATCTTCGTAAATGGGATGAGGACTTCTTGCATAGGGCAAGCCAAACACAAAATCCATCTCCTGGGTCGTCAGTGGAATGGGCGG
This sequence comes from Burkholderiales bacterium, assembly GCA_947372465.1. GTDB lineage: Bacteria > Pseudomonadota > Gammaproteobacteria > Burkholderiales > Burkholderiaceae_C > Limnohabitans. The sequence goes on along the minus strand of CANBTT010000076.1, from coordinate 579 downwards.
CGGATTGATCCACACGTCACGAGCACTGTTGGTGCCCTCTCCATGGGCTTGCACCAACGCACGGGCGTTGCCTGGGTTGGTCTCCAAATGAAGAACTCGGTTGGCATGCGCGTACAAAACCGGATCTGCTTTCACGCTTTCATAACTGGGCAAACGAATCACCGATCGGTCTCTGGGGGGCACTTTGTAAGCCCCTTTGCCCACGAATTGCGCATCAAAATTGATTTGAACGGGCTCCTGGCTCAAGGTCGTTTGGGGTGTTTTCGCTTTGGGCACCACTCGAATGGCTTGTCCCGTCAGTCCCAGACGCTCGACCTCGCGAGCTCTTTGCTGTGCATCCACATCCACCTTGCACTCTTGGCCCTGTGCCAACGCTTGCTCAGAGACCATCAAATAAGGGTTCACATGGGCTTCTACACGACCTGGTGCATCCACACTGCTTGAATCGATCTCAAACCAACCAAGCGGGGTTTGTCGCCTCACAAAGGCCGTTCCACGGATGTCTGTCATCTCATGGATGTCTTCTTTGGCGCCGAGTCGGTGGGCAATTTCAACCACCGCTCGCTCGGCGTTGCCGTA
>CANBTT010000075.1 GCA_947372465.1 Burkholderiales bacterium | reverse complement strand
CTTTGGTGACCATCGTGAGCTTGTATGAACTCACAGGTTCACTGGGTCTGGCTTTGAATGGCGATGCAGTTTGGAGGCCCTACAAACTCGAAGGATACCTTTTCATTGGCTTGATTTATTTTTGTTTTTGCTTTGCCTTGTCTCACATGGGTCAACAAATCCAAAAAAATCAACAACACCAATCTTAGAACGTGCACATGAATAAAAAACCCGTGATTGAATTCAAACAAGTCAACAAATGGTATGGCAACTACCATGCATTGAGGGACATCAACTTGTGCATCGAAGAAGGTGAACGTGTGATTGTTTGCGGCCCCTCAGGATCGGGGAAATCCACCCTCATCAGGTGCATCAATGCTTTGGAGAGTTTCGAGTCTGGTCATCTGAGCGTCAATGGCATCCTTCTTAACGAAGACCTCAGAAGCGAGCAATTGGTTCGGCAGTCCGTGGGCATGGTGTTTCAGCAATTCAACTTGTTTCCTCACCTCAGCGTTCTTGAAAACCTCACACTCGCGCCCATTCAAGTCAAGAAAATGAGTCTAGAAGACGCCAACTTCTTGGCCATGGCTCAGCTCACCCGCGTGAGAATTGAAGAGCACGCCCACAAATACCCCGCCCAACTCTCTGGTGGCCAACAACAACGCGTCGCCATCGCACGAACGCTCTGTTTGGAGCCCAAGATTTTGCTCTTCGATGAACCCACTTCGGCCTTGGATCCAGAGATGATCCAAGAGGTTTTGGACGTCATGATTGAATTGGCCTCTCAGGGCATCACCATGGTCTGTGTCACCCATGAAATGGGCTTTGCAAAAAGGGTTGCCTCTCGCATCGTCTTCATGGACCAAGGTCAGATCATTGAAGAAGCTGATCCAGAGACCTTTTTTAGCCGCCCTGCTTCACCGAGAACCCAGGCCTTTTTGGCCAAACTTTTAGACCATTGACTGGGTTTAAAGGTTTAAAATAAACCAAAAAGGTTGATCTCATGAAAACACAAGTTGTCATCGTTGGCGCAGGCCCTTCGGGCTTGCTCTTAGGAGCCCTTTTGCACAAAGCGGGCATTGACAACATCCTTGTTGAGCGCCAAACGCCGGAATATGTCTTGGGCCGAATTCGTGCCGGTATCTTGGAACAAGTCACCGTTGACTTGCTGCGAGATGTGGGTGTGGGCGCTGGCGTTGATACAGGTGGGACCATCCACCATGAAATCGATCTGGTTTTTAAAAACAAACGCTACCCCATACCTGTGAGTCAACTCACAGCTGGAAAAGTCGTGACAGCCTACGGCCAAACCGAAGTCACCCAAGATTTGATGGCTCAGCGCAATCAACTCGGACTCACCTCCTTTTACAGTGCGGACGAAGTGGATTTGCACGACATTGAGAGCAAGACCCCAAGGGTCAGCTTTTCTAAGGACGGCCGACGTCAAGAAATCAGCTGTGAATTGATCGCTGGCTGCGATGGCTTTCATGGCGTGTCACGCAAACACATCCCTGCGCATCTTTTAAAAGAGTTTGAACGTGTTTATCCTTTCGGCTGGATTGGTGTGCTCTGCGATGTCCCACCGGTCTCGCCTCATGCAATTGTTTATGCCAATAGCGAACGTGGCTTTGCATTGTGCTCGATGCGCTCCATGACAAGAAGCAGGTATTACTTGCAATGCCCATTGACCGACAAAGTCGACGAGTGGTCAGACGAGCGGTTTTGGGACGAACTCAAACTCAGACTCGATCCAGAATTGTCCGGCAAGCTCATCACGGGGCCCTCCATTGAAAAAAGCATTGCGCCGCTTAGGAGTTATGTGGCCGAGCCCATGCGACACGGCCAACTCTTTCTTGCTGGAGATGCGGCCCACATCGTTCCGCCAACAGGTGCCAAGGGTTTGAATTTGGCCGCCACCGATGTCAAATATTTAAGCGAAGCGATGATTGAGTTTTTCAAAGAAAAATCAAACGCAGGCATCGACAACTACTCCGAGAGATGCCTGAAAAGAATTTGGCGCGCCGAGCGTTTCTCTTGGTGGCTCACGAGTCTCATGCATCGATTTCCTGAGACAGGTGAATTTGGCCAAAAAATCCAAGAGGCTGAACTTGAGTACTTGGTCAACAGCAAAGCCCTGTCGACCTCGCTGGCAGAAAATTATGTTGGCCTGCCCTTGGACTTTGGTAGTTAATGGACGGCTGCTGACAAAATGGGTTGAATGGTCCATTTAGAAATGACCTTGGTGGGCCCCATCTCCTCATCAAAGCCCAAAATTCGAACGTTCAAAGCACCGTTTTTTCTGACCAAGACATCGGCCCAAGCATACATGCGATCTTTGGGGTTTTTGGCGTCTTCCTTTTTTACGCTAAAAGGCGAACCGCCCGAGCCCACAATGATTTGCCAAGCCTTGCCACCTTGAGCTTTCAAGGGTTGAGAGGCATCGTAAACATGCTCATGGCCACAAAAGTATGTAGCGCCATAGTTTTCAATCACTGACCAAAATGCATCCCTCTCGGCAGGCATCACATCCAGGCCATCGGCTTGTTTTTTGCCGCCCACTTCAGGAAAGTAGGTGAATGGCATTTTATGACCAAAGGCCAAGAAAGTGATGGCTCCTCTGGCCTTGGCCTGCTCAAAGTCTCGGGCCAACCAAGAACTGCTCACCACATTGTCAGACCCTACAGGATCCGTATTGAGAACTGCAAAGTGGATTTGCCCTACATCAAAGGAATAATTCAATTGCGTTTGAGGCGTTTGTACTTTGTCTTGTTCGGGCGTTGACGTGTTGTTGATGTCCCAATACGTGATGGGCTTCTTAACAATTTGATTCCAACGACCCACATCCAGGATCAAGTCCCCCATATTGTCTCGCCACTGCTTTTCCAAATAGGGTTGTGCGAGCTTCACGGTTCCCTCTGGCGTTTTGGTTGGCATTTGTACCTCATGATTCCCGGGAACAGGCACGACATAGGTGCCCGCTTGCATAAGCGTGGCCATCATGCCACGCCAAAACGCATATTGCCGCTCGTTGTCCATGGGGTCTTTGGCGTAACCCATGATCATGTCGCCATTGAAGAACAAGGCTTCAGACTTGGCGTGAGAAATTTCTTTGATCATTCGGCTCAAAACAGGTGAAGCGGTTAACCACCTTTTGTCTTGTTGGCTGATTCCAGGAATGCGCTCGTCGGTTCGACTGTCACCCACACTTGAAAAGTGAAATATCACGGGTGACTTTTCTGCTTTGTCGTGTTGACGTTTCAAAGCTTTGCTGTGCTTGGCTTTTTCAGGCGTTGATTGACTGGAACTTTCTTGGCTCTGCATGAGGGGGTTTGAGATTTCAGCATGTGCGCTCAAATGGGGCACAAGCACCAAGCTCAGTACAGTTGCACTTAATGCTCGAAGTACCTTCTCATGCATCGGCTTGAAAAAAATCATCTCTTTCAAGCAAAAGAAATCAGGCGTATTAGCGTTGAACATAAAAACCTTTTTAAAAAACCTATGCAGGGCGCAAGGGACAGGAAAACGTGTTTGCGACTAAATTATTCTAGTCGAATTGAAAAACCAAGAGCAGGCCCGCTCCTTAATAAGTCAACGCCTCACAACAAAAGACTTGACGCTTGCAATTTTTATCGACAAGGTGAGGAGGACCCTCCTCAAGAGGTGCCTTCACATGGGATAAGGTGCTGACGGAACCGTTGACGTCTAATTAAAGAACTCTTTTTTATGCCCCCAAGTGGTCACAAATGAATTGTAAAGTTTGATGAATGCTTAAAACCAATTGAAGGGGCCCTTGCAAAACAATTCCAGCAAAGCGGACTGTTTGGCCCCAAGACAAACCCCAAATGACCCTGCATTGAATTTCTCAATGAAACGCTCGTTGCCTCTACATGAATGAATGGATCTAGACGTCAATTTTTAACCTTTAGGAATGCAGCACTGGGGAATGTAGCGTTAAAAAAACTTCATTTGCTGACCTGCCCGCCACTTCATTTGTCACGGATTTGAAACATTGAAACATTAAGATCACTTTTTTTATAAACCTGCACGTCTGAAAGATAAGCAACATGAACACTCAGTGTCCTTTTCAACAAAAAAACATCAACAAAGCCATTTCATTGGCCTTATTGACTCTCTCAGGTTTCAGCGCATTGGCTGACACCGTTGACCTTGGCACCGTTGGCGGCAGCAGTGGCGTCAGTGCTGCGGTGACCACCAGTTTGAAAGCCGACAGAGGAACGGCAGCGTCTGTTGCACCCACTCAAGCGAACCTGAATGCCACCCAACCCCAGTCTTTTATCTCCAGATCTTATATTGAAGAATCTACGCCTCCCACAGGCAACTTCAACACCATCACATCGATTGCACCCAGCGTTGCCGCGACCCCCTCAGTGAATGGTCCTGGCTTGGCCGATCAGAAGATGTCCATGCGTGGTTTTCAAGATGGCGAATACAACGTCACTTTTGATGGCATTCCATTTGGCGACTCCAATGGTCCAACACACCACTCTACTTCGTATTTCCCAGCCTCCATCATTGGCGGCATGCTGATTGAGCGCGGCCCAGGCAACGCGAGCAACATTGGATTCTCCACCTACGGTGGCAGCGTGAACATGTTCTCCAAAGCGCCCTCAGCCACACCCGTTCAAAGCGTGTATGGCTCCATTGGCACTTGGGGCACTCAACTCGTTGGTGCATCGTACGAAAGCGGTCGCATGGCTGGAAGCGATGCGACCTTGCAGTTGAATTTACAACACATGCAAAGTCAAGGTTATTTGACTGGCAATGGTATCAACTTGAACAACTTCACTTTGAAGTACCAGCGTCCAGTTGGAGACAGCTCACTGTTGACCATCTTCGCATCTCCCAGTGATGTCACGACCTACGTGACAGACAATGCCAATGGCCCCAACGCAGCTCAAATCAAAGCCTTTGGTAAAAATTACGTGATGAACAACAATCCTGCAAGCCAAGGCTATTCAGGTTACAACGTTCAAGCCAAAACAACCGACATTGAGTATGTTCGCTTGCAAAGCGATTGGGGCAACGGCTGGCAAACCGACAACAATGCTTACACCTATGCTTACACCAACAACACATGGGCAGGTCAAGACCCTTCTGTTTACGGCGCTTCAGGGGAT
>CANBTT010000074.1 GCA_947372465.1 Burkholderiales bacterium | reverse complement strand
TGGAGAAGCACAAAACCATTGCGACAGCTCGGTCAAGCTGTGCGCAACACCTTGCGCATTGCGAGTCTTCTCAACCGCCTCATCGCCTCCAAGGGCGGGTACTGGGCCTTGGGGCAAAAAGCGATGTCGACCCTTGGCAAAGAAGGCCCCAACGCCCTCCTCTTTAAGATCGGTCTGGCCCTCTCGCCTCAAAACCACCAAGCCGCTATGCGCTCAGAAGGTCACGACAGAAACGATTACAGCTTTTGGATTCAAAAGTATGACACCCTCACCGAGGAACAAAGACTCGATTACAAACACCAAATCAGCACATGGACTGAGACGCCCTTGATCAGTGTGGTCATGCCGACCTACAACTCGCCCCTTGAATTCTTGCGCCAAGCCATTGAATCCATTGAGCGCCAAATTTACCCCCACTGGCAGTTGTGCATCGCAGACGATTGCTCAAGCGACCCGCAAGTGCGCGAACTGTTGAGTCAAAAAAGTGCCTCAGATCCTCGCATCAAACTGTGCTTTCGAGACACCAATGGCCACATCTCCTTGGCCAGCAACTCAGCACTGGAACTGGCAAGCGGTGAGTGGGTCGCGCTTTTTGATCACGACGACTTGCTCACCGAAGATGCACTTTATTTTGTGGCGCGCCACATCCTCCACCACGCTGATGCACAGATCATCTACAGCGACGAGGACAAGGTCGATGAAAAAGGCCTTCGCTTTAGCCCCCACTTTAAAAGCGACTGGAACCCAGAGCTCTTTTTCACCCAAAATTACCTCTCTCACTTGGGCGTTTACCGCACACAACTGCTGCGCTTGATTGGTGGATTTCGACAAGGCCTAGAGGGCTCTCAAGACCACGACTTGGTCCTGAGGTGCTTGCCCCACATCCCCAAGGGCAGCATCCACCACATCCCCAAAGTGCTCTACCATTGGAGGGCCATTTCTGGCTCCACGGCATTGAATGCCTCTGCCAAATCGTATGCCGATGAGGCCAGGCACACCGCCTTGAGAGACTACTTTGAGTCCATCGGCACAAAGCTTGAAGTGAGCCCAGGTTTGATTGCCAACACGGCCAAAATTCATTACCCCATTCCCCACCCTGAGCCCTTGGTCTCGCTCATGATTCCCACGCGTGACCGCCTTGAATTGATCGAGCCGTGTGTGAGAAGCATTCTTCGCAAGACGCTTTACTCGCATTTTGAAATCCTGATCCTTGACAATGCAAGCGAAGAAGAGGCGACGCTGGCCTTCTTTGAAGAGATCCAACGGGAGGATTCACGCGTCAAAGTGATCCGAGATGAGCGCGCCTTTAATTTTTCAGCCATCAACAACCAAGGCGCACAACACGCCCGCGGCAGCATTTTGGGCTTGATCAACAATGACATTGAAGTCATCAATCCTGAGTGGTTGAGCGAAATGGTCTGCCTTGCCGTGCAACAAGACATTGGCTGTGTGGGCGCCAAACTCTATTATCCCAACGACACGCTCCAACACGCTGGGGTCATCCTAGGCATCAAAGGTGTGGCCAATCACTCACACAACAAGCACTCCAAACACCACGATGGCTATTTTGGTCGCCTGCGCGTGCCTCAAGCCTTGAGTGCTGTGACGGCAGCCTGCCTGCTCATCAGAAAAGAGCTTTACCAAGCCGTGGGCGGCATGAACGAAGACGACTTGAAAGTGGCCTTCAACGACATCGATTTTTGCCTGAAAGTGCGTGAACTGGGCCACAGAAACGTCTGGACCCCTTACGCAGAGCTTTATCACCACGAGTCTCTCAGTCGCGGCAAAGAAGACACGCCGGAGAAAAAAGCGCGCTTTGCAAAGGAGGTGGACTACATGAAAAACAAATGGGGACATGCACTTCTTCAAGACCCTTACTACAACCCCAACCTGACCCTTGAGGACGAGGACTTCAGCTTGGCTTGGGGACCCAGAGCGCATCCTTTTTTAAACGTCTCCAAGCACACAGGCCTTGATTCGGGTGACAAGGGCCAACACCCATGAGGGCTTGGGGCCATGCAAGGACAGCCTTGACGCTTAGGCGTGCCTGAGCGTCAGATCAGGCCCCCACAAATGGAGGACCTTCATCTTCCAAACCCTAGGCTTAAATGCAAAGGGGTCCTCAAACCCATCCCAACAGCAAACCCAGATACAAAAAGAATTGCAAGAGGGGATTTTGTCGCCTGATGGACAAATGCCTGAGCATCAAAAGCCGACGCATGGCGCTTTTCTCTGAGCGGACACGCTCATAAAGGTGCAGCAGTTGAGCGGATTGTGCGCTTAAAGAAGCCTCAATGTCTTTGAGACCCAAGAGGTTGACCTCTGCCCATGCTTTGTAGCGACCTTGGAGCACAGCGCGGGCCCTGAAACACTGCTGAACAAATCCAGTTCGCACACCGATCACGTTTTTGTCATGCTGTCGATAAAGAACACAGGGCGCCTCATCGTAATGCAGCGCACCCTGACAAGCCGTTGCCACAAGGTAAGCGCTCCAATCGTGCCACACAGCGTTTGAAACGTGCATCAACTTCAAGATGTCGATCAACGCCTTGTTCATCACCATGGTGTTGCCACTCAACACGTTTTCAACCAACGCGGCATTGAACACCAAGGGCCCTTTGGGTGTTTTGGACAAGCCCATGGGGCCAAGCGCCTCATCCACCAAATAAGATTTGGCGGCATAGAGCATGGGATGCGTGTTTGCACTTGCATGCCGCGCGCGCTCTTTCAAATGCCAGGCCACAGCGCGCTCGAGCTTCTCGGGCAACCAGACATCGTCTTGATCAGCAAACGCCACCAAGTCGTTTGTTTTGAAGCACTGGGCACCCCCCAACAAGCGCACCAGATGCATAAAGTTTTCTGTCGGCCCTTTTTGAGGCCCTGTGTACAAATGAACTTGCCCAAAGGCCAAGGGTTCTTTTAAGAGGCCGCTATTTTTTTCATGGGCATCGGCATGGGCATGGGCATGGGCAAGCTCACAAAGCAGTTTGAAGGCCTCTACAATTTCCAGCGTTTTGTCACTGGACGCATCGTCGCTCACATGCAGCATCCAATGGCGATAGCGTTGCTGCTCGATCGAGTCCAGTTGCTGCTGCAAATAAGTCTCCCCTTGGCAGGTGGCCATCAGGATGTGAACAGTTGGAAAAGTTTCTGCGTTCACCAGTCAAACACCCCTGGGCGGCGAGGCTTGATGCTTGGCACTTTGTAGGGGGTAGGCGTTCAACACATCCATGGCCCACCATTGCCCCAAGTCGCGCTCAATTTGCTGGGAGAGGAACACATAAGGATCCTCACCGGGGGAGGAGAACTTCACGCAATGTTGCCCTTGTTCAAACTGACACACAAAGGACATCAGAGGGGCGTCCAGCAGTTCGGACAGCCTTTGTGCGCCAGACGCAAAGCCTCGAATCTCTCCCAAAAAGTTGGCCCATCTTGGCGTCTCATTGGGCTCCGGTGGGAGGTCCCCAACGATCACGACAGCGCCCCCCTTTTTCAAGAACCGAACAAACTTGGGCGTGTTGCCCTCTCGGTCCATGATCTCACCCCCGTTCAAAGTGCGCCCCATGGCCTTGTATTTACGGCGGTAGGTGCGTGAGACGCTGGCAGGCACCTCGGCGCGGTCCACCACATTGGAGCTCATGCCTAAGACGGGGACGCCCAATGTGCCCAAGAAGGCCGTTCCCAATATGCTGCTAGAAAAATGCGAGGTCACAAACACCACGCGACCCTTTGCCGCGAGGACATTCATCACGCCTTCAAGTCCCATGTATTGAACGGGCCAACGGCTTGTTTGCCCCGTGTGAAGACAAGCGGCCTCGTACTCTTCAATCGACTGGTATTCAAAACGCTCTTGAAACAAGCCTTGCTTGCTCGCTTGACTCAAGTCGGCCCTCAGTTGCTCAATGACTTGCTGGGTGCGCACATGCACCGGGTCACCAAAAGAGAAGCGTCTCCAGTCTCGCCCCCACTTTGCATTCAAGCGCCCACGCGCTCGCGCCAAAGAGCGGCCCCAGCGAACAGGCAACTTGGCCAGGAGTGGCAACAAGAGCGCATGGTCCAAAAAGATCAACCCCCGTGAGAAGCGTTGCGCCAGTCGTGTGCCAAGCCTTGCAGGCGTTTGTTGCTGGGACATCAAACACTCCAGTGTCGATTCAGTGCGACCACACCCAACTCCAAGCCCAATTGCGAGAGGTCCATCTCGGCCACGTTGGCAGAATCGTAAATGTGAATGGCCCGCTCACAGAGCAAGAACACACTGATACCATAACGCCCGCGCAGCAGGGCCACCTTTGGAAAGTGAACACTCACATGCGTTTGGCCCATGGGATCGCGACGCAAGGCCACGTGATCATAAAAGTTGCTGCAACTTGACACGTTTCGACCGGCTTTGTCGGTGAAGATGACCGCCACGTTGGGCGTAGGCACATCCAGCGAGGACATGAATTGAACGCTCACCTCCAAGTCGGACTGCTCGCTCACAAGTGTCAATGGCGCGTTTGTTTTTTCGACGGCTTGTCCATTGACTTTGAAACTCACACCTTCAATGCGTGCCATGCCTTTGGATGCGCTGGGACCTTGCGTTCGCGCGTCCTTGGCCAAAACCGCTTGACCGGGGTCCAGGGGTTCATGGTTTTCGTGCGATTCATGCAATTCGTGCGATTCGTGCGTTTGGTCCCATTCAGACATGATCCTTTGCAGCCCAGCCTCTTGGCCAGACTGGCCCTCAAACTGAGCAGACGCAGCACTTTGTGAGGCACTCGCAACGTCCAAGAATTCGTTGTAAGCTTGGCAAACATCTCTTGCATGCCCACTGGCTTGAACCCGTCCTTGGTGCAACCAAATGGCACTTTGACACAGGGCCTCGACTTGGTAAATGTTGTGCGAGCAAAAGAGAATCGTTACCCCTTTTGCTTTGAGCGCCATGATGCGGTCAAAGGACTTTCTAGCAAATCCACCGTCCCCGACCGAAAGCGCTTCATCGATCACCAAAATATCGGGCTCCACACTGGTGGCAATGGCAAAAGCCAATCGGACATACATCCCACTTGAATAGGTCTTGACCGGTTGATCGATGAACGCCTCGATGCCAGAAAAAGCAATGATGTCGGGCGTCTTTTGAGCAATCTCCTCGCGGGTCAAGCCCAGCAACGTGGCATTCAAATTGATGTTTTCTCGCCCGGTGAACTCAGGGTTAAAACCCGC
>CANBTT010000073.1 GCA_947372465.1 Burkholderiales bacterium | reverse complement strand
ATCAAAAAAGTCAACGTCTACCTCAAAGATCACGACACCAAGGGACTCGATATCCATATCATGTCGCAAGTGCGTGCGATTCGCTTCTCTTTGGAGAGAGCCATTCGCGGCATCGACACGATCTCTGTCACAGGCAATATTTTGCGCGATTACCTGACAGACCTGTTCCCCATCATGGAACTGGGCACCAGCTCCAAGATGCTCTCCATCGTGCCCTTGATGGCCGGTGGCGGTTTGTATGAAACAGGCGCGGGTGGTTCAGCCCCCAAGCATGTGAAGCAATTGGTTGAAGAGAACCACTTGCGCTGGGATTCTTTGGGTGAGTTCTTGGCCTTGGCCGCCAGCATTGAAGAGTTGGGCATCAAAACCAACAACGGCAAGGCCAAACTCTTGGCCAAAGCATTGGATGCGGCGACAGGTCACTTGTTGAACAACAACAAAAATCCTTCAACCAAAACGGGTGAACTTGACAATCGCGGAAGCCAGTTCTATTTGGCACTGTATTGGGCCCAAGAATTGGCCAAGCAAACAGAGGACAAAGAGTTACAAACCAAGTTTGCACCTTTGGCCAAAACACTCGCCGACAACGAACAAAAAATCGTTGAAGAGCTCCGAGTGGTTCAAGGCAAGCCCGTCGACATTGGGGGTTACTTCTTGCCCGATATGAAGAAGATGGCTGAGATCATGCGTCCCAGCCCAACCTTCAACAAAGCATTGGAGAGCTTCAACGCTTAATTGAGCACTTAGCTTGACCTCTAAATGGAGGACCTTTTGCTGTCAAAGGCATCAGGTCCTTTTTTTATTGTCTTTTTTACCAAGCAGGATCCAGCCCAAACTTCTTGATGTAGGTCACTGCAGCATCTGATGTGAGCGTCTTGATCCAGGCTTTCACCGCGTCTTGGTCACGAACACCTTCATGCACACCAAAAGAGAAAACGGTGATGCTTTGAATGTCCGCAGGCAGTGGGCCCACATAATCAATGCTTGGCACCGATAAGATTTCTGGGATTTGCTGCAAACCAATTTCTGCATCCCCTCGTTGAACGACCGCGCCAACGGGCTCACCTTGGATGATTTTTAGCTTCGGTGCCAAAGCCTGTGTGATGCCCATCTTTTCAAAAAGACTGACCAAATAAACACCACTGGGACCTGTTGAATATGCCACCGACTTGGCATTCAAGAGCGCCTGCTTCAAAGAATCCGATGTACGAATATCGGGTTTGACAGACCCTTTTTGCATCCCAATGCCAATGCCTGATTTGACGTAGGGTTGGAGGCTTGAAGGCTTCACCTTGCCAAGCTTGGCCAAGTCGTCCAGCCCCGTTGATGAGATGATGACCAAGTCGGCTGTTTCACCAGCTTTAAGGCGAGTCATGATTTCGACCGTTGGCAGCCAAAGTGTGGTGACTTTGTGTGAACTTGACTGCTCAAAAGACGGTTGCATGGCCAAGTAGGCATCTTTAAAAGCAACGGATGCAATGACTTTGATATCGGACGCCATACTTTGAAAGCCCAGCAGTGTAAGGGAAAGGAAAAGTGACATTTTAATGAATTGTTTCAACTGAAGCTCCTTGTTTGAATGAAAACGCAAAAGGATTTAATCACATTTATTCAACACGATACAGGGGTTATCTACTGATAAAGATCGTGGCTTGTGTACAAATAGACCCGTGTAAGGAGACAAGTTTTTCTTCTATTAAGGAGAGACTTATTCACTGTGTGATCCTCTAAGTCTTACTTCACTCAATCACATTGAGTCATTAAAAAGAGCAGGCTCTATGTACGCCAACGCATAGAGCCCTGCATTGTTCTATGGGACAGTGCATTTGGTGGTGTAAATTGCCTTGGTTGCTAAAGATCCTTTTTTGAGTAACAAGAGATCCATGCTTTTCTCCAGGGTCGCAAAACTGATGAGCGAGACAAATTGTCTACGTACACCAAGATCAGTAACAGTGAACCCGATGCAGTTCTCACGCTGACTTATACCGATGGACTTGACCACATTTATCCAGCCACTGGCTTTGTCTATGGGTCAAGCGTGGGCGTGAGTACCAATCCCAATATTCATGTCTCTGGTTCGACCGCTGGTAACGTCGCCTCTGTGCTCACGGATCCCACAAATGTTGGAACGATTACAGTGGTCAACAATGGCGCTCATGTGGCGGCGACACAAACTGGTGCGGGTGCAATCAATGTCACCAACAACGGTCAAGTCCTAGCGGCCACAAACACCGGCACAGGAAAAATGAGCATCACAAGCACCAACACGGGCGCCGTGGCTGTCACAAGAACAGGCAATGGCAACACCACCGTCACCACGGGTGGTACCACACCGCTAGCCCTGTCCTTTCAAGGTGATGGTGACGTGACGTATCCACTCATCAATGGTGCCTTGGTTGGCAGCAGCCTAGGCGCCAGTGTTAATTCCCACATCACAGTCAGTGGCAGCAATGCTGGCGATGTGGCGCCTGTGTTAACTGGAGGGGGTTCAATTCATGTGGTCAACAATGGAACGGGTCACATCGCTGCAACTCAAACAGGCATCGGTACGATCAACACAGGTGCAATCAATATCATCAGCTCAGGTGGAGTGGTTGCGGCGACAAACACGGGCAACGGTGTGATGACGATCAACAACACGGCAACGGTCGCTGTGGCGGTGACCAATAGCTATACGGGTGTTGGCAGCAATGCGAACAACATCACCGTGACAGCCAGTGGAAATGGTCCCACAGCCATCGCTTGTACCTATACCGATGGTTTGAATCACAATGACATTGCAACTGCAGCCAATCCAAATTGCGTGGTGACGCCTTTGTTGACCAGTGTGGGGTCAAGCGTAGGTGCGATTGCCAACGCAAACATCACCGTGTCCGGCAGCAATGCGGGTGCGGTGACCACCACCATCAATGATCCTACCGGTGTCGCAAAAATCAATGTGACCAACAATGGTTCTGGTTTTGATACAGCCACGATGAATGGCACGGGTTCGATCACGATTGTCAACCGAGGTGCGGGTGTCACCGCCACCAACAATGGCAGTGGCGTCATGACCATCACAAGCACCGATACGGCAGCAGTGACAGTCACCAACACCGGTAACGGGGCGGTCAATGTCACGGCTTCAGGCTCTGACCCCATTACCTTGACACACAATGGAGATGATGACTTTACATACCCCGTTGTCGGTGCTGGCGTGGGAACAGGACTGGGTGCGGCGCTTGGTGGCAGCAACAGCAAAAACACAACCGTCTCAGGCAGCAATCAAAGCGGTGTCACCACAACGATCACTGATTCAACCAACACAGCTTCAATCAATGTGTTGAACAACGGTGCATTTGTAACAGCCACCGAAACGGGCACAGGCACGATCAACATCATCAACAATGGCGCTGGTTTGACTGCGACCAATACGGGCAACGGCATCATGACAGTAACGAGCACAGACAGCGCACAGGTGACCGTGACCAACACCGGCAACGGAAGAATCACGGTGACTGCAACGGGTTCAACGCCACTGATTTTGACCTATACAGACGGTCTTGATCACACGTACCCTTGAGCCAGATGAATTGGGACAAATCTTAAAGATCTGTTCCCAACCGTCTTAATTAAAAAGGCCGTTTGTATAAACGGCCTTTTTTTTGAACATTAGAAATACCGTTCAAAGGGTCGTTTTTATCTCGTGCACAAGTTTCGCAATTGCTCAGGCCATTCAGCGGATGTCTTTGCGATTGATGAACTGTTAAAACCCAATTTAAGGATTTGATCATGGTACGCATTTTGAAGCCCTGCAAGTCGTGACTTGGTTGATTTAAATCAAATCCTTGCACCGCTTTGAATTCCATAATGAATCTGTCCTAAACACGAAAGAAATGAAATGAAAAAAACCAATCTTATAAAAATCAAAATGGTCTCTATGGCATTGCTCACCTTTAATTGCGCCTCTTTATGGGCTCAGTCGGGAGAACAGCCTTGGCTGATCAGGGCACGAGCCTTAGAGATCCATTGGGCCAACCAACAAAACAACGGCCTGGGTGCTGTGAATGTGACGGCTCAAAATTTAACCATCCCAGAGGTGGACATTACTTATTTCCTGAACAAAAACGTTGCGTTTGAGTTGTCTTTGACCTACCCGCAAAAGGTCAATGTCAATGTGGCGGGTGCTGGGGCAGGTAGCTTGAAAGGTCTGCCTCCTTCACTGGTTGCGCAATATCATTTTACAGACTTGGGCAATCTGAAGCCATATGTCGGTTTAGGTTTCAATTACACAAGCTTTACGAATGTGAATATTTTGAACGGCGTTGCATCTGTTGACTCTTCAAGCACAGGAGCCGTTGGGCAAGCTGGCTTTGATTACATGTTGGATAAAAACTGGGGTTTGAATTTTGATGTGAAATACATCAGAATGAAAACCGATGTGTATGTGGCCAGCGTAGACAAAGGTCAGTTGGGCTTGAACCCAAACACTTACTCAATCGGCATTGCTTATCGTTACTGATTGTGATTGAACAGCCATGAACGAAGGAAGGTGACCTTCCTTCGCAAGTATCTTTGAAAGAGCTTGAATCTGCATTGAACTTCTGCAGATGGTTTTACCACGTTTGAAGGTGAGGGTTTTCCAGTTGGTTGAGGGTTGATCCGTGGTGCGATACTTGCAACATGTACACGAACAATCCATCCATTGATTCCGAAAAGAAGTCGAATTTTCCGAACGACATCAAACTCAGAGAAATCCTCAAAGACGCCCATCTTCCCAGCCTTTTGGGTACCTTGGCTTACGCCACCCATGACTTGGCTCTGCTCAGAGAAGAGTTTCGCCCAAACTACATTGAAACTGCTGCAGGCTTTCAGCCACAAGGAGGTCTCGCGGCAAGCGCCCAAGACAAAGCGCGCGATATGGCGTTCGACGTCATACGGGAAATAGAAACTGGCGTTCACGCCGCCAAAGGGCCACTTGAAAGGGGCCAGGTTCGGCTCATCATGGAGTACATGGTGGGGCCGTTTTCGGATGACCACTTCAACTTGCTCCTGAATGAATTGGGACTGCCCGAATACACGCAAACCCCTCAATGGCATAAATCCAAACTGGCGCCTGACACAGACTTTACCGTGGCAATCATCGGTGCTGGTCTTGCTGGTGTGGGCGCTGCATACCGATTAAAGGAAGCGGGCATACCTTTCGTCATCTTTGAGAGAAATCACGAAGTGGGCGGCGTTTGGTCGGAGAACAACTATCCTGGGTGTCACCTCGATACCAGCAACTTCAATTACAGTTACTCGTTCAACCAAAACCCTCATTGGAAAGAGGAATATGCGAGCCGAGCATCTATATTGGAATATCTTCAAAGCAGTGCAGAGAAATTCGGATTAAAGGAGCATATCCGTTTCAGCACTGAAGTCTTGGCCGGGGATTACAAGGAGAGTGATGGCAGCTGGAACCTGACGCTCAGCAAGCCTGATGGCAGCAGGGAGCACCTTCGTGTACAAGCCTTGATCAGCGCCGTTGGCCAGCTCAACCGTCCGAACTTTCCTGATATTGAAAACATCAATGGTTTTGCAGGCAAAGCCTGGCACACTGCAAG
>CANBTT010000072.1 GCA_947372465.1 Burkholderiales bacterium | reverse complement strand
TGGCCCATCACGTGGCGGGTCTTCATGTGGTTGCCACCGCCTCAAGAGCACAGAGCGTTCAATGGTGCAAAGACCTGGGAGCACACGAGGTTGTCGATCACACCCGGGACTTGGTGGAGCAAGTCAGGGCCTTGGGCTTGAAATTTGTCGACCATGTGTTTATCTTGAACGACAGCGATCAACATTTTGATGCCGCTTGTGAATTGCTTGCACCCCAAGGTCTCATTTGCTCAATTGTGCCCAATCAGCGTCCATTGAACATGGACGCATTAAGGGCCAAGAGTGCAGGCTTGGTTTGGGAGGGGATGTTTGTGCGTTCTAAAGAGCGAACCGAGGACATGCTTGAGCAACATCACTTGCTCAATGAGGTCTCACGTTTGGTCGATCTTGGTGTCTTGAAGGACACATCAACGCAAGTGTATTCACCCATTCATGCGCAGCACTTGCGACAAGCGCACTTGGACCTTCAAACCCACAGAACGATTGGAAAGATCGTTCTTGCTGGATTTGAATAATAAAAACATGAAAACTGCATTGATCGACTTTTGCTTTTGAATGCGTTTGTTTCACCAAGCATTTAAGCGAGATTCAAACAAGCGAATGTTCAAGTGCCTTCATGGCCGTTTTTGCAATGTGCTCGGCACTCACATGAAAATAGTCTCTGAGAGCTGCGCGTGTATCGCTGCGTCCAAAACCATCGGTCCCAAGCGTATGGTAGGGGCGAGTGTTTGGAACAAAGGCGCGAATGCTCTCGGTGACGGCCAGCACGTAATCGCTGGCCGCAACAATGGGGCCTTTTGTTTTTGCGAGTTGATGAAAGAGGTGTGAATGATCGATTTCTAAGCTGGAGGGTGAGTTTTGTCGCGCACTCAAGGCTTCTCTTGACAGTTCACTCCAACTGGTGACGCTCAGGACATCGCATGAAATGCCTTGGCTGGCCAAAAGTTCACTGGCTTTTAAAACCTCGGTCAAGATGGCCCCTGAGCCCATGAGTGTCACACGCTGATGGGCTTTTGATTTTGTCTTGGCTTTGATCGAATCAAAGTGATAGCACCCTTTGATGATGTCCTCTTGGGCCTTCAAAGACAAGCTGGGCTGCGCATAGTTTTCATTCATCAAAGTGATGTAATAAAAAACATCCTTTTGCTCACTCACCATTTCTCGCATACCTTGGTCGACAATGACGCTCAATTCGCCCGCAAAAGCTGGGTCGTAAGATTTGCAATTGGGAATGGTTGCAGCAATCAAGTGTGAGCTGCCATCTTGGTGTTGCAAACCTTCTCCCCCAAGGGTTGTGCGTCCAGAGGTGGCGCCCAAGAGAAAGCCTCTGGCTCTTTGGTCCGCCGCGGCCCAGATGGCATCTCCAACGCGCTGAAAACCAAAGATCGAGTAGTAAATATAGAAGGGCAACATGGCCAATCCGTGCACGGAGTAGCTCGTGGCTGCAGCTGTCCAGCTGGCAATGGCACCCGCCTCACTGATGCCCTCTTCCAAAATTTGTCCATTGAGGGCTTCTCGGTAGCTCAGCACTGAGCCAATGTCCTCGGGTTCATAGCATTGTCCAACGCTTGAGTAAATACCCACTTGTTTGAAGAGGTTGGCCATGCCAAACGTTCTGGCTTCATCCGCCACAATGGGCACAATGCGAGAGCCCAGTTCTGGCGCTTTCAGCAAATTACCCAGGAGTCTGACGAATGCCATGGTGGTTGACATCACTTTGTTGTCTGCCTCCAAGGCAAAGGTGGCGTAGCTTGTGAGCTCTGGAATAGCGAGTTTTTCACATTCACTGTATCGCTTGGGCAAGTAGCCCCCCAGTGCTGCGCGTTGTGCTTTGAGGTACTCAATTTCTTTGCTGTGTGCGTGGGGTTGAACGAAATCCAAATCGATGGCTTGTTGATCGCTCAAGGGCAATTGAAAACGGTTTCTGAACTCGATCAAGGCTTCTTCGTCCATCTTCTTTTGGCTGTGGGTGGTCATTTTTCCTTGACCTGCTTGTCCCATGCCATAGCCCTTTTTGGTGTGGGCCAAAATGACGCTGGGTTGACCGACATGGGCCTGGGCACTTTGGTAGGCGGCAAAGATTTTGACCAAATCGTGCCCACCTCTTTTAAGTCGATCAATTTGTTCGTCCGTCATGCCCTGGGCCAAAAGGCTCAATTCTGGGCTTTGACCAAAAAAGTTATCTCTGTTGAAGCGCCCATCTTTGGCCGCAAATGTTTGCATTTGTCCGTCGACCGTTTTCGATAAGGTGCGAATGAGCTCGCCCGAACCGTCTCTTGCAAACAATCCATCCCAGTCGCTGCCCCAGACGACTTTGATCACGTTCCAGCCCGCGCCTGTGAAGAGCTTTTCTAGCTCATCCATGATGCGTCCATTGCCCCTGACGGGGCCATCCAAACGTTGCAAGTTGCAGTTGACCACCCAGACCAAATTGTCGAGTTTCTCGCGCGATGCCAAGGTGAGGGCACTCATGCTTTCTGGTTCATCCATCTCCCCGTCTCCAAAGACGCCCCAAACTTTTCTTCCCTCGCAATTCAACAAATTGCGATGGGTGAGGTAGCGCATGAAGCGCGCGTGGTAGATGGAGCTGATGGGGCCCAGTCCCATGGAGCCTGTTGGGAACTGCCAAAACTCAGGCATGAGCCAAGGGTGAGGGTAGCTGCTCAGACCCGTGCTCCCTAGCTTGGGGCCCGAAATCTCTTGTCTGTAAAAATTCAAGTCTTGCTCGCTCAAGCGACCTTCCAAAAAAGCTCGGGCATAAATACCCGGTGCGCTGTGGGGTTGGAAAAAGACCAAGTCTTCCTTTTGATCTGCATTGCGTGCTTTAAAGAAATGGTTGAAACCCACTTCAAATAAATCTGCTGCACTTGCAAAGCTGGCAATGTGTCCACCCAAGTCGCCGTAGGCCACATTGGCTTTGGCCACCATGGCCATGGCGTTCCAGCGAATCATGCTGGCCAAACGCTCTTCAATGGCCAGGTCGCCTGGGTAGGCCGGTTGCTTGTCAGCTGAAATGGTGTTGATGTGTGGGGTGATGAGGTTGGGATTCCATTGCACTTGTTGGTTGAGCGCCCATTGGGCCAAAGAGCTGAGCAAATACCTTGCTCTTTCAGGGCCGTTTGCAGACAAAGTCTGTGCAAAAGCCTCTTGCCATTCTTGGGTTTCTTGTGGATCGAGATCCAAAGCGTTCATCAATTCAAATTGGGTCATCTCTAAGGCCGTCAGTAATAAAAAATCTAAACAACTGCTGATGCCTCACTATAGTTCTTGCGCACCGAAATTTGATGACGGATTCCTAAGTTTTAAGGGTGTTATCGGCATAAAATGCTGAATATTCAATTTTTTAAAAAATTTTATGGAATTCGATCTCACTGATTTGAAGATCTTGGCTCAGTTGCAGCAAGACAGCTCGCTCACCAATGTTGAGTTGGCCAAACGTGTCCATCTCTCTCCCTCCCCATGTCTTCAGCGTGTAAAAGCCTTGGAGGCGGCCAAAGTGATTCGTCAGTATGTGGCCTTGGCGGATCCCTTGGCGCTGGGGATTGGGTTGTCTGTGTTCATTTCCATCAGTTTGAAAGAGCAGGCCAAATCGGCACTGCTCGAATTTGAAGCACGCATCGCCGAACACGAGGAGGTCATGGAGTGTTATCTGATGACGGGCGACTGTGACTATTTGATCCGTGTGGCGGTCAAGGACATCGGTGCGTTGGAGCGTTTTATTCTCGAACAATTGACCCCCATTCCAGGGATTGAAAAGATCAGATCGAGTTTTGCGCTCAAGCAAGTGAGGTACAAAACAGCCTTGCCACTCTCGGGCCTGCGAGGCTAGCGTTTTCCACTAGACACAATGTGAACCGAGTTCATCACACCATGCCGAGCAAGGGTGTTTTTTTCGTTATCATCACCCATTGACCCAACCCTTCCAAGTGTACTTTTTGGGTTCCATCCCCTTTGGGGACACTGCAATTCAATCGCCCTTACAAAAATGAGCACCAAGTTATCCACGAACATCGAAATTGCCCAAGCTGCAAAAATGCAAGCCATACTCCCACTGGCCCTGCAAAAAGCCCAAATACCCAGCGATGCATTGGAGCCCTTTGGTCACTACAAGGCAAAAATTTCTTTGGATTACATTGAGTCCTTGAAATCACGTCCAAGCGGCAAGTTGGTCCTGGTGACCGCCATATCGCCAACGCCTGCAGGGGAGGGCAAGACCACCACAACCGTGGGCTTGGGAGATGCGCTCAATCACATTGGAAAGAAGGCCCTCATTTGTCTAAGAGAGCCCTCTCTGGGTCCCGTCTTTGGTGTCAAAGGTGGGGCAACGGGCGGTGGGCATTCTCAAGTCGTTCCCATGGAAGACATCAATTTGCATTTCACGGGTGACTTCAATGCGATTGCTTTGGCGAACAACTTACTGGCCGCCATGATCGATAACCACATCCATCACGGCAATGCACTGAACATTGATACCCGTCGCATCACTTGGCGTCGTGTGGTCGATATGAACGACCGTGCACTTAGAAAAATTGTCAACGGCTTGGGTGGTGTGGCCAATGGGTTTGAGCGAGAAGATGGTTTTGATATTGTGGTCGCGTCCGAAGTGATGGCCATCTTTTGTTTGGCCACGAGTTTGCAAGACTTGAAAGAGCGCCTTGGTCAAATCGTGATCGGTTACAGCAAGGATCTCTTGCCCATCACGGCCAAGGATTTGAAGGCGCATGGCGCCATGACGGTGTTGCTCAAACAAGCCTTTGCTCCCAATTTGGTCCAAACGATCGAAAACAATTTGGCCATCATTCATGGCGGACCCTTTGCAAACATTGCACATGGCTGCAACTCTGTGATGGCCACTCAGACCGCGCTCAAGTTGGCCGATTATGTGGTGACCGAGGCTGGATTTGGGTCTGACTTGGGGGCTGAAAAGTTCATAGACATCAAGTGTCGAAAATCCGGTTTGCGCCCATCTGCTGTGGTCTTGGTGGCCACCGTTCGCGCTTTGAAATACCACGGAGGTGTTGAAGTCAAGCAAACAGGTCTTGAAAATTTGGACGCCTTGGCCAAAGGCTTTGTGAATTTGGAGCGTCATATCCGCAACATGAGAGAGCAGTTCGGCCTGCAGTGTGTGGTGGCCATCAATCACAGAACCGAGGACACGGATGCTGAGATTGAGTTGCTCAGACAGTCCTCTGCAAAATATGGTGTGGATGTGATCTTGGCCAAGCATTGGGCCGAGGGTGGGGCTGGCGCGACTGAGTTGGCGCAAGCCGTGGTCAAACTGTGCGAAGCACCCAGCACCTTCAAGTTTGCTTACGAGGATGCGGATTCACTGTGGGACAAGATCAATGCCGTGGCCACAAAAATCTATGGTGCATCTGGCATTGTTGCAGATGCCAAGGTGAAGGCGCAACTCGAACTCTACCAACAACAAGGCCATGGGCATTTTCCAATTTGTATTGCCAAGACCCAATACTCGTTCAGCACCGACCCAGCGCTTAGAGGCGCCCCCAGCGGGCACGTTTTAAACATTCGGGAAGTGCGCTTGTCCGCTGGCGCTCAATTTGTGGTGGCCATTTGTGGCGAAGTCATGACGATGCCCGGCTTGCCCGCTGTGCCTTCGGCAGAAGCCATCGACATCACTGAGAGTGGCCGAGTGGTGGGGCTCTTCTAAACAATTAGGCCGCACTGCAACGCGATGCT
>CANBTT010000071.1 GCA_947372465.1 Burkholderiales bacterium | reverse complement strand
GCTCACCGCATCATCCCGGGGAACCCGCCCCCACCCATGCCCTTCATGCCCCCTAAGCGCTTCATCATTTTCATGAGTCCGCCCCCGCGCATTTTTTTCATCATCTCTTGCATTTGAGTGAATTCGTTCAGGAGGCGATTGACCTCTTGGACTTGAACACCTGCACCGCTTGCAATTCTTCTTTTGCGTGTGGCTTTGATGATCTCCGGTTTGAGTCTTTCTTTGGGCGTCATGCTGTGCACGATGCCTTGCTTTTTGGCCAAATCTTTCTCCACTTTGTTCAAGTCCAGGTGCTTGGCTTTGTCGGTCATTTGTGTTGGCAACTTCTCCATCAAACTGCCAAGCCCCCCCATTTGTTTCATTTGCTGAATTTGGGCCAAGAAATCATTCAAATCAAAGCTGTCGCCGCTCTTGATCTTGTTGGCCAATTTTTCAGCCGCCTTGATGTCCACGCCGGCCGTGACTTGCTCGACCAAGGCCACAATGTCGCCCATGCCCAGCACGCGACCTGCATGTCGTTGCGCGTCAAAGAGTTCGAGTCCTTCGATTTTTTCACTCGTGCCGGCAAACTTGATGGGCGCACCCGTGACCATGCGCACGGAAAGGGCTGCACCTCCTCTGGAGTCACCGTCAATTTTTGTGAGCACAATGCCCGTCAAGGGCAACGCCTCCTTGAAGGCTTTGGCCGTGTTGATCGCATCTTGACCTTGCATGGCGTCCACCACAAACAAGGTCTCCACGGGATTCAAAAAAGCATGCAGGCCACGGATCTCTTGCATGAGGAGTTCATCAATGGCCAAACGACCCGCCGTGTCCACAAGCAAGACGTCAAAGAAGTGGCGCTTGGCGTAATCCAAGGCCGCGCTCACGATCTCCAGCGGCTTTTGTGCGGCGTGAGACGCAAACCACTCGGCACCGGCTTGGGCGGTCACGGTCTTTAACTGCTCAATCGCCGCGGGTCGGTAGACGTCGGCAGAGACGGTCAGCACTTTTTTCTTTCGCTTGGTGATCAAATACTTGGCCAGTTTGGCGGTGCTTGTGGTTTTACCCGCACCTTGCAAGCCCGCCATCAAGATCACGGCTGGCGGCTGCGCGGCCAAGTTCAAATCCTCGACCCCTTCTCCCATGGTTTTGGCCAACTCCTCTTGCACAATGGCCACCAAGGTTTGTCCTGGCTTTAAGGAGCCCAGCACCTCTTGCCCAAGGGCCTTGTTTTTGACACGGGCCAAAAAATCTCTCACGACTGGCAAGGCCACATCGGCCTCGAGCAAGGCGAGTCGAATTTCTCTGAGCATATCGGCCACATTGCTCTCGGTGATGCGAGCTTGACCGCTGATGGTTTTGACAAGGGAGGAGAGTTTTTCTGTGAGGACGGAGGCCATGACTGCTTTGCCGCTTTCTCGCGGCACCTGTTTTTTAATTCAATGAATGGTCAAAGTGCGTACAAAACGCTAAACTAAGACCATGATTTTAACCAGCGACTTCACTCTAGTTTCAAGCTTTGGCTTTTACAGTGCTGCCTGCCTGATTCCACTGTACCTCATCTACGCGTTTTGGGGCGGCAAACTCAAAGACACAGTGACACAAAGTTTGATCGTTTTGATTTGGGGATTGCATGGCCTCAGTGTCTTGTCCACCTTGCTTGGGATGGACGAGTTCGGTCCTCGATTTGGATTTGCCCCTGCCTTGTCGGCCACGGCTTGGTTGATTTTTACCTGCTATGCGCTTGAGCGGCACTGGTTTCCTCACAGTCGCGTGCGCTTAGGGGTTGCAAGTGCGGGTCTTTTGTCCATTGTGTTGACCTTGTACTTTCCTGGACAAGCCCTGAAACTCAACGCCTCCGCTTGGCTGCCTTTGCACTGGGCGCTTGGCATGGCGTCCTATGGTCTCTTTGGTGCAGCCGTGGTGCATGCCTTGATTTTGTCCCATTCCGAGCGCCTCATGCGACAAGCGGCCGAGGCCCATGCGGGCCTGCCGCTTTTGACCTTGGAGCGCCTGACCTACCGGTTTGTCATTGCGGGCTTCATTTTGCTCAGCTCCACCTTGCTCGCGGGCTTCCTCTTTGGCGAGTCGCTCTTTGGCGCCGAGCAGGCTTGGAAGTGGGAGCACAAAAGCGTGCTCTCGGTCTTGGCCTGGTTCACCTTTGCCTGCTTGCTCTTGGCCAGATACCGTTACGGCTTTCGTGGACAAAAGGCTGTGCGCGTGATTTATGTCGGCACAGGCCTGCTCTTTTTGGCCTATGCGGGCTCCCACTTTGTGCGTGAAGTGATTTTGCACCGGTGAACATCCCCCCACACGCCATATGAAACTCTTTGTCTTGCTCTTGGTGATCGTGCTCTTTGTGCTTTGGAAGAAAAACAAAGCCCGCTCGCACACCTTCAAAGACGGCCTCTTCACCAAGAAGGACCCCATGGGACGCGGCTCATCCGATGGATCTAAAAAACCAGCAAGCGCCGCACCGAGCGCGGGCGTGGATGAACTGATTGCTTGTGCCATTTGTGGCCTGCACACCCCAAAGAGTCAAATGGTGCCAGGGCCTGAGCATCGCTACCAGTGCGCCAAACACCACTGAGCCCATCCCCCTTAAGATCACGCCCCCCGACATGAGCACGACCTCCAACCCCATTGACAAAGCCCACAGCAGTTTGTGGACCAAGGGCTGGTACACGTTTGCCAAGCGCGTGGCCTCCCCGCACTTTGGTGCGAGACCGGACGGGCTCGCCATTGACCTGGTCGTGGTGCACGCCATCAGCCTGCCCCCAGGGGTCTACACGGGGGATGCCGTCGTCAACTTTCTCACCGGTCAAGCGCAAACCATTGAGCACCCCTATTTAGACAGCATCAAAGACCTCAAGGTCTCGGCCCACTTTTTCATCCGCCGCCAGGGCGAATTGATCCAAATGGTCAGTTGTGACGACAAGGCCTGGCATGCAGGCGTGTCCCATTACCGCGGGCGGGACCAATGCAACGACGACTCGATTGGCATTGAGCTTGAAGGTCTGGAAGGCGAAGATTTTGAGGCCGCGCAGTACGAAACCCTGTCTGGCCTTTGCGCCAGCCTCTTGCAGCACTACCCCATCAAGCACCTGGCCGGGCACGAGCACATCGCCCCTGGACGCAAAAAAGACCCAGGCGAGGGGTTCTTATGGGGGTCCTTTCAGCGCTCTTTGGGTCTAGAAGATGCTTTTTTTCCAGATTTAAAGAAATAAAAATTTATTTTTTCAGCGCTTTGTTGAACCTATAAAACACCCACCCAAGGGCTCCCGCCCTCAAAGACCCAAGAAACACGCCCTTTAAGAGACAAAAAAGCCTTCTAAACCGCGTAGTTATTGGGGGTTTTTCAAAAACCAAAGCATTCATGCGACTTTCACAGTAATGGGTGTAATTGTCAGTTTTCTTTGACATTTAAGAATCGGGGCAAAACCCACAAATACCTGTGAAAACACTATGGCTAGTGTGTTGAAAACATTTCAAACACCATATATAGTGTGGTCTTGGAATTCGTTCACGGCCGTTGTTCATCATTGAGTGGACGACTTGCCCCTTGCTCAATTCGACCCAATACCTTTTTTTTATTGTCTTCACAGGAAACGACCCCTTATGCATACTGTCGCCTCTTCGAGCCCAACGGCCCCTGCTGGTCAATTGGGCCAAAGTCCACAAGACCGAAGCGCACCCCTTCAGCATTCCGCACTGGCCAACTACCAGATCATTCGAAGAAATGGTGCTGTGGTTCCTTTTGAACCCGCCAAAATCACGGTGGCCACCATGAAAGCCTTTTTGGCGGTTCATGGCACCCAAGGCGCGGCATCTGCCAGCGTGAGAGAGACCGTTGAAGCCTTGACGCAAAGTGTGGTTCGCGCCTTGGTGCGCTCACGCCCAGGGGGCGGCACCTTTCACATTGAAGACGTGCAAGACCAAGTGGAGTTGAGCCTCATGCGTGGTTTGCACCATGAAGTGGCCCGCTCTTATGTTCTTTACAGAGAGCGCCGCACACAGGAGCGCAGCGCTTCAGCGGCAGAGCACAAGCCAGAGGACAACGCCACCCTCATGGTGATTGACCACGGCGAGAAGATCCCCTTGAATTTGAACCATTTGCGCGCCCTGATCGAGACGTGCTGCGAAGGCTTGAGCGCGGACGTCAAGCCCGAGCCCATTTTGAACGAAACCCTTCGCAATTTGTACGACGGCGTGCCACTGGAGGAGGTGTTCAAGGCCGCAATTTTGGCAACCCGCACTTTGATTGAAAAAGATCCTGACTACACCTTCGCCACAGCCAGGCTTTTGATGCACACGATTGCAAAGGAAGTCTTGGGCTTTGAAGCTCAACCCAAAGAGATGGGCCAGCACTACATCGACTACTTTCCCAAATTCATCAAAAAGGGCATCGACAACGATTTGCTCGATGAGCGCCTTGGACAGTTTGATTTAGAACGCCTGGGCAATGCCTTGAAAGCCGAGCGTGATTTGCAGTTTGATTACTTGGGTCTTCAAACCCTTTATGACCGCTACTTCTTGCACGTGAGAAAGCAGCGCATTGAGTTGCCCCAGGCTTTCTTCATGCGCGTGGCGATGGGCCTGTCACTGAACGAAATCGACCGCGATGCACGCGCCATTGAGTTCTATGAGGTCTTGTCCTCTTTTGACTTCATGTCCAGCACGCCCACACTTTTCAACAGCGGCTCTTTGCGCTCACAGCTCTCAAGCTGCTACTTGACCACCGTGCCCGATGATTTGGACGGCATCTACGAGTCGATCAAAGAAAACGCACTGCTCTCCAAATTCGCGGGCGGCCTTGGCAACGACTGGACGCGCGTGCGCGCTTTGGGCAGTCACATCAAGGGCACCAACGGCGAGTCCCAAGGTGTGGTGCCTTTTCTGAAAGTGGTCAATGACACGGCCGTGGCCGTGAACCAAGGCGGCAAGAGAAAAGGCGCTGTTTGTACCTACCTGGAAACATGGCACTTGGACATTGAAGAGTTCTTGGAGCTCAGAAAAAACACGGGAGACGACCGTCGCAGAACACACGACATGAACACCTCCAACTGGATTCCTGACCTCTTCATGAAGCGGGTCATGGAAAAAGGCGAGTGGACCTTGTTCACGCCCGACCAAGTGCCGGATTTGCATGAGCTCTTTGGTCAAGCCTTTGAAAAGGCCTATGTGGTTTATGAAGAAAAGGCCAAAAGGGGTGAAATCAGCCCCAGCAAGACCCTTCAAGCCGCGGATCTTTGGAGAAAAATGCTCACCATGCTCTTTGAGACCGGTCACCCCTGGATCACCTTCAAAGATGCTTGCAACGTGAGGTCGCCTCAGCAACACGCTGGCGTTGTTCACAGCTCGAACTTGTGTACTGAGATCACGCTCAACACCAGTGACAGCGAGACTGCGGTTTGCAATTTGGGCTCCGTGAACTTGCTTCGTCACTTGAAAGATGGACAAATCGATCACGACAAACTCAAAAAGACCATCTCCATTGCAATGCGCATGCTCGACAATGTGATCGACATCAACTACTACGCCGTGAAGAAAGCGCGTGACTCCAATATGCGTCACCGCCCTGTGGGTCTAGGGATCATGGCCTTCCAAGACTGTTTGTACACCTTGCGCGTGCCCTACGGCTCACAAGAAGCGGTGGAGTTTGCCGACCGCTCCATGGAAGCGGTTTGTTACTACGCCTACATGGCCTCTTCCGACTTGGCCAAAGAGCGCGGCAAGTACTCAAGCTTCAA
>CANBTT010000070.1 GCA_947372465.1 Burkholderiales bacterium | reverse complement strand
GGCACTCAGTGGGGTGACGAAGGCAAGGGCAAATTGGTGGACTGGTTGACCGAGTCCGCCCAAGGCGCGATTCGCTTTCAAGGCGGACACAATGCTGGACACACCTTGGTCATCAATGGTGTTAAAACAGCGCTCCATTTGATCCCAAGCGGTGTCATGCGCGAGGGCGTGAAATGCTTCATTGGCAATGGTGTGGTGCTCTCCGTGCCCAAGTTGCTCGAGGAGATTGAGGGCCTTGAGCGCGCGGGTGTCAAAGTGCGCGATCGACTTCGCATCAGCGAGGCCTGTCCTTTGATTTTGCCCTACCACTCGGCCTTGGACATTGCACGCGAAGCCTACAAAGATAAAACAGGCGGCAAGAAAATTGGCACCACAGGACGCGGCATTGGACCGGCCTATGAGGACAAGGTCGCAAGGCGTGCGCTCAGGGTGCAGGATTTGAAAGACCCTGTTCGCTTTAAGCAAAAATTACAAGACAATTTGCATCTGCACAACCACATCTTGAAGACCGTGCTGGATGCGCCTGAGATTGACTTGGAGAGCACCTATCAAGAAGCCATGGCCTATGCCAAGGAAGTGCTGCCCATGGTGGGCGATGTGTCCAAGGAGCTCAATGCGCTGCACAAAGCGGGGGCCAACTTGTTGTTTGAAGGTGCCCAAGGCACCTTCTTGGATGTCGATCACGGCACCTACCCCTTTGTGACTTCGAGCAACTGTGTGGCAGGCAACGCGGCCGCCGGCAGTGGTGTGGGGCCCGGTCTTTTGCACTACATCCTGGGCATCACCAAGGCCTACTGCACACGTGTGGGCTCGGGTCCATTCCCAACAGAATTGGCTTGGGAAGAACCAGGAACACCTGGCCATCACATGGCAACGGTGGGGGCAGAAAAAGGCGTCACCACGGGGCGCTCTAGGCGTTGCGGCTGGTTTGATGCGGCACTTTTGAAGCGCAGCGCGCAAGTCAATGGCCTGAGTGGTTTGTGCATCACCAAGTTGGATGTTTTGGATGGACTTGCTGAGATCAAGCTGTGCACGCACTACCTGATGGATGGACAAATGGTGGACCTTCTGCCCATGGGGGCGGATGAAATTTCAAAATGTGAGCCGGTTTATGAGACGATGCCCGGTTGGAGCAAACCCACCTCAGGGGTGACCCAGTACGAGTTGCTGCCCGTTGAGGCGCAAAACTATCTCAAACGCATCGAGCAAGTTTGCGAGGTGCCCATTCACATTGTCTCCACCAGCCCAGACCGTGCCCACACCATGGTGCTGAGCGAGCCCTTTGTGGCGCCTTGATGCCACAAGCCCCAAAGATGTTGGTGGATTGTGGGGCGCAAAATTTTGCTTATTTAAAAAGATGAAGGAAGTTTCTCTATGTTGACTGAAGACGGTAAACACTTGTATGTGTCCTATGACGAGTACCACAACTTGATCGAAAAGTTGGCCCTGAAAATTCACCATTCGGGTTGGGAGTTTGACAATATTTTGTGTTTGGCCAGGGGCGGCATGCGCCCAGGCGACATTTTGTCCAGAATTTTTGATCGCCCTTTGGCCATCATGTCGACCAGTTCTTATCGCTCAGAGGCGGGCACCGTTCAAGGTCATTTGGACTTGGCGCGCTACATCACAACCCCCAAGGGTGAGATTGCGGGACGCGTTTTGTTGGTGGATGATTTGGCCGATTCAGGGCACACCTTGAAAGCCGTGGTGGACATGCTCAAGACCAATTACTCACCCATCACGGAGCTTAAAACAGCGGTCATTTGGACCAAAGGACTCTCGAGCTTCGAGGCCGATTATTCGGTGGAGTTTTTGCCCACCAATCCTTGGATTCACCAGCCCTTTGAGGGCTACGACTCGCTCAGGCCTGAGCAGTTGCTCTCCAAGTGGAAGCTCTAAGGAGCGCACTCGAAAAAAAATGGGAGTGGGGCACCCCGTGTGGCCTCTGTCTTTGGGGTGAGGCTCACTCACCCCAAAGCGCTCCCTCTAACGTGTGAAGGCCATTCGGTATGTCTGAGATCAAATCCACCCATCTGATTCATCACCCTTATGTCGCGCCAAAGGAGTTTGAGTCCCCACAAGGTGCACTGTACAAGGCCTCCACCGTTATCTTCCCCAATGTCCAAGCCATGAAGGACAGGAGATGGCAAGACAAAAGTGCCTACACCTATGGCCTTCATGGGACGCCCAGCACCTTCACATTAGAAGAGAAGTTGGCCACCTTGGAGGGCGGCACCTACTGCACGCTCGTGCCTAGCGGTTTGTCAGCCATTGCACATGTGAATTTGGCCTTTTTGCGCCATGGCGACCATGTCTTGGTGCCCGACAATGCTTACAGTCCCAACATCAGCATGCTCAAGCACTTGTTGTCCAACTTTGGGGTGAGCTTTTCTCGCTACGATCCGATGGACCTGTCCGACTTCAAGGCCAAGTTCACCGAGCGCACTCGCTTGGTTTGGTTGGAGGCGGCGGGTTCGGTCACCATGGAGTTTCCTGATCTGGTGGGCCTTTGTGCAGCAAGCCACGAGCAAGATGCGCATTTCAAACACACGCCCCAGCGCCGCGCGATCATTGCCCTTGACAACACCTGGGGCGCAGGTTTGGCCTTCAAGGCCTTTGACTTGGGTGTTGATTTGACGGTGCACGCACTCACCAAATACCCAAGCGGTGGGGGAGACGTGTTGATGGGCTCGATCGTCTCACGGGACGAAGAAATTGCCCGTTCGCTGTCCAATGCCCACATGTTTTTAGGCACCGGTGTGGGTCCCCACGATGTGGATGCAATTCTCAAGGGGCTGCAAAGCTTGGTGCTGCGCTACGAAGCGCAAGACGCTTCAGCGCGCTTCATCGCCGCGGCCCTGATGCAAGAGCTCGCCATTGCCGAGGTGTTGCACCCAGCCTTTGCACATGCAAAGGGACACGCTCATTGGAAGTCGATGTGTGTCACGGCGGAGAGGCCCGGTGGTTGGGCGGCCGGTATCTTCAGTGTGGTCTTTGATTCAAAGTACACGGCCCAAGATGTGGCGTCGTTTTGTGATCGCTTAAAACTCTTTAAGATTGGTTACAGTTGGGGCGGCCCCATGAGTTTGGTCCTGCCCTATGACATCTCGAGCATGCGAGAGCACCCGGGGGAGCACCTGGTGAACCGCCAAGTGGTGCGTTTTTGCATTGGACTGGAGCACACCCAAGATCTCTTGCACGACCTCAAGCACAGCTTAGCGCTTTTATGAAAGCTGGGCCATTGCGGCACGGCACACCTCTTGTGCCAAAGCGAGGTCTTGGAGTTGCTCCAAGGTCTCAAGGGTGTGGTGCACGGCGCTCTCGATGTTTTTAAAATTGCGTTTCATCGAGGCGTCATAGGTGGGGTCATAGTGCGTTTCCAAAAGCGCTTGAACGACTTCGCGAATCCTGTTGTTTTCAATCATCTCTTGCCAACCCTCAATCACCGCTTTGCCCCTTAAGGGAATCAGTGCTTGAAGCTTATGGGCAAAGTGCTCGGGCGAGTTGGCCATGAACGCATAGTCTTGCATCAGCAACTCCACGCGTGAGGACATGCTCAACTCTAAATGGGTGCATGGGCTTTGACGCATTTTGAGAATCAAATCCTCTGGCACACTGAGGTTGCCGACTTTTTTGCTCTCTGACTCCAAGAAGATCACATCCTCGGGGTTAAAAGCCCTGAGTTGTTCCCATATGAGGGTGTCAAAATGTTTTTGAGAGGGTTGAGGCACACCAGGAATTTGTCCCAAGACGGAGCTCCTGTGGCAGGCCAAGTCTTCCAGGTCCAAAATTTGTGCCCCGTGTTTTTTGAGGGTTTGCAAAAACCTGGTTTTACCAGAACCGGTGCGTCCCGAGATCACGTGAAATTTCAGAGGTGCGATGAGCTGCGGGATTTCTTGAATCACGTGCTGACGGTAGCCCTTGTAGCCGCCTTCAAGCAAATGCACCTTAAAACCGATTTGAGACAGGACGCCAGAAATGGAGCCGCTGCGCTTGCCTCCTCGCCAGCAATAAATGAGGGGTTGCCAATCTTTGGGCAAGTCCAAGACATGTGCTTCAATGTGGGCGGCAATGTTTCTGGCAACCAATGCAGCACCGCGTTTTTGTGCCTCAAAAGCACTCACTTGTTTGTACAAAGTACCGATCAAGATGCGCTCTTCGTTGTTGAGCACGGGCCAGTTGATCGCGCCAGGCCAGTGATCCAAGGCGTACTCTGCCTCGCTCCTGACATCAATGATCGCGCTCAAACCAGGGGATTTTTTTGGGCTTTGTGCACGGGTGTTGGCCCAAAGTGAAATGGCCTCGTGAGGAGGGATGAGGTTCAGGGCCATGGCTCAGTCCTTCAATGATTTTTTAAGCGTGGGCCACACCCCTTGGAGCAAAAAGGGGTGTGCTTTGGCCAAGGGATGTATTCTGTCGGGCTGAAACCAGGCGTCGATTTGGCGCTCAGGCTCAGGCAGCTTGTTGACATGATCAACGAGGCCTTGAAAGAAAAAGGGCACGATGGCGGCTTGCTGTTGTTTGGCCACGAGAACAAAGGTGGCTTTCAGATCCTCGTTGTATTGATGCCCATAGTTGGGGGGCACTTGCATGCCAATCAACAAGAGTTTGGCCTGAGACGCTTTGCAAAGGCGTGCCATGCTTTGAAGGTTTGTTTGTGTCATCTTCAAGTCAAGCCCCCTTAAGGCATCGTTGGCGCCGAGCTCCAACACCACAAGCTGGGGGCGGTGGGTGGCAAGAAGTGCAGGCAACCTGGCCAAGCCCCCGGAGCTCGTGTCACCACTGATGCTGGCATTGATCACGCTCCATTGAAAGCGCTCGCCTGCCAATTGCTTCTCCAGCAAAGCCACCCAGCCTTGACCTTTGATCAGGCCGTATTCAGCACTCAATGAATCGCCCACGACCAGAATTTTTTTACTGGAGGCGGTGTTCTGAGCGCTTTGGTCAAAAGAGGGGCGATCTGAAGCACTGCTTTGTGCGCTCAAACTCATTTGAGGGCCCAACAGGCCCAGAACTTCGATCAGAAGAAAGAAGCAAAAGCCCAAAAAACGCATCCCCTTGGCACGCTGAACAAAGAGCGTGTCGGGAAGGGTGTTTTGGGGTGAAGTTGAGAGACAATACAAAGGACGATGACTCCTGGGGGTGGGCGAAAGGACCTTTGAGTATAAATCACCCCCTGTGCTTTGCTGCTCTTTTCTAAGGTGTTCATGCGCCTCAATGAGGGGCGTGCCTTGTTTCTTTAATTTTACAAGTCCATATCCATGAGCTCTCCCATCATTCGTGTACAAAATTTAAGCAAAGTGGTGCCCGATGCGCAGGGTGAATTGCGCATCTTAAGCGACATCAGTTTTGCCTTGCAGGCCAAGGAGACCGCGGCCATTGTGGGCGCTTCTGGCTCAGGCAAGAGCACCTTGCTCTCCATCATGGCAGGACTTGATCGACCCAGCCATGGCACGGTTTTCTTGGAGGGGCAAGACCTCTTTGCGCTCAATGAGGACCAAAGGGCCCATTTGCGTGCACAAAGAATTGGATTTGTGTTTCAAAGCTTTCAACTCCTTGGGCATTTGAGCGCACTAGAAAACGTCATGCTCCCTTTGGAGTTGATGGGCAAGCCCAATCCCCGCGTGGCCGCGCAAGAGATGCTCACGCGTGTAGGTCTAGGGGAAAGATTAAGTCACTTTCCAAAAGTCCTGAGCGGGGGTGAACAGCAACGCGTGGCCCTGGCAAGAGCTTTTGTGGTGCAACCGGCCTTGCTCTTGGCCGATGAGCCCACGGGCAGTTTGGACCATGCCACGGGGGCTCGCATTTTGTCCTTGATGCTTGAACTCAATGAGGAGCTCGGTACCACACTGGTCTTGGTCACGCATGACAA
>CANBTT010000069.1 GCA_947372465.1 Burkholderiales bacterium | reverse complement strand
CTGCGGACATTCAACTTTGAGACATGAAAGCGTCACCCCCCATGGCCCTTGATTCTGAATCGTTTGACATCTTGCTCTCGAGTGTCAACAAATACATCCGCGAGCGACTGCTGCCCTTGGAGGACACGGTTGAGCGCACCAACGAAGTGCCCCAAGAGGTCGTTCAAGAAATGAAGCTCATGGGTTTGTTTGGGCTGTCCATTCCTGAAGCCTACGGGGGCATGGGCTTGTCCATGCTTCAAGAGGCGAAGGTCGCCCATGCATTTGGTCAAACGGCCTTTGCCTTTCGCTCGGTCTTTGGGAGCAATGTGGGCATTGGATCGCAAGGCATCTTGATGGACGGAACGCAAGAACAAAAGGACAGCTACTTGCCAAAAATTGCATCGGGAGAGCTGCAAATGGCCTTTGCATTGACCGAGCCCGACTCGGGCTCAGATGCAGCCTCCATTCAAACAAGGGCCGTCAAGGAGGGCGATGTCTATGTCCTCACCGGCACCAAACGCTACATCAGCAACGCGCCTCTC
Source organism: Burkholderiales bacterium (assembly GCA_947372465.1). Classification (GTDB taxonomy): domain Bacteria; phylum Pseudomonadota; class Gammaproteobacteria; order Burkholderiales; family Burkholderiaceae_C; genus Limnohabitans. The sequence goes on along the minus strand of CANBTT010000069.1, from coordinate 5,362 downwards.
GCACACGCCTTTACCTTGATGGCCCGCACCGACGGCCCGGGTGCCAAGGGCATCTCTGCCTTCATCGTGCCATCCAACCTAAAAGGCTTGAGCCTGGGTCAAGTGGATCAAAAAATGGGGCAGCGTGGCACCAAGACCTGTGATGTGATTCTCGATCAGGTGAGAGTGCCCGCTCAAAACATCATCGGATCAAAGCCTGGAGAGGGCTTTAAAACGGCCATGAAGGTCTTGGAGCGAGGTCGCATCCACATCGCCGCCTTGGCCTGTGGCATGGCCCAAAGAATCATCGAAGAGTCCAGTGCCTATGCCAAAAACAGGGTGCAATTTGGTCAACGCATCGGCAGTTTCCAGTTGATCCAAGCCATGCTCGCTGACAGCTTTGCCGAGCAATATGCGGGCTGGGCCATGGTCCAAGACTGTGCCCGTTTGTACGACCAAAAGGAGCCTGGGGCGGTGGATAAAAATTTGGTGCAAAAAGCCTCTTCGGCCAAAATGTTCTGTACCGAGATGGTGGGCCGAGTGGCCGATCGAGGGGTGCAAATACATGGGGGGGCTGGCTACATGAGCGAGTACAAAGTCGAGCGGTTTTATAGAGATGTGCGTTTGCTTCGCTTGTACGAAGGCACCACACAAATACAACAACTCATCATCGCAAAAGAAATGATGCGCTGAGTCGATCTCTTTAAAGACACAAGGGGAAGTAAAAACCGATCTCCCTGTTGAGCGCTGCCTTGTTCAAGTTGTCCAAAGTTTCGGTGGTGGGGTCGATTGCCTTGTCTTAAACATGTTCAAACTAAAAATTTTCTCTGATGAACTCAATGCCCTCGATGAGGAGCGCTTTTGTGGGCTGTTCCCCGAACTCGGCAAAGCTGTGCCTGAGCTCTTTCGCTCCATGTCCGAGGCCAGTCAAAGCCTGAGCAATGTCGACTTCTTTGGCAACCCTCAAGGCGTCAGGCGTGACAACGGTTTTGAGCAAGCCGTCTCAAGCGTCTTGGGCGCCTGCATCTCAGACCACGTGATCGAATTGAAGGACCCTGTATTGATCCATTTGAACACGCTTCGAATGATCGTCTTGAAGTGGGATCAATTGACCGAGCAAGAGAGTGCCTTGAATTATTTTGGCTATATCTTTTATCGCTTTCACAAATACGGCAAAGCCTTGGTGAGCGAAAAGCTCAAGTATTTGGGCGATGTGGAGGTCAAAAATGAGTCTTCAATGGCGCATTATTTTCTGCCCCATGAAGAAAGGCACTGGTACACCAGCAATCTCGGTGTGGGCGACAAAGGCTCCAGTGACTTCTTTCTTTACGAGGATGCCGACAAGGCGTCGCTCCCCCAACCTGGCTATGCCATTCACTTCAAGAAAAGCCAGCACTACAACTTAAAGTTGCCTTTTTTTGTGCTGGAAGAAGACATCGAGTCGGCCCAGGCACAGAGCGGCAAACTCGTCACCGCCTGCCCCTCGTGCGCACAAAAGTGCCGGGTGAGCGTGTTCGATGTGATGCAGATCAAGTGCCCCAAGTGCCAGAGCACTTGGAAGCAAAGGGCTTAATTTTTGGCGTTGCTGTCTTTGACGACTTTGGCCCACTTGACTTGGTCGTCTGCAATGAATTTGGTGAACTCATTGATGGCGGTGGGCATGGGCTCCAGGCCCTGAGCCACCAGTTGCGCTTTGATCTCTGGCTCCTCGAGCACTTTGTTCAAGGTGCTGTTGAGTTTGGCAATGATTTGGGCATTGACACCAGGAGACGTGAGCATGCCGTACCAAGTGCTTGCCGCGTAACCGGGCAGCCCCTTTTCATTGACCGTTGGGACATCGGGTGCCAAAGAGGAGCGCTTGAGGCTCGTGACCGCGAGCGCTCTGACTTTGCCAGATTTGACGTGCTGGATCAAGGTCACGATGGAGCTGATGGAGACTTGGACCTCATTGGCCAAGAGCGACGTGAGGGCAAGGCCTGCGCCCTTGTAGGGAATGGACGTCATGTTGACGTTGGCCATCGATTTGAAGAGCTCGGTTTGAAGAAAGATGGTGCTGGCAGAGGAAGCGTAATTGAGTTTGCCAGGGTTTTTCTTGGCGTAGGCAATCAACTCTTCGACGCTGTTGACCGGCACTTGTGGGTTGACCACCAAAAAGTTGGGACTGTCGCCAATCAATCCAATGGGAGAGAAATCTTTGATCGGATCGAGCTTTGTTTCTGGGTACAAGCTGGGATTGATGGTGTGGCTGCCCGACGCAATCAAGAGCGTGTAGCCATCGTTCTCGGCTTGGCTCACCAATTTGCTGGCAATCAAGCTGTCGGCGCCAGGTTTGTTGTCGATCAGCACGGGCTGGTTCAAGACCTCTGAGAATCGTTTGCCAAGGATTCTGGAAATCACATCGGTCGGCCCGCCTGGTGCAAATCCAACGACAAATTTGATGGGTTTGCTCGGGAAGGTGTTTTGCGCCTGGGCGGCGCCGTGCACAAGACTGAGAAGCAGCAAAGCAGAGAGGGCGTTTTTGAGGTGTTTCATTTTGAATCCTTTGGGTTATCGGGGGAGCAGGGCGTCAGCAACGACTTCAATGACTTCAGCCAACAGTCTGAGCAGTGCGCCCAAAATCAGGCTGCCCAATGTGCCCAGCAGCAAAGCGAGCACCGATTGACAGTGGTAGGCCAAGAACAGACAAGTCAGCAAAGACAGCAGTCCTGCAAAGAGGGAGATTTTTCTGCCGTATCGGCAAACAAATCGAATCAGGGGATAAGTGAGCACAGAGATCCTTTCATTCAATTGAATTTCAAAATACGTTCGCCCGCCAATTTGCCAGAGACAAAGGCCCAGCCGATGTGGTGCCCATGGCCTTCAAGGAGCAGGCCCCCTTGGCCATTGGAGCCGGCCGCATACAGGCCCTCAATGACCTGTGACTGTGCATCCAAGACTTGAAAGTTCTCGTTGACGAGCAATCCGCCTTCGGTGATGGTGACATAAGAGCGCACAGGCCCCATGGCATAAAAGAAGGGCGAAGAGGCATCCAGTAAGCCCAGGGTCGATGTTTTGAACGTTTGGGGATCAACACCGATCTTGCCCGCCAACTCATCCAAGCGACTGCATTTGTGAAAGATGTCTTTTCTGGCCGATTCGTAGTCTCCCAAGTACGCGTAGGCCACACCGGGTGCGGTTGAGATGAAGTTGGGCCAGGCTTTGAGCTTGTCTGCACAGGCTTGATCAAAGACAATGAATCCCTTGTTGCCAGGTGACTTGACCAAATTGAACACCACCTCCGTGCTCGAAGAATCGATGACCTGGCCGGCTTGATTCACCATCACCGCGCCCGACTGGAACAGGGTCATCTCTGGGCCCAAGACCGTTGTGATGAATTTCATCACAAAGGGGCGAATCAAGGCTTGGGGCAAATGCTTCAAACTCCAAGTGATGGTCTTTGCAATCAAAGCGTAGGGCGGTATTTTTTGAATCCAATGAGGAGCGGCCTCAACAAAGCGCATTTTGAGCGCGCTTGCGTAATGCGCATTGCGCAAAAGCCCTTGGTTTTGAAGCCCCAAGTGAAGACCATCCCCCGTGGCCAATGGGTTGACCGAGGCCGCTTTGGCCATGTCGGGCCCCAGGTATTTCTCTTTGAGCTCTTTGCTCGCTGCAAAGTCCCCAGCCGTCAAAAGCACGCCGCTGTGGGCACGGTAGTCAACGAGGTCCTGCCCGTTCAGCAACGCCTTCACGCCCACAACGCGCTCGCTTTCATGGATCAACTCAAGCACTTTGCAATGCGTTTGAATCGCGACCCCCAAGCGAGCGCATTCTTTTCTCAAATGGTAGGCGAATGACTTGGAGTTGGGAATGACGTTGTGCATTCGGGGGTGACGGTGATGGGACTCTGGATAGGGACCGTCAAACACAACGCCAATGTCCATGAGCCAATGGAGGGTGGGTGCCGCCGCGTCGACGAAGAGTCGCCTGAGTGCCAAGTTGTCGACTTCGCCCTTGCCCTGGTTGAACAAGGTCATGTCCTCAAAATGAAAATCTGGGTGGTCTTGGATGCCGAGCTCTTTTTGGTGAAGGGTTTGGCTGGCCGTGAAGGAGCCCACGGACCAAGCTGTGGTGCCACCGATCTTGGGTGCCTTCTCGAGCACCATCACTTTCATGCCCCGTTGACTTGCATGGATGGCGGCTGTGAGACCCGAGCCACCGGCCCCGACCACGATCAGATCAAAGGTGTTGAGCTTGGAGTTCATGACGCATGCCTTTGTTCAGAAATAAATTGAGCAGCCTGTAGCCCCATCACGGTGGATTTGATGAGTCCTCCCACATAGCCCGTTTTGCGCCCCCCCTCCAGCCCGCCGGTGCAAGCACCGACCGCAAAAAGACCTGGCATGGGTGAGTGATCCGCTTGGAGCACTTGAGCGTTGGCGTTGGTGAGAATCCCCCCCATGGTGTAAGTCACCCCTGCACACACAGGGAAAAGATAGAAGGGGCTTTTAACAATCGGGTAGGCGGGACTCTTGTCCTCGGTTCTCTCGGGCTGCAAGGTGCCCAGGGCCTTGTTTTGAAGTTGGGTGTTGTATTCGCTCACGGTGTGTACGAGACGCGTCGCGTCCATGCCGGCCAGTTGCGCCAAGTCCTCAAGGCGATCGCTCTGATAGACCGTGGCGCCCACATCGATCAATTTGGGGTTGGGGCCTTGCATGTTCAAATTGCCCCGCTCGTGCCAAATGGTTTCGTCCGCAAGCGCATAGGCCCCCAGAGGATTGTCAAGCTTTGCGACCTGGTTGGCCAAGAAGATGCCACCGAGCCCTTCATTGGCAAAACGCTCGCCGCGCTCATTGAGCAAGAGGCCGGCGCTCGCGATGGCATCGAGCCAAGGGTTGGGCCAAAGGTGATCATTGGTGAAGGCGTCTTTTGAGAGCAAATGACCATAAAAGCCTTCATAAGTGTTCACGCAGGCGCCCAGCTTCAATGCCATTTGCATGCCGTCTCCCATGCTCGCACGCGCGTTCCTTTGAAAAACTTTCTCCGGATGCTTGGTGATGCCTTGAGCGAGAAGGTCGGTGTTGCTTTGAAATCCGCCATCCGCCAACACCACGTTGTTGGCACGCACCAAGATTTGAAGGTCTTGACTTGTCTTGCAAGTGAGAAGGAACTCGTCCTTTGAGCTGCGCTCAATGTGCATCACTTGTCGGTCTCTTAAGAGTTGACCCGAGAAGGCCGTGAGCTGTTTCTCCAAATTTGTGAGCAACAAGTCGCCCCCTTTGTTCATCCAGTTTTGGTTTTGATGAAAAAGGGTTGGGGGTGAGAGAATGTACTCATAGTAGTGCTGCGAGCCCTTGATGAAGCGCACGCCCAAATTTTGTAGCCAGCGGATGGATTCCAGTGAGTG
>CANBTT010000068.1 GCA_947372465.1 Burkholderiales bacterium | reverse complement strand
TCCTTAAGGTTTTTTCATGCAATCCAATGAGATCCAAGCCGCCCAAGGTTACGCTGGGGACATCACCGCTCAGACCGCCTTTGAGTGGATGCAAAAGGGCCACTGTGCCTTGGTCGATGTGAGAACAGACGCTGAGCGCGAGTGGGTGGGCTTTGTGCCCGGGGCCTACCCCGTGGCTTGGAAACAGTGGCCTGGCATGAAGCCCAATGAGCAATTCGAGCAAGAGTTGCTGGCGGTTTGTGAAAAAGCGGGGGTCAAGCGCGTGGCGCTTCTTTGCAGAAGTGGCGTGCGCTCCGTGTCGGCGGCTGTGTTTGCGAGCGACTACGGCATTGAGGCCTACAACATTTTGGAAGGCTTTGAGGGCGACCCCGATGAGCACGCCCATCGCTCGCAAAGCGGCGGCTGGAAGCGCGCGGGTTTGCCTTGGAAGCAAAATTAAAAAAACGCGCAGGACAAACGCCTGAGAGAGGCCATCACTTCATTTTTACTGGGGTGATGTCTTCAGGCGCATTTTGAAATGCAAAGGGATTGAGAAACTGTCGACGCCAAAAAAAAGCGCGCTCCACTTCACTCAACTGGGCCTCATCGCATGTGGGGCCCCACGCTTCATCGATCGTTTGCACTTGGTGATTGATGATAGAAATGGCCTCTTGTCTTGACAGTAAAAAAGTGGAGGCACTTTGCAAACAGTTGACCAATTGACTGCTGCGATCCTTGCCATGAATGAGCATGGCTTGAGAGGCTTCTTGAGCTGAGCGCGACTGTGGGCAAATGTCAAAAGCGGGTGTCAACGACAATTGGTGTCCGTCCCAAAAGGCAGCGTGGTTGCGTGCATGATCATCGGTGTTGCCACACAAGATGTTGAATACAATTCGGCAAAACAGCTCTCTGAGGCTTGTCTTTGGGTGTGCAAATCGAGCGCGTATCTGTTGCGCAAGTTGTTCATAACTTGCGTAGGCCGCCATCATCTCGTCGAGTTCGAGCAGGGTCAGCGCCGATACCATGCCCAGCCTGTGCCAGGACTCACCTTGTCTGATTCGGTCAAAGCGCTCGACCAGCAAGATGTCTTTGCCAAGGGCAGAGGTCAACTCGACATGGGCAACTTCAAGTCCCACCTTTCGAGCCAATCGCATGGCGATGAATTCCCCTTTCACAATGCTGTAGAGGTCTTGAGTTGAGGAAAATTTAGCGATCCATTTGCGGTGGGGCTCTTGAAGAAATACTTTTGGGCGCGCTCCACCCAAAGAGGTTCCGTGGAGCAAAGCCAAACCCAAATCAGCCGACAGGGGGACGCCGAGTTCAAGTTGTTCTGCGGCCTTGGACAAGTCCTCGAGGGAGGTCTCCAAAGGCTCTCGAGGGCGGTAGAAGGTCGACGATTTTTGAAAATCCAAGGCGCCAATTCTGTCTGATCCAGACGCCAGCAAATAGGTCAACTCACTGAGCTCATGGGCCTCTGTGCCTGGCGCTCGATGTGAAGCCAGGCGATTGATCAATACACGTCGCCCCCAAGCATCGGGGGCCGCATCACGAATGCAATTGGGAAGGCTCAATCCACTTAGAAGGGGCAGGACCCCCGATTGAAGGGGCAACTCCTTGTCGTACAAAGACACCGCGTCTGATCTTGACAAATAACTGCGTCCATAGTTAAAGACCAGTTGGTGATCGAAGGTGGAGAGTCGGCCGCAAACGATGGGGCTGGCGGTGTTGGGCAACCAGACCCAAACGTAGGCGGATGCATCACGGATTTGAGGATCAGAAGTCATCCTTCACCTCTTTGAGCTTGAGCCTGACGGATTTGGGCATGAGGGCGAGTTTTTCTTGTTGAAGGTGCATGCGCTCCTTGACTTGCTGGCCATCGAGTCCAAACAAGGGCACGTCGCAAAGGACCGCGGCCTCGAAGACCGCGCCAATCGAGCAACCGGGGTCGCCTTGCTCGATGCGTTGAAGCAGTGCACGTGAGATCCCCGCTCGTTCGGCCAAAGCCGCCATGCTCCAATTTTTCTTGAGTCTTGCTTCATGCACAAGTTGACCCATCAAGGCCAAGGCATTCAAACTGTGCATCGAACAGGGACGTGTCAGAGGCTTTGCCATTTTGTATTATTAATAGTACATTTGTTAGCTCAATGTAACATTAATGAGTATTTTGTCAAGTCCATTCAAGGGTCGTTTAAGCGCGTCTATGCAAACCCACTGGGCAAGAGGGATCACAAAGTATGAAACGTGTGGGGTGGACCTGTCGCAGGTCCTGAGGCGAAAGGGTCCGCTGCTCCCCTGTGCCACGGAGCTGCCCAGTTCAGATCGAATTCAAGATGGGCGGTTTGATGCTCAGCCAGTCTTTGATGTGGGCTTCGTAAATGCGACCTATTTTCAAGAGCGCCACTTCCCCTTTAGGTTGCCCAATCAATTGAATGCCCATGGGCAAGCCTTCATCGTTAAAGCCTGCTGGCACGTTCAGGGTGGGCAGTCCAGCCAGTGTGGCATAGGTGACCACTTCCATCCATCGATGGTAGGTGTCCATGGTCTGGGTGCCACGGGGCGTGTCGATCGACTTGGGCCAATGGGTCTCTTTGGCAAAGGGCCAAACTTGAGCACTGGGCAGGCACAAGACGTCGTATTGCTGCAGCAAACTCAAGAGTTTTTGATACAGCAAGCTTCGGGTTTGGCTGGCGTTCAAGAAATCAATGGCCTTGATGTTCAGGCCCGCTTGGACTTCCCAAAGCGCTTCGGGTTTCATGTGTTCTTGGGCATTGGGCAGCCCCATGAGGGGTGACAAGCGATGTGCAACATAGGCGTGTCTGAGTGTCAACCAAGCGGCCCAGACCCTCTCGGGGTCAAAGTTGGGCGCCAAATCTTCCACATGCGCCCCGGCACTGCTCAGGCGCTCAAGGCCTCTTTCGCATTGGGTCAAGAGGCCTCTTTCCATTGGCAAGTAAGCACCCAGGTCGCCAAGCCAGCCCACCTTGGTGCCCGAGAGGCTCGCGTCGGGCAGCGCTTTGTCGTGAGCGAGATCGAAAAGATCTTGAGAAAAGGCCGGGCTGCTGCTCTCAAGCCCCAAGGGAAACTGATGTGAGTAGCCCGCTTGTGTGCCAAGGAGCATGCACAAGTCGGCCATGTTTCTGGCCATGGGCCCTTCAACGCCCAGTTGGGTCAAGAAGAGCTCGCTGCTGGGCAAATTGGGGATGCGGCCTTGGGAGGGGCGAAGGCCAAAAATATTTTGCCAAGCCGCTGGGTTTCGAAGGGAGCCCATGAAGTCAGAGCCGTCTGCAACGGGCAGCATTCTGAGGGCCAAGGCACATGCTGCGCCGCCACTGCTGCCTCCCGCCGAGCGTTGTGGGTTGTAGGCATTGGCGGTGGTGCCAAACAGGGCATTGAAGGTGTGTGAGCCCAGACCAAATTCGGGGGTGTTGGTTTTGCCCATGAGGAGCGCGCCGCTTTGACGCATGCGAGCCGCCATGAAGCAGTCTTCTTTGGGCACATTGTTTTTGAGCAGCACAGAGCCCATGGTGGTGGCAAGCCCGGCGGTCTGGGCGAGGTCTTTGACGGCAATGGGCAGGCCGTGCATCCAGCCTTTGGATTGACCCAAACGCAGGGCCTCGTCCGCCGCCTTGGCCTCGCGCAGGAGTTCGTCGGTGTCTCTCAAGTTCACAATGGCATTGAACTGGGGGTTCAAGCGCGCAATGTGCCCAAGAAAGGCGGACATCACCTCTTGGCAAGAGAATTGTTGGCAGTGAATGCCCAGCGAAAGCTCCATCGCCGAGCGTTCGTAAAGAGGAACAGATGCAGAATTTTGCATGCGCTTGAATATATTTTTTGGGGTGCAGTTACTTTTGCTGAGCGAACCAGCGTTCAACCAAGTTCACCCAAAGAGAGCCGCCAAGGGGCAAGAGTTGATCGTTGAAGTCGTAACTTGGGTTGTGCAGCATGCAGGGGCCTCCTCCATGGCCCATTTCTCGGTGCACGCCATCGCCATTGCCGATGAAAAAATAGGCGCCAGGCACCTTTTCAAGCATGAAGGAGAAGTCCTCTGCACCCATGGTGGGTTCTTGAACTTGCAAATGGTCGGCACCCGCCACCTCTTTGATCACTTCTTGCAGGAAGTGGGTCTCTTTGGGGTGGTTGATGGTGGGGGGGTAATTTCTGTTGAAATGAAACTCGGCCGTCGCCTCATGGGCCGCGCACAGGTGCTCGGTGAGGGCTTTCATGCGGGACTCTATCATGTCGAGCACAGCGGTGGAGAAGGTGCGAACCGTGCCCCTGAGTTCGCAGCGGTCGGGAATCACATTCGTGGCATCTCCCGCGTGCATCATGGTCACCGAGATCACACCGGCGTCCACGGGTTTTTTGTTGCGCGTGATGATGCTTTGAAAGGCTTGCACCAATTGGCAGGCAATGAGGACCGGGTCAATGCCGTTGTGGGGCAAGGCCGCGTGTGAGCCTTTGCCTTTGATGGTGATGCGAAACTCGTTGCTGGACGCCATCACGGGACCCGGGCTCAATGCAAAGTCGCCCACCGCCAGGCCTGGCCAGTTGTGCATGCCAAAAACCGCTTGCATGGGGAAGCGCTCAAAGAGGCCGTCCTTGATCATCTCCCGTGCGCCGCCCCCGCCTTCTTCAGCGGGTTGAAAGATCAAGTAGACCGTGCCATCGAAATGGCGATGCGTGGCCAAATGCTGAGCGGCCGCCAAAAGCATGGTGGTGTGGCCATCGTGCCCGCAGGCGTGCATTTGACCGGGGTGTTGACTTGCATGTGCAAAGGTGTTGCCCTCTTGCATGGGCAAGGCGTCCATGTCCGCTCTGAGGCCAATGGCCTTATCGCTTGTGCCCGCTTTGATGATGCCCACCACACCCGTGGTGCCCAGGCCTTGGTGCACTTCGATGCCCCAACTGTTGAGCAAATTGGCCACCGTTTGCGCGGTACGAACCTCCTTGAAGCACAGCTCCGGGTGTGCGTGCAAATCGCGTCGAATGCTTTGAAGACGCTCGCTTTCGGACAAAATGGTGTCAACTAATTTCATAAAAGAAAACTCTTGGTGCGACGGTGGTTCATTTTAAAGAACTTCACTCTAAACGGGTGGGTGTCCCTTGAAAAGAGGGGTATTTGTGCAGCAAGGGGGTTGAATGGGTTGAATGGGTTGAATGGGGTGAAGGTGCATGAAGGGCTATGCCCAAGGCGAAAGGCTTTCTGGGTCAAGGCTGCTGGTACGCTTGCATGAGCCCGAGCAAATGGTTTTGTGACGCGCGCTCTAAATAGGGGATCAAAAGACCGAGGACATGCTGCGCACCGCGCAGCAAGGCGGCTTGTGCGTTTTGATCTTCAAGGGCGTGTCTGGGGTCTTTGGCGAATTCAAAACTGAGCCACCAAGTGAGCATCACCACCATTTGAGTGGCACACATCTCGCGACTTTCGCTTTGGATGTGCAGGTGTCCCGCGTGTGAGAGGCCTTGAAGCAGCGAGCGAAAGGCGCTGGTTTTGTGCAATAGGATGTCTTTGGTTTCTTGCTCTAGGCGGCGGTTTCTGCTGAGCAAGTCACCAAGATCTCGGTACAAGAAGCGGTACTCCCAAATCAACTCGAACAAAGAATGCATGAAAAACCAGGCCTCTTCAATGTCGCTCACATGGGGTGCGGCGCCCAAAAGCGGGTGAAGCTTTTGCTGAAAAGCGTCAAACAGCGCATTGACGAGCTCGTCTTTGGAGGGAAAGTGGTAGTAGAGATTGCCTGGGCTGATGGAGAGCTCAGAAGAGATGAGCGTGGTCGATACGTTGGGCTCGCCAAAGCGATTGAAAAGCCCAAGGGTCGTTTCAAGGATTCTTTGTGCTGTTCTTCGAGGCGCTTTTTTAACCATGAATCAAGGAGACGTCACTTCAAAAAGTTGCACAACATCGGACATTTAAACGGGCGTTCAACCCATCTGCATTTTGCCATCCAAATAAATGC
>CANBTT010000067.1 GCA_947372465.1 Burkholderiales bacterium | reverse complement strand
TGGTAGGCGATATTGGATTCGAACCAACGACCTCTTCCATGTCAAGGAAGCGCTCTAACCAACTGAGCTAATCGCCTAAATACAAACGAATCGTTAAACGAATTCGAGCCTCAGATTATATCTCAGTTCCTTTGCATCGGTGTGCCACTTAGGGAACTATCTGGCAAGATTTCAAAAAAACAGGGCAAAAAATCTTAATTAAGGATCTTTTGCACAAGATCAAAGGTCCATGAGCGCCAGCCCTAACGCCTTCTGGCCGCTCTAACACCTTTGACCTCTTTGACCAAACCCAGTACTTTCTCCAGCCTGAGAGCATCATTGATTTCCACCGTAAAGGTCATCCAAGCGACCCCTTTGATCGATTGGGTCTGAACACCCACAACGTTCATGCGCTCTTTTGCAAACACCTCCGAGACATCCCTGAGAAGTCCCTGCCTGTCATTGGCTTCAAGGGCCACATCAACAGGGTAATAGATGGGGCTCTGTGCTTGTGGAGTCCCCCAAGCCACAACGATCACCCGGTCAGGCTCTCTTGCTTCCAGTTGCTTGAAATTTGAACAGTTATGGCGGTGAATGCTCACACCCTTGCCTCTTGTCACAAACCCTTTGATCAAATCCGGAGGTGCTGGCTTACAACACCGTGCCAGTTGCGTCATCAGTGAATCAAGGCCGACGACCAAGACCGCACCCTTTTTACTTGAATCGTTGACCTTGGACTTTTTAGTCACCAGCGAAGAAATATCGTCAACATCGTTCAATTGCTCTGGGGGATGGATCCATTGCTCAATGTTTCTCAATGAAAACTCGTCCTTGCCCACCACCTCAAAAAGGTCTTGCGAAGATTTAAAGCCCAAACCCGATGCCAAATCCTCTAAATTGAGAGAGGTCTTGCCCTCTCTTTGCAAAATCTTTTCAACAGCTTCTCGTCCCTTGTTGATGGTCTCTTGGGCAATTTGAGCGTTGAACCATGCCCTTACTTTGGACTTGGCTCTTGGACTGGCCAAAAACCCCAAATCAGCATTCAACCAATCCCTGGAGGGCCCCCCCTCCTTGGCCACCACCACTTCAACCGTTTGCCCACTTTTTAAAGGGGTGTTCAGCGGCACCAATACGCCGTCCACCTTGGCGCCACGGCAGCGATGGCCTAAATTGGTGTGCACTGCATAGGCAAAATCCACTGCGGTGCTTAACCTTGGCAACTCAACAATTTCTGCCGCTGGAGAGAGCACATAAATGCGGTCGTCCAAGCCTTGCGTTTGTGCCATCTCTGGCGCGCTTGCATTGGGGCTCACCAATTCACGCTCCCAAGCCAGTAGTTGCCTAAGCACCGCAATCTTAGCGTCATAGGAGGAGTTGGCGCTGACCCCCTGATAGCCCTTAACGCCCGCTTCCTTGTAGGCCCAGTGGGCCGCTACACCAAACTCAGCATGGTCATGCATGGCTTGTGTGCGAATTTGAATCTCTATCGGGCGACCTGCCTCATCGCGCACCACCGTGTGCAAAGACTGATATCCATTGGGCTTGGGCTTTGCAATGTAGTCATCAAACTCTTGCTCGATCGGCTCAAAGTGGTGATGCACCCAACTCAAAGCAGCGTAACAATCGTTCACAGCGGGCACAACGATACGAAGCGCACGAATATCAAAAATTCGATCAAATTTGAGTGACTTGCCACGCATCTTTTTAACGATGCTGTAGATGTGTTTAGGCCTGCCCTCGACCAAGGCTTTGATGCCTTGGAGCTTCAAGTCTTCGAAAATAAGCGTTTTTAATCGCTCAAGATAAGACTCGCGCTCGACCCTTTTCTCATCCAGCAACTTGGCAACTTCATGGTAAGTCACTGGCTCTAGGAAGCGAAAAGACAAATCCTCTAACTCCCACTTGATTTGCCAAATCCCAAGCCGATTGGCCAGGGGCGCAAACACTTGCAAAGTCTCTTGCGCTAAATCAGCTGGGCAGGTCTTGGTGGTTGCTGCGCAATACCTCAAAGTTTGCAACCTGGAAGAAAGCCTCAGCAAAACCACCCTCAAATCTTTCGAAAAAGCCATCAGCATTCTTCGAACGGCCTCCGTTTGATTCAGTGTGGTGTTCAAGGTCACAAAGGCCGATGGATTGGCATGACCCATGGCCTGCGCGCGAGCGACTTTTTGCAACTGCACCAGCTTGGTGGTCTCCATCGCCAACAAGGCGTAAGGCTCTCCAAACGCTTTGGAGATGACCTCTTGAGGTTTGCTCAAATGCTCACAGGCATACACCAAATAGGAGGCCGCTTGAAGGGACAGGGCACCTCCCAAAGAACCAATCAACTCGGCCACAGATTGAGCATGGGACCAGGTGCTTTCTCCTGTGGACAAATGCTCTCCGATCAACAAAGGCTCGGCAAAGGCTTTTGCCCGCCCTAAAAGCTCCTCGTCTTCCAAAGACCCCGCTTCAGACTGGCCGCTCGTTTCATTCAAAATGGTTTTCATGATGAGCATCAGTCTAGCCGAATGGTCGAATAAATTTCAATCCTTGGCCCAGCGCCATCAAAAAAAATGCATCCAATGACACCAAACGCCTATACCCGCTTGATTTCTTGGCTTAAGATGAGGACATCGTTTCATTTTTCTGAGGAGTTTTCAATGAGTCAACCTCTAAAAGGCAAAACCGCATTGGTCACAGGTTCTACAAGTGGGATCGGACTAGGCATTGCAATCAGCTTGGCCAAACAAGGCGCCAACATTGTCATGAATGGATTTGGCGATCACCTCCCAGCCCAAGCCCATATTGAACAACTGGGTGTCAAAGTGCACTACCACGGCGCCGACATGAGCAAAGCCAAAGACATTGAAGACCTGTTCGCCTTCGTTGAGAACAAACAGTCGAGCATTGATATTTTGGTCAACAACGCAGGGATTCAACATGTGGCCAACATTGAGGATTTTCCAGTGGAGAGATGGGACTCGATCATTGCGATCAACCTCTCAAGCGCATTTCATACCTCAAGACTTGCGCTTCCCTACATGAAGAAAAAGAACTGGGGCCGCATCATCAACATCGCCTCGGCCCACGGCTTGGTGGCTTCAGCTCAAAAAGCCGCCTACGTGGCCGCCAAACATGGCATTGTTGGACTCACAAAGGTGACCGCTCTTGAAAACGCCACCTCAGGCATCACTTGCAATGCCATTTGTCCTGGTTGGGTTTTGACACCTTTGGTTCAAAAACAATTGGATGACAAAGCCAAAGCACTGGGCATCAGCAATGAAAAGGCCACTGAAATGCTGTTGAGCGAGAAAGAGCCTTCATTGCAATTCACGACCCCAGAAGAAATTGGCGAACTCGCCGTCTTTTTGTGCTCCCCCGCAGCCAACAATGTCCGCGGTGTGGCTTGGGCCATGGACGGTGGATGGACCGCTCAGTAAAGCAAGCCCTCATCGCTTGCTCAGTGCGAAGAGCAAGTGCGAATGCATTTAGACCAAGCGCCCCTTGTAGAGGAGCACCACTGCACGAGCCTCAATGCTTTGCTCCAGACCCACTGGGCCGAGTTTTTCAGCCGTTTTGGCCTTGACGTTGATTTGATCGACAGGCAAAGACAAGCACAAAGCTATTTGTTCACGCATGGCACCTATGTAAGGCATGAGTTTGGGCGCTTGCGCAATGACTGTGCAATCCACATTGATCAAGGTGAAGCCCTCTGAAGCGAGTAGAGCAGCCACCCGCTTTAACAAAACCTTGGAGTCCGAGCCCTTAAAGCTTGGGTCTGTATCAGGAAAGTGCCGACCAATATCGCCTAAAGCAGCCGCCCCAAGGAGCGCGTCCGTGATCGCATGCAAAAGCACATCTGCATCCGAATGACCCAATAATCCCTTGACGTGAGGAACATGGACACCGCCAATGATCAAGGGCCTTGACTCAACCAAAGCGTGCACATCAAAGCCCTCACCAACTCGTAAATTCATGATGTTCATGGGATTCATCCAATTCAATCGCTAACTGTTTGTGCCTGCCTGGCACTTAACACCGCATCGGCCAACACAAAGTCATCCGCATAGGTGACCTTGATGTTGAGCGCACTGGCTTTCACCAATTTCGGATGCCAGCCCATGGCCTCCATGGCAGAAGACTCATCGGTCATCAAATCTGAACCCGTCTCGATGGCTTGAATCAAAGGCGCCAACTTGAACATTTGAGGCGTTTGAGCCAACCATTTGTTGTCACGCGCCAGCGTTTTATCAATGTGTTGACCCTGACTTTGCTTTAAAGTATCCGACAAAGGCCAAGCCAAAATACCGCCGATCTCATCCTCCTTGCAGGCATCAACGAGCGCTTGGATCCAGTCTGTCTGAATCAAACACCTGGCCGCATCATGAACCAAAACCCAGTCATCGTCTTCAGCACCCAAACGCCTTAAGGCCTTTAAACCCGCCAAAACAGACTGCGCGCGGGTTTGGCCGCCGATCTTTTCAACGGAAAGACGCTCAAAGCTCTTAGAATGAGGCTTGTGTTTTTCAAGCAATTTCGCAAACGCTTGATCCTCCGGGGCCAAGACCAACAGGCAGTGCTCGAGCGATTTGAGCTCAAGCACGGCACCAAGCGTGTGCATGATCATGGGCAAGCCACGGATGTCTTGGTATTGTTTAGCCCTGTCCCCACCAGCTCTAGAGCCAGATCCGGCACAAGGGATGACGGTGTAAATTTTGTTCACACCCTTATTATCCAACAGGTTTTCAACAAGGTTCTAAAATCTAAGCTCAATCGTTGAGCCAATCCAACACCACTCTTCTAGAAAAATCCGTTTTCGAAAGCCGCAATGCAACTCCCCTCACTCGTCAAGGGCAAAAGATTCATCACCAAAAAAACCCAAGGCTCCTCTGTCGCGCTGTATTTGGCCCAGTTGGCCATGCGAGAAAAAGCCAAAGGGCGTCGCATTGCCTTGGTGACAGAGTTTGCACTGGATGCACAACGCCTTTTAGAGGAAATTGTCTTCTTTGCGCCCGATGTCAAATGCGTCCTCTTCCCTGACTGGGAAACACTGCCCTATGACACCTTCTCACCCCACCAAGATTTGATCAGCGAGAGATTGGCCACCTTGTGGCAAATCTCCCAAGGTGAGGCCGACTTGATTGTGATACCGGCTTCTACGGCCCTCTACCGTGTCGCCCCGCCAGCGTTTCTCGCGGGATACACCTTTCATTTCAAAGTGGCCCAACAACTCGATGAGGCACAACTGAAGTCCCAACTCACTTTGGCCGGCTATCAACATGTGAGCCAAGTGGTGAGTCCGGGTGAATACGCTGTTCGAGGCGGCTTGATTGATCTCTTTCCCATGGGCTCACTCGTGCCTTACCGGGTTGATTTGTTTGACCAACAAATTGATTCCATTCGCACCTTTGACCCGGACTCGCAAAGAAGCTTGTACCCCGTTCCAGAGGTGAGACTTCTCCCTGGGAGAGAATTTCCCATGGACGATGCTTCACGAGCGAAATTTCGCAGTCGATGGAGAGAACTTTTAGAAGGTGACCCCACCAGGAGTCGCTTGTACAAAGACATTGGTCAATCCATTGCAACCGCTGGTATCGAGTACTACTTGCCTTTGTTTTTTGATGAAACGGCCACGGTCTTTGACTACCTTGGAGACAACGCGATCGTTGTCACCCATGGTGAATTGGAAAACGCATTTCAGCACTTTTGGCTGGACACACAAGACAGATACAGGCTCAACCAAGGCGACCCTGAGCGACCCGTCCTGCCTCCAAGCGCCTTGTTCTTGAGCGCAGAGGAGTTCTACACACAGTGCAATGTCTACCCTCAGTTGGCCATCAGGCCTTCGGTGTCTCAAAAAACGGATGAAGCAACTGAGCCCACTTCTGCGCAAGACGCTCATGCCTGGAGTGCCTCACTGATCGAATTAAAAGTCGAAAGAGGACACGATGACCCCCTTCAGCGACTCAAGAGCCATGCACTCACCAGCCCGCAGAGAATCTTGATTCTTGCTGAAACCGAGGGGCGACGCCAAAGTCTGTTGGACTTCCTGAGAGCCAGCCAATTTGACCCGCCGATATTTGAATCCCTGCAAGACTTTGTTGCCAGTGATTCTCGTCTGGGCATTTGCTTGGGATCCTTGGCCATTGGTTTCAGTGACCTCGAACAAAGCATTGACTTTGTGACCGAGACCGAACTCTTTGCCACCAACAGCTTTTCTAGAAAGAGAAAAAAACAAGAACAAGTCAGTGACTTGGACTCCTTGATCAAGGATCTCTCGGAGCTCCAAATTGGCGACCCTGTGGTGCACAATGCACACGGCATTGGCAGATACAAAGGACTGATCAACTTGGATTTGGGCCT
>CANBTT010000066.1 GCA_947372465.1 Burkholderiales bacterium | reverse complement strand
GCTGGGATCTGACGGTCCGCCACACCACCGCGGTAGATTTTTTCACCCAAAGCGGCCAACTCTTTGTCTTTGGCAAATCCGGGCTTGGCGTTGTTGTGAGACAACCAAGCCGCAATGTTTTTCATGTCGTCTTCAGACAAGGCTTGGCTCATGCCCATCATCACTGCATTGGCGCGCTTGCCACTTTTGAATTCGCTCAATTGCTTGACCAAGTACTCTGGATGCTGCTGCGCGAGCTTGGGGTATTCAGGCGAGCCAGAGTTGCCATCTGCTCCGTGGCAAGCGGCACAGACCGCTGTATAGCTGGCTTGGCCTTTGGCCAAATCGGGTTTTTTAGAGGCCGCTGCTGGCTCGTTGGCCAAAGCCACTCCAATGCTCAAAGACAAGGAGACTGTTGCAATAAGTGTTGAAATTAACTTCATGACGATCAAAATATTTTAGTTGGCGCAGAACCTTTAGATTCTACAATGTCAAATCAGGGCAGACCCTAGTCGGCCCATAAAAGTGTAATTTTTTCATGATTCAAGCCACTCCAGACCCCCTCGATCAAGCACCCAGCGCTCAAACCCCTGTCGCAGACAGCACTTTGTCGCCTGCGCCAGATCACGACGCACAAGTCAAATCCGCGATGGGTTGGCTCCACACGGCACGCTTTTTAACGACAGCAGCGCAACTGCACCACTTGCCCGCCTACGAATTGCCTGAGATCGCTTTTGTGGGTCGTTCAAATGCTGGCAAATCGACCTGCATCAACATTTTGACCCAACAAAAGCGACTCGCCTTTGCCTCCAAGACGCCCGGGCGCACCCAGCACATCAACCTCTTTGCCTTGGGGCGTCAAGCCCAAACCGACGCGGTTTTGGCCGATCTGCCCGGTTACGGTTACGCCGCTGTGCCCAAACAAGACAAAATCCGTTGGCAACAAGTCATGGCCAATTACTTGATGTCCAGAGAAAATTTGGTGGGCGTTGTGCTCCTGTGCGACCCGAGACACGGCCTCACCGAGCTCGATGACATTTTGCTCGAGGTCATTCGTCCCCGCGTCGAGGAAGGCCTCAAATTCTTGGTGCTCTTGACCAAAGCGGATAAATTGAACAAAACCGAGGCCAACAAGGCCTTGTCCATCGCCAAGCTTCAAGCCGGCGGGGGTGAGGTGCAACTCTTCTCAGCCCTGAAAAAGCAAGGCATCGATACGGTCGCCCTCAAAATGTGGCAATGGACACACAAGCAAGAAGCCCTGGGGGTCTAGTCGCCAAGAGCCCTGTGCATTCAAGGGCTTGGTGTTGACCAAAAGGGTTTAAATTCAGGCGACATCGACGCACTTAGTCATAAAAACTCTGCTCAGAATCCGGCCTGGTTTTGAATCGTTTGTGCAACCAAAAATATTGATCTGGGCGAGCTTCAATCTCGCGCTCGAGCCACTGGTTCATGAAGGCCGTGTCTTGAACAAAGTCTTCGCTGGGAAAGGCCTTGAAGCTGTCATGGACGGTGATCTCGTAGCCCAGAGGGGTCATTTGAGTGGTCACGGGAATGACCCTGGCCCCACTCAATTTCGCAAACCGGGACAATGACGGCACCGTTGCAGCCGGTGTCCCGAAAAAGGGCACAAAAATAGACTCCTCGGGTCCGAAATTCATGTCGGGCAACAAGTACAAGAGTGCTCCCTTTTTAAGACCCGAAACGATTCTTTTGACACCGTCCTCGCGGGTGAATAAATTCACACGACCAAAGCGAGCTCGGCTCGCTCGCATCCATGCATCTGCGACCTTGGAAGACTGTGGGGTGTAAATGGTGGACAAGGGGCCCGCTCGCTGCATGCTGAGGGCCGTCCACGCCACATCCAGGCCGACAAAGTGCGGGGCAAAAACAATGACCGCTTCTGGCTTGAGGGTGTGCTCAGCGCCATTCAGGATCAAGGCCAAGCCTTCATGAGACCCAAGCCATTTGACCCTGCTCTGGATCTTGGATGCCGAGCCGTGCCAAAGCCAAGCGCGGTCCAACCAGGCTTTGGCAAAGTATTGAAACGCAAGGCGCACATGCGTCTCAACCAGGGCGTCGCTCCAATGGGGAAAGCAGCGCTTCAAGTTCACCCGGGCCACATGGGCCCGTTTGGGCACGGCGTGGTAGAGCACACGCCCAAGACTTGACCCCAAAGCACGCAGCACGCGCAAAGGCAACAAAGACAGCGCGTTCATCCACAGCACCAACAGCACTCGCATGGGCCAAGCCATCAATGACCCTCCTTGGGGGACACGTGCGCACCGCTGTGCATTTCTTGGCGCATTTCACGCGGCTGCTTGAAGCGTGCGTAGCCCCACAAATACTGCGTTGCATGTTGCTTGACCATCTGCTCGATGGCCTTGTTCATGGCTTCACAGGCTGCGTGGATGTCAAACCCAGGCGCTTGCTTTTTTGCAGTTGCCGCATTCAATGGCCTGCTTGAAGGTGGAAGGCTCTCATGGGCCTCTTCTTTCTTTTGAGCAGCATGTGCGCCATTGCCTTTGGCATGCATCTCCAAGGGTGCGAAGTGGCCCCTGTATTGACCTCTTGGCAACCTCTCGCACCAACCCATCACCACCAAGGATTGGGTCTGGTGGGCAAGCTTCATGGCCAAGGTCATGGTGTAGGCCTCTTGGCCCAAAAACTTCACCCAAATGCCTTGACCCAAAGGCGGCACTTGATCGGGCAAGAGGGCCGTCATGCCGCCGTTTTTGAGGGTTCTTAAAATCTCCCTGACCCCTTGGGCCGAGGTGGGCACGGTTCGCAAATGGGCCCTGTTTCTTGCATGCTCAAACAAAGGGAGCAAGAAGCTCTTTCTTGGCGGCCTGTACATGGCCACCAAGTCCCCAAATTGTTCGCCAAAACGCGCGGCCAAAATTTGTGCACCGATCTCCCAGCAGCCCAAATGGGGGGACAAGATGATGACCCCTTGCCCTTTTTCAAGGGCCTCTTGGATGCACGACTCACCGCTCCAGGACACGCGAGAGAGAAGATCCTCGGCTTTGGGTCTGCACCACGCCCAAGGCAACTCGGCCACCATGGCGCCGGTGTTCATGAGCGCGTTCAAACGCACCCAAAGATCCAAGTTGGCCAAATCCGCTTGGTGGCCAAAGGCTTTGCGGTAACTCTTTGAGAAGAGCCACACGCCAAGCCCGAGCACTCGCCCCAGGGCTTGCATGAGCCCCAGGGGAAGTTTGGCCAAGAGTTTAAAGAGGGTCAACAAAAGAGAAGAGGTCCGTTTTGTGGGAAAAGTTGAAGGGAAGGCTCTTCATGGACCGACCCTTTGTGCCAAGGTCATCGCAAAAAGCCGTGCAAGCCCATTTTAGTGCCCCAATCTTGCTCTTTGTAAAAAGCCCTTTAGAGCGGCCATTGAGAAGGGGCAAGACGGCGAATTGGCGCGAATCAAACGCGTGCATTGAAGCGCGCTTTGAACCTTGAAAAAAATGCTTCATTTTTGATTACAATACGCATCAGCATCGTTGAGTTAATGAAGCAACTTGCAGGGCGATGTGAAGGGTTTAGAAGACATGTTTTTACAAGCATTTTTTTGGACGCTTTGGGGTTTGAGGGGAGGTTGAGCACGCATGTGTTCCCCCCATGTCAAACTTTTTTTCTGCTAAAGCGTTCGCCAAAACTGTTTGACAGAGTAGGCAACGCGCCTTTGATCAATCCATCAACCTTATTTAAGGACTCCTTACATGTCACAAGACTATCTCTTCACCTCTGAATCGGTTTCAGAAGGACACCCTGACAAGGTGGCCGATCAAATTTCGGACGCCATTCTTGATGCGATCTTTGCCCAAGACCCCAGAAGCCGTGTCGCGGCCGAAACTTTGACCAACACGGGTCTCGTGGTGCTTGCCGGTGAAATCACCACCAATGCGCATGTGGACTACATCCAAGTCGCACGCGACACCATCAAGCGCATTGGCTACGACAACACCGACTACGGCATTGACTACAAGGGCTGTGCGGTCATGGTCTGTTACGACAAGCAAAGCAATGACATCGCGCAAGGCGTGGACCACGCCTCCGACGACCATTTGAACACCGGTGCGGGTGACCAAGGGTTGATGTTTGGTTACGCTTGCTCAGAAACGCCTGAGCTGATGCCCGCTCCCATTTACTACGCACACCGTTTGGTTGAGCGTCAAGCGCATTTGAGAAAAGACGGCCGTTTGCCCTTCCTTCGCCCTGATGCGAAAAGCCAAGTGACCATGCGTTATGTGAACGGTCAACCCCACAGCATTGACACCGTGGTGCTCTCCACACAGCACAGCCCCGAGCAAAGCGATGGCTCCAAAATGAAAGCGTCCTTTGTGGAAGCGGTCGTTGAAGAGATCATCAAGCCGGTGCTGCCCAAAGAGTGGCTCAAAGACACCCGCTACTTGGTCAACCCCACTGGGCGCTTTGTCGTCGGTGGCCCACAGGGCGACTGTGGCCTGACAGGCCGCAAAATCATTGTGGACACGTATGGTGGCGCCTGCCCCCATGGCGGCGGTGCTTTCTCTGGCAAAGATCCCACCAAGGTGGACCGATCTGCTGCCTACGCTGCTCGCTATGTGGCCAAGAACATTGTGGCCGCTGGTTTGGCCAAGCAGTGTCAAATTCAAGTGGCCTATGCCATTGGCGTCGCCAAACCCATGAACATCACGGTCAACACCATGGGCACGGGTGTGGTGAGCGATGAGAAAATCGCAGCCATCGTTGCCGAACACTTTGATTTGCGTCCCAAAGGCATCATTCAAATGCTCGACCTCTTGCGTCCCATCTACCAAAAGACGGCAGCCTATGGCCACTTTGGTCGCGAAGAGCCCGATTTCACTTGGGAGAGGACCGACAAGGCAGCGCTCTTGAAGGACGCAGCAGGTCTTTGAACCTCAAAGCAGACACCGGTCTTTCAACACCGGCGTCCAAGAGGCGTGTACTGTCAAAGGTACACGCCTTTTTTTAGATGGATTCGCAAAGGGTGCTGTTGAAGGGGGTCGGTGGTGGTGATCATGGGCAAAGCAATGTCCCAACACCCGACGCTTGTCACGATTGCAAACAGCTAGATCTAGCCCATAGGTGTTTGATGGGCTCACTCTCCCCACGACATGGTTTCTTCAAAAACGTCCTTGAGAGGTCCTCTGATCGACCCCTTGAAGGGCACGTGCAATGTCTTTTGCTCTCGACGCCCCCACATCGCATTGACTTGCAAACTCAGTCCACCTGGCCACGCCTGCCCTCACCTCTTCAATGACGGATCGCCAATTCTCAATGCGCGACTTGATGGCCACTTGTTTGATGTCTTCAAAACTGGGTTCACCGGTCCCATTGATGGATGTGGTGTGTTGCCCATTCATGCCATGATTGAACGTCAGATCAAATGCAGGCGAGAGTCTCCACGCACCATGCACTGGGTCCATCAAATAGGCAAAGTTCTTTGAGTGATCGTCCTTGTTGTGAGCAAAAACATTGAACACCATCAAGCGAAAGGCACGCGCGAGTTCTGCATTGGATTGGGTCAGTTTTTTTGTTGCTGGCAAGACACCCCCAGCATAGTCCAAGGAGGGCAAACGGTGGTTGGCGTAGGCGTAGCCTGCCAATGAGAGCGCATGAATCTTTTGATGACCTTCTCGATCAAAACGTTGAACCGCAAAATAGGCCTCTTTGTTCCCATTGAGCGTCAATTCGAGCAAATGCGTCTTTGGCGTTTCTAGACCGGCAGCACGGGCCATTTGCGCATAGGCCATCTCCATTCGACCGGTATCGATGGGCTCGCCATGGACAGGGGAATCGTCTCTGAACTTCACCATCCAATGGCTAAAGTTTTCAGGGAGATCAACATAACTGGATTGGCAATATTTCATGTCCGCAGAAAAAGCCAGGGTGATTTTGGGTCTTGCGCCACCTGGTGAGCCTCCATGGATTCTCAAAGACTCCAAGACCTGTGCTGCCTCACCACGGATCACGGCCATGGACGCTTTGGCCAGTGCGACCAGATCCATCGCTTGCGTCTGAACACTGGGCATGAGATCGGGCTGATAAGTGAGTGCACCCATGCACCGGTTGCCCAAATAAGCCAATCGATCTAAAGGGGTGATTTGAGCAGGATCAAGTTGTTTGTGTTGTTTGAAAGCCCTGTCCATCAACAAGAGCCCCCAACCATCGGGCAAAGAATCATTGAAAACGCCATGCAAGTGGTCAAAAATCGGGCGAGCTGCAGGGTGCGCAAAAGCATCAAAGGGCATCGAGGCCGGCGCCAAATTAAAACCCTCTTTGAGCCAGGAGGGCTCGTACTGAAACAAGATTTGGCCTAAGGTGTTTTGTGCCAACTGTCCCACACAACGCAAGCCATAAAAAACCCTCAGATGGGTGATCATCGAGTGCCCCTTTGCCGCACAGGCGCCACAAAGTCTTCAATGCTTTTGATGCTTTTTGGCGCAAACACCTGGGTGAACTCGTCCAAACATTCCAAGGTTTGGGCCACCTGCAAGAGAGACACCAAGCCAATCGCTCCAGAGGTTTCAAATTTCCTTAAAGTCGACGCTGGCACGCCTGACCTCAAAGACAAGGTTTTTCTGCTGAGATTGGCTGCCAAGCGACGAGCTTGAGCACGCTGACCCATTTGCGCAGCCAAGTCTTCAGGAAGCAAAAAATTTAGCGGCCCTTCAAATGACATCAGAGTGTTCTTTAAATTGAAATATATGCTGTTAATTGACATTATTATATCAATTAACTCATAATCAATGTATTTTAAATAGACCCACCAAGGGAGACAGCATTGAATTCAAAATCTTCTTCCAATGGGCCTTGAAATTTAAAATTAAGCCCCTATAATTAGCACTCGACTAAAGTGAGTGCTAACAATATGTATGGCAACATTTAGCGATT
>CANBTT010000065.1 GCA_947372465.1 Burkholderiales bacterium | reverse complement strand
CCTGAAGGAAATGGTGGGATCAACTTCCTTGAGTTTCATCAAAACGTCAAGCAACATGCGCTCGTGCCCATCGAGCTCGATCACAATGGTTTGCATGTAGGGCTTGGCATCTTTATCTGGATCGTAGCGATAAATCTGGAAGGTTCTTGATTGCATAAATTTCTCCAAAATAGGGGGTGTCTTAGAAGGTTCTGACTTTGAGCTCAATGCTGTCAACGGTCAAAGGCTTCATGGTGACGGGCTTGTAGCTCAGGCGGTTGCCTTCGCTGTACCAAAGGCTGTGTTTGAGCCACTCTTCATCATTGCGTCCATTGGGATGTGCTGGCGTGTCGGCGTAGTCGTCCACCGTGTGAGCACCACGGCTCTCGTGCCTGGCCGCAGCGCTCACCATCGTGGCTTGAGCGCATTCGATCAAGTTGTCAACTTCCAAGGCTTCAATTCTTGCCGTGTTGAACACTTTAGAGGTGTCTTTCAAACCAATCGATTTCACGCGTTCGCGCAATTCAGCAATTTTGACCACACCTTCGTCCATGCTCGCTTGTGTTCTGAAGACACCCGCGTGTTGCTGCATGGCTTTTCTCAAATCATTGGCAACGACTTGAGCGTATTCGCCGTCTTTGGCGCTCTCAAGGCGAGCAAGTCTTGAGAGGGTCAAGTCTGCAGCGTCTTTAGGAAGGGGCTTGTGGGCTTTGTTCTTTAAGTGGAAATCCACGATGTGGTTGCCCGCTGCGCGGCCAAACACCAACAAGTCAAGCAAAGAGTTGGTGCCCAAGCGATTCGCGCCATGAACGGACACACAAGAGCACTCACCCACTGCATACAAGCCGTTGACGGGCTCAGAGTGGTTGCTGGCCGTTTGATCGACCACTTGGCCATAGATATTGGTGGGAATGCCACCCATTTGGTAGTGAATCGTGGGCACCACTGGAATCGCCTCTTTGGTGATGTCCACATTGGCAAAATTGAGCCCAATCTCATAGACCGAGGGCAGTCTCTTCATGATGGTCTCAGCACCCAAGTGGTCCAGTTTCAAGAGGACGTAATCCTTGTTGGGGCCGCAGCCTCGACCTTCCTTGATCTCTTGATCCATGGAGCGAGACACAAAGTCTCTGGGCGCCAAATCTTTCAGCGTGGGCGCATAACGCTCCATGAAACGTTCGCCGTTGGAGTTCAAAAGGATGGCGCCTTCGCCGCGGCAGCCCTCGGTCAACAAAACGCCTGCGCCGGCCACACCTGTGGGGTGAAATTGCCAAAACTCCATGTCTTCAAGCGCAATATGGGCTCTCGCTGCCATGCCGAGTCCGTCACCGGTGTTGATGAAGGCATTGGTCGAGGCATCAAAAATGCGGCCCGCTCCACCCGTGGCCAAGAGAACCGTTTTGGCTTCCAAAATGTAGATCTCACCGGTCTCCATCTCAAGTGCCGTCACACCCACCACATCGCCTTCGTGATCACGAATGAGGTCCAAAGCCATCCACTCGACAAAGAAGCTGGTCTTGGCTTGAACATTTTGTTGGTAAAGGGTGTGCAGCATGGCGTGACCCGTTCTATCGGCCGCGGCACAAGCTCTTTGCACAGGCTTCTCACCGTAATTGGCCGTGTGACCTCCAAAGGGGCGCTGGTAGATGGTGCCATCGGGATTGCGGTCAAAGGGCATGCCCATGTGCTCCAAGTCATAGACCACTTTCGGTGCTTCGCGGCACATGAATTCAATCGCGTCTTGGTCTCCTAACCAGTCAGAGCCTTTGACGGTGTCGTAAAAATGGTAGTGCCAATTGTCTTCTGACATGTTGCCAAGAGAGGCGCCAATGCCGCCTTGCGCAGCAACAGTGTGCGAGCGAGTTGGGAAAACTTTCGACAAAACGGCGACGTTTAAACCCGCACGAGCCAACTGAAGCGAGGCACGCATGCCTGAGCCGCCAGCGCCAACGATCACAACGTCAAACTTACGGCGTGGGATGGAATGGGAAGAAGTCATAACTTAAAGTCTCCAAAGAACTTGAACTGCCCAGCCAGCACATGCAACGAGCCATACCAGGGTAAAAATTTGTAAAACCAAACGAACAGCGACCGCTTGGACGTAGTCCATCCAAATGTCTCTCATGCCAACCCATGCGTGGTAAGCCAAGGAGATGATCACGGCAAAGGTCAAGCTTTTCATCCATTGCGTGCTGAAGATGCCTGCCCACGTGTCGTAGCCAATGCTGCCGGATGTGAAAATCACTTGAAGAACGACCAGCACTGTGAACAAGGCCATCAACAGCGCCGTGACGCGCTGCGCCAACCAATCCCTAAGTCCATAGTGAGCGCCAACGACAATGCGCTTTGATCCGAAATTAACTGACATATTGTTCTCCTGAAAGAGGTGCGATTGGGTTCAATAAATACCAAAAAGTTTGGCGGCCAACAAGGCGGTGAGCGCCCAGCTCAGACCCAAAGTGATCCAAGCCGAAGTGCGTCCAAATTCTTTGCCCACGGCGTGGTGCGTGTCCATGTAGAGGTGCCTCAGTCCCGCAATCAGGTGGTGCAAGAAAGACCAAATCAAGGCCAAAACAAGCAATTTGATGAACCATGCAGGCAAAAAACCAATGCCGATCAAAAAGGCTGAGCTGAATTTGGTGAAAGAAATCTCTGAGGACACGGAGGTGTCAAACAACCAAATGATGAAGGGCAACAATAAAAACATGATGGCGCCACTGGCCCTGTGCAAAATCGAAACCCAACCAGCTGCAGGCAGTCTGTAGGTGGTCAAGTCTTTGAAAGCATTGATGTTTCTGAACTGAGGGCGTTGTTTTTTGATTGCTTCTGTCATAAGGTTTCTTTCGTTTTTTTTGCAGTCTGATGGATTGAAACAGAATTCAAAATTCTATTGCAATGCAATAGAAATAGTTGATCGGCATGCTGGATGTTCAAAATTAAGGTTATTCACGTCAAAATATAATCAAAAAGAATTAGTTTAAATCGTTCCTGTAATGGTGATGCACAGTTTTGTACAAAGCTCGCCTGATCTCCATGGGCTTGTCTTGGTAGGTGAACGCAATTCTTTCGACTTGGAGAAGGGGTGTATTGTCGTTGATGTTGAGCATTTGTGCATCCTCGGGGCTTGGATGAACAGCTGTAATTTTTTCTTGGGCCCTGACCATGCGAACGCCAAAGGTGGTTTCAAAAAGGGCATAGGTCGGGCCTTGGTGGTTTCTGAGCGCCTCGGCGCTGAGGCCTTTGAAGCCCTCTGCGGGCAAACACATGTCTTCCAAAATGGTTGGCACGCCGGCAAAGGACAGCACGCGTCTGATTTGGAGAACGCCGCTTCCAGGGGCGAGCATCAAGGTTTTGGCGATTTCGGAGGTGGCCTTGGCTTTTTTGCACCAAAGAATGGTTCTATGAGCGGGTCCAGCGGGCAGCAAGCTTTCTGCATTGGGAACCAATTTAAGGAATCGGTACTGAAATGTTTGCTCGGAGTGGGTGGCCACAAAGGTGCCTTTGCCCTGGCGGCGAAGCAACAAGTGCTCTTGGGACAGCTCGTCCACGGCTTTGCGCACCGTGCCTTGACTGACCTGAAAGCGCGCGGCCAACTCAAATTCGCTTGGAATCATCTCACCGGGCTTCCATTCACCTGCTTTGAGGCTTTGCAAAATCAACACCTTGATTTGTTGGTACAAAGGGCTAAAGGCAGGCACTTTTGGGCTGAGCGCATCCCTTTCGGGCAGGCCGTCTGGGGGGGCATCGGGGAGGTAGGAAAGCTCGCGCATGTCAAATGTGTTTTTTTTGGCTGTCCCCATTGTAATGGGCAAATGGCCTCTCTTTTATAAGACATAAGAGATCTTTTTCGGGGCTTTTCGGGGGTACACTTGGGGCATAGAATTTCGGATGCCTATTTTCTTTTTTAAAATTTAGTTTGGAGTTATCTCATGAGTAAAAAGCCTCTTCGCGTTGCTGTCACAGGAGCAGCCGGTCAAATTGGTTATGCATTGCTGTTTCGTATTGCGTCAGGCGAAATGCTTGGCAAAGACCAACCTGTGAGTTTGCAGTTGCTCGAAATCCCTGATGAGAAAGCTCAAAAAGCCCTCAAAGGCGTGATGATGGAATTGGAAGACTGCGCATTCCCTTTGTTGCATGACATGCACGCCTATGGCGACGCAACACAAGCTTTTAAAGACACAGACTATGCCTTGCTCGTTGGCGCGCGTCCAAGAGGCCCAGGCATGGAGCGAGCCGATTTGCTGGCGGCGAACGCACAAATTTTCACAGCGCAAGGCAAGGCCTTGAACGCCTCAGCAAGTCGCGATGTCAAAGTATTGGTGGTGGGCAACCCAGCCAATACCAATTCCTACATCGCAATGAAGAGCGCGCCAGACTTAAAGCGCGAGAACTTCACCGCCATGCTGCGCCTGGACCACAACAGAGCGGCCAGTCAAATTGCTGCAAAAACCGGTATGCCAGTTGCTGGCATTGAAAAGTTGGCCGTGTGGGGCAACCACTCTCCAACCATGTACGCCGATTACAGATTTGCAACCATCAATGGCAAGTCGGTCAAAGACTTGATCAACGATCAAGAGTGGAATGCAAACGTCTTTTTGCCAACGGTGGGCAAGCGTGGCGCGGCCATCATTGATGCGCGCGGTTTGTCTTCTGCAGCCTCTGCTGCCAATGCCGCAATTGATCACATGCACGACTGGGCTTTGGGCACCAATGGTCGTTGGGTCACCATGGGCATTCCTTCCGATGGTTGGTATGACATTCCAAAGGATGTGATGTTTGGCTTTCCTGTGACTTGTGAAGGTGGAAAGTACAAGGTTGTCGAAGGCCTAGCGATTGATGAGTTCAGCCACACTTGCATTCAAAAGACGCTCAAAGAGTTGCAAGAAGAGCAAGCGGGTGTAGCGCATCTGATTTGATGCGCATTGCGCCATAAGCCCACCCACTGATCAACATTGGACGGTTGTATTTCAATGAACAAACCTCATCCGCGTGAACTGCTGCTTGGTGCCCAAGCAGCGCAAGTGCGGTTGAGGGTTTGTGATCATTACAGTGGCGTGCGCGCAAAAATGGAAAAGAGCCTAGAGCTCCAAGCGCAAATGACCAAGGCCCTTGGCGTTTGCGTTTTTGATGTCACACTCGACTGCGAGGACGGCGCACCCGTTGGAGGAGAGCGAGAACATGCACAAGGGGTGGCTGAGTTGGTTGCACACAGCCATCCGCAAGCAAAGGTTGCGGTGCGTGTCCACGCGCTTGATGACCCATATTTTGAGAGTGACATTGAATTGATCATCGCCAAGGTGGGTGAGCGTTTGACCCACGTCATGATCCCAAAAGTGGAGTCTTTGAAAGACATCCAAAAAGTGCATGCTTGCTTGGTTCAACACGGCGCGAAGGACTTGCCCATCCACGCACTCATTGAGTCGCCGTTTGCCGTGAACAATGCATTTGAAATTGCCTCTCACCCCAGTGTGCAGTCACTCAGTTTTGGTTTGATGGATTTTGTCTCTGCGCATG
Organism: Burkholderiales bacterium; assembly: GCA_947372465.1. GTDB lineage: Bacteria > Pseudomonadota > Gammaproteobacteria > Burkholderiales > Burkholderiaceae_C > Limnohabitans. The sequence continues at coordinate 1,923 of CANBTT010000065.1, read as the reverse complement.
GCGGCGCCATTCCCGCTTGGGCCATGACGCGAGAGGGTCAATTCAAGCACCCCTTGATGGTGCGTGCAAAATTGGAAGTGGCCAGTGCTTGTCACGCTTTTGGCAAGACACCGGCGCATGGTGTGGTCACAGAGATCAAGGATCTCAACGCCATCAAAGACAGCGCACAACTGGCCCACCAAACCATGGGATTTACCAGAATGTGGAGCATCCACCCGGCTCAAATTGAACCCATCGTGCAGGCCATGTCGCCAAGCGACGATGAGGTCAGCCATGCCAGTGAAATTCTCCTGGCCGCCTATCAGGCCGATTGGGGCCCCATTCAAATCGGTGGGCGACTTCACGACAGAGCGAGCTATCGTTTTTATTGGCAAATTCTTGAAAGAGCGCATGCCACGGCAAAGCGAGTGCCTGAGCAAATGGATACCCTGTTTTTTCAAAACCAAGGGAGTCATTGAATTTTATGAACACATTCTTTGGTCGCCAAGCCGCTCTCTTGCAACGCCTTTGTGGCGCCGTGGCTCTTGCCTGCAGTTTGATCGCGTCGGGAGCCACAGCGCAAGAGTTCAAGGACACCCAGGCACACAAAGCCAAAGCACATCTTGCTAAAAAATTGGATCCAGCCCAAAAGGGTGGGCTCGTGAAGACCACCCCTGGCAATGCTGCAGTGTCAGCCATTGCCAGCGAGCCCGCTGTGCCCTTGTCCCCAGAGCTCATGGAGATCGCCTCTCAGATTTATACGGGGCGCTTGCAGTGTGAGCTCGGACAAGTGGTCCTTTTGTTGCCCATCCAAGAAATGCCTGGGCGCTTTCAGTTGACCCTCAAAAAACAAAAGTATTTGATGACGCCAAGCGTGACACCCACTGGGGCCATTAAATTAGAGGACCCACAAATGGGTGCCTTTTGGATTCAATTGGGCAACAAATCAATGTTGTTCAACAGCAAGTTGGGCCAGCGAATGGCCGATGAATGTCAAGGCCCTGGTCAGCAGGCGGTGGCCATGAGAGAGCGCATCTCCCCGCCTCCCAGTTTGTTAGAGCCCATACCCAAAGTAGATCATTGAAATCAAAGTTTTATAGGAGAAAAAACAATGTTACAAGCTTACCGTGAACAAGCCAAAGAGAGGAATGCATTGGGCATACCGCCTTTGCCTTTATCTGCAGAGCAAACTGCACAATTGGTGGAGTTGTTCAAATCACCCCCAAAAGGTGAAGAAGCCACTTTGCTTGAGCTCATGACCCACAGAGTTCCAGCCGGCGTTGATGATGCAGCCAAAGTCAAGGCCTCATACCTTGCAGCCGTTGCGCACGGGACTGAGAAAACACCTTTGCTCACCCGTGAGAAAGCAACAGAGCTCTTGGGCACCATGCTTGGGGGCTACAACCTCACACCTTTGATCGATTTGTTGGACGATGCAGGTGTTGCAAAAGTTGCAGCTGAAGCGTTGAAGAAAACACTGCTGATGTTCGATCAGTTCCATGATGTGAAGGAAAAGGCAGAAAAAGGCAATGCATTTGCCAAGGCCGTTGTTCAGTCTTGGGCCGATGCGGAGTGGTTCGTTCAAAGACCAGAGGTTCCCAAAAGCATCAAGCTCACCGTCTTTAAAGTCACTGGTGAGACCAACACCGATGACCTCTCTCCCGCCCCTGACGCATGGAGTCGCCCTGATATTCCCTTGCATGCCTTGGCCATGCTTAAAAACAAAAGGGATGGCATCACCCCTGAAGAAGACGGCAAGCGCGGTCCTATCAAGTTCATCGAGGACTTGAGAGCGCGTGGCAATTTGGTCGCTTATGTGGGCGATGTGGTCGGTACAGGATCGAGTCGCAAATCAGCCACCAACTCAGTGCTTTGGTTCACTGGGGAAGACATTCCCTTTGTGCCCAACAAGCGCTTTGGTGGTGTGTGTTTGGGCAACAACAT
>CANBTT010000064.1 GCA_947372465.1 Burkholderiales bacterium | reverse complement strand
GAACTCCTGCTCCCAGTACCTGAGCACATGGGGTTTGACGCCGCACAAGTCACTGACCTCACCGATGGTGAAGTAGCGCTTGGCAGGAATATTGGGTAGAGACGACTCCATTGGAACACTTCACTGGCAAAACGGAGGGTTGAGATTACACCAATCAGGGAAAAAAGCTAGTAGGAAATACAAATATATTTCAGTAACGCTCAACTATTTTTGTGCCACAACGCCCGTTGCACTGTCTTGGATCATGTCTTTGAGCTTTTGACTTGCGTGAAAGGTCACCACCCGCCTGGCCTGGATGGTGATCGCCTCTCCCGTTCTGGGATTGCGCCCAGGACGGGGGGTTTTGGTGCGCAATTGAAAGTTCCCAAAGCCAGAGATCTTCACATCCTCACCGGCCAGGAGTTTTTCAACGATCAAGTCAAAAAACGCATCAATCATGTCTTTGGATTCTCGCTTGTTCAATCCAATTTGCTCAAAAAGCAACTCCGCCAATTGCGCCTTGGTCAAGGCGGGCGACTCCAGTGTGTTCAAAATCAGTTCCATGATGAATCCTTTTTTCAAGCCCTCAGGCGTGCCCCCAAGGTCTCGACCAAGCTCTTCAAGATCGAAGCAACAGTGGTTTCAATCTGAACGTCAGACAATGTACCTTCATCCGAATTCAAAATCAATCGAATGGCCAAACTTCTCTCATTGTCGGCCAAATTGGGCACGGGTTCTTTGGGTCGATAGATGTCAAACAAGACCACATCTCTCAAGTGCGAATCAGACGACGCACGCCAAATGGCTTGCATCAAGTCTGAGTGGCTGACATGGGACTGCACAACAACCGCCAAATCTCTCTCAACCGATTGGAACTTGCTCACTGCTTTGAAAGAGGCAAGCGCCTTTTGATTGACCGCGTTCAAATCCAACTCAAACACCAAGGGGGAGCTCACAAACCCCCACTTTTGTCTCCATTTGGGATGCAACTCCCCGACCCATCCCAAGCTCTCGCCATTCAGAAGCACTTGCGCGCTGCGTCCTGGGTGCAAGGCTGCATGGCTGGCTGGTACAAAGGTGGCTTGATGGGGAAAGAGCAAAGCTTCAACATCGGCCTTGATATCAAAGAAGTCAAGAGGCTTGTCCTTGCTGGACCACTGCAAGGGCGACGCATTGCCGCTCACGAGAGCGGCCACTCGCATGGGCTGGTCAATGCCTTTGACCGTTGTATCGGAGTCAAGCACTTGTGCGTCTTTTAAAAACACACGCCCGAGTTCAAAGACACGCACATCGCTGAGTTTTCTGTCAACATTGAATTTAAGAACCTGCAACAAGCTGGGAATGAGCGTGGTTCGCATGACGTTCATTGAACTTGCAATCGGGTTCAATAACTCAATGGCTTGGTGAGTGGGGTCCAAATCTTGAAGCCACTCGTGTTCTACAAAACTGTAGTTGATGGTTTCTTGATAGCCCATTGCCGCCAATTGATGGCGAAGTGCATAGTCCCCTTGTAAACGCTCGGGCATCAATTTGCCCACAATGGGCGCCAAAGGGGGCGTCGTTGGCAGGTGGTCATACCCAACGCAGCGAATCACCTCTTCGATCAAATCCTCTTCGATCTGAAGATCAAATCTAAAGCTCGGTGGTGTCACAAGGACGGCATCCTCTGTTTTTTGAGGGTCAAGCCCAAGGGAGGACAAGGCATCAAACATTTGAGCATTGCTCAGGTCCATGCCGATGACTTTCCTCGCGCGATCAAACCGCATCTTAAGGGCCTGGGGCTTGGGCACATTGATGGACTGATCGCTGATGGGGCCACATTGTGAACTCGCCGTGCCACAAATATCTAAAATCAATTGAGTGATGCGCTCGATCATCGGCACGGTGAGTGCTGGATCAACACCCCGCTCAAAGCGGTGACCGGCATCGGTCGAAAAATTAAACCGTCTTGAGCGACCCGACACGGATTGAGGCCACCAAAAAGCGGCCTCAATATAAATCGATTGCGTGCTGTCGCTCACCGCCGTTGATCGCCCACCCATGATGCCCGCCAAAGACTCAATGCCATTGGCATCGGCAATGACCCCCACCTCTTCGTCAACGGTCACGGTCTGATCGTTCAAAAGCTCGATCGTCTCTCCCGCCTTGCCCCAACGCACGGTCAACGGGGCTTGAATTTTATCAAGATCAAAAATATGCGTGGGTTGTCCATACTCAAACATGACGTAGTTGGAGATATCCACCAAGGGGCTCACTGCCCGCTGACCACAGCGCGCAAGTCGATCCACCATCCACTGTGGCGTTTGGGCTTTGGGATTCAGTCCTTTGAGAACACGCCCACTGAAGCGTCCACACAACTCAGGCGCGACGACATTGACGTCCAAATGGTCCTTTGAATTGACAGCGATGTTGTGAACACTCAAGGGTTTTAATGCCGTCTTCGTGATGGCAGAGACCTCTCGGGCCACACCATACAGGCTCAAACAATGCGCCAAATTGGGCGTGAGCTTGAGGGTAAAAAGCACATCGTCCAAGTCAAGCACTTCTCTGACATTGGCACCCACTTTTGCATCCTGGGGCAAGGCGAGCAAACCGCCATGCTCTTCATTGATTTTCAGCTCTTTGGCCGAACACAGCATCCCCAAACTCTCAACACCCATCAGCTTGACCGGGCGAATTTCAAAAGACTTGCCGTCCTCCCCTGGGGGCAACTGCGCACCAAGCATCGCGCACGGCACTTTCATGCCGACTTGTGCATTGGGCGCGCCACAGACGATGCTCAAAGGGCTTGACTGGCCCACATCGACTTGACATATTCTTAGCCGATCCGCCTTGGGGTGTGCTTCAATGGCTGTGATCAATCCGACCACGACCTGTGTGAATGCTGGCGCGACAGGCCTGGTCTCTTCAACCTCAAGACCAGCCATGGTCAAGGCATCCGCCAAAGCCTGTGTGCTCAAGGCAGGATCACAAAATTCTCTCAACCAAGATTCTGGGAATTGCATAGATCTACTCTCCTGGCGTTTACTGAAATTGATTTAAAAAGCGCAAATCGCCATCAAAGAAAAGCCTCAAATCATTGACGCCATACCTGAGCATGGTCAAACGATCGGGCCCCATTCCGAATGCAAAACCAATGTAGCGCTCGGGATCCAAGCCCATGTTGCGAACAACATTGGGGTGCACTTGACCAGAGCCAGCAACTTCTAGCCAGCGTCCAGCCAAAGGGCCTGAGGGGAACTGAATGTCGATTTCAGCGCTGGGCTCCGTGAACGGAAAAAAGCTGGGTCTAAAGCGAAGAATCAAATCTTCGCTTTCAAAAAACATTTTGCAAAAGTTGGTAAAGACCACTTTCAAATCTTTAAAGCTCACTTGCTCACCAATCCAAAGCCCCTCGCACTGATGAAACATAGGTGAGTGGGTCGCATCGCTATCAACGCGGTAGGTGCGCCCGGGAGCGATGACACGGATCTCAGGCATGCTGAGCCCTTGATCGATCAGTGACTTGTGACGTTTGACGTGTTGCACAGCATGCCTGATTTGCATGGGACTGGTGTGCGTTCTGAGCAAGTGCCCCCCTTCCACATAGAAGGTGTCATGCATGGAGCGTGCGGGGTGGTTTTGGGGCGTGTTCAATGCCGTGAAGTTGAACCAATCGGTCTCAATTTCAGGTCCCTGGGCCACTTCAAAACCCATTGAAGCAAAGACTTTTTCGATGCGCTCCATGGTCATGCTCACAGGGTGCAAGCCCCCCTTGTGTCGCGAGCGGCCAGGCAAGGTGACATCCAAGGCCTCGGCGCGCAGTTGTCGATCAAGCTCTGCGGCTTGCATCTCCAAGCGCCTCTGTTGCAAAGCCTCTTCAATGCCTTGCTTGAGTTTATTGATGAGCGCGCCTTGTGCTTTTTTTTCCTCAACCGAAAGAGCAGACAGCCCCTTCATGAGCTCAGTAATACGGCCCGTTTTGCCCAAAAACAAAGCTTTGGCATTTTCTAAATCTGCCGGCGACTTTGCTTGGTCAAAGGCTAGCTTGGCATGGGTCACCAACTCATCGTTTGAGGCATTCATGAAGTAATCGCTCTTTAAAAATAAAAAAGAGGTCAAAGCGAGCACTTATTAAGCACCTGCCCTAACCTCTTGATGAACTCAATCCCTAAAGCGATGGACCTGCAAGAGGTCCACGCTTGGCTCCTAAATAAAAAAGAACCGCGGCAATCTATTCAAATGCGTGGGACATTAAATGGCCAGCTTGGCTTTCACCTGCTCCACGATGCTGCCAAAAGCGGCTTTGTCGTGCACAGCCAAATCAGCGAGCATCTTGCGATCAATCTCGATCATTGACTTTTTCAGGCCATTGGCAAACTGACTGTAAGTAAGTCCACACTCTCTGGCTGCCGCATTGATACGAGCAATCCAGAGCTGACGAAACACCCTCTTTTTGGTTCTGCGGTCACGGTAGGCATATTGCCCTGCCTTCATCACCGCTTCTTTGGCGACTCTGAAAACATTACCACGACGACCACGGAAACCTTTTGCAAGGACCAGTACTTTTTTGTGACGGGCTCGAGCCGTCACACCACGTTTTACGCGAGGCATATTGCTTCTCCTGGTTATTCGTTAAATTAAAGACCGGCCATTGGCAACATTTGCGCTATGTGACCCATATTGGTCTCATGAACAGCAACTGCTCCACGCAAATGGCGTTTGTTCTTGGTTGTCTTCTTGGTCAAAATGTGACGTTTGAAGGCTTGACCACGTTTAACGGTCCCACCAGGACGAACTCGAAAGCGCTTTTTAGCGCTGCTTTTTGTTTTCATTTTGGGCATTTTGAATGCTCCTTACTTCAATTGCGCTCGTGAGGCGTTTACGAAAGAAATCGTAACCTTGTTGGCCCCGAGACACTTCTTTTTTGCGTTACCTTTGGTTTAAGCAGAAACCGCTGGCGCGGCTTCTGCAACGGGTTTGGTCACGCTACCCGGCTTTTTCTTGCCTGGCGCGATCATCATGATCATTTGCCGGCCTTCCAATTTGGGAAACTGTTCGACCACAATGGAGTCGGCCAATTCATCCCTGATTCTGTTCAACAAGGCCATTCCTAGCTCTTGATGGGTGATCTCTCGTCCTCTAAAGCGAAGCGTGATCTTGCACTTGTCTCCCTCATCAAGAAAGCGCCGGATATTGCGCAGTTTGATGTTGTAGTCTCCGTCATCTGTTCCTGGTCGAAACTTGATTTCCTTGACCTCAATCACTTTTTGTTTTGATTTGGCCTCAGCAGCCTTCTTTTGCTCTTGGTACTTGAACTTGCCGTAGTCCATCAATCGACAAACTGGCGGCGTAGCAGTTGCAGCAATCTCAACCAAATCAACGTCCAAATCACCAGCCATTCTCAACGCTTCAGCGATGCTAACAATCCCAATGGGCTCGTTGTCTTGACCGGTTAGACGAACTTCCGGGGCCATGATTTCCCGGTTAAGGCGGTGTTTGCGCTCCTCGCGAAGGCGGCGATCACGAAATTCAGTAACGATGGTGTCTGTCCTCAAAAAAATCTGGCCCCAATTGGCCAGGAATGAAAGCGTTTATGACTCCCTCAGGGCAAAGACAGATCACTTCTTGTGATCTATTTCCACTTGGAGTTTTTGCACAAATTCAGCTATCGTCATCACGCCCAAATCAACATTGCCTCGGGCACGTACCGCGACTGAACCAGAAGCCTTCTCGGAGTCACCTATGACCAAGAGGAAAGGCAGCTTGCGCATGGAGTGAGAACGTATTTTATACGTAATTTTCTCGTTGGCAACGTCCAAAAGCACCCTAAACCCTTGATTTTTCAGCATTTTTGCGACATCTTGGGCGTAATCCGCCTGGGATTCAGTGATCGTCAGAATGGCCACCTGCACGGGGGCGAGCCAAGTGGGCAAGGCGCCGGCGTGCTGTTCAATCAGAATTCCGATAAAACGCTCCAAACTGCCCACAATGGCCCTGTGGAGCATCACTGGACGCTGTCTAGAGCTGTCGAGCGCCACATATTCCGCATCCAAACGCTCGGGCATCGAGAAATCCACCTGTATCGTTCCACATTGCCACTGCCTGCCAATGGCGTCCTTGAGTGTGTATTCAATCTTGGGGCCATAAAAGGCACCATCTCCTGGGGAAACCTCATACTGGCAACCCGACACATCCAGGCTGTGCTTTAAGGCAGCTTCTGCCTTGTCCCAAATTTCATCGCTGCCGATGCGTTGCTCTGGCCGGGTGGCCACTTTGTAAATGATGTCCTCAAACCCGAAGTCTTTGTAGACTTTTTGCAGCAAGCTTGTAAAGTCCGTGCACTCTTGCAATATTTGGTCTTCTGTACAAAAAATGTGCCCATCGTCCTGGGTAAAACCTCGCACGCGCATGATGCCATGCAAGCCCCCCGAAGGTTCATTGCGATGACACTGCCCAAACTCGCCATACCGCAGGGGCAAATCTCGATAACTCTTGATGCCTTGCTTGTAGATCAAGATGTGGCCTGGGCAATTCATGGGCTTTAGGGCGTAGTCTCTCTTCTCACTTTCGGTGGTGAACATGTTGTCACGGTATTTGTCCCAGTGACCCGTTTTTTCCCAAAGTGTTTTATCAATCACCTGCGGGCCTTTGACCTCCAAGTACCCGTTGTCTCGGTAGACTTGACGCATGTACTGCTCTACGCCTTGCCAAATGGTCCAACCATTGGGGTGCCAAAAGACCAAACCTGGCGCGTGTTCATCAATGTGAAAGAGATCAAGCTCTCGACCCAGGCGCCTATGGTCTCTCTTTTCCGCCTCTTCAAGCATGAGCAAATAGCCTTGCAAGGCATCCTTGGACTCCCAGGCTGTTCCATAAATCCTTTGAAGCATCTCATTTCTGTGGTCCCCTCTCCAATAAGCGCCGGCCACTTTCATCAGCTTAAAGAACTTCAATTTACCAGTTGAAGGCACGTGAGGGCCACGGCACAGATCCGTAAAAGCACCCTCGCTGTACAAAGAAACATCCTCGCCCGCTGGAATGCTTTGGATGATCTCAGCCTTGTAGTGCTCGCCCAAATCTTTGAAAAATGCAATGGCCTCATCTCTTGGAAGCACGCGCCTTACAACAGGCTCATCTTTTGACGCCAACTCGGTCATCTTTTTTTCAATGCTGACCAAATCTTCAGGTGTGAAAGGACGACTGTAGGAGAAATCATAATAAAAGCCGTTTTCAATGACTGGCCCTATGGTCACTTGCGCCTCTGGGAAAAGCGTCTTCACCGCATACGCCATCAAATGAGCGCTTGAATGCCGAATCACATCCAAGCCCTCAGGGTCCTTGTTCGTCAAAATGGCCAGTGCGCTGTTTGCCTCAATCAAATGACTCGTGTCCACAACCTGGCCATTGACACGACCAGCAAGCGCTGCCTTGGCCAATCCTGAACCAATCGATGCGGCCACATCAAAAACAGTAACGGGTCCTGGATATTGCCTGACCGAACCATCAGGTAAAGTAATTTCTAACATGTTTAATTGAGCCGGTTATGAATTTAAATTTAGAAGAGGGCAAGATTTTTTGAGCAAACAACACGTTGGTGTAAAAGCCAAGCAATGCCAAAACATGCATTGTTGAAAATCAATATGCGCTGCCAAGAACTCATCGCTAGAACGCTCACCCACAACAACGCAATGCTGCTCCCTTGTCGATGATCGCAATTTTCCCACATTTTACGACGAGCTCATCAATCGATGTTTTTTAGAAGAAAAATAACTGTCTCCTCCTGCGCATAAAATTTGCACAGCGCGTTGCACTGCTCACTTGAAGCAGTGCAAATCAAATTTAAAAAAGATGATTTCCTCGGAAAACTTCAATTCTTCACCATGAAGACACTGCGGCACACCGATGCTTCAAAATCCCCAAAACACCGCTCTCGAGGGTGAAAAACACGCTTTTATCCAAAAAAAACAACATTTACCTGTGAAAAAAGTACTTGTCCCCTTGGAAAGTCGTATTTTTCGCTATAGCATCACACCACTGATGAAAAACGCAGATTTCATTGGTTTTTTTATACTTTAAGAAGGAACATCAAAAATGGCAACTGCAAAAAAAGCTCCGGCAAAAAAAGCTGCTAAAAAAGCGGCA
>CANBTT010000063.1 GCA_947372465.1 Burkholderiales bacterium | reverse complement strand
CCAAAACCGCCACCGCCTCCGGGCGCTCCGCGTCCACGACCCCTTGGGGCTTGGCGCTTGTCATCAAACCCTCTTGGGCGCTCTGAGCGTTGAGTGGGTTCAAGCCCTGGGATCACTTCAGCTTTTAAGGGCTGCTTGGTATAGGCTTCAATATCGAAGATTTTTCGACGATCGCGGAACTCAGCAAACGTGACCGCCAAGCCATCGCGCCCAGCACGGCCTGTGCGACCAATCCTGTGAACATAATCTTCACTCTTCATGGGCAACCCATAATTGAACACGTGGCTGATGCTAGGAACATCAAGACCACGAGCAGCCACATCTGTTGCGATCAAGAACTGGACTTGTCCATTTCTAAACGCCATCAAACGACGGTTTCTTAAACCCTGGCTCAAAGCACCGTGCAACGCGACTGCTGAGAAGCCCGATTGCTGCAAGTCCGTGGCCAAGCCGTCGCACTCAATCTGAGTGCTGGCAAAGACAATGGCTTGTTCAATCGTTGTATCTCTTAACCAATGGTCAAGCAATTTTCTTTTGTGCTGCGAGTGATCGGCCCAAAACATCAATTGCTTGATGTTGGAGTGTTTTTCTTGTGGCGAATCGATTTGAATGCGCTGTGGCTGTCTCATGACACGGGTCGCCAAGGCTTGAATGCGGGGTGCAAACGTGGCCGAGAACATCATTGTTTGATGGCGCTCGATGGTCAACTGATTGATTTCAGCCAAGTCATCAGAAAAGCCCAAATCAAGCATGCGGTCAGCCTCGTCCACGACCAAAAACTGAACTTGTTCAAGTTTAATGTGCATGGAGCGCTGCAGATCAATCAAACGACCTGGCGTCGCGACCACCAAGTCGGCATTTTGTAATTTGGCAATTTGCATTGCATAGGGCATGCCCCCCACAATGTTGGCCACTCTCAAGCCTCGGCAGTGCTTGACCAAGTCGATGGCATCGTGGGCCACCTGTTGTGCCAATTCACGTGTTGGACACAAAACCAAAGCACCAGGCGTTGCAGCCTTGAAGTTTCTTGATTGTGTAGGGTCTTTTCGTTTTGGTTTTTTAGGCGCTGGCGCACCTTCAGCCAGTGCTTTTGCAACCACGGCATCCCACTCACGGGCTTGCTCTAGCGCTTTTTCATTTGCTTGGTGCAACAAGGTTTGAATCACTGGCAACAAAAAGGCAGCAGTCTTACCACTGCCCGTTTGGCTTGAGACCATCAAATCTGTATGTGAGTTATTGACCAAGTCCTTCATTGCCAAAGGAATGACCTTGATTTGTACTGCGGTTGGCTGGGTATAACCCAGGTCATTCACAGCTGCAACCAACTCGGGGGCGAGGCCCAAGGCTTTAAAGGGGTTAGGGGCTTTGGGGGCTGTGTCAGCAGCGTTTTCAGTGCTCTCTACTGGCACCACCGCCTCAAGGATTGAGGATTCAGACTCTGAAGATGTGCCTTGAAGGACATCATGGGCATCAGAAGTTCTATCGATTTCAAAAGAATCAGACATGTATTATCCGCTCACGTTTGTGGCGGCTCCATCGAAGGTTGGTAACAACATCAACCTTCAAACAGAGATCTACGCTATAGAGAAGCTTAAAGTCTTTCGACAGAAAAAAGTTCTTAGCGATTTTGGTCATTCAAGCGAATGACCCAAGGTGTGAGGAAGATGCGCGAGCTCGCCATCTTGGGCGAACTTTTAGATTATGGCACAGACTGGGGTTTTCACCAAGCCCTTTCTCGACCAAATAACCACAGTTGTTTGCAAAAGTATTAAGGGATCAGGTTGATGAACTGCTCTCTATAGTGAATCAGCTCATCAATGGACTCGTGCACATCGGCCAATGCTGTGTGCATTTGTTTCTTTTTAAATGAGCTATAAGCCGAGGGCTTCCATCTCCTTGCCAACTCTTTGAGGGTGCTGACGTCTAAATTGCGGTAGTGCAACCAAGCTTCAAGCTTGGGCATGTATTTCACCAAAAAGCGTCTGTCTTGGCTGATGGTGTTGCCGCACAAAGGGGAGCTCAACTTGGGTACATATTTTTTGATAAACGCCAGCAATTCCTCTTGCGCTTGCGCTTCGGTCAACGTTGAGGCTTTCACCTTGTCGATCAAGCCGCTCCTGCCATGTGTGCCTTTGTTCCATGCGTCCATGCCGTTCAAGACTTCATCGCTTTGGTGAATCACCAGCACAGGCCCCTCAATTCGGGGAAATAAATCGGGTCCAGTGACAATCACGGCAATTTCAAGTAGTTTTTCTTTCTCAGGATCCAAACCAGACATCTCACAATCGATCCAAACCAAGTTCATCTCTGACTTGGCGAGATCGTCTGGCGTGTTTGAAGATTGCAAAGAGGACACTGGGTCAGTGGGTGCTGAGTTCAATGAGGTATTGTTCATAGCCCACATTGTCTCCTAAATGCTCGAGATTTCAGTAATTTGCCCTAAACTATTGGGTATGAATACATCATCTCTCATGACCGTGGCGTTTGCAGTCGCCCTTTTAAGCTCACTTGTCATCAAGTACTGGTTGCTCACGCGACAAAACAAACACGTGAGCGTTCATCGCGCAAATGTGCCGAGTGCATTTGAAGGCATCATCGCTTTGGCAGAACACCAAAAGGCGGCTGATTACACCTTGGCCAAATCAAGGGTGGCATTGTGGGATTTGGCCCTAGAGACCTGCCTTCTTTTGGTGTGGACTTTACTCGGGGGACTCAATGCGCTGAACCAATTCCTATTGACGCTGTTAGCGCCAGGGCTGTGGCAAGAAGTCTCACTGATTCTGTGCTTTGTTGTGATCGGTGCGCTGATCAACTTGCCCATGTCTTGGTACCAAACATTTGTTGTTGAAAGTCAATTTGGCTTCAACAACAGCACACTCAAGTTGTGGCTCACTGACATGCTAAAAGCCAGCCTTCTTGGCGCCATCATCGGCATCCCCTTGTTGAGTGTGATTTTGTGGGTCATGCAAAGTGGGGGCATGTATTGGTGGGTGTGGGCGTGGTGTATTTTGGTAGGCTTTCAGCTCTTGATGATCTGGATTGCACCCAATTATTTGATGCCTTTGTTCAATAAATTCACGCCCCTTGAGGACGCAGCATTGATAGAAAGAATTTCTCAACTCATGGACCGCTCTGGCTTTAAAGCCAAGGGATTTTTTGTGATGGATGGCTCCAAGAGAAGTGCGCACTCCAATGCTTTTTTTACGGGCATCGGCAGCAGCAAAAGGGTGGTGTTCTTTGACACGCTTCTTAAGCAGTTAAGTGCCGATGAAATGGAGGCCGTCCTGGCCCATGAATTGGGCCACTTCAAGCACAAACACATTGTCAAGATGATGGTCATTAACTTTGTCACCACCCTCTTGGGCTTTGCCGCACTTGGTTGGATCATGCAACAAACTTGGTTTTACACGGGTTTGGGCGTCATGCCCAATTTAGGACTCGGTGAAGCGTCCAGCAACAACGCTCTCGCCTTGTTGCTGTTCACCATGGTTGTGCCATTGGTGAGCTTTTTAAGCGCCCCCATTTCAAGTGCCAGGTCCAGAGCACAAGAATTCGAAGCCGATGCCTATGCGGTGCAACAAGCCAGCGCGCATGCACTTAAAAGCGCTTTGGTGAAACTCTATCAAGACAACGCATCAACACTGACCCCTGACCCGTGGTTTGTGCGTTTTTACTACTCACACCCCCCAGCTTCTGAGCGCTTGTCTCGAATGGGCGTATGAACCGCCTTGGACTGGTCATCTCAGGACATGGCCGTCATGTTTTGATTGAAACCGACGAGGGAGAACGCATCCTGTGTCATCCGCGAGGAAAGAAAAATTTGGCGCTTGTGGGTGACAGGGTTGAGTGGCTTGCCAGCAAGGATGAAGGGACCATTGAAAAAGTATTGCCCAGAAAAAATGAGTTCTATCGGCAAGACGAATTGAGAACGAAATCCTTCGCGGCCAACATCGATCAACTGCTGATTTTGATCGCTGCTGAGCCCGAGTTTTCAGAAATCCAATTGAGCAAAGCATTGATCGCCGCGCATGCGGCACAGATCAACGCCCTGATCGTGCTCAATAAAGCCGATTTGATCAAACCTTTTGAAGCAGCCTTTAAGCGACTAGCGCCTTATCAAGCCATGAACTATGAGGTGAGGGCCTTGTCGATCAAAGAAAACCAGGAGGCGTTTAAAAAACTTCTGGCAAGTCTGCACGGCAAAGTGACGCTTTTACTGGGGCCGTCAGGCGTTGGCAAGAGCACTTTCATCAACACCGCCATCCCTCATACCAACCTTTGGACGCAAGAAATCTCCCAAGCACTCAACTCGGGCAAGCACACCACAACCACAACCACGCTTTACTGGGTGGACAACGATAAACAAACCGCCTTGATTGATTCTCCGGGTTTTCAGTCCTTTGGAATTCATCAAATTGACCCCCATTCGCTTGGTCGCTACATGCCCGATATCCAGGCCCATCTTTCGGGCTGCAAGTTCTACAACTGCACCCACTTGCATGAGCCCAATTGTGAGGTCCAAACAGCGGTGCAACAAGGTTTGATCACCCCGAGTCGTTACAGAATCTATCAACAACTTTTTGAAGAACTGTCTCAACCCAAAAATTATTAAATCCAGCTCCAAGCAGGTGGGCGCGACCATGCTCGATGGAAAATGGACCGAAATCAGCCAAGTAAGCGCGACAAGCTGAGCAATGTGAGCAGCACCATCCACATGAGCACCGTTCGCCACACCAACCCCACGACACTTCGAAGGTGCTGAGGTTGCACGGCTCGAAAGACCGTCAACTCTTGCTCAGCTTCCCTGATCGCAGCGTCCTCTTTGGCCATGGGACTGCTCGGTACGATACCCAAGCGAATGTTCAATGCACCCGAAGTCGCACAGAGCACCACCCCATCGTTGTCATCGGGTGACAAGGCCGAGTGATTGCGCCAGCATTCAATGGCGTCCTCGAAATTGCCCACAACCGCAAAAGACAAAGCCGTGGCACGGGCAGACAACCAATCCACTTTGGACCATGCATTGGCTGCGGTGCGGCTCAGACCTTCGCTCACCGAGCCTTGCGCACCTGGGTTGCTCAATTCACTGTGTTGCCACATTTTTGAGAGCAAGTGACTCAAACGGTAAACGACCGCTCCCGCAGGACCCAAACCAAATGCGGCGCCCATTGAGAACCAGAACAAGACACCAAAGACGTGTTGATGGGCCGCTAAAACAGAGTACTCAATGACCAAACTGGTCAACTCATTTTTGTTCAATTGGCTGGTGTCGATCTGCTTCCATTGGGCCAATTTTTCCCGGGCCAGTGCATCATCGCCCGCTTCAAAGGCCTCTTTGATATCGGTGAAGTGGTGACTGAACTGCCTGAACCCAAGCGTGGCGTACAAAACCATGACGCACCAAACGCCAGCCAGCACCCAGCCTAAAAAAGTCCACAGCAGCCAGTAGACCACCAAGGCAAAAGCAGCAGGCAAGCCCACACACAGCCCCCAGATCAAGCCCGTGTGCTTCTCATGCCCAGTGTCCAATTGCTTGCTGATGAATTGTGCCCATTGCCCTTGCGCGCGCAAGACCCAGCTGTCTTGCTTTAAGGGATGCACTTGCTCCATTAGCAATGCGAACAAAAGTGATAAAAGCGTCATCTTTGCATCATAACGCCAGTGCAAATGCTTTTTGAAACTTAAACGCTCAAAAAAGTATAAAAGTTGCGGATCATCGCCGCTGTGACCCCCCAAATAAAATGCTCTTGGTCCCCGATCTGGTAAGGCATGGAGTACCACTCTCGCACTTGCCCTTGGTGCTCTAAACGGTGTCTGCGGTGATGCGCTGGATTCATCAAATAAGACAAGGGCACTTCAAAAACTTGGGCGACTTCATTGACATTGACTTTGATCTCATGCGAGGGGTCGATCAATGCCACAATGGGCGTGATTCTAAAAGCGGTGCCCGTCTCCAAAGGGCTCAGGCGTCCAAGCACTTGGATGTGGTGGTCCTCCAAGCCCACCTCTTCGTGGGCCTCTCGCAGCGCTGCCGCCTCGGCACTGCTGTCGTCTGGATCGACCTTGCCCCCCGGAAAAGCAACTTGGCCAGAGTGGGTGTTCAGATGAGCGGCTCTTTGGGTCAATAAGACCGTAACTTCTTGTCTTTGGACCAGCCCGACCAAAACCGCCGCCTCTTTTTTAAGCACCCCTTGCCCGCTGGCCTCAAAAGACGCCTGTGGGGGCACTGGAGCAACAAGTGCGAAGCGCTCCAGGATTTTCTCAGCCGTGTACTCATGCCTCTCCAAAGCACGCAAATGCGCATCAACACCGATCACGGGCACCTTCAAGGGATCAAATCCGGGGACTTTAGACAAGACAATCGGAGAAGGCATCTTTTAATCCATAAAAAAAACCGCCCCAAGTGACTTGAGAGCGGCTTGATTTTTCAAGTGCTTGGCCGTTGTAGCCGTCAAAGCTCCTTGAAAGAGCCTTGACACCGAAGGCATTATGCCTTGGCTGCTGCTGCTGCGGCTTGTTGAGCCTGAGCAGATTTGCTGACGAGCTTTTCCTTGATACGTGCAGACTTACCACTGCGATCACGCAAATAGTACAACTTGGCACGACGCACGTCACCACGGCGCTTGACCTCAATGCTTGCGATCAAGGGGCTGTAGGTTTGAAATGTTCTCTCTACACCTTCGCCAGATGAAATCTTGCGAACAATGAAGCCACTGTTGAGTCCGCGATTGCGCTTGGCAATCACAACACCTTCATAGGCCTGTACACGTTTGCGAGTTCCCTCAACCACGTTCACGCTCACGATGACGGTGTCGCCAGGTGAGAATTCAGGAATTTTTTTACCAAGACGAGCAATTTCTTCTTGCTCAAGTGTTTCAATTAAGTTCATGTTGTCCTCTTTATCGATCATAGATGCGCAACACTGAAGGCTTTAATTCAAAGATCAGACAGATCAAAATTAAGGCGGCCATCTAGAGGATCGGAACCATGATTATACTTTTTTTTGCCACTTTTTCAAAACCCTTGGCATCAATGATCAAGAAAACCAACACCTTTTGTGCTCAAAATATCAAAAAATCACCCCAAACCGAGCGCAAAGGGATGCTTGATCAATGGCGGGGCAACAAGTCCGGGCGCAATTGCTGGGTCAATTCGAGTCTTTTGTGTTGACGCCACTTTTCAATTTCTTGGTGATGACCTGAAAGCAGCACACTCGGCACGGGCTGATCTCGCCAAACCTCGGGGCGGGTGTAGTGGGGACAATCCAACAGTCCGCCCAAATTGGGGTGAAAGCTGTCCATTTCATGGCTCTTGCTGTCGTTCAAGACATCGGGCTGCAAGCGGGCCAAGGCATCAATCAGGGCCAAACACGCCACCTCCCCTCCTGACAAAACAAAATCCCCCAAGCTCAATTGACGTGTGACAAAGAGATCAATGAAGCGCTGATCCAATCCCTCATAGCGGCCACAAATTAAAATCGCGCCCTCTGAAGCGCTGGAGAGGGCTTGAACATGAGCGTGCTCAATTCTCTCACCCACGGGTGAAAACAAAATCACCGGGGCCTTTTCGTGACCAGATTGCAGGCGGTCATTTTGAATCGACTGAACACAAAGTGCCAAAGGCTCGGCCATCATCACCATGCCCGGGCCCCCACCAAATGGGCGATCATCCACGCGTTTGTAAGCCCCCTCGGCATGGTCCCTTGGATTCCAATACCGCAGATCGATGCGACCCAATTCAAACGCACGCCTGTTCACCCCAAGCGCCATGAAAGGCTTGAAAATCTCTTCAAAGAGTGTGATGACGTCCAAGCGCATAAGCAGACAGCCCCAATGAAAACATCAGTAAATATTGCGGTCTAATAATCGAGTTGCCAATCGACCCAGATTTGACGGCTTTCGAGTTTGACATGGTCAATGTACTGAGACACAAATGGAATCATGCATTGATCGGAAACCTTGACGCCCTCTTTTTCAAGCACCAACACCGTTTGAGGGCCCGTGCTCATCAAATCAGCCACACGCCCCAGATGTTCGCCCTCTCGGTTGAACACCTCTAGACCCATGAGATCGACCCAGTAGTACTCATCCAGTGCGGGCGTTGGAAAACTCTGACGGGATATAAAAACCCGAGCCCCTTTTAAAAGCTCAGAAGAATTTCGATCCACACACTCATGAGCTCTCGCCACAATGAATTCACTGTGCACTTTGCACTCTTGAATTTTCAAAAGACAAACGCCCTCAAACCCCCGAGCTCCACGCTCAGAGGGTTGAAGGAACCATCTTTTGGATGAAAAAAGAGCTTCAGGCTCAGAGCTGTAGGGCTGTACTTTGAACCAACCCTTGATGCCCCAAGCGTCTAGAATCCGCCCCACTTCAATGGCGTCCACTGGCAATTCAGCGGGCTCGATGAAAGGGAGCATGAGACGAGATGCGTGCTTAAACTGTTTTAGCGGCAGCTTGTTTGATCAAACGCTCAACGGTTGGTGAGGCTTGCGCGCCAACACTTCTCCAATGCGTCAGGCGGTCTTGAGCAATGCGAATGC
>CANBTT010000062.1 GCA_947372465.1 Burkholderiales bacterium | reverse complement strand
CTCCCTAGTTGGGTCATAGGACACATTTAGTAAAGAAACAGCCGCTTGAGATGAGGCAAGGCCAGAAAAAGCAGCGAATACTGCCGCGACAAGTGCTCTACGAGCCAGTGAATATTGAATCATTTGTTCCTCGAATCTCTAAATGCAAGACCTTGATTCTGGAAGACACTGACTCAAAAAGGAACTACAAAGTTTCTATTTGCTAATTACTTTAATGTATTTAGAAAAATTTATTAATTATTATTTGATCTTAAAAGACTACTTTGAACAAGGCGTTCAACGATCCCCCAACCAATAACACTCGGTTCAACCCGACACTTGGTGATCAGGGCCTAATCAAAATCAGTCGCTTTAAACGACAGCCCTGCCTAAAGTGCAGACCTACCCCGCAACAACCACAAAACCGTGCGGGAGTGTGCAGAACGATTGAATGAAGAAAAAGAAAAAGCCCCTGTGTTGAATCAGTGGCTTTGAAGGTTGAGGCGCGGGCCGGAGTCGAACCGACCTACAGGCATTTAATCATGGCAAAAATATGCTTCAATTGTCGAGCTTTTCAATGAAATTTTTGGCCATGTCTATAGCGACTTGAGCCTTTGCCAAGTCGATACCATCGCCAAGATAATCAGCAATTAACCGCATTTCCTGCACCTGATTGAACTGCTTACTCGCATCAATATCCACCAAACCAGTTTTAACCATGTGCAAACTGAACATTGCAATTAACCCAGCATGGGTTTTAATTTCCAAGACATTGGGTACCGCACCTGAACCAAGCAATGCGCCACGCGCCGCATCAAACATTGCGTAATATGCTCGATTAGAAGCACCGTCAGCATCTCCTGCATCTAATAGCAACTGAGCTGAGTGAGCAGCCACTCTTGCTTTTTCAAAATAATGATTGGCATTCAAAAAGCAACACCTTCTCTTTGAATATTTCGAATCAAGTATGGATTGGAGAAATCCTCCGGATGGGACCAGTCATTCTCCCAAATTGGCAAGGGTTGAATTAATACACCCTTATCCATGAGAACCTCTACGGCCCAATCGGCCATTTCTAGTTTCGTTTCAAGAAACCTTCCCTTTTGACCACCCAAGATAATGGCAACATCAGCATCGCTTTGACTATGATGACTGCGACGGGCTCTGCTTCCGAAAAGCAAGGCTTTAGTGACCGGATATTTTTGGACCACCTTGGCCTTAAAAGCCAAAACAGCTTCTTGTGTTTGAGAATCGATTAAAGAGAAATCCATCCCACAATTATGCAGAAGATGATGGTTTGAAGCAAATCTGTTTACTTAGAGCTTCTTTTGCAATGTAATGGAGGCGCGGGCCGGAGTCGAACCGACCTACACGGATTTGCAATCCGGTGCATAACCGCTTTGCTACCGCGCCATTTTCCCTGGCAAAAAAAAGGAAGCGCAGAGCTTCCCTTTTTAATTCAAATGGAGCGGGAAACGAGACTCGAACTCGCGACCTCAACCTTGGCAAGGTTGCGCTCTACCAACTGAGCTATTCCCGCGTGGATACGAATTATAACTTACTTTTCTACAATTTGTCCAGTGTCTAAAATTAATATCAATAAACTTTTCAGCCGTTGTTTTTGATGCAAGGGTGCCACCCCATTTGCATCAGTGCTTCACAGCGACCACAGGTGTGGCCGGCTCAACGGGTGCTGCCGCAACCACAACCTCCTCGTCAGGTAGAGCTTCAGGTAAACGCGTTAAAGCGAATTCAAGGACTTTATCGATCCAACGCACAGGCACGATCTCTAAGCCGTTCTTCACGTTTTCAGGAATTTCTTGCAAATCCTTCACGTTCTCTTCTGGAATCAAAACGGTTTTGATCCCACCTCTTAAAGCGGCCAACAGCTTCTCCTTCAAGCCGCCAATTTCCGTGACCTCGCCTCTGAGCGTGATTTCACCTGTCATGGCCACATCCCCTCTGATGGGAATGCCTGTCAAGGCAGAGACCAAGGCCGTCGTCATGGCAGCTCCCGCACTTGGGCCGTCTTTGGGTGTTGCGCCGTCAGGCACGTGGATATGGATGTCCTTTTTCTCAAACATCTCATCCTTGATGCCCAATCTCTTGGAGCGCGACCTGACAACAGTTCTTGCGGCCTCTACGGACTCTTTCATCACATCGCCCAAAGAACCGGTTCTGGTGATGTTGCCTTTTCCAGGCATGATCGCCGCCTCAATGGTGAGCAAATCGCCTCCGACCTCCGTCCAAGCCAAGCCCATGACTTGGCCCACCTGGTCTTGTGTCTCTGCGCGTCCATAGTTGAATTTTTTGACACCCAAGAACTTGTCCAAGTTGTCGGCTGTGACAACAACCTGGGGCTCCATTTGTTTGAGCTGGAGTGCTTTGACCACCTTGCGGCAAATCTTTGACAACTCGCGCTCAAGCGATCGCACACCCGCTTCACGGGTGAAGTAACGCACAACGTCCCGAATCGCAGACTCCTGAACCTCAAGTTCCGAGTCTTTGACGCCATTGTTCTTCATTTGCTTGGGGAGCAAATATTTCATGGCGATGTGTGTTTTTTCATCTTCCGTGTAACCCGACAAACGAATCACTTCCATGCGGTCGAGCAAAGCTGGCGGGATGTTCATCGAGTTGGACGTTGCCACAAACATCACGTCGCTCAAATCAAAGTCCACCTCAACATAGTGATCATTGAAGGTGTGATTTTGCTCAGGATCTAAAACCTCGAGCAAAGCACTTGAAGGGTCGCCCCTAAAGTCACTGCCCAACTTGTCGATTTCATCGAGCAAAAACAATGGATTGCGCGTGTTGACCTTGCTTAAATTTTGCAACAACTTGCCTGGCAGTGCACCAATATAAGTTCTTCGATGACCGCGAATTTCCGCTTCGTCGCGCATGCCACCCAAGGCCATTCGGACATACTTGCGCCCCGTGGCTTTCGCAATCGATTGCCCCAGTGAAGTTTTACCAACCCCTGGAGGGCCCACCAAACAAAGAATGGGCGCCTTGACCTTCTCTACACGCTGCTGAACCGCCAAATACTCCAAAATGCGGTCTTTGACTTTCTCTAAGCCGTAGTGATCTTCATTGAGCACGCCTTCAGCAAAGGCCAAATCGTGTTTGATTTTGGTTTTTTTACTCCAGGGTAAATTCACCAAAACGTCGATGTAATTCCTCACCACCGTGGCCTCGGCTGACATGGGCGACATCAGCTTTAATTTTTTCAGTTCAGCATCGGCCTTTTTCTTGGCTTCAACAGGCATCTTGGCCGCTTTGATTTTTTTCTCAATTTCCTCAATGTCCGCGCCTTCCTCTCCTTCACCCAATTCTTTTTGGATGGCTTTGACTTGCTCATTGAGATAGAAATCGCGCTGATTTTTTTCCATTTGGCGCTTCACACGCCCACGAATGCGTTTGTCCACATTGAGAATGTCAACCTCGCGCTCGAGTTGCTCAAAGAGGTTCTCAAGCCTGGGTTTGATTTGTGCCAAATCAAGGACGAGTTGCTTGTTTTCAAGCTTCAAGGGCAAGTGGGCTGCGATGGTATCGGCCAAACGGCCCGGGTCGTCGATGCTGGAGATCGAGGTGAGAATTTCTGGCGGGATTTTTTTATTGAGTTTGACGTATTGGTCAAACTGCTGCATCACTGCACGCCTTAGGGCCTCAATTTCCGTCTCCATGTCTGCGATTTCTGACGCTTCAATGGGCGTGACATTGGCGTTAAAGTGCGCCTCGCCATCTTCAATCAAATTGACCTTGGCTCGCTGCTGCCCCTCGACCAACACCTTCACAGTGCCATCGGGCAATTTGAGCATTTGCAAAATAGTGGCGATACAACCCACTTCAAACATATCGCCCACAGAGGGCTCATCTTTGGCCGCGGCTTTTTGCGCAACCAACATGATCCTTCTTTCCTGAGACATGGCTGTCTCTAAGGCTTTGATGCTTTTTGGGCGCCCCACGAAAAGTGGGATCACCATGTGTGGAAAGACCACCACATCGCGCAAGGGCAATAGGGGCAAATCCAAGGGGGTAGCAGGCAGGGGAACTTGTCCGGACATGGTCAAACTTCCATCAATGTATGGGGCAGCACTTGCGGGAAATCCGAGCGCTGCTCCATGAGTTATTCATCAAGCTTTCTTGGCTTCCTCGCGGTAGACCAATAAAGGGGGTTTGTTTTCGTCAATTGTGGACTCATCCACAACGACTTTTTCAACATTGTTCAAGTTAGGCAACTCGTACATGGTGTCAATGAGAGAGATTTCAAGGATGGAGCGCAAACCCCTGGCACCTGTTTTTCTTGCCAAGGCTTTTTTGGCAATGGCTTTGAGCGCAGCGGGGCGAATCTCCAAGTCGACGCCCTCCATGGCAAGCAACATGGCATATTGCTTGACCAAGGCGTTCTTGGGCTCGGTCAGAATCTGCACCAAGGCGTCTTCACTCAACTCACTGAGCGTTGCGACCACGGGCATGCGACCAACAAGCTCAGGGATCAAACCAAATTTGATCAAATCCTCTGGCTCAACATCACTGAAGACCTGCGTCAAACTTCTGTCTTGCTTGCTTTTCACCGTTGCGCCAAATCCAATGCCTGAGGCTTCCGTGCGCCCTTCAATGACTTTTTCAAGCCCAGCAAACGCACCGCCACAAATGAACAAAATGTTGGTGGTATCGACTTGGACGAAGTCTTGGTTGGGATGCTTGCGGCCTCCTTGCGGGGGCACAGAGGCCATGGTGCCTTCAATCAACTTGAGCAAAGCTTGTTGCACACCCTCACCAGAGACATCTCTTGTGATAGAGGGGTTATCGGACTTGCGGGTGATCTTGTCAATCTCATCGATGTAGACAATCCCTCTTTGCGCACGCTCGACTTCGTAATTACAGGTCTGCAAAAGCTTTTGGATGATGTTTTCAACATCCTCACCCACATAACCGGCCTCTGTCAGCGTTGTCGCATCCGCCATGACAAAAGGCACATCCAGCATTCTGGCCAAAGTCTGTGCGAGCAAGGTTTTACCCGAGCCGGTTGGACCAATCAGCAAAATATTGCTCTTGCTGAGCTCCACATCGTCTTTTTTGGCCTTCTCTTTGTGTTTTAAGCGCTTGTAGTGGTTGTAAACAGCCACCGACAAAGAGCGTTTCGCTGTTTCTTGGCCAATCACGTACTGGTCTAAATTGTTTTTTATTTCCTGAGGGGTGGGCAATTCACCCTTCTCCCCCTTCAGTGCGACCGCTGCGTTGGGCAACTCATCACGAATGATTTCATTGCACAGGTCAATGCATTCATCACAAATAAAGACAGAAGGTCCAGCGATGAGCTTTTTAACCTCATGTTGGCTCTTGCCGCAAAATGAGCAAAAGAGCGTTTTTTCGGATGTCGTGCCTTTTTTCTCGGCCATGGAAGGTTCTTTAAATAAAAGTTTGGCTAATGATAACTAAAAAGTCGGGGCCCATTTGACCCCAAGCCATGAAAACGAGGAAAGAAACAACAATTTTGCAGCCCAACGATCTCGCCGAGAGCGCCAAGCCACTTCAAGCCCGCTTTTATGGTCTTTTTGCGATGACTTGATCGACCAAACCGTATTCTTTGGACTCATCGGCAGAGAGGTAGTAATCGCGCTCGGTGTCACGCTCAATTTTCTCAAGGGGTTGCCCCGTGCGCTCAGCCAAAATTTTGTTCAATTGCTCGCGGGTTTTCAATATTTCCCGAGCATGGATCTCAATTTCAGTCGCCTGCCCTTGGGTTCCACCCAAAGGTTGATGAATCATCACCTTTGAATTGGGCAATGAGAATCTCTTGCCCTTGGCACCTGCAGCGAGGAGAAAAGCGCCCATGCTGGCCGCCATGCCAATGCACAAGGTGGACACGTCAGGTTTGATGAAATTCATCGTGTCAAAAATCGCCATGCCAGCACTCACTGAGCCGCCCGGTGAATTGATGTAGAAAGAGATGTCTTTGTCAGGGTTCTCACTCTCCAAAAAGAGCAACTGAGCAACCACCAAATTGGCAGTTTGGTCGTTCACAGGTCCGACCAAGAAGATCACGCGCTCCTTGAGTAGCCGAGAGTAAATGTCATATGACCTTTCTCCTCGACCCGATTGCTCGATCACCATGGGGATCATTCCCAGGGCTTGAATGTCTAAGTTGCTCATGTGTTGACTCTTTCCTTCTGTGTTTGCAGATATTGCTTTAAGCCTGGCCCATCAACTCTTCAAAAGTGACGAGTTTTTCTTTGACTTTGACCTTGGAGAGGACGTACTGAGTCACATTCTCCTCAACGACCATGGCCTCGACTTCGGCCAAGTTTTGTTGATTGCTGTAGTACCAACGGCTCACCTCTTCGGGCTTCTCGTAGCTGGAGGCCAAATGCTCAATGTGCTCTTTGATTTGCTCAGGTTTGGCATACAAATCGTTCGTGCTCACGAGCTCAGAGACCACCAAGCCCAAGCGCACTCGGCTCTCAGCCTGGGGTCTAAAAAGATCCTCAGGAATGGGGGCCTTGTCGGCGTCTTTGATGCCGCGTTGTTTTAAATCGGCCCTTGCGCGCTCCACCATGCGATCAAGTTCAGACTGAACGATCGATTTGGGCAAATCCAGCTCGGACTTGGACACAAGCGCATCCAAGACGACTTGTTTGTTTTTGCTCAACAAACGAGATTTGACCTCTCGTTGTAAATTCTTTTCAATGTCAGCTTTCAAGCCCTCAACCGTTGGCGTCGCAACCCCCAAGGATTTGACAAATGTCTCGTTGAGCTCAGGCAAATGGGAGGCTTCAATTTTCTTCAATGAGACCATAAAGTCCGCCGTTTTACCGGCCACATCCTTGCCGTGGTAATCGGCTGGAAAACTCAAGGGAAAGGTCTTGCTTTCGCCTGTTTTCATGCCTTTGACGGCCTCTTCAAACTCTTTGAGCATTTGCCCTTCGCCAACCACGAACTGAAAGTCGCTCGCTTGTCCACCTTGGAAGGGCTCTCCATCGACCTTGCCCTCAAAGTCTACGCTGACGCGGTCGTCCACCTCGGCATGTGCGTCTTTGGCTTTTTGGTTGAAGGTGCGTCTTTGCTTTAAAAGAATATCGATGGTTTTATCAATGGCCTCTTGATTCACTTCGGCATGGAACTTTTCAACCTCCACCACGGACAAGTCTCCAAGCTTGACCTCAGGATAGACCTCAAAGACGGCGTCAAAAGCGAGTTGACCCTCAGGGGACTCTTCTTTTTCACTGATGCGGGGCGCACCTGCCACACGGATCTTGGCTTCATTGGCGATATTGGAAAAGGCTTCGCCCACTTTGTCATTCATCACCTCGTACTGAACCGAGTAGCCATAGCGTTGGGCCACAATGTTCATCGGCACTTTACCGGGTCTAAAGCCGTCAATCTTGACTTGCCTGGACAATTTCTTCAAACGCTGATCCACTTCATTTTGAATGGTTTCAATGGGCAGCGTTAAGGTGACTTTTCTCTCCAACTTCTCAAGCGTTTCAATGGTGACTGACATTTTATTTTTACTCCAAAAAGACTTTAAGGGCCCACCATGGGCCCCATGGGCATGCAAGCCCTGAGATGCACAATTTAAAGAACCCAAGCCCAGCGCTTGTTACCTCGATTCACTCCAGGCAACACCGCTCAGATCAAATCCCAAGAACATTCATTCCATTGAACGACCGGTTTTGACCCAAAAATGAGTGCGCAATTTGGTCGAATCAAGAAAAAGCAGCAATTTGAGCCCGTCATGG
This sequence comes from Burkholderiales bacterium, assembly GCA_947372465.1. GTDB lineage: Bacteria > Pseudomonadota > Gammaproteobacteria > Burkholderiales > Burkholderiaceae_C > Limnohabitans. Next base: position 1,007 of record CANBTT010000062.1, on the reverse strand, counting down.
ACAAGTTCAAATCCCACACCTTTTGCGCCAACACCCCTTGCAGTGAGGGCCAGGTTCCGAATCCCTTGATTCTATCCTAGCCAATGTGGCTTTTTAGGAACGAATGGGCGGCCCGTTTATAGGCCCTCAAATTGAGGCCTAGGGGTTCAAATTGGGGCTTATTGGAAAAACCCAAGGTCTTTTTGTGAAAAGTTTTTCAAATTGGGCAAAATACTTTGCTGATCCAGCGCAGAAACCCCAAACCAGGTGACCAAGGTGGCCGCCACTTGGTCCAACGACAAGCTGGGCAGCAAACGCCCCTGCCCGACATCATCTGGCCCAGAGTTGGCAATCACTGGGGGTGTTCCTACAAATTTTTGACCTTTGACGGCCCCGCCCACGACGAAATGCATGCTGCCCCAGCCATGGTCTGAGCCGTCGCTGTTGCTGAGCAAAGTGCGCCCAAAATCCGAGGCCGTGAAGGTGGTGACTTGTTGTGACACGCCAAGCTCGAGCGTGGCCTTGTAAAAGGAGGACATCGCATCACCCACGAGCTGCATCAAACCGGGATGGTATTTGGTGAGTCCCGTGTGGTTGTCAAATCCACCGAGCGAGACAAAAAACACTTGCCGCTTAACGCCCAAAGAACTTCGAGCGGCAATCAATTTGGCCACCACCTGCAACTGATCAGACAAACTGTTGTTGATCGGATAGGGCGTGGTGATTGGGCTGATCTTGGCCAAAGCGGCGCTGAGTTGATCGTGTGCATCAATCGAGCGAGCGGTGGTCTTGATGTACTCTTGCTCCAACATGTGACTTGAAGGCGAAACAATTATTTTATTGAGTGCCGCTTGGCAAGCGCTTGAGCCAAACAAGGCGCTTTTGATGCCATTGATTTGCACAGAGCCGGAGGCGCTCAACTGGTACTGAGAGGTGTATTTGCCAGTCAAGTAAACCGCGTTGCCGCCTAGACCAATGCAGGTAAAGGCCGCTTTGGAGTTGGCAGATTGGAACAAGTCACCCATGCG
>CANBTT010000061.1 GCA_947372465.1 Burkholderiales bacterium | reverse complement strand
TCAGCAACAACAATCCTGCTTTTGGTTTAACATATATGAAGTTCCTATATGAATATTCATTCCCTCACCATTTTGTTGTCCACCACGCCTGAGCATTTTGCCAGGCTGAGGTCCTTGCAAGACATGTTTGCAAGGGCTTGCAACGCTTTGGCGCCGGTTGTGAAAGACACCAAGTGCTGGAACCGCGTGGCCTTGCACCACATGATGTACAAAACATTGAGGGAGCAGTTTCCGCAATTGGGCTCTCAGATGGTGTGCAACGCCATTTATTCGGTGTCCAGAACATCCCGATTGGTCTTTCAATCCGAGCAAAGTCCCTACAACATCCAATTGTTGGGCGACAAGCCCTTGCCTCTTTTGCAGTTTTTACCCTCGGCCCCCGTGTATTTTGATCGTCACACCTTGAGTCTCAAATCAGGCTCCTTGTCCATGTTCACCTTGGATGGTCGCTTGCGCTTCGAAATCAATTTGTCGCCCGAGGATCTGGCCCGCTTCAAGACCATGAAGCTCAACGAAATCATCTTGAAGTCTGTGGAAGACCAGTTTGCTCTGAATTTCAGTTTTGAGAGCGATTCAACGCAGTTGAAACCGTCCAACTCTGAATTCATTGACTCCCAATTGCCTGAATACATTGTGGTCGATCAAACGGCCATCCCAAATTTGGGCATCCAACAGTTGCCGCAGCGGGAAGCCTTGGCCCTGGTGTCCAGCCTTCCAAATTCACAGCAACAAGTCATTCGCCTCCAACTGGGCGGCACACCCAGAGGAGAGTTGGCTCAACTCACGCAGGCCGTTCCCGCTGCACTTCAAGTCAATCCTATTCAGATTCAGATCTTTAGAAAACAAACCCACCCCATTGCAAAAGCGAGCGACATGACACAAGAACAACCTTCAGGAGATAAATTATGAACCCCAACTTCACGGGGCAAAGGCCTAGAACCTTGGTTGCAGACTTCTTGAAAGCGCAAGGTGAGAGCTATCAAAAAGCCATTTTTTACAGCTTCATCATTGGCATCCTCTCTTTGGCTCCCACCTTGTTCATGCTTGAAGTCTATGACCGAGTGGTCAACAGCCGAAACGCGTTGACTTTGGTGATGTTGCTCATCTTGGTCATTGGCAGCTACATCGTCATGGAGCTCTTGGAACTCGTCAGGCACGAGTTCTTGCAGCGAGTGGCCCTCAACATGGACAGGCATTTCAGAAGCCGTATTTTTGACATCACCTTTGAGGCCAATCTCAAGCGCATTCCTGGCGGCAGCGTGCAAGCCTTCGCCGATCTTAAAACCATCCGCGACTTCATCCCCTCGGGTGCGGTCACGGCCATTTTGGATGCCCCCATGGCCTTGGTCTTTTTATTGATCGTCTTCATTGTCAGCCCATGGCTTGGTGTTTTTGCAATGGTGGGTGCCATCGTTCAAGCATGGATCGCCTACCAGACCGAGAAAAAAACCATGCCGGTTTTGACCGAGGCCAACAGGGGCGCCATTGACGCGCAAAACTACGCCAATGGCACCCTCAGAAGTCCCCAAGTCATTGAGTCCATGGGCATGGTCTCCAATATTCATGCGCGCTGGATGGGCAAACAACGCAAGTTTTTACAGCTTCAAGCTGTCGCCTCCGACACCGCAGGCGCCAACAATGCCTACTCTAAACTCATTCAAAACTTGCAAAGCTCCTTGCTCTTGGGTGCCTCTTGTTGGCTCACCCTTAAGGGACAAATGCTCGGAGGCGGTGGCATGATGATCGTGGCCTCCACCTTGGGCGGCAAAGTCTTGGTGCCTTTGGCTCAATTGGTCGCACAGTGGCGCCTTGTGGTCAATGCCAGGGATGCCTACCAACGCTTGGAGTATTTGCTCAGCCTCTTTCCCGACAAGCCCAGCTCCATGTCTTTGCCTGCCCCCAAGGGCGTCTTGACTGTGGAGGGTGTCGTCGCCGGCGCACCCAACAGCCCCATCCCCATTTTGAAGGGCGTGAGCTTTGCCGTGTTGCCTGGCGAATGTGTGATGGTGATTGGTCCTTCCGCAGCTGGCAAGACCACCCTCGCCAGACTGGTCATGGGCCTGTGGCCCGCATCAAGTGGCAAAGTTCGTCTAGACGGCGCGGATGTGTTCACTTGGAACAAAGAGGAGCTCGGTCCTTACCTGGGCTATTTGCCACAAACCGTGGAACTCTTTGATGGCACTTTGGCCGAGAACGTGGCGCGCTTTGGCCAGTTGGACATCCAAGAAGTCAAGCGCGTGATCCAAGAGGTGGGCTTGCAAGAGATGGTTCAAGCCTTGCCCGAGGGTTTGAACACCCGAATCGGGGAAGAAGGCGCCATTCTCTCAGGCGGTCAACGTCAACGGGTGGCCTTGGCACGCGCGATTTATGCCCGGCCCAAGCTCATCATTTTGGACGAGCCCAACTCCAATTTGGATGAAGCGGGCGAGCAAGCTTTGCTGCAAACCTTGGCCAACCTCAAAACCCAGGGCGCAAGTGTGCTGGTCATCACGCACCGCACCAGCATTTTGCCGCAAGCCGATAAATTGCTCATGCTCAGAGATGGACAAGTCGCCATGTTTGGCGCAAGAGATGAGGTCTTGGCTGCTTTGCAAAAGGCGCAAGCCGATGCACAAAACGCTCAATTGGGACGCCAATCGGGGGTTGCACCTGCGAGCGCCAACACAAATGCTCAAGCACCAAGGCCCACCGCTGATGCGCCAACACCGACCAAAACTGTGAGCACAACGACCTCCACCGTTCCCATTCGAACCACAACGGTGCCCGCAGGGCCCAAGACCGACTTGAAGTCAGGACAAGAATCATGAGCTTTCTTCAAAAGATGACCCAACACGAATTGGGTCGAAGCATCCTCTCCTTCAAACGAGAGTTCATCTGGGTGGGCGTCTTCAGCTTCTTTGCCAATTTGTTGATGCTGGCACCCACCATGTACATGCTGCAAGTGTTTGACCGTGTCATGCTGAGCCAAAATGAGTTCACGCTGATCAGCCTGACCTTGATCGTGACCCTCTTTTTTGGGGTGATGGCTTTTGCGGAGTGGGTGCGTTCTCGCCTCTTGGTCCGAGCAGGTGTGCGCTTTGATGAGTACTTGAACTCTCGCGTCTTCAAGGCCAGTTTTGATGCGCAGCTCAGCCAATCCATGAGCAACCCCATTCAGTCCTTCACGGACTTGACCAACTTGCGTCAATTCTTGACGGGCAATGGCATCTTTGCCATCTTTGACACGCCATGGACACCGGTCTACATGGTTGTTTTGTTCATGATGCACCCCGTGCTTGGGTGGGCCTCCGTCTTCTTTACCGTGATGCTGGGTTTCATGGCCTGGTACAGTCACAAATTGACGGGCGCAGGCAATGAGCAAGCCAATCAAGCGCTGATGAAATCGAACACCTATCTGATGGGCAAGCTCAGGCACAGCGAAACGGTCGAGGCCCTCGGGATGCTGGATCACTTGCGCAAACATTGGACGGTGCTCTACAAGGACCAGCTCGATCAATCCGTCAGCGCCCAGCACCTGCAGCACCAAGTGCAAGCCTTCATCAAATTTGTTCAATACAGTCAACAGTCATTGATCTTGGCCTTGGGCGCGCTCTTGGCGATTCAAGGTGAGATTTCTGTGGGTGCGATGATCGCCTCCAACGCCTTGGTCTCCAATGCACTTCGACCCATCAGCATCTTGGTCTCCACATGGAAGCAGTTTGCGGATGCCAAGACCTCCTACGAACGACTTCAAATATTACTGGACAAACACCCCGAGAGAACGGCCCATTTGGTGCGTGCACAGATGAGTGCTCAAATGACGGTTCAAAATTTGGTGGCCACTGCACCCCAAAGAAAAACACCGATCTTGAAAAATTTAAACGTCACTTTCAAAGCCGGTGAGGTGGTGGCCATTGTGGGACCTTCAGGCGCGGGCAAGTCGACCTTGGCAAGGTGCTTGATTGGCATTTGGCCCGATGTGACGGGACAAGTCTTGATCGATGGCAGTCCCATCGGGCATTACGCCAGAGACGACTTGGGGCCACACATTGGTTACTTGCCCCAAGACATAGAACTCTTTGAAGGCACCATCGCCGAGAACATTGGTCGCTTTGGCAAAATTGATCCCAGCTTGGTCATTGAAGCGGCCAAACACACGGGCATTCATGACATGATTTTGCGCTTTCCCAAGGGCTACGACACCCCCATGGGCGAAGCCGGCGGCATGCTCTCTGGCGGACAACGCCAAAGAGTGGGGCTGGCCAGAGCGATTTATGGTCATCCAGAGTTGATTGTTTTGGATGAACCCAATGCCAATTTGGACGATGTGGGAGAAGCCGCTTTGATCCGCGCTGTGCAACTGCTCAGAGAGCGCCATTGCACCGTTTTCATGGTGGTTCATCAACGCAACTTATTGAGCGTGGCCGATCGCGTATTGGTCATGAACGAGGGCACGATCACACAATTTGGAACTTTGGCGGACCAATTGGCCGCAACTTCTTCGACAGGACCAGCAGGTCAAACAAGGACAACATCATGAAAAAGTGGATGAAATTAGGACAAGGCAAATTGACCCCCTTAAGCGCAAGTGCCGACATCACAGATGTGCAGGACCGTTCGGGCTTGAACGACCACAGCGACACAGACAAGCCCATCAAGCTTGGATTTTGGGTCTTGATTGTGGGCTTTGGCGGCTTCATGCTGTGGAGCGCATTGGCCCCCTTGGATGAAGGGGTCTCCGCACAGGGCTCGGTCTCGATTGAGAGCCGTCGCAAAACCATTCAACATTTGAGTGGCGGCGTGATTCAAAAGGTTCTGATCAAGGAGGGACAGCTTGTCAAAGCCGGTGACATTTTGGTGGAGCTGGATGAAGGCATGTCCAAAGCCAATTACGAATCGATTCGTCAAAACTACATGGGTCAGCGCGCTGCAGAGAGCCGACTCTTGGCCGAGCAAAGAGGCTTGGATCAAATTGCCTTTCACGCCGATTTGATCAACTCCGCCAAAGACCCCTTGGTGCAGCAACACATGCAGTCACAGGTCCAAGTGTTTCAATCTCGCAAAGCCGCCTTGGCCGCTGAAATGCAAGCGGGGGAAGAAAACTTGGGTGGTTTGAGAGCGCAGTTTGAGAGCACCACCTTGATGCTGCAAAACAGAAAAGCCCAAGCACAACTGCAAGAGCAACAGGTCAAGTCGGTGAAAGATTTGGCGGCCGAAGGGTATGCGCCCAAAAACCAAGTTTTACAACTAGAGCAATCTCAGTCTGAATTGAGATCGTTGATGGCCGACTTGCAGGGCAATTTGAACCGCACACAACGCGCCATTGCAGAAATTCAACAGCGCTTGGCACAAAGAAAACAAGAGTACTTGAAAGAGGTCTCCCAACAATTGGCCGATGTGCGTCGCGATGTGCAATCCGGGCAAGAGAAGTTGAGCGCCGTGAGTGAAGAGTTGGCCAGAACGCAGATCAAGGCGCCTGTCGATGGACAAGTGATTGGCTTGACCGTGGGGTCTTTGGGCGGGGTGGTCACACCCGGTCAACGCCTGATGGACATCGTGCCTATGGGTGAGGCCTTGACCATTGATGCGAAAATTCCTCCTCACATCATTGACAAGGTCTTCCAAGGCGAACCCGTCGAGGTCAGGTTCACGTCCTTTGCCAATTCTCCCCAATTGGTTTTGGATGGCGTGTTGACCACCGTGTCCAGTGACGTGCTCAGCGAGCAAACCGCCATGGGCGTTCAAAGCTATTACTTGGCTCGCATCACCATCACAGCAGACGGCTACAAGACCTTGGGCAAGCGCGTGATTCAACCCGGCATGCAGGCCGAGGTCTTGATCAAAACGGGCGAAAGAAGTTTGCTCACCTACTTGATGCACCCATTGACCAAGCGCATTGCCGCTTCTATGAAAGAGGAATGATGATGCCCAAGCCTTTTGAAACCATGGGGACCAAGAGACCTCTATTGAAAAGACCGCGGTGCTTCCTTCAGGTGCTTTTGAGCGGGGCTGCGCTCGGCCTCATCGGCTGCACCTTGAGCACCAGCATCTTGGCCGCAACGCTGGATGAAACCCTTCGCGCCGCCATGTTGGTGGACAAGGCGCTTCGATCCGCCGAGGCGAACAAAGAGGCGGCAAGGGAGAACATTGGCATTGCCAGGTCGCGCTTGCTTCCGCAGTTGAATTTTCAGGGCTACAAACAAAAACTCAACCAAACCACCACCCAAAACACCTCTTTGGGTCCTCAGTCCAACACCTTTCAAGGCGAGTCGTACACCTACTCCTTGAGTTTGAGACAAAGTTTGATTCGACCAAGAGATTTGGCTGGCTATGCAATGGGTCAGCAACAGGCCTTGTACGGTGAATTGAAGTACGAGTCGGCCAAGTCAGATTTGTGGAACCGCGCGGCCAGTGCTTGGCTGGATGTCTTGGCCGCCCAGGCGAGCAAAGACCTTTATGAAAACGCCATCAAAACGATTTCCGAGTCGGCCACGCAAGAGCGCAAGCGTTTTGAAAAAGGCGATGGCACCAAGGACAGCATGATTGAGGCGCAAGCCCAATTGACTCAGGCCAAGGCCATGCTTGCAGACGCGCAACTGACCTTGCAAGCGAAATTGCTGTCCTACGAACTCTTGAGCGGTGTCAAGCAAAGCAACTGGACGCAGCAAGTCCTGCCTGATGAAAGCAAGGTAAGAATCGACGCCGATCTGAAAGACCTCATCTTGCAAAGAATCAAACTCCAAGCGCCTGAGATTTTGGCGGCCAAAGCGGCTGAACAGGTCAATGCCTTGCGGGTGAGTCAATCCATGTACGATCACTTCCCAACCTTGGACCTGGTGGCCTCGGCCAACCGCGCTCAAAACGACACCACCAACACCTTGGGGTATCAATACCAAAACCAACAAGTGGGTGTGCAACTGAACGTGCCTTTGTTTGCCGGTGGCGGGCTTGAAGCCACACGCAGACAAGCGGTCTATTCCTACGACGCCAGTGTGGCGGATCGGGAGTCCTTGGAGTACCGAGTGGAGATCCAGTTTGAAAACGACTGGGCCACGCAAGCTGGCTACTATGAGAGAACCCTTGCCGCCAGGGGCTTGATGCTGTCTGCGCAAGAGCAAAAGAAAGCCGCACTCATGGGAGTGAACATGGGCCTCAGAACCTGGAGCGATGTCTCCAACGCCGAGTTGCTGTTGGCCAGAAGAGCGAGTGATTTGATTGGCATTCAAACCAACCTCTATAAAATTCAGTCGCGCATTTTAAGTTTATTGCCAAGCAACGATGAGGCGTGGCAAGCCTGGGTCAATGTGTTGGACCTGGCCAGTCAGAAGTAAAGCAGATGAAGGGTGCATGGATGGGGTCAAAGCCCTTGCTGGGTGGCACATGGATTCAAAGGGGGTGAGGACTTGCGTCAACTTCATTTGATCATCCCTACCCTCAATGCGGGCCCACTTTGGGCGAGCGTCATCAAAGGCATCTTGGCCCAAGACCTTCATGGCCACACGGGGCTGGACGTGACCGTGGTGGACTCACAATCCACAGACGAAACGGCCATGCTTGCGCGACAAGCCGGCTTCACGGTCCACGCGATAGAGAGAAAAGATTTCGGGCACGGCTCCACTCGGCAAGACGCCTTGGCGCGTTTGCCCCAGGACGCGCAGTGGGTGATTTTCATGACACAAGACGCTGTCCTTGAAGACCCCAAAGCGTTTGAGGCCCTTTTAAAACCTTTTGAAAACCCAAAAGTCGGTGCAAGCTTTGGGCGCCAATTGCCCCACCCGAACGCCACTTGGTTGTCCGGACAATTGAGGGCGTTCAACTACCCGCTTGAAGAAAGAGTCACTTGCTTTGAGGACCGCTTTGCGTTGGGACTCAAGGCCGTCTTCTTGTCCAATTCATTTGCCGCCTACCGAGTCTCGGCTGTCAAGGCGGTGGGTGGCTTTTCGAGGACCGCTATTTTGGGAGAAGACATGCTGCTCGCTGCCAAGCTCCTCCAAGCGGGAGATCTCATTGCCTACGCCCCCAAAGCTGAAGTCTTTCACTCGCACAACGACTCGGTGTGGCAAGAGTTTCAGCGCTACTTTGACACCGGTGTCATGCACGAAGAGGAGAAAAGTTTGCTGCGTGCGTATGGCAGCGTCAATCCGCACGGGGGCTTGTTGCTGAGGCATTTGTTCAAACAACTCTTGAACCTGGGTGCAGTGGACTTTGTGCTCAATCTTTCACGCATCTTCACAAGGCTCACCATTAAATTTGTGGCCTACCACTTGGGCACGCTTCATCGCTTCTTGCCCTTGGCGCTCAAGCGCAAATGGAGCCTGTCGAAAAACCATTGGAAGGAAGATCAAGCTCTTGGGTCTCCGTGAAAGGGGGGCACCCAAGGGTCGAGTCAGCTCAGGCCCATCTCTTTTTTGACGTCCTTGAGTGTTTTGGCTTCGATGTCTTTTTTTGCCAAAATGGGGTCCCCCTGAAGAGGCCAATCGATCCCCAACTGAGGATCGTTCCACAACAAGCTCTTTTCTTGTGTCGGGTACCAATAGTCGGTGGTTTTGTAAAGGAATTGGGCGACTTCTGACAGCACCAAAAAGCCATGTGCCAGTCCTGGTGGGATCCACAATTGAAGCTTGTTGTGCTCACTCAAGTGGACCCCCACCCATTGACCAAATGAGGCTGAACCGGGCCGAATGTCAACGGCCACATCAAACACCTCGCCTTGCGTGACCCGAACCAATTTGCCCTGAGGATTGGGGTCTTGAAAGTGAAGGCCTCTGAGAACGCCGCGAGAAGAGCGGGAGTGGTTGTCTTGAACGAAATTCACATCGCAACCGCTTGCAAGCTTGAAATCCTTTTGATTGAAACTTTCAAAAAAAAAGCCTCTCTCGTCCCCAATCACCTGGGGCTCCAAGATCAAAACGCCAGGGATGGCAGTGGTTTGTGCTGTGTAGGCCATGAGAAACACCCATCAAAATGTAGAACAGCGTTCATTTGAACGCACCTTGGGGAGATCAGTGCTTGAGCAAATTCAAAAGATACTGACCGTAGCTGTTTTTAGACAAGGGTTTGGCCAAGCTTTCCAGTTGATGGCGATCGATCCACTGGAGGGTGTAGGCGATCTCCTCTGGGCAAGCCACCATCAAGCCTTGGCGCTTTTGAAGGGTCGAGATGAAACTTGCAGCGTCGTGCAAGCTGTCATGCGTGCCCGTGTCCAGCCACGCAAAGCCGCGTCCCATGATTTCAACCTTCAAGTCACCCGCCTCCAAATACAAGCGGTTCAAATCCGTGATCTCAAGTTCACCGCGGTGTGAGGGTTTGATGCGCTTGGCCAAATCACACACGCGCTCATCGTAAAAATAAAGACCGGTGACCGCGTAATTGGATTTGGGCTGCTGGGGCTTTTCCTCGATGCTCAACGCTTTGTAAGAGGCGTCGAATTCGACAACACCATAGCGCTCGGGGTCATGCACGTGGTAGGCAAAGACAGTGGCGCCTTGGATCCGCTCATTGGCCGCATGCAGTTGTTTGACCAGGTCATGGCCGTAAAAAATATTGTCTCCAAGGACCAAGGTGCTGGGCGCGCCATCCAAGAAGCGCTCACCGATCAAAAAGGCTTGGGCCAAACCATCTGGAGAGGGTTGGATGGCGTATTCAATGGACATGCCCCATTGTGAGCCGTCCCCAAGAAGCTCTTTGAACCTGGGCGTGTCAAGCGGGGTTGAGATGATCAACACCTCCTTGATGCCACTGAGCATCAAGGTGCACAATGGGTAATAGATCATTGGCTTGTCGTATACCGGCAAGAGCTGCTTGGAGATGGCTTGTGTGACGGGGTACAAGCG
>CANBTT010000060.1 GCA_947372465.1 Burkholderiales bacterium | reverse complement strand
TTGTTGTCGGGTCATGAGCCCATTGTGTTGAATGAATCCGATGCAGCGAAATTTTTAAGTGGTTTGAGAAGAAGCGGTGATTGGCGCGATTGCGATCGCGTTGCCGTCTACGCTCAAAACCCAACGGTTTTACTCGGTAGTGCGCATACAAAGGGGGGTGAGTTGATCCCCGATAGGCTACTGAATCCCCTAGAGATCAATTCCATTTTAGAGAGTTTGTTATGAGTCTTCCAATTCGAAATATTGCCATCATTGCCCACGTTGACCACGGTAAAACCACCATGGTTGACCAATTGCTTCGCCAGTCTGGCACCTTTGCCGATCACGAGAAAGTGGTCGACACGGTCATGGACAACAACGCCATTGAGCGCGAGCGTGGCATCACGATTTTGGCCAAGAACTGTGCCGTGAGCTGGGAGGGCACCCACATCAACATCGTGGACACCCCAGGACACGCGGACTTTGGCGGTGAGGTTGAACGAGCCTTGTCCATGGTCGATGGCGTTGTGCTTTTGATCGATGCGCAAGAAGGCCCGATGCCACAAACACGCTTTGTGACCAAAAAGGCATTGGCCTTGGGTCTGAGGCCCATTTTGGTGGTCAACAAAGTGGACAAACCCGGTGCAAACCCCGATATGGTGGTGAACCAAGCGTTTGATCTTTTTGACAAATTGGGTGCAACCGATGAGCAGCTCGACTTTCCAGTCGTTTATGCATCCGGCATCAATGGTTGGAGCTCCCTTGAAGAGGGCGCGCCTGGTGAGCAGTGGGGGCCAGATATGTCTGCCCTCTTCAACACCGTTCTTAAACACGTTCCCGCTCAAAAGGGTGACCCTGCCGCGCCTTTGCAGCTTCAAATCTCAGCGCTCGACTTCTCGACCTTTGTGGGCCGCATTGGGGTGGGCCGCATCAGTGCAGGCACCATCAAGCCTCAAACCGATGTCTTGGTGATGGAAGGACCCGATGGCAAGAGCATCAAGGGCCGCATCAACCAAGTCTTGAAATTCCAAGGCTTGGACCGCGTCCAAGTGACCGAAGCGGGTCCTGGAGACATTGTGTTGATCAACGGCATTGCTGACATCGGCATTGGTGTGACGATCACGGATCCACAAAACCCCATGCCCTTGCCCATGCTTCAAGTCGATGAGCCCACATTGACCATGAACTTTTGCGTCAACACGAGTCCATTGGCTGGGCGAGAAGGCAAGTTCGTCACAAGCCGTCAGTTGTGGGATCGCTTGCAAAAGGAACTGCAGCACAATGTGGCTTTGAGGGTGAGTGAAACAGACGAAGAGGGTGTGTTTGAAGTCATGGGTCGTGGTGAATTGCACTTGACCATTTTGCTTGAGAACATGCGCCGTGAGGGCTATGAGATGGGCGTCTCCAAGCCTCGCGTGGTGTTCAAAGAGGTCAACGGCGAACGCCATGAACCCATTGAGATGGTCACCGCCGACATTGAAGAGCAGCACCAAGGTGGCGTCATGCAAGCCTTGGGCGAGAGAAAAGGTGAATTGGTCAACATGGTGCCCGATGGTCGTGGCCGTGTTCGACTCGAATACCGCATTCCTGCAAGGGGATTGATTGGGTTTACCAATGAATTCTTGAATTTGACACGGGGTTCGGGTTTGATCTCCAACATCTTTGATGGCTACGAGCCCTTCAAAGGTGAAATCGGTGGCCGTAAAAACGGCGTCCTGATTTCAATGGACGACGGCGAAATCTTCACTTACGCTTTGGGCAAACTCGATGACCGTGGTCGCATGTTCGTCAAAGCCAATGATCCGGTCTATGAAGGCATGATCGTGGGTATTCATAGCCGTGACAACGATTTGGTGGTGAACGCCACACGGACCAAGCAGTTGACCAACTTCAGGGTCTCTGGCAAAGAAGACGCCATCAAAATCACCCCCCCCATTGATTTGACGCTCGAGTACGGGGTTGAATTCATTGACGACGATGAGTTGGTGGAAATCACCCCCAAGAGCATCCGCTTGAGAAAGCGATTCTTGAAAGAGCACGACAGAAAGCGTTCTTCACGTTCTGCTTAAAATGCGCTTTCTTGACGCCCCCCTCCAAAGCGTGAGGGTCGTTCAAGGGATCCACTCAAATGACCGCCCCAGGGCGGTCATTTGCAATGCACCCTTAAAAAAATGACATTGACATTTAAAATGAAACATTAAATATTAATTTGTTATATTTTGGTGCATAAATCAAGGCCGTCGCTCAAGGCATGAGTCAAATAGGTAACAAAATTAGATATAAAATACCCGACTTTCACCTTATAGGTGCAAAAGCTCAAACACCTCAATCCAATGCACTAAAAAAGAAACTATGGACGCCTACAAAACAGCAATTGACGGACTTTTTATCATGCTTGGCGCCATTATGGTGCTGGCCATGCACGCCGGATTCGCATTTCTTGAACTTGGGACCGTTCGAGAAAAGAACCAAGTCAACGCCCTGGTGAAGATTTTGATGGACTTTGCGATCTCAACGATTGCGTATTTCTTCATCGGTTACGGGGTGGCGTATGGCATTGGCTTTTGGGACACGGCAACGGTCCTTGCGGATAAAAACGGCTTTGAATTGGTCAAGTTCTTCTTTTTACTGACCTTTGCTGCGGCCATTCCCGCCATCATCTCAGGCGGCATCGCGGAGCGCGCCAAGTTCAATCCTCAATTGATTGCCACCTTTGTCTTGGTTGGGTTTTTATACCCCTTCTTTGAAGGCATTGCATGGAACCAGCACTATGGACTTCAAGCCTGGCTCAAGGCCTCTTATGGGCAAGAGTTTCATGATTTCGCGGGCTCTGTTGTGGTTCACGCCATGGGGGGCTGGGTTGCGCTTCCCGCCATTCTTCTCTTGGGTGCCAGGTACGGTCGATACGGCAAAGACGGGCGCATCAGCGCACACCCGCCCTCCAACATTCCATTTTTGGCCTTGGGCGCTTGGATCTTGAGTGTGGGTTGGTTTGGCTTTAATGTCATGAGCGCACAAACCATCGACAAAATGAGTGGCTTGGTGGCGATGAACTCTTTGATGGCCATGGTGGGAGGCACCATCGCCGCGTGGCTTGCCGGCAAGAACGATCCCGGCTTTGTCTACAACGGCCCATTGGCCGGTCTCGTGGCCGTTTGCGCGGGCTCGGATCTCATGCATCCACTGGGTGCCTTGGTGGTCGGCGCCGTGGCGGGTGTGCTCTTTGTGAAGCTCTTTACCATTGAACAAAATGTTTGGAAAATCGATGACGTCTTGGGCGTGTGGCCCTTGCACGGAGTGTGCGGACTTTGGGGCGGCATTGCCGCCGGGATTTTTGGGCAAACAGCGCTTGGAGGCTTGGGCGGCGTCTCCCTCACTGCACAACTCATGGGCAGTGCGCTTGGCGTCGTCATCGCTTTGGTTGGTGGCTATATCGTCTACGGCGCACTCAGAGCCGTTTGTGGGCTTAAATTGAGCGAAGAAGAGGAGCACAATGGTGCCGATTTGACCATCCACCACGTCAGCGCCACACCAGGCAAAGAGAACAGCTGGAATTGATGCCCTGAGCGCTTTGCAGAGGGCTCTAAATTGACCCCCTCCAAAGCAAAGGCCTGCGTCAACGCAGGCCTTTTGATCAAGAAATCTTCCCCTTAAACGGCGGCCAAATTGGCCTCGGGCACATCGTTGAGCGTGGTTCTGCGGAGTTCTCGTCGTTGGTTCAAGTCATAGCGTCGCCCTCGGTGCAATGTGCTCCTGTTGTCCCACATCACCATGTCGCCCACCTCCCATTGGTGCTCATAGACAAATCGTCTTTGTGTGGCATGCTCCAATAAGTCACTCAAAAAAATACGCGCCTCAGCAATGGGCCAATCGATGATTTTGTGCGCATGCACGCCCACAAAAAGGACCGATCTTTGAGAACCTGGGTGCTTCATGACCAGGGGCCAAACCGCTGGAGGAATGGCCTTTTTTTGCTCATCCGTGTAGGCGTCGTCCCCGAGCACAATGCGGGTATGAAGCGCGTAGTGCTCAGCGCTCAAGCCTTTGATCTCTTGCTTTAAGTTCGCGGGCAAAGCGTCATAGGCCGCTCGGAGGTCGCAAAATTCCGTGTTGCCCCCCTCGCTTGGAATCACCAAGGCGTGAAGCATGGAGTAGGCCGCTTTGGGCGACATGAAGGAGCTGTCCGAGTGCCACAATTGATTGGCAAAGGAGGAGAGGTTCTTGGGAGAGTCCCTGCGATGGAGCTCTCCGTTTAAATCGACATTGGAGATGTCGATGAGTCGCTCATCACTGAGGCGCTCTTTTCTTTTAAAGACACGCTTTAAACCAATGTCCAAGGGGCCAAAGGATTCAGAAAATGCGATTTGCTGCGCTTGGCTCAAGGGCTGGTTTTTCCAAACCAAGACCGCATAGGTGTTCATCGCCGCATTGATGTCTTTGATCTCTTGTGGACTCAAAGCTTGCGTGAGATCAACCCCACTGGCTTGCGCAACAAAAAGAGGGTGCAGGGGTTCGAGTTTTAAGGTCATGACAAAACCAATTTTTCTTTGAAAGACGCATCGATGCGCGGCATCATTCGGGTTGAATTTTAGCGTCCGCAATGACACGGGCCCATTTTTTAATTTCACTGGCAATGAACTGCTCAAACACCTCCGGTCTGGAGGAGACGATTTCCATGGCGAATTCATCGCTTCGTTTTTTAAGCTCAGGCATGGCCATGACTTTGGCAACATCGGTTTGAATTTTTAGCACGACCGCGCTTGGCGTGCCTTTGGGTGCAATGAAGCCCAAGAGCGCATTGACATTAAAGCCAGGCACCGTTTCTTGAACCAAGGCATAGTCGGTGTTGGGCAGTTTCTTGTCGCCCAGCGTCGCAATGACTTTCATGCGCCCAGCTTTCACATAGGGCATGACCGACAAAAAGGGATCCACCACCAAGTCGAGCCGGCCGCCCAAGAGTTCTGCGTGCGCTTGAGCGCTGCCTTTGTAAGGAATGTGGACCACTTCAAAGTTGACACTTCTCTTTAAAAGCTCGGTGCCCAAATGGGTCGTGGAACCCGTGCCCGGTGTGCCGTAACTCAAGGCCGTTGGATTCTTTTTGGCGTAAGCGATCAATTCAGGCAAGGTGTTGAAAGGGGCATCGGGGCGCGCCACCATGGCCAATTGAAGATTGGCCACCAAAGTGATCGGGGCGATGTCCTTGAAGGTGTCATAGGGCAAAGATTTTTGAAAGGAGGGGTTGACCACAAAGGCCGAATTGATCATCCCCAGGGTGTAGCCATCGGCTGCACTTTTGGCAACATAATCGACACCAATCACGGTGCCGGCACCCGCCTTGTAGTCAATGATCACGGGTTGGCCCCACATCTCTTGCAACTTTTGGGCAATCAAACGGCCCAGCGTATCGGTGGGGCCTCCGGGTGGAAAGGGGATGATCATTTTGACCGCGCCCTTGGGGAAATCGGTGCCGCTCAGTGCCTTGTCCGGTGTCGCCGAGATGGCCACCAGCAGGTGCAAGCCGAGCACCAAAGCGGCCAAGAACTTTGAACTTGAAAGCATTGAGCGTGCTTGAGCGCTTGGGCGTGAATAGGTCATGTTTTTATGCTGCACAGAAGTCGACAAGGTCGCAAATTATTGCACAGGCCTTCTCGCACTGGACTCAGGCAAAACCCAAGGCCAAGGCCAAGGCCTGGCCTGGCCCCAAGGATGAGAACACCCGATCAACCAAGGCCTGCCACCCAGTTCAAGAGTCACTTCATTTATACTGTGCTTTTGTCAATGAAGCGTCCACTTATGAACGAAACTGTTTTTTCTCCTGCACAAGCCAACATCCCCAAATACCAAACGCTTTTGACCAAAAAGGTCTCGGCCCATGTGCTAAAGGTGAGCCTCAATCGGCCAGAGGTCTCCAACGCCTTCAACACCCTCATGGGCCAAGAACTGGAAGACTTGTGGAACAGACTCATTTTGGACACGCAAGGACTTCGCGCCGTGGTGCTGACCGCCTCGGGTGAAAAAGCCTTTTGCGGAGGCGGGGACCTGAAAGAGCGCAACGGCATGACACGCGAGCAGTGGACCCGCCAGCACGAGGTGTTTGAGCGCCAATACTGGGCCTTGCTAGAGGTGCCCATTCCCGTCATCGCCGCGGTGAATGGTCACGCTTATGCAGGGGGCTTGGAAATGGCACTCTCTTGTGACTTTATCTATGCCAATAAAAATGCACGCTTTGCGTTGACCGAAGTCACCATTGGGATCATGCCTGGTGCGGGTGGGACGCAACTCTTGCCGCGAGCCGTTGGAGAGCGACGCGCCAAAGAGATCATCATGACGGGCAAACCCTTCAGCGCGCAAAAGGCCTTTGAATGGGGCTTGGTCAATGAAATTTTTGAACCTGAGGACGTTCTTGCTGAGGCCCTCAAAACGGCTGAAACCATTGCCGCCAATGCCCCCTTGTCGGTCAAACAAGTTAAAAAATCGGTTCGCTATGGTGGACAAATGGAGCTCAAAACGGCCTTTCGCTTTGAGGTCGAGGCCTATAATCATTTGATCGACACCCAAGACCGCATGGAAGGGGTGAAAGCCTTCAATGAAAAAAGAAAACCCCATTTCCAAGGCAAATAAGTCCCTTGCTTCTAAAGAAGCAAGCGAGCCAGCACCCTCATTTTTTTTAATCGGATCAAGGCCATGAGCATCGTTCAAAGAGACATCATCGTGCGTGAAGTGGGACTCAGAGATGGATTGCAAATTCATCCCACCTTTATGCCCACAGCGGACAAATTGACCTGGATTCAAAATGAATTCGATGCCGGTGTTGGTGAAATTGAAGTCACCTCCTTCGTGCCCCCAAAACTGATCCCCCAATTTGCCGACGCATCGGCCGTCTGTGAGGGCGCTTTAAAGCACAAGGACTTGGTGGTGAGTGCTTTGATTCCCAATTTAAAGGGCGCTCAAAGAGGCATTGAGCTGGGCGTCAAAAAACTCAACTACGTGGTCTCGGTGAGCAAAACCCACAACCTTAAAAACGTGAGAAGAGAGCGCGACGCCTCCATGCAAGATTTCAAGGCCATTGTGGACTTGATCAAAACACTGCCCAAAGACCAGCGGCCCCTCATTGGCGCGGGCTTGTCAACGGCCCTTGGCTGCTCCTACGAGGGCAAGATTGCAGTCACTGAGGTGGTGTTGTGTGCCGAGCAGTTGCTTGACGCTGGCGCCGATGAGATCGTGGTGTGCGACACGGTGGGGTATGCCGATCCCGCGCAAACGCGAGCGGTGCTCAAAGCGGTCTTGGCTGTCGCCGGACAGGTGCCCGTGGCGGCACATTTTCATGACACGAGAGGCACGGGGCTTGCCAATGTGACGGCCGCCCTTGATTGCGGTATTCGGTATTTTGACGCTTCTTTGGGGGGGCTTGGGGGTTGCCCCTTTGCGCCTGGTGCGAGTGGCAATATTGTGATGGAGGACCTGTGCTTTATGCTCGACGCCATGGGCCTCAAAACGGGTGTGAATTTGGACGCTCTGCTGCTCACGCGTGAGGCCATGTCAAAAAGCTTGACCGATTTGAAACTCTACGGTCAACTTGCGAGAGCTGGCCTGCCCAACGGATTTGTGAGCACCTATCAAAGGCAAGCGGCATAAAGCGAGCGCTACAAAAAGCAAGCCTCCAAAGCCAGGAGGGGGCTTAAGAAACTGGCCCAGACTCAACGTGTCTTGTGTTTCATAGCGCGCTCTACTTCGCGCTTGCCTTCTCGGTCGCGGATGGTGTCGCGCTTGTCGTGTTCGGCCTTGCCTTTGGCCAGCGCAATTTCACATTTGATCTTGCCATTTTTCCAATGCAAGTTCAAGGGCACCAAAGTGTAGCCCTTTTGTTCAACCTTGCCAACAAGGCGACGAATTTCATCCTTTTTAAGCAGCAACTTCTTGGTCCGTGTGGCATCGGCAGTCACATGGGTTGAGGTTGTTCGCGTGGGGTTGATTTGGCAGCCAATCACATACAACTCGCCCTCACGGATCACCACATAGCCGTCGGTCAACTGCACCTTGCCTTCTCGAATGGCTTTGACCTCCCAGCCTTGAAGAACCATACCGGTTTCAAAGCGCTCCTCAAAGAAATAATTGAAAGCGGCTTTTTTGTTGTCAGCAATGCGGGAAGGTAATTCTTGTTTTTTTGTCATGAAGGTGAAAGAAAGGTCAAAAGCCTTCGCTTATTCGTACAATGGCGTGGTAATTTGTTTTTTTAGTTTGACTGTGGGGAGTAGGGCCGTTGGCCTTTACATATGAAAACCATCCATAAATCTGTGCTCATTTGGTTCAGTGCCCAGGAGATGTACAACTTGGTCACCGATGTGCCCAGTTATCCACAATTCTTGCCTTGGTGCGAACAGGCCTCTATCATAGAGCATCACGGGCACGGGGTCACGGCAGAAATTGGGATGTCCATCGGTGGATTTAAAAAAGCGTTCACCACCCACAACACTCACATTGAGGGCCGAGAGGTCAAAATCAACTTGGTCAAAGGCCCTTTCAAAGAACTCCACGGCCTTTGGCAATTTCATCCCTTGGGCAGCGAGCGCGCTTGTCGCATCGAGTTGCAACTCAATTATGACTTTGAGAGCATGTTTGGTGCCTTGGTGGGCCCCTTGTTTGACAAAATAGCAGGCACCTTGGTCGATGCCTTTGTCAAACGCGCCGAGCAAGTGTATGTCAAATAATACAAAAGAAACCATGCGCATCGAGGTGCTCTGTGCCCATGGCTTCAGAAGCGTGGCAGAGCAGCACTTTCAAGTCCCCGTGGGCACCTCGGTCCTTCAAGCCCTTCAAAGGGCCTTTGATGGGGGAATGGTTTTAGAAATAGGCCCCGTGCTGATCAATGCGCAAAACCTTGTGTCCCCCCATCAACTTCAATCCAAGCTTGAATCGCTCGTGCAAAACACGCAATTGTTTTTAAGCGTGTGGGGCGAACCGTGTGGGCTTGAGACGCTCTTGGAACACAACGCACGCTTGGAGCTCACCAAAGCCCTCAGAGTGGACCCCAAGGTGGCCAGGCGCGAGCGCTTTAAAAAACAAGGCACCAAGGGGGCAGGCTTGTTTGCCAAAATTCGCGACGGGGCAAAAGCCGGGTATTGACTTCTTTTTTAGCCCAACTTGGCCCGTGCATGGGCGCTATCAGCACAAACCATCACCGCACGCCTTTTTGCCTTCAGGCACACCTTGGCCGCCTTTGAGGCATGGCACAGACATTGCACATACAGATCGACAAGGGAATAAACCTTCTTTGAAGCCGTAAAAGGCGGCAAGGCTTTGCCGTTTTTTTTCCGCACGGGGCTTTTGATCTCAAAGCGCCTTTGAATTTGCTACACCTTTGGAGCCTATCCATGAGTTTGAGTCTGAACACCGCAACGACCCATATTTTGAGTGGCCATCTGTCGGACACCCAGAGGAGCAACCAAAGCGCCAAACAACTCTTTGCCAGTCTGAAATCGGGTGACTTGGCCGGGGCTCAAAAGGCCTTTACACAGTTCTCAGGCACCCAAGGCGGCAAGTCTTTGATGCAAAGCTTGAACTCGACCTTTGCCCAACTGGGATCGGCGTTGAAGTCTGGCGATTTAAAAAGCGCGCAATCCCTGGCCTCAGGACTGCAGGGCGGACAAGCCTTGAACACCAGCACCTCCCTCCTGACAGGCAGCAGTGCCAGCGCCTCCAAAGGCTCTAAATCCAATCCACAAGCGATTTTGAACAGCATCAAAACACAAAACAGCATGAGCCTCTTTGGTGTCTTGGATGGCTTGGATCAGTCCACCAACAAAGGCACAGACTCCCTCTCAAGCCTCATGGGCTTGGGTAAAAACATCAACAC
>CANBTT010000059.1 GCA_947372465.1 Burkholderiales bacterium | reverse complement strand
AAAAGGGCTCGATGTTCTCCATTCCAATGAACGCTTGGCACCGCATTGTGAATGCGACCTCAGGCGGGGCCTTGCTCTTGGGCGGGACAACGGCGCCCAATGTGCTCAACATGCTGCAAAACAAGGAGGCGGTCTACAACAACCCCTTCGTCTTCAAGGACCGCTTCAGTGGCGCGGACGACTTCTTTCACGCCAAAGACGACATCGAGCCCGATCCTGTCAGGGGCTTGGCCATGAGGCGCACGAATTTCATCCCCGATGTGGTCAATTGTGAGCTGCCGCTAGACAACCGCAGATCGCCTGGTTTTAGACGAGTCGAGCCCTTCATGACCAACAATTGTTTTTACTTTTGGATTGGTCAACACGAAAACGGGCGCTACTCCAAAGCGCATGCGCACACCTCAGCGGCCGTGCTGATTTGTTTAAAGGGCAAGGGCTACACCTACACGTGGCCGGAGAAAGAGGGCGAAACGCCCTGGAAAGACGGCAAAGCCGACAAGGTCGAGCGCATTGACTACGAGCCCGTGGGGCTTGTCTCTGCGGCACCAGGGGGCGCACGCTGGTACCACCAGCACTTCAGTTCAGGCGAGGGGCCTCTTCGCTTGACCGCATGGTTTGGGCCGCACAACCCGGGACGAGACCCGGGTGCACCAGGAGAAAAACACACCGACTACACGGCCAGAGATCTCACCGAAGGGGGGACAGCCATTCCCTATTGGCATGAAGACCCCTTCATTCGACAAGAGTACCAAGCCTTGCTCAAAAAGAATGGCGTGATTGACCGCATGAAGCCAGAGTGGTACGAGGTGCCAGAAGGCTTTGCCAAGTTCGTCAAACCCAGATAAGTAGGCCATCGTCCATCTGACCAACACCTAAGGCTCGTTGCACCATGTTCTCCTTCCATGCGACCCAGTGGTGCCTTGTCTTCTTGTCTTGTTGCATGGGGCATGCTTTTGCTCAAAGTCAGGTGTCATCCAGCCCCTCCAATTTGACGGGGCTTGAGCAGGTTTTTTTAAACAAGTCAGCAGACCGACTCTCTCTCGCGCTTGAGCGGGCCAAGAAAGAGGGCTCGCTCACTCTGTACAGCTCCATGGCGCCGTCGGAGGTTGGGCCCCTTGTGAAAGAGTTTGAAAAGAAATACGCACTCAAGGTCGACGTTTGGCGATCAACCAGTGAGGGTATTTTGCAGCGTGCATTGAACGAGAGCAAAGCCAAGAAATTCAATTTTGATGTTGTCGAGACCAATGCGCCTGAGGTGGAAATATTGGCCCGAGAGAAAACCTTGGCTGAGTTTTACAGTCCACATCAAGCCGATCTGCCGCAAAATTTGATCCCCAAACACAAACTGTGGGTGCCAGACCGGATCAATTTTTATGTCGTTGCATTCAATACCAACAAGATCAAACGGGAGGACTTGCCGACGCACTTGGAGGGATTTCTTCATGCAAAGTGGCGCGACAAACTGGGCGTCGAGGCCACCGATGGTGACTGGATGGGCTCGGTGATCAATGAACTTGGAGAGAGTCGGGGCATGGCTTTTTTTAGGAAATTGTCTGAGCTCCGGCCCGATGTGCGCAAGGGACACAATTTATTGGCTCAGATGGTCTCCAATGGGGAGGTCCCCGTGGCGTTGACCACCTATTTGGGCAATGCGCAGTCTCTCAAGCAAAGAGGTGCACCGGTTGACTGGGTGCCCATTGAGCCCGTGGTGGCCAGGGCGCAAGGCTTGGCTTTGTCAAAGAACGCTCCGCACCCCTACGCTGCGCTGCTCTTTGCGGATTATTTGATCTCACCCGAGGCGCAAACGATTCTGAACAACTTGGGGCGTCCTCCCGCCAATGTGAACATCAAATCTAAGTTGAACAATTTCAGTTTTGTCGTGGCCGATCCCTCTTTGATGATCGAGGAGGCCGACAAGTGGAATCAAGTGTGGAGCAAACTGTTTTTGGTGAAATAGTGCTGTGCGTTCAGCATCGCATTGAGCCGTGACACCTCACACTTGGCCGTCATCAGCGCACTCCATTTCAAAGCGTGACTCGCCCTATTTTCTTTGATGGATCAAGGCCTTGATTTCTTGCAGCTCAACCCGAATTGAGTTGAGCTCCTCGTTGGTGATTTGCTGGCGCCTTTGTTCATCTTGCTCCCACTTGAGCTCTCTTTGATGCCGGGTCTCTTCTTCCTTTTCCTCATGGCTTGTCGAACTAAAGGAGTCCACAATGGCTGCGATGAACAAGTTGACCACGGTGAAGGTTGCGATCATGATGAAGGAGAGGAAGAAAATCCACGCGTAGGGGAATTTCGCCATCACGGGTCTTGCAATGCCCTCGGACCAACTCTCCAAAGTCATGACTTGGAAAAGCGTAAAGAAACTCGCCCCCAAGTTGCCAAACCAATCAGGAAACTCAGCCGCAAAGAGATTTGTGCTCACCACCGCGGACACATAAAAGACGATCAACATCAAGCCTATGACCGAACCAAGACTTGCAAGCGAGCCGAGCAAGCCTTTGACCACTCTTCGCATGCTTTGAACCTTATTGATCAAGCGCAGGACACGCAAGACACGAAGGGATCTGAGCACCGAGAGCGACTCGGAGGCGGGGATGAGTGCGATGGCGATCACCACAAAGTCAAACAAGCACCACGGATCTTTAAAGAAATTCAAACCCCTGGCCAGCATCAGCAGAGCCAGTTCGCAGATAAAAATGCCAAGGATGACATGATCGATCAAATGAAGCTCTTCACCATAGGCGTCCATGAGGGATGGACTGGTTTCCATGCCCAGCAAAATGGCATTGAAAATAATTAAGAAAACAATCCCAGCTTGTATCCAGTGATGTCCTACAAAATTTTCAATCTTTAATTGCCAGGGGGCTTGTTTTTTAATATCGCTCATTTTCAACTCTACAAATTAAGCGTCAATTGTAATGGTTGCAAGCCCGACTCTTTACAAAGTCTTAACGAAGGGAGCAATAAAATCTGAAACACCGCCATCTTTAAAAGACGCGGCGCCTAAAGGCAGTACTGAAAATGTTTTCAGTTCATTTTGGTGCGTTTGAAAGCAGTTTTTCTCTCATGCCTGCGCTCTTGAGTGCAAAGCAAGGCGCACGCTGAACGGTTCTCAAAGGTATCCCAAACGCCCAGCAACGATGCCCAGTAAAATGGAGGCAAAGATGGGGTAGAGCGGATTTGTTTTCTTGTGGTAGGTGTAGGCCGCCACACCCACTGCAATCGCGACCCCAGCAATGCTGTGAATAGACGCCTTGGCGGTCACCAGTCCGCTAGAGATCATGAGTCCCACAATCAAGGGCGGGAACGACTTCCTTGTGATGGCGTACCAAGAGGTGGTTTTGAGCTTGGGCTCGACGCGACTAAAGCCAAGGGACAACAGGGCCGTGGGCAAGATCGTTGACAAGGTGGCCACCACAAGGCCTGCAAAGCCAGCAACCCGCCAACCCACCAAGCTCATCAGCAACACATTGGGCCCAGGAGCGATTTGGGAAATGGCAAAGGCCGCGGCAAAATCCGTGTCGCTCATCCAGTTGTTGTTCTCTACAGCAATGCGATGAATTTCAGGAATCATCGTCGCAATGCCTCCAATTGAAACCATAGCTGTTAAGGCAAAGGTTTGCGCCATGCTCAACAGGGTGTCAACATTCACTTTCTTGAACCCCAAAGACTGAAAAGGATGGAGAGGGCGACCAGCGCAATGATGGACTGCAGCATGGGCAAGCGAAAGACACCGACAAACAACACACTGAGCACAGCAAAAAACAAGCCCGCGGACGAATTGAGAATGCCCTTGGCCAATTTCAGGCCAATGCCAAAGGTCAAACCCACAGCGGCAGCGGCAGCGGCTTGGGTTGCGTATTGAACATCTGGTAGGTGCGAGAATTGATCATAGGTTGTGATCAATGCGACCAAAATAACCAAGGGGAAGGTGAACAAGCCGGTCAAAGCCGCCACGACACCCACAAGGCCGTGGAAACGATCGGCAACGATGGTGCTCATGTTCATCAAGCTCGCACCTGGCAGGATCTGCCCGATGGCGAGCGTGTGCGCATATTCTTCTACGCTCAGCCATTTTCTTCTCTCAACCGCAACGTGGTAAAAGGAGGCGGCAATGCCGCCAAAGCCAAAGAGTCCGACCAATACAAAGCCCGTGAACAAGTCCCAAAGAGGGATGTCTTTGTTATGGGGCAAGGGGTTTGACCCAGGATCGATCTTAATTTTTAGCTCAAGAAAAGTTGTAAGAAAGGGGAGGTCATTGCTTGGAGATGGTCTGAGACTTGATGATGTCTTTGATGTCTTGCAACTCAAGGCGAATTTTGTCGAGTTCAATGTTGGTCAATAGTTGACGCTTCTCTTCTTGCTCGCGATGTCTTTCCTCTTCTTGTAGCCTTTTTTCTTCCTCTTTGTCAGCCGCACTGTGCGAGCTAAAGGAGTCAACGATGGCCGCAATGAATAAATTGACCACCACAAAAGTTGCAATCATGATGAAGGTGACAAAGAAAATCCATGAGTAGGGGAATTTTTCCATGACGGGTCTGGCAATCCCATCTGACCAACTCTCCAAAGTCATGACTTGGAAAAGCGTAAAGAAGCTCGATCCCAAGTCCCCAAACCAATCGGGAAACTCTTTGCCAAAGAGGTTGGTGGTGACCACGGCAGAGACGTAGAACACGATCAACATCAATCCAACCACAGATCCCAAACTGGCCAAAGAGCCCAAAAGGCCGCGAACCACCCGGCGCATGCTGTCAACTTTATTGATCAGTCGCAACACCCGCAGCACTCGAAGTGAACGCAAAACCGAGAGAGATTCAGAGGCGGGAATCAATGCGATGGAGATCACAATGAAGTCAAAAAGGCACCAAGGGTCTTTAAAGAAGTCCCAGCCTCTTGCCAAGATCAGCAGGACCAATTCACAAATGAAAATGCCAAGAATGGCGTGATCGATCACGTGAATCTCTTCACCAAACTTGGACATGATGAACGGACTTGTTTCCATGCCAAGAAGCATGGCATTGAGCAAAATCAAAATGACAACACCGGCCTGGATCGAGTTTTTATTGATGACCTCTTCAATTTTTAGTTGCCAATTTTTTCTTTGCTTTATGTCGTTCATTTCACTGTCCAGTTGCGGTTTTTTTCAATCGATGAGAGTTTAAGGCTAAATCAAGCCCTGCAGAACAATTGAAATAGATTCAATTTTTTTGATTTGTTAATTTTTGTGAATCGACAAGATCATGGGCTTGCCAAAATGGCGTGTGGGTTTCGTTGAGAAGTGGTGAGCGTATTTGAGGAACACATGGTTTTGAATGCAGTAAATTGAGTTTTAATTTTGGATCGAGCGCTATTTTTTTGCCAAATTTTTCTTTTCATGTGTTTAAATTAATTCATAGGTGTTCATAAATTTATATCTTTAAAACTTTTGAATTCATTGATGCGTTTTGAACCTCTACTCTAAGTGAATATAATTGGAGAAAATAGTATAAAAGTTTAACCTTACGCACTCATTAACACCGCATACAGCAAATGGAACAAATTAAAGAAACACTCAAGCCAGAAAAAAAATACGGACCCAATGTCTTTGACTATTTTTTCCTTGGCTTTTTGGCCCTGGTCCTTGTACTGGTGACATGGCTTGGCATCAAAAATTATGATGAAGCGGTCAAAACTGAAAAAGCCAAAGCAAACGGTGAGGAATGGGTGACTTGGTTGACTGAAAATGGCCTTGAGCGCGGCAAAGAGGACTATAAGTTGAAGGGTTGCCAGTTGGGCATCAAACCCGATGATGAGCAAAAAGTGGGGACCTGGGGTTCTTGTCTGAACGTCATCATGGCCCAAGCCCCCATGAAAGACTTGATCAATCCTTTTTTGAAAACCTCACCGAGGTTGATCCCCCAATGCATTTCAACCGATCGCACCGTGATTGGTGATATTGTCATTGAGAAAATGGTGCCAACACCCCCTGGGTCAGCCATTCCTGTCGTGATTTCCCAATTGACGGAGAGCGATTCGATACAAGACAAGTTACAGATTCGAATTTCCGTATGCGATAAAGGCGGTTATCCCATAAAAGTCGCTGAACTTGAATTTTGAGGTTGCAAATGGAACACAACAAAGATCAATACCTAAAAGACTTAGACGTTCAAGCCATTTTGGGGCATGAAAAGGAAGCTGACATTTCCAGCGATTTGCCCATGCGCAAATGGCTTTATTCCTGGCTATTGGACCCCAACATAGAAGGGAATTTTCAAAAGACGATCGACAAGTGGATCAGTATTTTGATTGTGATGAATTTGTTCACACTCATCTTCGAACATTTGCCCGCTATCTATGAGCCCAACAAACACTGGTTTGAGTTTTTTGATGTCTTCTCTGTTGTCGTCTTTACCATTGAATACGCATTGAGATTTTATTTGGCCCCAGAGGACGAGGAGTTCAACAACAAGAAGAATGCAAGGTTTGCATATGTCAAAAGCCCCTTTGCCATCATCGACTTCTTGGCGGTTGCACCCTTTTACTTAAAGTCCTTCATTCCGATTGATCTGAGGGTGTTGCGGTTCTTGAGACTGCTCAGGATTTTGAAGTTGTTCAGAATTGTGATTCCTGCTATTCAGGAATTCAAAGAA
The DNA here is from genome assembly GCA_947372465.1 of Burkholderiales bacterium. Classification (GTDB taxonomy): domain Bacteria; phylum Pseudomonadota; class Gammaproteobacteria; order Burkholderiales; family Burkholderiaceae_C; genus Limnohabitans. Next base: position 5,358 of record CANBTT010000059.1, on the reverse strand, counting down.
CTCAACAAAGAGCGCACTTTCAGACAAAAAATCCATGCCTTGGTCTTTCCAAGCCCATACGGTGGGATGATGCAAAACATCTTTGAGGTGTTCATTGCGATTTGGGTTTTGTTGTCCGTCTTGGCCGTGATCTTGGAGTCCGTGCACAGCATCTCCTACCTTTTAAATATTCAATTTGTGATCTTGGACGCTGTCGCAGTGGCTATTTTTACGGTGGAGTACTGCATGAGAATTTACGCCTGTGTTGAGGAGCCAGGCTACCACGGAGCCCTTGTTGGAAGGATCAACCAAGCCAAGAATCCGTCAACCCTGATTGACTTCTTTGCGGTGTTGCCATTTTTCTTAGAGGTGTTGCTGCACCACTTGATCGATTTGCGTTTCCTTCGAGTCTTCAGATTGGCCAGGCTCTTGAAACTTACCCGGGGCAGTGATGCGACTTCGACCCTCTTCAAAGTGATCGCCAGAGAGTGGCCCGTGATTGGGGCGGCTGCATTCATCATGGTCTTGTTGGTGATTTTGACCGCAAGTTTGGGCTATTTGCTTGAACACGATGCGCAGCCTGATAAGTTTGAGAACATCCCAACGGCCATTTACTGGGCGGTGATTACTTTGGCCTCTGTTGGCTATGGGGACATCTCTCCTGTGACACCCGTCGGAAGAGGGATGACCATTATTTTGGCGTTGATGGGCATTGGTATCTTTGCCATTCCTGCGGCGCTCTTGTCCTCGGCCTTTACGGATGAGTTGGTCAAGGAGAGAAATCAACTTAAAGCTGAATTGTTCACGATGCTCAAGGATGGATTTTTGTCAGAAGATGAGATCATGTTCATTCGAACAGAGGCCAAGCGGCTTCACCTCTCGATTGAGGAGATCAACGCCTTGATTCAGTTGGTGCTCAAAGAGTTCGAAGCCGAGAAGAACAACCCTCTTCCCATTCACAGGATTGCTGAAAATCCCGAGCTTTCCCTTGAGCACTTTAAAGCAACGCTGGGACAAATGCGTCAGCTTGGATTGCTGACCGATACAACTCAGTTCGATCAATTGGCTGTTCAAGAGGGCAAACTGTCCCGCGAGCAACTTGAAATTTGGCAAAAGATTCAAACCATGAAGGCTTGATCCCTCGCTGTCGCTAGGGGCTTCACATGTTCAGGAGGCCTTTGGCACAGCGAACTGTCTTTGCTTGGGTCTCAAAGCAAAAGGCTGGGCTTTAAAAAGCAAAGCATCTTCTTCACCTGAGGTGTGGAAGATGCTTTAGTCTGCAGTGATCTTGGCTTCTTTGATGACTCGACCCCACCGTTCCCAGTCCTCTTTGACCAGTTTGGTGAATTGCTCCGGTGGACTGGTGTTGGGGATGAGCCCTTGAGCATTTAACTTCTCAACAGTCTCGCTTTGAGCAACAATGGCCCGGATATCGCTGTTGAGTTTGTTTAAAAGAGGTGCGGGCATGCCAGCGGGTCCCCAAACACCCAGCCACAAATCCACGTCGTAGCCCGTGACGCCTTGTTCATGCAAAGAGGGAATCTCTTTGAACAGCGGATGGCGCTCTTTCAAGCTCGAACCAAGCACCTTGATTTGTCCCGCTCTCATTTTGGCCAACGCCACGTGGATGGGCAAGAACATGGCAGGAATGATGCCCGCAATCAGGTCATTTTCCGCACCCGCTGAGCCTTTGTAGGGGATGTGAACAAGGTTCAAGCCCGCTTGAATCTTGAGCAATTCCATGCAAAGATGATGGTGTGTGCCGTTGCCGGGTGAGCCGTAATTGATTTGACCGGGGCGTGCTTTTACATAAGCAATGAACTCTTGGAGGGTATTGGTCGGAAAATTTTTGTGAACAGCCAACACGAGGCTCGTGGTGCCCACATTGGTGATTGGTTGCAAGTCTTTGATGATGTCAAATGGCAATTTAGCATATAAATGTGGCCCTGTGATGGAGGATGCCGGTCCAACCATGAGGGTGTGTCCATCGGCCGGCGACTTGGCAACCATATCCGCGCCAATGGTGCCCGAGGCGCCGGGCTTGTTTTCAACAATCACCGATGTGTCCCAAAGGGTGGTCAGTCTTGGCGCCAAAATCCTTGAAACAATGTCCGGACCAGAGCCAGCTGTGAAGGGGACGATTAATTTAACGGTTCCCTTGAGGGATTGAGCCATCGCGCCCATGGAAACGAGTCCCATGGAAGCGGACAGGGATGAGCCGATTTTAAGAACCGATCGGCGCGAGAAAATTTGTTTGGAGTTAATTTGAATATTTTTAGAAAACATAAAAAATAAGCTTAAAAATAAGTGTAAAAAAAGTAGAACCTCATTATGAATGAGTAACGGTCAATTCCCTTAAGGGTTATTGCTTAAGATGCGATGGGTGTTGAACTGTCGCGATCCTCTAGGGAGGCGTGAGAGATGGGCAATTCAATTCTGAATGTGGTGCCCTGTCCCAGAACGCTTTTGACGGTCAACGTGCCCATGTGTTTTTGAATGATGCCAATAGAGACCGATAAGCCAAGGCCGGTCCCAACCCCTACTTTTTTGGTGGTGAAGAAGGGTTCAAAGATTTTTTTAATGTTGTCTTCTGAAATACCTGATCCGTTGTCTGATATTTCAACCCAGACACGGTCTTGGACGGTCCCCGTTTGAATGAGGATTTTCCCAAATTTGTTTTCAGGCATGGCTTGTGCTGCATTCACGACCAAGTTCATAAAGACTTGGTTGAGTTGTGAAGGAACGCAAGTGATTTGAGGAATGTCACCAAATTGGCACTCCACCTCTGCGCGGTATTTGATTTCAAAGTTGACGATGTTCAAGGTCGATTGAATGCCGGAGTGCAAATCGGCCAAGATCCAATCGGTGGTTTCTTCAAGTCTGGAGAAATTCTTCAGATCGCTCACAATGTTTTTGACTCTGACGATGCCCTCTTGGCTTTCATCCAGAATGGAGACGACATCGGTTTTTAAGAAGTCGTAATTTGATTTTTTCAGCAGCAAGGCCGCCGCATTGCTTGCTGAGCTGTCCATGGCCGCATCGTATTTTTTGGTGGTGAGATCTTCAATGATTTGATTGAAGACGCCAAAGTATTTTTTCAGTGTGCTTAAATTCGATGACACATAGGCAATGGGGTTGTTGATCTCATGTGCAACGCCAGCAGCGAGTTGACCCAGTGCAGCCATTTTTTCTGATTGCGTCAACCGAGTCGACATTTCCAACTCATGTTCTTGAGCGCGCGTTTTTTCTTGAGAACTGCTTAAGAGTTCTGAATTCAAACGCCTGGCTTTGTTGAGCATCATAATCGCAGCAAAAATTGAAAGGATCGTTAAAATCGAAATCAAGAAACCAAAAATAAAATAAGATTTTCTGAGCCTGTAAAACTCATAAAGCGCATCCTCCTCGAGCATGCCCACCACAACCAACAAGGGCTGATCGGGAAGTTTTTCAAAAGCGTAAATTCTTTTGGTGTTGTCAAAAAGCGCATCGCTCACAAAGGTGCCCGATTGTAATTTTTCCACGATGGCGGGGAGATTGATCTTTGGAACAGAGTCGTCAATTTTTGAAATGTTGCCCACTCTGAGTGTTCTGACATACCCATCGTTGCCGACCAAAGACGTAAAGCCCTGAGGGCCCAAATCAATTTGCTTGTGAAAGTCAATGAAGTAATTCGGATCCAAAGACAAAACCGCTGCGCCTAAAAAGTCTCCATTGGGTTTGTTGAGCCGCTTGGTCATTTGTATCGACCACTTTTTGCTGGCTCGTCCAAGGACGGGCTTGCTCAAATAGATGCCAAAAGGGTAGGTGTCTTTGTGTACTTTGAAGTGCTCTCTATCAGAGAGGTCAATTTTTTTATGGTCTTTCAAGTTAGAAAACGCATAGATGCCATCGGCATCTATGATGCCCACTTGATTGAAGAAACTCATATCAATCACATTTTTCTCGAAGTATTCATTCAAAAGTTTAAAGTCACTCGCGCCTTTTTGTTCGTAATGAAATTTGACGATTCGAAGGGCTTCATCAGAATTTCTAATGGTGGTTTGTGAGTGTTCTTTGAAGCTGATGGCAATGTTTTGTAAATTGGCGACAGATTGATTGAGTAACATTACCCGGTCTTCGTCGAGTCTGAATTTAATGAAGGTCCAAATGATCACCAACAGGGCAAGGGAGACCAAAATCAAAAGGTTTGTGGCCTTGCTTTTTTTGAATGTATAGCTTTGCATGTGTTGTGAGTTGTTGTGAGGAAAAATAAAGCGCGCTTGGAAATTTTGAGTTTACCATCGGTCTGATTTTGTCATCGCTTCCCCGGTGGAGTAGGACCGCCTTTCAAAACGACTCCATCAAGCCCATTGAGGCATGCGCTCAAGCGCTGAGTTCAATAGCGATAAGAAAAGATGAATCTTTTCATGTCCGTGCTTGTGAAATTTACTTTTGGATCGTAGGCAAATCGAAGTCCTAGGTCGCCCCAGTCCAGGCCAGTCATCAATCCGATTTTTTTGATGTGCTCATTTTCAACGGTTCCGCTCTTCACAAGCAAGTCAATTAAAAGCCGTTTGTTGTCTGCAAAGGGCGTTCTGTAGGTGAGGTGGATGTGTTGCTGGTCTGGGTTTTCTCGGTTGTCACGAACCACTTGCAAAGACACCGTGTGTTGTGCATTCCAGCGGTACCCTGTGGTGAAGGTCCACGAATCGTTGGGGTCAAAATTTAAATTCACATAATTTTTTAAATTTGTGCGTCCAAGTGCTGCGCCAACAAAGAGCGCCTCTCCAGTCTCAACGCCTAAGCTGCCTCCAAAGAAGCCGCCCGTTGCCGACTGAAGAGAGGGCTGAATTCTCAGCGCGCCCACTTTGAAGGCGTTGTCCCAGCCAATTCGTGTTTGTTGAAGATCTTTTGATTGCGTTTCAAAGTAACCGATCCAAGTGTTGCCCACGGTGGAGCTGACTCTCAGGTTGAGGTCTTGAGCCATTTGTGTTCTCCCCAAGGCGTCCTTCATGCTGTAGAGGCCCGCACTTAATTTGAATGGCGTGCCCCCTTCAGGCTTGTCTTGCGATAAGCTGACGGTGCTCGTGAACATCATTAAAATTGATAACAAAGTCGTAATGATGGGCGCTCTTTGCTGGGCTACTTTAACTGTATGATCTATGAGGTTCATTTGAAACCATGGGTTTTGATGTGTAATCATGCCAAGTATAATGAATAATAAATAATGATTAATTTATCACCCGTTTGCGTTGTTTGACAAATGACCGAGTTCCAGCTTTATTTGCTTCAATATGTTGTGCCATTGATTTTGGCGTGCTCTTTGATTGAGGGCTTTTTTTTCCAAATCAAGTCTGGGTTTGATTGGTATGCGATGCTTGTGTCGCTGAGCGATTTTTT
>CANBTT010000058.1 GCA_947372465.1 Burkholderiales bacterium | reverse complement strand
TGGCGGAAAAGGAGGGATTCGAACCCTCGGTAGGGTCGCCCCTACGCCTGATTTCGAGTCAGGTACATTCGACCACTCTGCCACTTTTCCGCAGTTATTGGGTCTTTAAAACAAAGTTTTTATTGCCTTGTTTAGTTAGGCCAAATCCATGTCGCCTAAGAATTGACCACCGCGCTCAATTTGAATATCGCCGTACTGGAGTGAACCAGCAACTTTGCCTGTGGAGCGAATGATTAAAAGCTCACGACTGATCACCTTTTGGTTCAACTGTCCATGGACATCCACAAGATTTGCTGTTGTGTTGCCAGAAACAGAGCCAGAAGGACCAATAAAGACGTCTTGTGCTTCCAAGTCGCCTTCAATGTGTCCATCGATCTTGGCCTGGTTGGGCGCCTTGATGGAGCCTTGAAAAGTAACTCCGCGGCCAATGAAAATGCTATTTTTGGAGGTGTTATCGTTCATACAGTGCTCATCAAGTAGGGAATTTAATGTCAATCATAAAGGAATTTGCCTTAAATGTCTTACGCGCCACAGCAAGTTTTGGGCAAATTTTGCTGTGTTGCACTTGAGATACAGGCATTTTGAATGCTCAAACCAAATTTTTCTAATGCGTGTCAGGCAGTTCAATTTTCACTTCAAGCACTTCTAAGTTGTCTTGTCTTTCAAGATTGACGCGGATGTCTTCTGGATTGATGTTGACGTACTTGGATAAAACCGCAACCAATTCTCTTTGTAAAGCGGGTAAGTAGTCGGGTTGTAAAGACCGCCCGCTACCACGCTCGTGGGCCAAAATAATTTGGAGGCGTTCTTTGGCAAGACTTGCTGTTTTCTTTCTCTCACCCAGCAACATGGACAGGATAGACATCAATTATCTTCCCCCAAAAAGGCGCTTCAAAAGGCCCGTTTTTTGCGGATCAGTGAAGCGCAAAGGAATGTCCTCTCCCAGGAAACGCGTGATCACGTCCTTGTAAGCTTCAGAGACATCGGTCTCTTTCAGGTGAACCGCGGGAAGTCCTTGATTGGAGGCTTGGAGCACGCTCTCAGACTCGGGGATCACGCCAATGAGCGGGATTCTTAAAATATCTTTGATGTCTTCCAAAGAAAGCATTTGACCCTCTTGGACTCGGTTGGGGTTGTACCTTGTGATCAAGAGATGTTCTTTGATGGGTTCTGCACCTTGTATGGCCCGCAATGTTTTGCTGCTGAGCATGCCCAAAATTCTGTCGGAGTCCCTGACCGAGGAGACCTCAGGGTTGGTCACAATCAAGGCCTCATCTGCGAAATGCATGGCCATCATGGCGCCAGTTTCAATGCCAGCAGGAGAGTCACAAACGATGTAATCAAAGCCCATGCCTTGTAGGTCTTGTAAAACTCGCTCTACGCCATGCTGGGTCAAAGACTCTTTGTCTCGTGTTTGCGAGGCAGCCAACACAAACAAGTTGTCGCACAATTTATCTTTGATGAGGGCTTGGTTGAGCGTTGCTTCACCATTGATCACGTTGATGAAGTCGTACACCACACGGCGCTCGCACCCCATGATCAAGTCCAAATTTCTAAGGCCAACATCAAAATCGATGACGGCGGTCTTGAAGCCGCGAAGGGCCAATCCAGATGCAAAGCTTGCACTTGTGGTGGTTTTACCAACGCCACCTTTACCCGAGGTGACCACAACAATTTTTGCCATAAAAAACCTTTATTTTTCCGATACCTTAACAGCCTAGAGTTTACTTGATCATTGCGTCGCTTTGGGCGGTCCAATGAAATAGATTTCAGTCTAATTTGCGCATGACCAATTTATCCTCTTCGAGATAAATTTGAGCGCTTTGGCCAAGAACCTCTTTGGGTAAAGCGGTGTCACTTGTTCTGTAGGTGCCAGCGATGGAGACCAATTCAGCTTCCAAACATGAGGTGAAGATGCGCGCTGTCACATCGCCCTTTGCCCCAGCGATGGCTTTTCCTCTGAGGGGTGCATACACATGAATATTGCCATCGGCCATGACCTCTGCGCCCGCGTTGACCATGGCCAGAATGACCAAATCTCCGCCGCGAGCATAAATATGCTGTCCAGATCTGAGGGGTTTGGTGATGACCATGGTTGGCGGCTTGTCTGTTGGGATCTCTTTGATGACTTCCTTGATCTCAACAACACGTTCAACTTGAGTAGGTGGAGCAATTGGCAGATCAGTTTTAGAGGTGCCTTTGGTTTCTTTGCTTGCATGGGGGTGAGCAGGCAAAAAGGCAGAAATCTCTAAAAGTCCAATTTGTTGACCGAGTTCTTTGAAATGAGCGTCTTGGCTCTTAATGGCCCAAGGCTGCAGTCGATAGGCTGTGAGGAGGTCTTTGACCCCCTTTAAATCCAGTGCTCCGTGGTCCTGGGCATTGAGGCCGGAGAGATCAATGACAGCGGGCTCGCCACTGAAGAAGTCTGGCATATCGGCCAATTTTTGATGCAATTCACTTTTAAGCAAGGACAAATCAACACTTTTGATCACAAATGAAATCAGTGGGAGGTCCAAGTTCTTAATCTCAAAGGTGCTTATTTTTTGTCTCATTGATGCATTTCAAAAGTTAAATTCAGCGTTGTTTTAATGTGTAATTTATGGAAAATTTTATCTAAAGACAATGATTTTTCATCTGCTTTTGCTTAAATAGAACTTGATTTTGCCATGATGTGGGGACACCGACTTGAATGTGTGAAAGTTTAATTGCTCAAGTTTGAGCTTTTCAGCACGAATCAGTTAGGGCGCGTTTGTTTTTAAGCAAGTGGCCTGGTTAAAAGTTTGACCCAGGCTGTTTGTGCCTGCCCCTTCAATTAAAAAGGGGGCCTTTGGTTCAAGCCCCAGGCAAGCTTACACAGGGGTGATTGGAAAAAATCATCTCCTTTTGGGATTTAAGGTCAATGCAAGAGATTTCTTGGTCAACTGCGGACGCAAAGCGATTGAAAATGCTCAGGCTGGAGTCTGGGTATGACCTTGTTCATCTGTCTAAATTGAGCTCGGTCTCGGTTGCGCAAATTTCTCAGCTCGAGGAGTCCGGGGATTCTCTTTTTTATAGCCAGAGGATCAAGTATTCGGTTGGTAAAAGATTAACCCTCTTGTTGTTGAAGTCTCAGCGCGCTTCACAAGCCAGTGCGTCATTGATAGATGAAAAGATACGCAGTCACTCCGTGAGTTCTCACTCTCAAATCAATGCCATAGCGGAGATGAGTCGTCGCAACTTAGATGCCAGTCCTGTCAAGGATTTTTTTGCTGGCTTTAAACACAGGCTGCAGCAATTCTTGCTTTCTAAATATGTGGTCTCATCTTTGGGCATGCTTGCATTGATGTTTTCGGTTTGGCTTTATGAGCACCATGCAGAGGACGCCTTCTCTTCAAGCTCGGTCATCTCTGAGCCCATGCTTGGCGCTGAGGGCTTTGCCTTTTTATCTTCAAAATGGAAATCCTTTTGGTTGTCCGAGCAGCAAGCCTTGCTCAATCCTGCCAGCCAGGCGAAAGCGGCCTTGCCTGAACTGGCATCCAAACACCCCGTCGATTTGGCATCCCCTGTCTCCGAGGAAGGAGCAAGCAACGAGAACCCAAAAACGCCAGCGACTTTGATTGCTCAAGCGGCGGGTCTTGGCAACCCTTCCTCTGGGGAGGCGCTCGCCGATGCGCAGGGCAAGTCCTCAAGTGAGGAGGGCTGTGTTTTTTCTTCAGATGGACCAGAGTTGTCTCCCACGGTTGCCTACAAACCCGGAAATTATGTCTATTTGGTCGGGCTTAACGACACCGTGGTTTGTCTAAAAGATGGGCAAAATAAAGTCAGCCGGGTGCCTTTGCTGGCCGGCGCTGCCCAAACTGTTTTGGGTGATTCGCCCTGGCGCGTGACTTTCAAATCGTCCCAAGATGCCAAAATTTTCTATCAGGGTCAAAAAATACAACTGCCTGAGGCCAACAATCAAACGATCAAATTGCTGGAGTTCAGGCCCTGAGACGGCATCTCTTTGGTCAAGTTTGAGGCGTTCAAGTCGAATCCAATAATGACAGTTGAGATCAAAGGGTCAAGTCAAACCAAGGGTTTACCCTATATTTTGATCTTAATTTAGCCCTAAAGAACTCAAAAATTGAATTTTCTTAAAAATCATTTCGCAAAGTTTAGGTGTTTCTGGTTCCAAAAATTTGGAAATTGCCTAAAATGACCTTCCCCTCTTAAAAAAGTGATTCATGCAACTCATGTGGTTGTCCGGGCCTACCGGGCGCATTAAAACGATATCCATTACCTCGGCCACGATCATTCGTGCGGCGTTGGGCTTGGCTATTTTTTTGGTGATCATGGGATTTTTGTTGAATCTGTTGGGTTTAAGAATTGCGGTTGAACACTCCCCTGAGCTTGCCAGGAGCTTAGGTGGCGTCACCACAGAGTCCGAGCAAATTCGCATGGAGTCCATTTACCGAGAAAAGTTAGATCGAATGAATGTGGATCTTCAAGGCACCATTCGAGAGTTGAAACAACTTGAATCGATCAAGAACAAGTTCATGGAAATTGCTTCCCCACCTGGCTTCAAGGAAAAAGGGACCCAAAAAACAGACAGTTTGGGCGGTCCTTTCGTGCCACTGGATCTCAAGGCTTCATTTTTTCGTCAGCCATTGGACTTGGCTTTCAAAACGGCAGAACAAGATGTTGACCGATTGAAGACAGTGGTCGTGAACATGCAAACCCAATGGACGGATCAACTGAAGTGGCTTCGTGCATTGCCCCTCGGGATTCCAGTGGGAGGAGACTTTCGCTATACCAGTGGTTTTGGCATCAGGAACGATCCATTCACAGGTCAATTGGCCATGCATGAGGGCATTGATTTCTCGGCGGAATCTGGTACACCTGTCTTGGCCTCAGCCGATGGCGTGGTGATTCGTTCGGGATGGGACCACAGTTTTGGCAATGTGATTGAGGTGCGGCACGCAGAAGATTACGTGACCAGGTACGCCCATTTGCGCAAGCGCATTGTGACCGAAGGTGAGCGCATTGAGCGTGGAACACCTTTGGGCGAGGTGGGCTCGACGGGTCGTTCAACCGGTCCTCATTTGCATTATGAGATGTTTAGAAATGGGAGATTGATCAACCCCATTCAAATCATTCCGATTACTTCGGGTTGATCCCCTTTTTGGACTGGACACGTCGAATGTTTGAGAAATTAAAAGACAAATCATTGAACACATCCAATGAAAGATTTGACACTTTGATTGGTAAATCTGCTCAAATTTATGGACGCTTGGTTTTGCTCGACAGTGTTCGCATTGATGGAAAAGTCATTGGTAACATTGAAACAGCGCCCGATCACAAGGTCTCCGTGGCCATTGGGGCTACGGGCGAGGTCAAGGGCGATATCACGGCTCACCGAGTGATGGTGGCGGGCAAAATAGAAGGCAATATTTATGCGGACGAAAGGGTTGAGTTTCACAAAGACTCCATTGTCCATGGTGATATTTCATACGGCTCCATTGCGGTTGAGCACGGCGCAAAACTTTTGGGACTGGTGATTCAAAATTCTGGCAGCTCAAACAACGCACAAGCAGATGCCAAGAATGTGATCCACAACGCACAAACGATCAAGCCCAATTAAGTCATTTTCTTTGTGAACTTGAAAAGCTTTTTTTCCAATTGATCAATTGTGGAATCGAATTCCCAAAAACATATAGTAATAAAGTTCAAGTTTTTGGGCTGATGTCCTTTGAGTCATTCACGTTAAATCATTGAACTTGTCGCTTTTGTGCCGGTTTATTAAATACATTGTTTTCAAGAAAAATCAAATCATGCATTTGTTTGTTAAAATTTTGGCCAAGGAGCAACCATGACCAACCAGCCAGAATCATTTGAAAGTGTCGTCATTGGCGATGGAGTTTTCGTCAAAGGAACTTTCACCGTACCCGCAAAAGCCGTTGTCAACGGCGTCATTGAGGGTGACTTGACAGCAGAGGAAGTGCTTGTCGGTCCGACCGGCAAGATCACAGGTCGTGTCTCTGCCAAAGTACTCGATGTACGCGGCGAGTTGCACAACAACATCATCAGCGAAAAGAGCTTGATCATTCGATCAACTGGCAAGATTGCAGGCAAGGTTCAATACGTGGAGATTGAAATTGAAAAGGGCGGTGAGGTTCAAGGTACCCTTAACCAAACTGCGCCAGGCGCACCTGTCGGTCTTGAAGCCCCCAGTCAAACCATTGTGACCAACTGATCACAGATTTCTTGATTTAATTTACTCATGAGTTTCACCAACACATTGTGGATGTGGTTGACTTCCATGCCACAAATTGTGGTGGGTGGATGGACGCGTGAGTATCAAGATGCCCGCATCATTTGGGAGCAAAACGGGGATCTCAAGTATTTCAATATTTCTTCAAAGATACAGCGCATGTTTGTTCGGGGTGGCATTGTCCTCTCGGGCTCCATGCTCTTGGTCATTCTTGTGCTTTTTGCCATTGCCTTGGATCTGTATGTGACCAGATCGAAGTTAGAGCAGTCCCATCAAGCTGTTTTCAAGGCCTTGATCAGTTCCTCCTCCGATCTCGATCCATCAGAGTCCGCACCCATTACCGAAGACCAAATGCTCAGCTTGGCTCAGACCATCCGCGATAGAGACATGAGCATCAGACGGTTTGTCGATACGTCCATGGTCTCTGTTGAGCAAGAAAATACCAGCATGAAAAACCAGTTGGATTCGTCTGGTTTGACAGAAAAAGTGATCAATATCATTCAAAGGAATTCGCCCAATGGTGGATTCACCTTGAACAACGACTTGAAGAACAACGCTTTGTTAAAAGGCAAAGTCGCCAATGAGTTGGCGTCCAACAGGTCCATGAGAGAGGTTTTGGCCGCTTTGCCCTCCACCATGCCACTTTCTTCTTATTCTGTGACATCTGACTTTGGTGTCAGAAGGCATCCATTTACCAATCAACCCCATTTTCACACGGGCGTGGACTTGATCAACGAGGCAAGAGACGATAAAGTGCATGCTGTCAAGCCCGGTGTCGTTGTCATGGCCAGTGTCCATTCCACCTACGGCAACACTGTTGTTGTTCGACATTCCAATGGAATTGAGTCTTTGTATGCCCATTTGGCCAGTATGATGGTCAAAGTGGGCGACACCGTGACAATGGATACCTTGATTGGGTATGTTGGCAACACAGGCGTCTCCACAGGCAAGCATCTACATTTAGAAATTTTGGTCGGCGGTTATCCAGTCAATCCACAAAAGGTCATCAGAACTGCACAGTATGTTCAAGAGATACAAAATCAGAAATAATAGTGGCAATGACAACTCCATCCCAATCCCTAACGCTCAAGTACCCGTTTCAGGTGCTGATCAGAGGACACTTGAAAATATTGAAGCAACTGCATCTGTAGTAATTAATGAGCCACTCAATCCACCTCCATCCATCACTGAACCCTCTTTAAACGCCATGTCTACACCGCCCAATGAAAATCTAGCCGACACAGCTACCTCCCTCGCTCCAGTGCCCAAGGCCAATGTGATGGACATGATTGCGCCAGCCAATAGCAAGCCCTCTATATTGAGTGAAGGTTTCTCATTCCGCGGAGAAATCAATGCCAAGGGTGCTATTCATGTTGAGGGAACTTTAAACGGGCAGATTCAAGTCAATGAGTTGACCATTGGCTCCAAAGGAGCCGTTGAAGGTGTGGTCAGTTGCCACAGCTTGCACATCAAAGGTAAATTTGCTGGAACAGCGATTTGCAATGAATTGATTGTGACCTCTTCAGCCTCTGTTGATGGCCATGTGGTCTACCAAACACTCTCGGTTCAAAAGGGCGCCTCAATCAAAGGTGAGTTGCTTTTAGATAAGTAATTCTTAACTTCACTCTTTTGCCGCTGAAAGTTACTCAATGACTGTAGACAACGACATTAATGGTTCATTGTTAAAAATTAAGCGCGAGAGCTTGGGGTGGACTTTGGCTGACATGGCTGCTAGAGCGTGCTTGTCCACCAAACAGGTGCGACAACTGGAAGAAGGGGGTGACAATTCTTTTTACAGTCACGCCATCAAGCTAACAGTTGCTAAAAAAATTGCATTGATTTTAAATATTTCTGAAGATGAGCTTTTTTACAGATCGTCTCTTCCTGAAACCTCTGTAGAGCAAGAGCGCACTCTAGAAGAGGCTGTGCTTGATTCAAAGCACACGGTTGATCAAAGCCCATTGACAAGTGCATCTCTCTTGGCGAGCACGGCTGAAATCAAACAAGATTCAAAAGCTGCAAAAGCAGATGTTACAGAAAATGCAAGTTCTGAAAAATCGGTTTCATTTGCCTCTATATTGACCCGCTCTCAATCGCCCTCTGATGACTTGGACGCATTGCTGGCCGATGAAGACACAGTAACCTCTAACTCCGCAGAAAGCATTTCTGAAGTCAAAGAGAGTTCGTTGGGCGATGTCCCAGCGCCCGTTGCTGTCACAACGTCAACCGAAGCGTCGCATTCAGAAACCGTTGGTTTGCCCTCAACACCTTCTCCCATTACACTGTCTTCAGCATCAAGTTCTTTGTCAGAAGATCAACACAGCAATGAGCAAAGTATTTGGGTGAAAGTCATCCTTGCGGTCTTGGTGTTGATCGGTGCATTGCTGATCGTCTCACCAAAATCATTCGAAGGCTTGGGCGAGTTGATTGAGGGTGGCTTTAAAAAGATAGATCCTCCAATTGAAACGCCAATTGGCACTGGTACGGTCGCATCCCCAATACCTCCAATTCTAGACACCACTCAGAACGACACGCCTGTAGAGGCTGGTAAGGCAAATGCGCTGACTGGGGCACCAGAGGCCAATAAAACGATCCCTGTGACAACGTCAGCTGCAGCCCCTGCGACTTTGCAGTCCAGTGGCGCAACTGCCCCTTTGACGCCCACCCCTGGTGCAGCGCCAAGCGGTGCGAGCCTGAATTCCTCTGCAAAGCCCAATGTGCCTGGAGCTTTACAAACGCAATCGACCCCTTTGACCACGCCGCCTGCCCAGTAATAGGGGTGTAAAGCGTCAATGGCGCGAATGAACGCCAAAAAAAGCAAGTGTGCAATATAAATTGCACCATACAAGTGGTTCTTGTGCGCTTGGGCTACAACAAAAAGCAAATTGATTATGTCGAGTGTTTTATCTGGTTATTGAGCCCCTTCTTACTGTCTGAGGTGAAGTGGGGGAAAATAGGCAAGTTTTTTAGATCAACCGTTTTCAGATTTTTTATTTAAAACTTTAACTTGGAGTATGAGATGACCACACGTCGCGAATTTTTTATCAATATCAGCCTGGTAGGAACAGCTTTGGCTGGTGGGCAGGTATTTGCTCAAGCTGCAACCCTGAGTGAGTCAGATCCACAGGCAAGCGCATTGAGCTATAAAGCTGACACCACAAAAGTCGACGCTGCTAAGAACCCCAAGCACACAGCGGCCCAAGCTTGTAAGAACTGCCAACTCTATCAAGGCAAAGCAAGCGATGCAGCAGGTGCTTGTCCCCTATTTGCAGGCAAACAAGTGGCTGCAAACGGATGGTGTAGCGCATACAATAAAAAAGCTTGATCTCATTGAATCAAAAGCACACTTGGTCAAAGTGAGCTTTTGATGTCATTGGAAAGAACAACCCTAGCTGTTCCTTACTGAGAAGGGCTAGGGTTTTTTCTTTGAGCTGCACTGGTTTAAGATGAAAAGAAATAGGTAGATAAAAACCATGTGTTGTGATGAGAAATTGGATTGAAGACGACTGTGGCCCATGAAGATCACCAAACAATCCATCCGACAACATTTGTGCTTAAAAACCAAGGTGTCAAAACACAAGACATAGAATGCGCTGAAAGACGTTCACGATGAGTGAACAAAAAAGCAAGTGAGTCTCATGCATCACAAATTATCAACACAATAAATACAAATTTTTATATGAGCCTAAAGCTGTCAGTCATTGTCCCCACGTTCAATGAAATAGA
Source organism: Burkholderiales bacterium (assembly GCA_947372465.1). Taxonomy (GTDB): domain Bacteria; phylum Pseudomonadota; class Gammaproteobacteria; order Burkholderiales; family Burkholderiaceae_C; genus Limnohabitans. Next base: position 2,600 of record CANBTT010000058.1, on the reverse strand, counting down.
AAACATAGAAGAAATCGTTAGGCGATTGGATTTAACATTGAAGGGGATCGGTTGGGAGGTGATTTTTGTTGATGACGATTCGCCTGACGCAACGGCGCAGAAAGCAAAAGAGATTTCTTTGGCTGATGCCAGAGTACGTTGCATTAAAAGAATAGGTCGACGTGGCTTGTCCAGCGCTTGCGTAGAAGGCATGCTTTCAAGCAGCGCGCCTTATTTGGCGGTGATGGACGCGGATTTGCAGCACGATGAAAGTATTTTGCCCGACATGTTAAGAGCGCTTGATCAGGAAAATTATGAGCTGGCTGTTGGGACTCGGTATATGCAAGGTGGAGGAGTTGGTGACTGGGACGAGTCTAGAAAAAACTCAAGCAAACTTGCAACAGTGATCAGTCAGAAAATATTAGGTGTTTCACTCAATGACCCCATGAGTGGTTTTTTTATGATCAAGAGAGAGGCATTCGATCTGTGTGCTTATCGGTTGTCAAATATGGGCTTTAAGATTTTGTTGGATATCGTTGTCTCTTCGCGGGAAAAATTGTCAGTCAAAGAAGTGCCATTTCACTTCAGGCAAAGATTGGCAGGTGAGAGCAAATTGGATCAGCGTGTGATATGGGATTATTTTTTGTTGTTGATTGATAAAACCATAGGCCAATATGTTCCCACAAAACTCATTTCTTTTGCATGCATTGGCGCAATGGGCGTTGTCGTCCATTTGTTGGTGCTTGGTGTGGCCTTAAACATTTTGAAGCAACCCTTCACGATAGCCCAAAGCGCAGCGGTGGTTTTGGCAATGATCTTTAATTTTAATTTGAACAACATCCTCACCTATAGAGATCAAAAATTAACTGGAATAGGATTTTGGACGGGATTGCTTAAATTCATGCTGGCCTGCAGCATTGGTGCTTTGGCCAATGTGGGCGTTGCCTCTTTTATTTACAAAGACTATGGCTATTGGGTCTTTTCGGGATTGGCTGGAGTATTGGTTGGGGTTGTTTGGAATTATGTGGCCACGTCATTGGTGGTGTGGCCCAAGAAAATTAATAAATAATCACAAAAATATATATGCGCAGCTTGGTAGAAAAGTTAGAAATCAATCGGTATGAAGGATATCTAATACTATCTCTGAGCTTGATACATGTGCTCTTGGCATATCAGTTGGGGTTGTCACCTGATGAGGCACATTATGCGCTCTATGCAAAATTCATCGATTGGAGTTATTACGATCATCCACCCATGGTTGGATGGATGCAATATTTTTTTTACACCTTGAGTGAATCAGAAATCTCGTTGAGGACTCTAGCAGTCATTGCATGGGTAACAAGTCTTCTGTTGGTGATGCATTTGAATCAAAAAGTAAAAATTAAACTTGCTGGCACAAGCAGGGCAAAGGAGAGCAAGCTAGGCATAAGAGTCTCAATACTGCTCTTTGCATTCAGTCCAATTTTGCATTTGTTGTCGATAGCGCTGGTGCCCGATACGCTCTTGATACCACTTTTGCTGTTGTTGATGAGTGTCACATGGGACTTGATTCAAACTGATGATGTCACTCAAACCACTTGGAAAAATTGGCTGCAATTTGGTTTGATCCTGGGTTTGGCAGGACTTACAAAATACACTGCAGTTTTATTTGCTTTGTCAGCAGCTCTTTTGCTCTTGTATACATATGGTCTTGAGGTTTTATTCACGAAAAAACTCTGGGCCGCAACAGCAATCGCATTGATTCTTATTTCTCCAGTCTTGATTTGGAATCAACAACACGATTGGATCTCATTTCGCTACCAGCTCAATCACGCAGCAGGATCTTCTGATTGGCTGCTTCGAAAATGCATATTGTTTGTTTTGATCGTGTACCTTGCTTACGGCCCTTTGCTGTTCAATGGACTTATTAAAAAATCAACTGTTGTTGGGCAAAAAAAACAAGATGAGATAAGGTATTTCTTTTATATTTTTTCTGTTCCTTCTTTGATTGTTCTTTTTCTTCTCTCTGGACGCGGAAGCACTTTGCCACATTGGGCCGCACCTGCTGTCGTCGCTTTAATACCCTTTGTTGCGTTCAAGCTAGAAAATAGCAGTCATGAAATTTCAAAAGCTTTCAAATATGTGCTGATTCTACAAATCATTGGCTCATCGGCCTTGATGGTATTTTTAATGACGGCTGGGGTAGGAAGTGAAAAAAATCTAGAGAAAATATCAAGTTATAAAAATACAGAAATTAAATCCGATAACAATCCCTTTGCCGATTTGTATGGATGGGAATTTGCGGGTCAGCGGTCAATAGAAATCATGAAGAAATATTCGATTAAAAAATTGGCTGTTTCAAATTGGACCCTTGCCAGTCGAATTTCTTGGTATGCAAGACCTTTCCCTGTGAATGTGATTGATAACCACCATGATCAGTTCGACATTTGGTTTGGTTCACTGAAAAAGAACGATTCAATTCTGTGGGTTGACTGGTCAATGATGCCTTTTGAAGCCCCTATTGGAAAAGATAAATTTGAATCGTGTGAGCTGATTGATCAGTTGCCAATCACGCATTTGAACCGACAGATTTCGCATTTTAATTTCTCCATATGTGAAAAATGGATGGGCGAGGAGCATCA
>CANBTT010000057.1 GCA_947372465.1 Burkholderiales bacterium | reverse complement strand
TCTTCAAAGGCGTGAAGCATGTGCCTTGGTTCGTGACCGTATCGGATGCTCGTTGGCAAGTCGTTGACATCCATGGTCAGCGGAATACAGGCGATGCGCTTGTCGCCAAACGCCTTGACATAAGGCCGATCATCGTCGTTGCAGTCCCCGTGATGGGTGTAGCCATACTGCGCGAGCAGTCTTGTTGAGATCGCACTGCCCGTGCCCCTTGGACTGATCCACCCCGTGGGCTCCACGCCACTGGCTTGGGTCAAAATTTGATGATTGCGCTCAATGTTTTCTCTCTCCTTTGCCTCATCAAAGTAGACAGGAATCACATCCATGCCCCAAGAATGATTGACAATCTCGTGACCTCGCTCATGAATTGAGCGAACCGTTTTGGGGTCTCTTTGCGCCAAAACACCGTTGACCATGACACTGGTTTTGATGCGCCTGTTGTCCGCGTAGTCCAGCAAGCGATGAATCCCTCGAACGGCGCCAAAATTTGCCCAAGACTCGGCATTGGTATCAAAAAATCCGGGTTTGAGCACATTGCCCATCGGTCCAATGCCAGGCGCCTGCCCATCGGACCAGGCCTCATAGGCAATGTTAAAAATGATGGCGACTCTTTTGCCTTCAGGCCAGCGGAAATGATCGTTCAATCGGATGGTTTTTTCTAGCATGAAAACTTTCGCAAATTAAATTTTTTACCGAATCAAGTTTTTCAGCACTTGGTCTTTATCCGCGGCCAAAACCTCGTTGAAGGCCGTAGAAAACTCCCGCGCACACTTGAGGATCAGTCGAACAGGAATGCCAGACGCATAAGACAACTTTTGCTCAGCATAGATGAAAGACACTTTCTCCGACTCATAGCTTTTGAATTTCATAAAAGGCACCTTGAGGGCGGCCTTTTCCTTGATGTCGTTCATGTCTTTGACGCGTCCAGGATCGTTGGCAAATGCACGACCAACCAAGGTGATCGTTTTGTCCACCGTTTTGAGCGTGTTCCAAATGGGGTAGGTCAAACCTTTGGTCACAAAAACCTCGCCATTTTTTTCAATTCGGGCATCGGCCTTGTTCTTGTCGTACATTTCCTTGATCGTCTCTTGGTTGATTTCAACGGCTTTTAAGATCATTATTTTTGTGTCCACCGTTTGACATCTGGTCTCCTCACACAAATCCATGATGTGCCAAATGAACACTGGAATATCCTCTCTCACCACTTTGTCTTTAAGAATCAAATTCTCTAAAGTGATCAAGACCTCATCAAACACATTGGGCGAGACGCGGATGTCATTGGGCGCCCATTGCATGGGTGGCTCTCTGTAGCCTCGTTCTGTTTTTTTCAAAATGAATTGACCGTATTCAATCTGATTGTTCAATAGACTTTCAAACGGCACATTAAAGAAATAGTGCCTCATCGCTCTTTGAGCAGTCACTTCCTCGTAGAATTGGGTGACCCATTTTTTAAAGGTCTTCTCACCACCGTATTTATTGATCAGCGTTAACATCAAACCACCTCTTAGACAACCCACTTAAACAATTTGGCATGGCTGCTTTTTTAAACAGCTCAACTCGCCAAGATTGACCGAAATATTGCAGATAATACGGGTAGAGTAAATAGTTAATTTCCCTATTCACCTTGAGGATAAAATAAGCGCTCTAGGCTCTTCAAATCCTTCCCTACCGTCTTTCTACCTCACACAACTCATCCGTGCACAGGACAATCCCCGTGAAAGCCCCAAGAATCGCTCTCATTCATGCCACGCCTTTGGCCATGGAGCCCATTTCAGAAGCTTTTAAAGCTTTGGCGCCTGAGGCGGAGATTTTTCATCTTTTGGACGATTCTTTGTCCAAAGACCATGCCAAAGCCAAGACGCTCACACCACAGATGTGCGAGCGCTTCGAAGACCTCACGGAGTATGCGCTCAAAACCGGCTCCCATGGCATTTTATTCACCTGCTCTGCATTTGGCATGGCCATTGACGCCTGCGCCAAACACCGAGATGTGCCCATTTTAAAGCCCAACGAGGCCATGTTCGAGGAGGCCCTGGACATGCGTTCAGGGACTGCGCCCTTGAGGGCCGTCCTGATTGCAACTTTTGAGCCCTCCATCGCTTCCATGAGGGACGAGTTTTTGACCATGGCCAAAGCAAGGAACATTGAAGTTGACTTCACGGGTCTCTTTGTGCCAGAGGCCATGAATGATTTGGGCAATGGACAAGCCTTGGTGCACCATCAAAAAATTGCACAAGCCGTCTCAACGGCGCCAAGCTGTGACGTTATCATGTTGGCGCAGTTCTCAATGGCCCAAGCGCAAAATCTGTCCCAAGCTCAAACACCAAGCCCCGTGCTCACCAGTCCCAGTTGTGCGGTCAAAGCCATCATGAAACGACTTTCAACTTCAAAACCATGATCCAAGAACATTTCTCATTTGAAAACATACAGCTCTTCATCACCGATGCCATGGTGGCTTTGGGTGTGCCTAAAAAGGACAGCGCCTTGATTGGCGAGTTGATGGCAAAAGCAGATTTACAGGGCTCGGATGGTCACGGCATCATTCGACTCGCCCCTTATGCCAAGCGAATCCTATCTGGCGGTATCAATTTAAACCCCAACATCAAAGTAAAGAAAGAAAAGCTCGCCACGGCTTTGATCGACGGCGACAATGCCATGGGGCATTTGGTCATGCACAAAGCCACGCAGCTGGCCATTGACAAAGCCAAAACAACTGGCATGGCTTGGGTTGGCAGCCATTACAGCAACCACGCGGGCCCCGCCTCCCTTTATGCTCGCATGGCCTTGGAGCATGACATGATTGGCCTGTATTTCGCAGTGGGCAACGCCAACCACTTGCCCCCTTGGGGCGGCATTGACATGCTGCTCTCCACCAACCCCATTGCTGCAGCCATTCCCACACGCGATGAAATCCCGATTGTCTTGGACATGGCCACCACGGTTGCCGCTTATGGCAAAGTCAAAGCGAAGGCGCAAAAGGGCGAACCCATGCCTGAAGGCTGGATGATTGATAAGCATGGCGCCCCTTTGCTTGACCCCAAAAGAAGCGACGAGGGATTTCTTTTGCCCATTGGCGGCTACAAAGGGTACGGACTGTCACTCGTTGTGGGCATTTTGGCAGGCACCCTCAACGGTGCGGCCATGGGCAAAGATGTGATCGATTTCAACAAAGACTACAAAACAACCACCAACACCGGTCAAGCCATTGCCATCATTGATCCCAATGCGTTTGGCGACATTGAAGAGTTCAAGACCCAGACAGATCGGCTCATCAAAGATATCAAAAACAGCGCCAAAATGGGCAACACGAGCAGGATTTGGCTCCCTGGTGAACAAAGCCATGAAAAAAGAATCGAACACCTTAAAAATGGCATTGCCCTGCCTCAAACGCTGATCGAGCAGCTCGAGCAACTTGCCAACCAGTTGCACATCCAGCCCTTGGCTGCCATGGGCATGCGTTGATATTTAGTCCTATATAAAAGAAAGACAATCATGTTAAGACGCCAATTGATTCAAGCCCTTTCTTTGGGCGGTGCTGCTCATTTACTGAGTCAACCCCTTGCTTACGCCCAAAGCAACGCCTACCCCTCAAAGCCCATCAAAGTGATTGTTCCTTTGGCTGCAGGCAGTGCGGTTGACAATGCGGCAAGAATTGTTTTGCAAAAAATGGCCCAGAACATGGGCGTGGGCATTGCCATCGAAAATCAAGCGGGCGCATCTGGCGTGATCGGGGCCGATCGAGTGGCCAAGTCCCCTGCTGACGGCTACACGCTTGGGGGGTTTAACGACAGCATCATGACCATGCTGCCCAACTTGCAAAGCAAGTTGCCCTGGGACATTCAAAAGGATTTCGAACCCATCTCTTTGGTCGCGACCGTTGAATGGGGTCTGGTGGTGCCCATGGACTCGCCCATCAAAACGGCGGCAGAACTCATCGCCTTAGCAAAAGCCTCTCCTGGAAAGCTCAACTATGGCTCTGGTGGGAACGGTAGCCCTCAACACATTGCCATGGCGCTCTTCGCCTCTCAAGCGGGCATCAAACTCACCCACGTGCCTTACAAAGGTGCCACACAAGCGGCGGTGGGCCTGGCGGGCAAAGAAGTCGATGTGGGTTTTCAAGGCATTGCCACGGTCAACGCCTTGGTCAAAGGTGGCAAGTTGAAACTCATTGGCGTGTCCACGCCAAAGAAACTGGCGCAATTCCCGGATGTTCCAACCATCCATGACTCCGGTCTTCCAAGCTTTGAGTTCAACTCCTGGTTTGCCATGATGGCGCCCAGCAACACACCCAAAGTGCTGGCTCAAAGGTTGCACAGAGAAATTTTAAAAGCCTTGAGCGATGAAAGCGTCAAAGAGCAATTGATCCTTCAAGGCTTGAGCCCCAAGGGCTCGTCTCCCGATGAACTTGCAGCGTCGCTTGACAAACAACTCGCACGTTACGAGAAATTGATCAGACAAGCTGAAATCACAGCAGACTGATCCTCTGGAACGCTTGATTGCAATTTGAGAGATCTTTTCCCAGGACAATTCACCCCTAATTTTCATTTTTTTTACAGAGAGCAACCATGATTAAAACAGCGTCTGGACTTCAATACATTGACACCCACATTGGTGACGGCGAAGAAGCCGCAGCCAACCAAGAGGTGAGCGTGCACTACACGGGCTGGTTGTATGAAAACGATGAGCAAGGCGGGAAATTTGATTCAAGTCTTGACAGGAACGCCCCTTTTGATTTCATGCTTGGCGCAGGCATGGTCATCAAAGGCTGGGATGAAGGCGTTCAAGGTATGAAAATCGGGGGCAAACGCACCTTGATCATTCCACCTGAACTTGGGTATGGCGCCCGAGGTGCTGGCGGCGTGATCCCGCCAAATGCCACCTTGAAGTTTGATGTTGAGTTGTTGGCCGTTCACGCTTGAATTTTACTCAATCCATCAAAGTCATTCAATTGACACCACAATGGGCACTGGACTCGGTCATGCTGAGTGGGTGCTTTTTTTTCAACAAGGCAGGACTCGTTACAAGCTGAGACAACTGGTGCGAAATCAATCGCCTTGATCTTTGTCCTTTAAACTTACTCTGCATTGACCTTCCCTCCCCCAATTTGCTCATGAAAACAATTCATCTTCCACACCTTTTGCTCAAAGCCCTTGCCTTGACTGCCATGAGTTTGAACATGGGCTTTGCTCAAGACACGCCCAAATACCCTTTGAAACCCATCCATCTGGTCATCCCCTTTGCAGCAAGCGGTCCGACCGACACCATGGCCCGCGTGCTTCTGCAAAAATTAGCGGACCGACTCGAGCAGCCGGTGATCATCGACAACAAGGCGGGTGCGGGCGGCAGCATTGGTGCCGAGTTTGTCACCCACGCGGCGCCTGATGGATACACCCTTTTGTTCACAACCTCTGGCGTTGTGACCATGAACCCCAGCTTGAGCAAAGTGGGATTCGATACCATGCGCGACTTTGTGCCCGTCGTCAAAGCAGGTTCCCTGGCCAGTCTCTTGGTGGTTAACCCCAGCTTGAAGGTCAACAACTTGAATGAGTTCATTCAATTGGCCAAATCAAAGCCTGGCAAATTGAACTACGCCACCTCGGGACCCGGAAGTGCAAGTCATTTGGGCATGGTGATGTTCAATCGCTTGGCCGACATCGATTTGGTCCACGTACCTTACAAAGGCGCAGCACCCGCAGTGACGGATTTATTGGGCAGCAATGTAGACGTCATGTTGATGGGTTTGACCACCGTGCTGCCGTTTGTGAGTTCTGGGAAACTTCAAGCCCTTGGCATCTCCACCCTACAGCCCTCCTCCATGGCAGCCAATGTACCGACCATTGCATCCTTTGGCTTCCAAGGCTTTGAGGTGAGCAATTGGCTTGGCATTTTTGCCCCCCAAAATACACCTGCGAGCATTGTGAACCGACTCAATGCCGAGTTCAATGCGGTGAACAAACTTCCCGATGTCAAAATGAAACTGGCCAAAGAGGGCATTGATCCAGCGGCGAGCAACACCCCTGCGCAGTTCAAAGAGTATGTTCAAAGTGAAATCACTCGCTGGTCAAAAACGATCAAAGACGCGAACATCAAAGACAATTGAATCAAATTCGCATTGACAAGCCCACATTCGCTCCAAGACACCATGACCGCTCTTCTCACTCAAAAACTCATCCAGATATGTTTGGTGGGGTTGCCAAAGAAAATCACCCCCAAGGAAAAAGCAGCAGCGTCCCAATGCCTCATTGATTCACTGGCATGCGCCTATGCGGCCTACAAGGAGCCTGCGATCGAGATGTTGATGCAAGCCTACCTTGAACATCCTCCAAGCACAGGCTGCTCCGTCATCGGCTACCCCTCCTATGCAAGAGCCGACGATGCCGCCTTGATCAATGGCGCCATGGTGAGCCTTCAACTCTTTGATGACAACCAAGCGCAGATGCGGGGTCATCCCTCTGGACCACTTTTACCCGCCGTTTTGGCTGCAGCAGAAGAGGTCAACGCCAGCATGGACCAAGCACAGACGGCTTTCGTCATTGGGTATGAACTGGAGTGCCGACTTGGCATGCTCTTGAACCCAGCGCACTACGAACTGGGCTGGCACGCAACCGCCACACAGGGCACCTTTGCCGCGACCATGGCGTGTGCCTACTTGCTCAAGCTCAGCCCCACGCAAGCAGAACATGCGCTGGGCATCGCAGCGTCCATGGCCAGTGGGGTCAGAAGAAATTTCGGCACCATGACAATGTCACTGCACAGTGGTCTTGCAGCCAGCAACGGCGTCAAAGCGGCTCGTTTGGCAAAACTCGGTTTCACCGCTGATACCCATATTTTTGATGGCCCCATGAACATTGGAGATGTCTTTTCCAAAGAGTGGTCCACTGAGGCCTTGAGGTCCGATCTTGAGCAATGGGGCGAGCCCTTTGTCATCTCTCACCCAGGACAAACCTTCAAGCTGTACCCCTGTGGAAGACCGCCCCTTTTCGCCATCGACTGCGTGGTGGAGCTTCAAAGGAAACACCAACTCAAGCTCTCTGACATTGAGAAAATCACTTGTGAGGTGAGTTACATGTACCCAAGAACCTTGATTCATTCAAGACCCACGAATGGTCTTCAAGGCAAAACCTCACTCGAGTATTGCATTGCAACGGCATTGCTGGACACACGCCCTGTGCTCTCGTCCTTCACCGATGAAGCGGTCAAGCGCTCCGAGATTGCACGTCTGATTGACTTGATCGAGGTGCGCGTTCCAGCGCATTTGTCTGAGGACGTTGAAGCGGTCAGGAAAGCGCCCTTTGAGCAACCGGTCACGCTCACACTTCAAAACAAATCTGGGCAGCTTTTCACCGAGACCACCGCGTTTCACAAAGGTTCACCCGAGAACCCTGCCAGCCAAGCGGATTTGGATCAAAAGTTCCAAGACTGCTTGAGTCCTTGGATCGGCCAGACAAGAATCACTGAAATTTTGGCACTTTGCAAAGACAACCGCACGCCCATCCAAGGTCTCATGCGAGCGCTTTGCATTTGAGACCGAAGCTCAATCCACTTTGATCTTCAAGGCTTGAATGATTTTTGCGTATTTCTTTTGATCACGCGCAATCAAGGCCTTGAACTCCTCTTGCGAGGTGATCAAAGGCTCAATGCCACCCGACTTGAACAAGCTGTCAATCACCTCAGGCGAGGTCAATGCTTTGCCCACATGTTCTCGAATTTTATGGATGGTGGCAAGAGGCGTCGCCGTGGGCGCAAACAAACCTATCCAAATGCTCGCCTCAAAATCCGAATACGTTTCACTGATGGTCGGCACCTCTGCAAACACCCTGGAGCGTTTGGCACCGGTGCTGGCCAAGGCCTTGAGCTTACCGGCTTTGATCAAGTTGGAATTGGAGGTGCCAGCAAACATGATGGCCACCTCTCCTGCAACCGTGGCCGTGGTGGCCGGTGCGCCGCCCTTGTAGGGCACATGCATCAAATCAATGCCGGCTCTTGACTTCAAGAGCTCCATGATCAAATGGTGTTGACTGCCATTGCCTGCCGAGGCGTAGGCCAGGGGTTGGGGGGCTTGTTTGGCCAAGTCCAAGAATTCGGAAAAGTTTTTAATGGGCAAATTCGCATTGGCCGATAACACGAATTGATTGGCCCCCAGACTGGCCACAGGCACCAACTCTCGGTTGACGTCCAAGGGGGTTTTTGTGTAGAGGTAGGGGTTCACGGTAAAGATGCTGTCCATGCCCACAAGCAAAGTGTGTCCATCGGCAGCGCTCTTGGCCACGTGATCGGCTGCGATCACGCCATTGGAGCCAACCCTGTTTTCTACCACCACCGCTTGTTGCGTGAGCTCGGTGAGCTTGGCGGCCAAGATGCGGGCGATTAAATCAGGCGCACCCCCCGAGGGGATGGGCGAAATGAGCTTGATGGTTTGACTGGGATAGCTTTGCACTTGTGCATGCACTGCACCGTGCATTGCGCCCACAAGCACCACCCAAGCACTCCACACCGCAAGGCATCGAAGGCATTTTTGCATGATCGAACTCACTGAATTGAATTATCGACGGGTTTGTTGGTTCAAGAAATCCAGCATCGCTTTGGTAAAGAGCTCTGGCTCTTCCCATGTCAAAGCGTGTCCAGCCTCTGGGATCATGACCCATTGGTGCCCCTTTAGGCGCTCACCCCACATTCTCATCAGTGAGGCAGGGGCCAACAAATCTGCGCCTCCCGCGATCAAAAGGCTTGGGACTTTGATGGTTCCAATCTTGTCCAAGGTGTTCAAGGTGTTCAAGCTTTGAGGTTTTGTTTCCTTTTGCATGGAGTGCTCTTCAATCTCCAACCACTTTTGGGTCCCTTCAGGGCTTCTGGCTCGGTAAGACGGTCCAACCTCTCTGTAATGGGCTGGAATTTTTCTAATCCCAGGGATTTCAAGACGGGCGACAATTTCTTTCATGGATGGGTCTGAGAGTTGGCCCGTGCTGCCTCCAACGATCAAGGATTTGAGTCGCTTTTGTTGCCACGCGGCGTAATCGAGCGCAGCAAATCCTCCTCCTGCAATACCGATCAAATGAAATTGATCGAGCTTCAAAAAGATGGCCAAGCTCTCTAAATCTTGCGCTATGCTAAGCGCACCATTGTCCGCCTCGCTCTCGAACTTGCTTTGCCCCCAACCTCGTCTGTCAAAGGCGATGGCACGGTAACCCGCTTTTGCCAATGCGCGCGATTGATCGGCCCATACGGCACTGGTGCCCGTGTTGGGGTGCAACATCACCACCACCTCTTTGGCCGATTTGTCTCCAACATCGGTGTACCACAACTTTACGCCTTTTAAATTGGCATACTGCCCCTCAAGTGCAACCGGATAGGACTCAACAGCAAAGGACTGCGTGGCGTAGAAAAAGGCCAAGCAACACATTCCTAAAAATGTGCCCATGCAGCGCATCAAAAATCCTGGCGTCCATGGGACTGTGTGGTGAGTGCGGCGTGTGAAATGTTTCAATGGAGTCTCCTTAAAAAGGTGGAAAGGGTCAGCAACTCAGTAGTTCTGAGCATTGTTGTTTGGTTTGCAGTTTTGAAGCATGTCTTTGATGTCCATCAACACATTCATTCTTGAGGCGCCTCCCACATGAGGCGTTGCCAAGAAATTGGGGATGCCACGCAACACTTCACCGTCTTCAACAGGCTCGGTGTAGTGGACATCAAAAGCGGCACCGCCAAGGTGCTCATTTTGAAGTGCCTGGACCAAGGCATCGTGATCGACCACGGAGGCTCTGGCGGTGTTGATCAAAAAAGAGCCCTTGGGCATGCTCATCAATTGATCTGTCCCCAAAAGACCTCGAGTGTGTTCGGTCAATGGGACATGAATACTTAAAAAGTCTGCCTGCGCAAGCAGTTCATTCAGCGAGACGCATTGAACCCCGAAAAGTGCTTCTTCACTTTTTGTGAGAGGCTTGCTTTTATGGCACAAAATATTCATCCCAAACACCTTCGCCATTTTGGCGACCTCTTGTGCGATTTCTCCAAACCCCAGCAGACACAAGCTTGCGCCATAAAGGGTTCTTAAATCCTTGACCCGCATGTAGTTCGCATTGGGCGTGAACCTCGTGTCATACGGTTTGTAAGCGACCCCATGGCGAATTGAGTCCTGAGCACTGACCAACTGATTGACATAAGGAAAACGCCTGGCCAAATTCAGACAGAGCATCATGGTGTGCTCGGCCATGGAAATGTTCGTTCTTCTGCGAAGGCGCTTGACCTCGACCCCTGCTTGCGCGCATGCTTTCAAGTCCAAATGGGCCGTTTGAATGCCAAACTGTTGAATGACACGGAGTTTTTTGGCCATTGACAACTCAACGCCCCCCACAGCCAAACTCTCCGTGATCAGCACATCGGCGAAGGGCAAGTGTTCGAGCAACTCTTCTTGTGTTTTGATGAACCTGATCTCGGATGGGTAAAGACCGACCAATTCACGTCTCGCTTGAGAAAGCCATTCAGGGAAATCATCCACTGCCGAAGAATTAAAGTCTGCCAATGCGGCCAAGCGCTCCAACGGTACTCGGGGATCGAGGATCGCCTCAATCACCCTTAGGATCTTGTCTTCCTGAATCAAAATGATGGGCATAAAAGTCGCGCAAGGCCTTGTACTAAAAAATAATGACACTGATTTCAGTGAAGCTCCATTGTATTTCTCAAGTCTTGGGGCAATCCATTCGCAATTACCTGTAGAGACATGACTTTTTGAGCATTTTTATCCGAAAAACAGCCCATGGTGAACGCGTAAAAACAGAATTTTTTCAAATAGATTTGAACTAGGATGTCACAAAACATCAATGTTTTACCCATAAAAGCCATTGCTTTAGAGGGCTTATCCTTCAAGAGACTAGAAATAGAAAAGAAATATGTTCCAATTTAGCTCGGTTCGACTCGAATCTTTGGCCTTCGGACCCTGGATGGCCCTCAAATTGGAGCTTTTTTAATGCCTCTCGCTGACAACGCTTTGCTTGAATCTTCACCATTTGACGCCTCTCAATTGCCCTCTTCTGTGAGGCGCGTTTTGTCTCTTCTTGGGCGACTCAAGGTGGGCACGCTTGAACTCACAACGCCTGAGGGTGCGGTGCTTCGCTATGGGAGCCGTCTAGCCCCAGTCTCTCGTATCACGATCAAAAACTGGGAGGCCTTGAGCAACACCTTGAAGTCGGGCGACATTGGTTTTGCAGAGTCGTACATGGCCAATTTATGGAGCAGCGACGACTTGGCTGGCTTGCTTCGCTTGTTCATTGCCAATCGCAAGGCGATAGAAGATGTCATTTACGGACATTGGTTGGGCCGCCTTTCATACCGCATCAAGCATTTACTGAACAGAAACACACGAAAGAACAGCAAAAAGAACATTCATGCGCATTACGATTTAGGCAACTCTTTTTATGAAATTTGGCTCGATGCGTCGATGAATTATTCGTCGGCTTTGTTTGAAGGCAATCACAATAAACCCCTTCAAGACGCCCAGCTGAGCAAGGTTGCCCGCGCCCTTCGTATGGTCGACATCAAGCCAGGCGCGCGACTTTTGGAGATTGGTTGCGGCTGGGGTGCTTTGGCTCAAATGGCCAGTGAAACATTTGGCGCCAAAGTCACGGGTGTGACCTTGTCGGTTGAGCAGCTAGAATTTGCTCAAAAGCGGATGAAAACCTGTGGTCAAGAAGACTCTACAGATTTAAGGCTTGAAGACTACAGAGACATCAAGGATGCGCCCTTTGATGCCATTTGCTCGATTGAAATGTTTGAGGCAGTGGGGCATGAGTATTGGGACAGTTACTTTGAAAGTATTTCTAAGCTTTTGAAACCAGGCGCAAGAGCCTGCATTCAAAGCATCGTTATTGATGAATCCTTGTTTGAACGATACCTTCACTCCACAGACTTCATACAACAATACATTTTTCCAGGCGGGTGTCTCCCAAGCGCGAGTGAGTTTAGGAAAAGAGCCGCCCAAGCTGGCCTAGAGGTTGTCGATGAGCTGTGTTTTGGCCCAGATTATGCCGAGACCTTGCGCAGATGGAGAGGCGACTTCATGAGTCGCGTCGATGAAATCTTGAGCATTGGATTTGATGATCGATTTGTCAAATTATGGGAATTTTATTTGGCCTATTGTGAAGCGGCGTTTGATGAATCAAACATTGACGTGATTCAGTTCACGCTTAGAAAAGTGAATTGAGCTTTTCTTGAACCCGTGCCTTGGACTTGCGATCAATTGCAAACGCTGAGATGACTATAGGCGAAGATCGGATTGCATGGTGTTCAAGCAGCTTCCTCATCCAAACGAATGGTGATCTGTTTCTTTAGCTGCGCAGCATTAGGATTATTACGCGCCTTGGTGAAATCACATTCTTTCCTCATGGTGCACTTTTTTGTCGATATTAATTGAGTGTAGAAAAAATGAACACCGAAGACATCCGCAAGTCTTCTGATCCAGATTTAGCGGGCTCCTTTGCAGCCATCCAACGAGCAACGCGTTCTGCTCAAGACCTTCCCATTAAAACCAAGACTAGCATCTTTGTAATGCTTGATGGCAAAGATGGAGAACTAACTGCTACAGGTTTAATCAAGATGAGAGAGAAGGAAACACCCCAAGCACAAGAACTTTGAATTGAGAAGACATAGATTCAAAATCATCCATGAGCTGGCAATTTTGGATATAAAAAAACACCGCGATTACAGCTAGTGCTTAACTGAATTGAGTTTTTTGG
>CANBTT010000056.1 GCA_947372465.1 Burkholderiales bacterium | reverse complement strand
TCCATCCTTAGGATACGACTGGAGTTTGAGTGGCTACGAAAAAACCCAATACCGCACCTCCTTTTAAAAATAGCAAGCGAGTTATTAAGAAATATCCCAATCGCCGTCTTTATGACACCACGACCTCTAGTTATATTACGATCATGGAGGTCAAACAGTTGGTCATGGAGCAAGTCAGTTTGTCAGTGATTGATGCCAAAACCAATGAGGATTTGACCCGATCGATACTGTTGCAAATTATTTTGGAGCTTGAGAGCGCAGGCGCTCCTATGTTTACCGAAAAAGTTTTGGAAAACATCATTCGCTTTTATGGGCACACCATGCAACCCATGATGGGCAGTTATTTGGAAAAAAATGTTCAAGCATTGACCCAGTTCCAATCCAAGATGACCGAGTCCTCCAAGAAAGTCAGTCCAGAATTTTGGCAGCAGTTGATGCCGCTTCAAGTGCCGGTTTTGCAAGGCATGATGGGTCAATATGCTGAGCAATCCAATGCCATGTTTTTGCAAATGCAAGAACAAGTTCAAGAGCAACTTCAAAAGCAAAGCGATGCGCTTCTTGGCGCCTTGGGCGTTAAACCACAAGCATAGTCACCCTGTCGGCTTGAATGGCTCTGCACATCTCCTGAGCGAAAGTTACTTGGGGGGGGCGAGAAATTTCTTGCTTTTGAAGCGACAATACAGGGATGAGCCAAGAAATACACACCCTCCACACGCCTAAAAAAGTCGGTTTCGTCAGTTTAGGATGCCCAAAAGCCTTGACCGATTCCGAGTTGATCCTCACCCGCTTGAGTGCTGAGGGTTATCAGACCAGCAAAACCTTTGAGGGTGCTGATTTGGTGATCATCAACACCTGTGGCTTCATCGATGAAGCGGTCAAGGAAAGCCTGGACACCATTTCTGAGGCCTTGAATGAAAACGGTCGTGTGATCGTGACCGGTTGTCTGGGTGCCAGAGTCGATGATGGCGGCGAAAACCTCATCAAGTCCATACACCCCAAGGTCTTGGCGGTCACGGGTCCGCACGCAACCGATGAGGTCATGCAAAAAGTGCACGAGCATTTGCCCGTGCCCGCTCAGCCTTTTGTTGACTTGATTCCTCAGGCGACGTCTTTAGCGGGTATCAAATTGACCCCTAGGCACTATGCTTATCTGAAGATTTCTGAAGGCTGCAATCACCGCTGCACGTTTTGTATCATTCCCTCCATGCGGGGGGATTTGGTCTCTCGCCCGATTGGAGACGTTCTGAGCGAGGCCAGGGCGTTGTTTGAAGGCGGCGTCAAAGAGTTGCTCGTGATCAGTCAAGACACCTCTGCCTACGGCGTAGACGTCAAATACCAGACAGGTTTTTGGGACGGCAAGCCCATCAAAACAAGAACCCTTGAGTTGGTTGAACAGTTGGCCCATTTGGCCGAACCTTACGGTGCATGGGTGCGACTGCATTACGTCTACCCTTATCCAACGGTTGATCACTTGATCCCCTTGATGGCCGAGGGACGTGTCCTGCCTTATTTGGATATTCCCTTTCAGCACAGTCACCCCGATGTCTTGTCTCGCATGAAGCGTCCCGCCAGTGGTGAGCGCAATTTGGACCGCATCCAGGCTTGGCGCAAACAGTGTCCAGAATTGATCATTCGAAGCACCTTCATTGCTGGTTTCCCGGGAGAGACCGAAGCCGAATTTGAGCATTTGTTGGATTTTGTCCGCGAAGCACAAATTGATCGAGCGGGGTGTTTTGCCTACAGTCCCGTGAAGGGCGCTTTGGCCAATGAAATCCCGGGTATGTTGCCCGAGCCTTTGCGACAAGAGCGACAAGCTCGCTTCATGAAAGTGCAAGAGGAGGTCTCTATTGCTAAATTAAGGGGTAGAGTGGGTCAAACCATGCAGGTGTTGATTGACCAAATCTCTGCTGGTGGAAAACAAGGCGCAATCGGTCGAAGCTATGCAGATGCACCTGAGATTGATGGTGTGGTGAAGCTCTTAGCTCCTCAAAAGGTGAGCCAGCGTTTGAAGGTGGGCAACTTTGTCAAGGCGCGCATTGTGGACACCGATGGGCATGATTTGATAGGCCAGCCCCTTTAAGAAACACCTCATTGTCACGAGGTTTTCTCTTTTTTTTGTTATAGTTAAACAAAAGCATTGCGGGAAAGAATCCTATCAATCCACTGACAAAGCTGTCATTTGGTGCCCCGAAAGGGACTCGAACCCCCACGATGTTACTCGCTAGTACCTGAAACTAGTGCGTCTACCAATTCCGCCATCGGGGCAAAACAGACATAGGGTATCTTATCAAAAAAATCTCACATTCAACAACTTCTGTCGAAGAGTTCTTCGGAAGTGTTTTAGGCCATCGCGATGGACACGGCTTTGTTCAACGCGACAACGGCGCGCCGGACATCTATTTGCCTCACAATGAAATGCGTGCCGTGTTGCACAAAGACCGGGTCAAAGTCAAAATTGTGCGACAAGATGGCAAAGGTCGACCCGAAGGCCGAGTGATCGAAATTTTGGAGAGACCCTCTTACGCCATCATTGGCCGTTTGTTGCAAGAGGGCGGCATTTGGCTGGTGGCCCCAGAGGACAAACGCTACGGACAAGACATTTTGATCCCCAAGGGGGCCACTGGCGCGGCCAAAGCGGGGCAAGTGGTGGTGGTCGAGTTGACCGAACCGCCCAGCCTGTTTGGCCAACCCGTGGGTCGAATCAAGGAGGTCCTGGGCGAGGTGGACGATCCGGGCATGGAGATCGAGATTGCGGTGAGAAAGTATGCCGTTCCGCATGAGTTTTCTCCTGAATGCTTAAAACTGGCCAAAGCCTTGCCTGAAAAAGTGAGACCTGAAGACCTGGAGGGTCGAATTGACCTCACCGACTTGCCCTTTGTCACGATTGATGGAGAAGATGCCAGAGATTTCGATGACGCGGTGTATTGCGAACCGGCAAAAGTTGGGCGCAGGAAAGGCTGGCGACTGTTGGTGGCCATTGCTGATGTGAGCCATTATGTGCAGACGTCCAGCGCCATCGACGTCGATGCCTATGACCGTGCCACCAGTGTGTATTTCCCAAGGCGCGTGATCCCCATGCTGCCTGAAAAGCTCTCCAACGGCTTGTGCTCCTTGAATCCGCATGTGGATCGCTTGTGCATGGTGTGCGACATGTTGATCACCCAAGAGGGGGAGATCTATGCCTATCAGTTTTACTCGGCCGTCATGCACAGCAAGGCACGGTTGACCTACACGACTGTGGCGGCCATTTTGTCCAACACAAGGGGTCCTCAGGCGCTGGCCAACGGTGAGGTCGTTCCTCACTTGATCAATTTGCACGATGTCTATTTGGCTTTGTTAAAAGCGCGCCAAGAGCGCGGCGCCATGGACTTTGAGACGACAGAGACGCAAATCGTCTGCGATGACAATGGCCGCATAGAAAAAATCATTCCTAGGGTGAGAAACGAAGCACACCGCTTGATTGAAGAGGCCATGTTGGCTGCTAATTTTTGCAGTGCAGAATTCATTTTGGGCTCCAAGCACCCCGGGCTCTTTCGTGTGCACGAGGGACCTACCCCAGAAAAAGTCGAGTTGCTAAGAAGCTATCTCAAGGCGGTCGGTATCTCTCAGGGCATCAGCGATGAGCCCAAGCCTTCCGAGTACCAGGCCATTGCCAAGGCCACTCAAGAGCGAGCCGATGTGCAGCAAATTCACAGCATGTTGCTGCGCTCCATGCAACAAGCCATCTACACCCCCATCAACAGTGGTCACTTTGGCCTGGCGTTTGAAGCCTACACGCATTTCACAAGCCCCATTCGACGTTATCCAGATTTGTTGGTGCACCGGGTGATCAAAGCCATTTTGGCCAAGCAAAAGTACCAGCTCCCCAATTTGCCAACGCCGGGTGAGTCTCATGCCCGTTTGGCCAGGCGTTTGGCCTCCAAGGCCCATGGCAAGGAGATCAAAGAGGTCTCATCTCAGAAGCGGCATGTGGATCAAGCCGCTTGGGAGGCGGCAGGACTGCACTGCTCGGCCAATGAAAGACGCGCCGACGAGGCCTCTAGAGACGTTGAAGCTTGGCTCAAGTGCAAGTTCATGCGCGAGCATTTGGGAGAGGAGTACAGTGGTGTCGTCACGGCTGCAACGGGGTTTGGGATCTTTGTCACACTTGACGCTTTGTACGTGGAGGGCTTGGTCCACATCACCGAGCTTGGCGGCGAGTACTTCCGCTTTGATGAAGCGCGTCAGGAGTTAAGAGGTGAGAGAACGGGCATTCGTTATGCCATTGGCACCCGTGTGCAAGTTCAAGTCAGTCGTGTGGATCTGGATGGCAGAAAAATTGATTTCAGATTGGTCAAAGACAATTTAGACAGGAGCTTGATCAGTTCAAAGGACGTTACGGGCTTGTCTCTGGGTGAATCCAAGGGGGGCAAGAAACAAAAACCCTTTGTAAAACAAGGTAAAAGAGGGGCTTCAGATGCTTTGTCTCCGACCGCAGGATCGTCCTTTGTGCCTGGATCTGCTTTGAATCCACGGGGCAGCAAGAAAGCTAAGGCTTCCAAATTGACCTCGGCTTCGACCCCTGTTTCTCCAAGGGGTGTTTCCACGGTGACGCCCCCTGCATTTGCCAAGGCGGGCGCCATGATCAAATCGCCTTTAGACGCCATCAAAGGGGGGCTTAAAAGAGGCGCCTCTAGCAAGAAGGCGAAGAAATCCAAGCGTTAAGCACAGAGGCTCCCTCCTCGTGTTTGGCAACGCTCAAGCCAGGCCGAGCTCCAGCCAATCGGTGCTGGGCGCATCTTGGTTCATCATGTTGGCCAAGACTTGCGCCGTGCCACAAGACGTGGCCCATCCACTTGAGCCGTGACCCAGGTTGAGCCACAGTCCTTGGTGAGGGGTGGCGCTCACGATGGGAGACCCTTTGGGCAGCATGGGTCTTGCTCCTTTCCAAATTTGGATGTGTTGTCCCATGTCTGTGGCTTTGGGGAACCAATCTTCTAGAACTTTGTACAGGGTTTTGACCGCTTTGGGGTTGTGCGCTTTGGGGTCTCCACCAAACTCCATGATGCCACCGACCCGAATGCGGTTGCCTTGCCTGACAATGGTCACTTTGTATTTTTCGTCCATGATGCCGCATTTGGGCGCATCAAGGGGCTCTTTGATGATGGCCGTCATGGAGTAACCATACACGGGCGTCATGGGGATGGGGAGATGAAGTGCGCTCAGGAGTTTGAGGCTGCCCATGCCAGAACACACAACAACGTGGTCAAAGAACATGGGTTTGGCATTCACGAGCAGTCTCTTGGGATTGTCTGCACTCAAGGGTTCGACTGTGGATTTGAATTCAAATTTCACGCCAAGTCTCTCCGCCTCGTCCCTGAGTGCCAATGCAAATTGTCTGCAGTTGATGACTTGGTCCTCGGGCAAATGGATGGCGCCAACAAAGGCGGTTTCGCTTTCTATGGCGGGCTCCTTTTGCTGGAGGGCCATTTTGTCCAAGATCTGAAAGGGAACGCCCAGATCGGTGAGGTAGGGGAGAGAAGATGTCGCCAATTCAAAGTGGCGCTCGCTTCGATAAATGATGTTGAAGCCCTGAGTTTGCTCGACTTCAATGCCCAAAGACTGGATCAACTCCCTGATTCGTGATTGCGTCATCAAGGCCAATTTTTGCAAGGCTTGGCGATGTCGCCAGTAGCGTTCAGATTTGGAGGCCTTGATGCTTTGGCTCAGCCAACGCACGGTCTCTAAAGAGGGCGTGTTCATCAAAATGCTGGCGTGCTTGGCAAACTGCTCCTTAAAGAGTCGCTTGAAGATGGATGGGCTGGCCCAAGGGGTGATGTAGCCCGGTGAGATGACGCCCCCGTTTGCAAAACTGGACTCTTCCGAGCATGTTTGGTTTTTATCAAAGACAGTGACCTCGAACCCTTTGAGTGCGAGTTCGTAAGCCGTGGTGACCCCGATGATGCCTGCGCCAACGATGGCGACTCTTTTGTTGTTCATGGCGGGTATGTTAACGTGCTTGACGCACCAATTTTGTTTTAAACACACGACTTGGGTGCAAACTTCTTAAATGCCGGACTTTGGCATCGACACCCATTGCTCAATATGCTATACTTGATGGGCTTTGCTGGTCTTGGTCAGTGAAGTCAATCGCAAACCATCTCATTTCAAGGTGTTGGTGCTTGATCAAAGCAATTGTTTGATTAAAAAGCATTAATTTCGGGGTGGATTTTAGAACAAACCTTTAAGGAATTAAATCATGTCAGTCTCTATGCGCGAAATGCTCGAAGCAGGTGTTCACTTTGGACACCAAACACGCTTTTGGAATCCAAAAATGGCCCCGTTCATTTTTGGTCATCGCAACAAAATTCACATCATCAATTTGGAAAAAACACAGCCCATGTTTGAGGAGGCTGTGAAGTTTGCACGTCAATTGTCTGCAAACCGTGGAACCATTTTGATGGTCGGCACCAAGCGACAAGCTCGTGAGATCGTTGCAACTGAAGCCAAGCGCGCAGGAGTGCCTTTTGTTGAGCAAAGATGGTTGGGCGGTATGTTGACCAATTTCAAAACGGTCAAGTCCTCCATCAAGCGTCTTAAAGAGATGAAAGTTCAACTCGAGGGCGGTCTCGATGCCATGTCCAAGAAAGAGCAATTGACGTTCTCTAGAGAAATTCAGAAGTTGGAAAAAGACATTGGCGGTATCCAAGACATGGCGACTTTGCCTGATGCGATTTTCATCATCGATGTGGGTTACCACAAAATTGCTGTTTTGGAAGCCAAGAAGTTGGGCATTCCTTTGATCGGTGTGGTCGATTCCAATCACTCACCCGAAGGCATTGATTTTGTCATTCCAGGCAACGACGACTCTTCCAAAGCCGTGACCCTGTATGCACGCGCCATTGCAGACGCAATTCTTGAAGGCCGTGCCAATGCAACTCAAGATGTGATCAAAGCGATCGCGGAAGACAAGGACGAAGACTTCGTAGAGGTTGACGCCGCACACAGCGCCTGATAGGTCTCTTTTTTAGAGCCAAAGGTCAAGGGGCTCAATGAAGCCCCTTTTTAGCGACTAAAAAGTTAAATCAGACATTTATTTTTGAACTTGAACGCAATTCGGAGAAAGACAAATGGCAGCAATTACAGCAAGCATGGTGGCAGAATTAAGGGCCAAAACAGACGCGCCCATGATGGAGTGCAAAAAGGCATTGACCGAGTCTGAGGGAGACATGGTCAAAGCTGAGGAAATCTTGCGCGTTAAGTTGGGCAGCAAAGCTGGCAAAGCGGCTTCCCGTGTGACGGCTGAAGGCGTTGTTTTTGCAAGCATTGAGGGCCACAACGGGGCCTTGCTTGAGATCAACTGTGAAACAGACTTCGTGACCAAAAACGACAGCTTCTTGGCCATGGCCAAGGCTGCGGCTGATTTGCTGGTCAAGCACAAGCCTCAAGACCTGGAGGCTTTGGGCGCTTTGAGCTACTCTCAAGATGGTTTTGGACCCACTTTAGAAGATGTGAGAAAGGGCTTGATTGGAAAGATTGGCGAGAACATGAGCTTTAGACGCTTCAAGTTGTTCGCCGGCGCCAACGCTTTGACCAGTTACTTGCATGGAACTCGCATTGGCGTGATGGTGGAGTACGTTGGCCAAGAGAGTGCTGCAAGAGATGTGGCCATGCACGTGGCTGCAATGAAGCCTGTGGCTTTGACCAGTGCCGATGTGCCCGCAGAGTTCATTGAGCGCGAGCGCTCGGTGGCCAGCGCAAAGGCGGCCGAGTCGGGCAAGCCTGCTGAAATCGCGCAAAAGATGATTGAAGGCTCTGTTCAAAAGTATTTGAAAGAGGTCTCCTTGTTTGATCAAACCTTTGTCAAGAACGACAAGCAAACGGTTGAACAAATGCTCAAAGCTTCCAACACCCAAGTCAAATCCTTCACCATGTACGTGGTGGGTGAGGGGATTGAGAAGAAGGTGGACGATTTTGCAGCGGAAGTCGCAGCTCAAGTCGCTGCCGCCAAGCAAAACAGCTGATACAAGAAAAAAAGGGACTTCGGTCCCTTTTTTTTGAGCCCCAGTTTGCGCTAAACTAAAAACAACCCATTAGGAGAAAAAGACAATGACTCAAATCGCGCCAGCACACAAGCGAATTTTGCTCAAACTATCTGGTGAAGCGCTCATGGGGGACGATGCCTTTGGGATCAACCGCGCAACGATTGTGAGAATTGTGGAAGAGATCGCGGAGATCACGCGTTTGGGCGTCGAGGTGGCGGTGGTGATTGGTGGCGGTAACATCTTCAGAGGTGTGGCGGGTGGCTCAGTGGGGATGGACCGAGCAACGGCGGATTACATGGGCATGTTGGCCACTGTGATGAACGCTTTGGCTTTGGCCGATACCATGAACAAGGCGGGTTTGACCGCGCGGGTGATGTCGGCCATCGGGATCGAGCAAGTGGTTGAGCCTTATGTGAGACCAAAGGCGCTTCAGTATTTAGAAGAGGGCAAAGTGGTTGTTTTTGCTGCGGGTACTGGCAATCCATTCTTTACCACCGACACCGCTGCGGCTTTGAGGGGGGCAGAAATTGGGGCAGAATTGGTCTTAAAAGCCACCAAGGTGGACGGTGTTTATTCAGCCGATCCTAAAAAGGACAGTTCAGCCACTCGGTACACCAAGATCAGTTTTGACGATGCCATTCAACAAAATTTAGGCATCATGGACGCCACCGCTTTTGCGCTGTGCAGGGATCAAAAATTGCCTGTCAAGGTGTTCTCTATTTTCAAGAATGGGGCCTTAAAACGAGTGGTCATGGGAGAAGATGAGGGGACTTTGGTTTACGCGTGAGCGTCAATCCATCGTTGACATTTTGAAGCAATGCACTGGCGCAGTGGGTTTGAGTTGGCGTCCAACTGTCGCCCAAGGGCAAGCACTTAAATTTAGGAGTTGAGATGAGCATTTCAGAGATCAAACAAACAACAGATACAAAAATGACCCAGTCGATTGCGGCCTTGAATGCTGCGCTGAGCAAGGTCAGAACAGGGCGAGCCAATCCGGGCTTGTTGGACTCGGTGATGGTGGATTACTACGGCAACCCCACGCCCATTGGCCAAGTGGCCAATGTCTCGCTGCTGGACTCTAGAACCATCAGTGTTCAGCCTTGGGAAAAAGGCATGGGTGCGAAGATTGAAAAAGCCATTCGCGACAGTGACTTGGGGCTGAATCCTTCGGCCATGGGCGACTTGATTCGTGTGCCCATGCCCGCCATGACCGAGGAGCGTCGCAAGGAGCTCACCAAAGTGGTTCGCAACGACGGCGAGGGCATGAAGGTGGCCGTGCGCAATTTGAGGCGGGACGCCAATGACGCTGTTAAAAAACTGGTCAAAGACAAAGAAGCCAGCGAGGACGATCAAAAAAGAGCTGAGGCGGACATTCAAAAAATGACCGACAAATACATCGCCGAAATTGACAAAGTGGTTTCTGCCAAAGAAGCAGAAATTTTGGCGGTATAAATGCGCCAGGACAAAGTCTCCTTGGGCAATGAAGGGTTTGTACATTTTGGTCTTTGAATCCCTCTTCATGTCTAGGAGTTGATCAATTGCTCAAGCAACGTGTCATCACGGCTTTTGTTTTGTTGTGCATTTTCTTGCCCGCTTTGTTTGCACAAGCCACTTGGCCCTTCTTGGCCTTGATCTTGGTCATGACGACCCTGGCGGCTTGGGAGTGGGGCAGAATGAATCCCATGCCGTTTTTGAAGGCCCCGGTCTTTGCGCTGATGACCTTGGGTCTTTGTGTCCTTGACTGGCGCTTTGCCTGCTTGGACGCGCTCTCCGGTCTTGGTGGTGGGGTCTTGTTGTGTGTCTGGGCCGTGTTTTTTGCAATGGTTTTCAAGCGTGGCATTGAGGGCTGGCTTGCTGTGGCTGCGCCCCTCAGAAATGCGATGGGGCTCATCATGCTCATGGGTGCTTGGGTCAGCTTTGGCCAAGCCAAGACATTGGGTACCCATTTCTTGATGTCTGTCTTGGCCTTGGTCTGGACCGCTGACATCGGAGCGTACTTTGTGGGCCGGGCCTGGGGTCGCAAGAAATTGGCGCCGATTTTAAGTCCTGGGAAAAGCCAAGAGGGTGCTTTGGGCGGCTTGGTGTTGGTCTTTTTACTGGGCTTTTTGTGGATGCATGTTGAGGCGCTCTTGCTGCCTGATTCGATGAGCATCTATGCCGTCTTGTGGCAAAAGGGGGCGCTTTATTTTGTCCTTGGGCTGATGGTCTTGGTGGCGTGCAGTGTTGTCGGCGATTTGTTTGAGTCCATGCTCAAACGTGCCATTGGATTCAAAGACAGCAGTCAACTCTTGCCTGGGCACGGCGGTGTTTTGGACCGCATCGATGCCTTGTTGCCAACAGTGCCCTTGGCGGTCGGCTTGGTTCACTGGGTCTCATGAGGCGCTTGATGGCTCCATTGAGATGGGTTTTGATGGGTGTCCTGTGCTTAGGGCCTGCCCAGATTTATTGCGTGAGAGGCATCCCATGAAAAAACGCATCAGTATTTTGGGCTCAACAGGCTCCATTGGGGTGAGCACCTTGGATGTGCTGGCCAGGCACTCGGAGGCCTTTGAGGTGTTTGCGCTGAGTGCCCATGTGCAGGTGGATGTGATGCTCAAACAGTGCATGCGCTTTCAGCCCCAATTTGCAGTGATGGTCGAGCCCTTGTCGGCCAAGTCTTTGGAAGAGAAGATCAAACACACGGGGCTCTCAACGCGCGTCTTGAGTGGCCCAGAGGCCTTGGACACCGTGGCCTCCCACCCAGAGGTGGACATGGTGATGGCCGCCATTGTGGGGGCAGCGGGTCTGTCATCTTGCTTGGCTGCAGCCCGAGCAGGCAAGCGACTCTTGCTGGCCAACAAGGAGGCCTTGGTGGTGGGGGCCGAGGTGTTCACCTCAGCACTCAAGGCCTCGGGAGC
Organism: Burkholderiales bacterium; assembly: GCA_947372465.1. Lineage (GTDB taxonomy): Bacteria > Pseudomonadota > Gammaproteobacteria > Burkholderiales > Burkholderiaceae_C > Limnohabitans. The sequence continues at coordinate 2,546 of CANBTT010000056.1, read as the reverse complement.
AACGCTTTTGCCCATTGACAGCGAACATTCGGCCATCTTTCAATCTTTGCCGGATGACCCCAGCACTTGGCGCCAAAACATTGCCAAGATCATTTTGACCGCGTCTGGTGGGCCGTTCAGGACCTTGGACCCGGATCGACTCAAAAGGGTGACGGTTCAAGAGGCCTGTGCACATCCCACTTGGGTCATGGGGAGAAAGATTTCAGTGGACTCGGCGACGATGATGAACAAAGCGCTTGAGGTGATTGAGGCGTATTATTTGTTTGGCGTTGAGCCTGAGCAGTTGGAGGTGGTCATCCATCCTCAAAGTGTGATCCATTCGATGGTGGAGTACTTGGACGCTTCGGTGGTGGCGCAGTTGGGCACGCCGGACATGAGGGTGCCCATTGCCTATGGGCTGAGCTGGCCCAAGCGCATGGCGTCTGGTGCCAAGGCCATTGACTTCTCCAGCGTCTCGGCCATGACCTTTGAGTCCTTTGATGACCCGCTTCATCGGCGACGCTATCCAGGCTTGCCCTTGGCTTGGCAGGTGTTGAAGGCTCCCAAAGGCAGCACCGCTGTGTTGAATGCTGCCAATGAGGTGGGGGTGGGTGCTTTTTTAGAAGAGCGCATTCGATTTGATCAAATTCATGCGCTCAATGTGGAGACCTTGTCCGCTTACGTCCCTCAAGCCCCCAGCCATTTGGAAGACTTGTTGGAGATCGATCGCGTTGCAAGACGAGTGGCCCAAGAGTTGATCACAAAATTGCACTGAGCGGCACCCAAGAAAAGCCGATCCCTTTGGGCTTTCTTGGGTTCCTGGTTTTAATTTTTAAAGAGCAGTCATGACTTCATTGTGGGCTTTTTTGTTGGCCATCTCCATTTTGGTGGGTGTGCACGAGTACGGGCATTACAAAACCGCTGTGTCCCTGGGGGTCAAAGTGCTGAGGTTTTCGCTCGGCTTTGGTCCCGTGGTGTTTCGCGCGTCCATGGGGGCCAAAGTGAAAGATGCCAATGGCCGAGAAAGAGGGGAGACTGAGTTTGTGATCTCTTTGATTCCCTTGGGCGGCTACGTGACATTTTTAGATGAAAACACCGATCCCGAGTTGAAAGAGGATTGGTCCAGGGCCTTTCACCGTCAAAGTTTGCTCAAAAAGAGTTTGATTGTGGTCGCGGGCCCCTTGGCCAATATGGTGTTGGCGGTGGTTTTGCTGATGGCCATGAATTGGATTGGATTTGAATCAGCCGCCCCTTTGCTGTCCACGCCCCTTGAGGGGAGTCTAGCGAGCAAGGCCTCCATTGACTCGGGCGTGCGGGTGATCAACGCGAGCTTCAAGGGGGAAAGTCCCAAAGAGATCGAATCTTACGCGCAGTTTGAAAAGTTCATGCTCGGGGCGGTGTCCATGCACCAAACCGTTGAGTTGGTCCTTCAGTCTGGGTTGGGCGTCTCAAAGTCGTCTTCCACAGTCGAGCTTGATGTGTCGACATTGAAATGGCCCGCGCCAAGCGGCGAAAATGGCACGCAAGCCGATGAATCTGCCGTGGACCCAGAAGCGGCTTTGCAAAGGGCCATTGTTGAAGATCCAAGAGGGGTGATGACGCTCTTGGGCTTTGCAGGCCCCTACAGTCAAGCGGTCATTGGTCGGGTCAGCCCGGGCGGTGCAGCGCAGCAGGCGGGCCTACAAGAAGGCGACAGAGTGATCGCCGTCAATGATGTGCCCATGGCGGACGCCGTTGCCTTGCGGCGTTTTATCGCGAGCAGTGGTCAAAAGGACCCCATCGAGCCCCAATCATGGTTGATTGAGCGGCAAGGGCAAGGGCAGGGGCAAGGGCAAGGCTTGGGGCAAGCGCAGACGCAGGCGCTCAAAATAGAGGTCACGCCGCAAAGAAAAATGCAAGGCACCACTTGGGTGGGCAAAATTGAAGCGTATGTGGGCACTCCCCCAGAGCGTGTTTGGGTCCAAGAGGGGCCCGTGGATGCGCTTGGGACGGGCTTTTTGACCGTCTACGATTGGACGCGCAAAACAATCGAGTCCATCTATCAACTTTTAGCGGGGCAAGCGCAGTTGTCGCAATTGGGGGGGCCCATTGCGCTTGCGAAATATGCTGGCGAGTCCGTTCATATGGGGTTTGCCGCATTTTTGAGTTATTTGGCCTTGGTGAGCATCAATCTAGGGGTTTTTAATTTGTTGCCTGTGCCAGCCTTGGATGGGGGGCATTTGCTTTGCTATGGCTTGGAATGGATCAGTGGGCGCAAGTTGTCGGAGCGTTTTACCCAAGGTTTTCAAAAGTTGGGCCTCTTTTTCGTGCTGGCTTTGAGCATTTTTGCGCTTAGAAATGACTTGATGCGGCTTTGGGGCTTGAGCCCTTGATCGCTCGGGTCTTTTTTAATTCGCAAATATTGCGTTTTATTGGCGCGGATCGATTTTTTGTGCGTGAAGTGATCGATAATCAGCCATCAATTTTGAGTCCCCACCATTGAGTGATTTTGACAATGCACGTATTATTCAATCGATTCTTCAGCGTCCTTTTGTTGACCTTGAGCTTGTTTGCTTGGAGCTCGAATG
>CANBTT010000055.1 GCA_947372465.1 Burkholderiales bacterium | reverse complement strand
TTCCAAGACTGTTTGTACACCTTGCGCGTGCCCTACGGCTCACAAGAAGCGGTGGAGTTTGCCGACCGCTCCATGGAAGCGGTTTGTTACTACGCCTACATGGCCTCTTCCGACTTGGCCAAAGAGCGCGGCAAGTACTCAAGCTTCAAAGGCTCTTTGTGGGACCGTGGCATTCTGCCCTTTGACAGCATTGAGCTCTTGGCCAAAGAGCGCGGTGGCTACGTTGAGGTGGACCGCTCCAGCAGTTTGGACTGGGATGCCCTCAGAAAGAAAATTGCAAAAGACGGCATGCGCAACTCCAACTGTGTGGCGATTGCGCCCACGGCCACCATCTCCAACATCATTGGGGTGGACGCGTGCATTGAGCCTTGCTTTGGCAACTTGTCGGTCAAATCCAATTTGTCTGGCGAGTTCACCATCATCAACAGTTACTTGGTGAGAGACTTGAAGCGTTTGGGCCTGTGGGACGAAGTGATGGTCATGGATCTCAAACACTTTGATGGCTCTTTGAGACCCATCGACCGTGTGCCCCCCGAGTTGAAGTCTTTGTATGCGACGGCCTTTGAAGTTGAACCCGTGTGGATTGTCGAAGCCGGTTCGCGCCGTCAAAAGTGGATCGATCAAGCACAGTCCTTGAACATTTACATGGCGGGCGCGTCTGGTAAAAAACTCGATGACACTTACAAATTGGCATGGGTGCGTGGCCTCAAAACCACTTACTACCTGAGAACCATGAGTGCGACACACGTTGAGAAATCCACAGTGACTTCTGGACAATTGAACTCGGTCTCTTCAGGCGGACAAACCAGTGGCATGCAGGCCAGTGCTGTGAGCGACAGCGCGGCCAGGCCCAGCCTCTCTGCCCTGGAGGTCGCGGCAGCGCAAGCCCGCGCCCAACAAATTGAACTCTCCGATTCGCCCGCCACGGATATTCGTTTTTGCGGTGTCGATGATCCAACCTGTGAGTCGTGCCAATAAGCCCGGTGGCGGTTCAACCCATGCATTTGAGTTGAACCGCACTTGAGATTCACGCCTTCGTGTTCACAAGCACTTGCAGTGCTTTGAAGATGAAGGTGTGAATCAAAGGTAAAAAAATTTAAAAGCGAGGACGCCTTGTCGCTAGATTTTTTTACCTTTGATTCGTTTGAATTTAATCAATTTGACGAACATAGCAGCTTCTTTGGCGTGGCCTCTTTTCATGAGAGTCGATGCTATTGAACAACACTCTTGCCGCACATCGGGTTTGAACTCTTTTCAAATCAATGTGATGCAATGATAATTCGAACATTGGAAAATAAGATATGCTGACCTGGGACGAAGAAGTTACACCTACATCGCCAACACCGCCCTCGAGTGACTCCTTGAGTCACCAGGCTTTCCCACCTTCACACTTGACCCCAAGCACCACCAGAACGCTCGACGACGGCGCTGTGATGCCTGTCTCAAGTGCGCCCATCGCCTCGAGCAGCGCGCCCGCTCAGGCAAGCAAGCCTGTGATGTCTGGCAAACGCATCAATGCCGCCGACAAGCGAATCATCAATGGGCAAACCGACGTCAATCAACTCGTGCCTTTCAAATACAAATGGGCATGGGAGAAGTATTTGTCGACCTGTGCGAACCACTGGATGCCTCAAGAGATCAACATGACGCGTGACATCGCGCTTTGGAAAGATCCCAATGGACTGACAGAGGACGAACGCCGCATTGTGAAGAGGAACCTCGGCTTCTTTGTGACCGCCGACTCCTTGGCGGCCAACAACATTGTGCTCGGCACCTATCGCCACATCACAGCGCCCGAGTGCAGACAGTTTTTGTTGCGCCAAGCGTTTGAAGAAGCCATTCACACCCACGCCTACCAATACATTGTGGAGTCCTTGGGTCTTGATGAGAGTGAAATCTTCAATGCCTACAACGAAATCAGCTCCATTCGCGACAAAGATGAGTTCTTGATCCCCTACATTCAGGCGATCATGGATCCCAACTTCAACACCGGCACGCCCGAGAACGATCAAGTGTTGTTGAAGTCTTTGATTGTTTTCGCCTGCCTCATGGAAGGCCTCTTCTTTTATGTCGGCTTCACACAGATTTTGGCTTTGGGTCGTCAAAACAAGATGACGGGTGCTGCCGAGCAGTACCAGTACATCTTGCGCGACGAGTCCATGCACTGCAATTTCGGCATTGATTTGATCAATCAAATCAAACTTGAAAACCCCCATTTGTGGACGAGCCAATTCAAGGCAGAAATTACCGAGCTCTTTGCCAAAGCTGTAGAACTTGAATACCGCTACGCAGAAGACACCATGCCCAGAGGCGTTCTCGGCATGAACGCCTCCATGTTCAAAGGCTATTTGCGCTACATCGCCAACAGGCGTGCAACGCAAATCGGTCTGGATGCTTTGTTCCCCAATGAAGAGAATCCCTTCCCCTGGATGAGTGAGATGATTGACCTCAAGAAGGAGAGAAACTTCTTTGAAACCCGCGTGATCGAGTACCAAACGGGTGGTACTTTGTCTTGGGACTGAGTAGGCTTCTATCTCACACATGCATTCTCATCTGTACACCTCAACAAAAGTTTTCTCGCTCGAGCAAGCTTTGATGAGAGGTACACACCCTGTTCAAGGTGCTGGACCCGGGTCCAACACCTTGGATCGCTTTGTGCTCAACAGCAGCATGGAGTGTTTTTTTTGACTCAACGATCTTTAAACTTGATCTAGGAGATAGTTATGGCAACTGCAAAAAAACCAGCGGCTAAAAAGCCCGCGGCAAAAAAAGTTGTGGCTAAAAAGCCCGCAGCAAAAAAAGTAGCGGCTAAAAAGCCGGTAGCAAAGAAAGTAGCAGCGAAGAAACCCGCAGCTAAAAAAGTAGCGGCCAAAAAGCCAGCAGCGAAAAAAGTTGCAGCCAAGAAGCCTGTTGCTAAAAAAGTAGCGGCCAAAAAGCCAGCAGCGAAGAAAGTAGCGGCCAAAAAGCCTGCTGCCAAGAAAGTGGCCAAAAAAGCCGTCGCGAAAAAACCAGCGGCCAAAAAGCCTGCTGCTAAAAAAGCGGCTGTAAAAAAAAAGCCCGCTAAAAAAGCCGCGAAAAAACCCGCTGCTCGCGCGCACGTAACGCCTGCTGCGCAAACGACGCTCAACCCTCAAGCTGCATGGCCGTTTCCAACAGCCATCAAGCCCTGAAGATTGATTCAGCGTTCGATCTAAAAGCCCGGTACAGATGTGCCGGGCTTTTTTTTCTTTCCCAAGGCCTCTGAGGCCAAGCGCTGTGCCCTGCTCCGATGCCCGCCCTGGGTGAGCGGCAGAGCTTTAGAGCTGGTAGTTTTGTGGCCCTTGGTGAGCAATTTTTAAGGCGCCCAGTTTGTTGCCCAATTGCGCGCATTTCTCAAGCGGCCAATTTTGCTCCAACCCAAAGAGCAAAGCGCCCCGCCAAGCGTCTCCACAGCCCGTTGGATCCAACACTTGCTGGGCTTGAACCGGGGCAACATGGGTGCTCTGTCCGTTCTCCCAGATCTGACAGCCTTGGGCGCCCAATGTCACCATCAGGCCCTTCAAGGACTTGGACATCTCGGCCACACTTTGACCCACGCGTTCTTCCAGCATTTTGGCTTCGTAATCGTTCACGGTGACCCAAGTGGCTTGCTCGATGAAGCGTTTTAATTCCTCTGCATTGAACATGGGCAGCCCTTGACCTGGGTCAAAGACGAAGGGTATTTTCAGATCAAAGAGTTGCTGTGCGTGCTTGATCATGGCCTCTTTGCCATCGGGTGCGATGATCGCCACTTTGATGTTGTGAGACGCATCGATCTCGTTCAAATGCGCTTGGTTCATGGCCCCTGGATGAAAGGCCGTGATTTGGTTGTTGTCACGATCGGTCATGATCATCGCTTGCGCCGTGTAAGCGTCTGGCACCTCTTTGATGAACTGGCTGGAGATGTTCAAGCGCTTTAAGCGGTCCATGTACGTTTGTCCATCTTGCCCAAGCGTCGCCATGGGCAAAGGCTCGCCGCCCAAGAGCTTCAAACTGTAAGCGATGTTGCCCGCACACCCACCAAAGTCACGCCTGAGGGACGGCACCAAAAATGAGACATTCAAGATGTGGAGTTGATCGGGCAAGATCTGCTCGGCAAAGCGGCCCTCAAAATTCATGATGGTGTCAAAAGCAAAAGAGCCGCAAATTAAAGAAGCCATGGTTGTTCAAGGGTCCGTTGATAAAGTGAAGGGCAGTTGTGTTTCAATTTCGAGCTGATCGACAACTGGGCAAAAGATGAAGGGGGCGGTCTTGGATTTACTCCAGCTCCACTCTGTAGCCATTGGGTGCCAGTATTGTCGCATCCTCCAAGTTGATGGGCATGACAAAGGGGTTCAAGCCCCCAGGCTTGATGACTTGTGGGTCTTGGGGCACAGAGATCACCAGGCTGCGCACTTGGAGCACCTGGTCCTTTTCATCAAGGAGGGTGAGTTTGACTTTGGGCAAGGCCACGGGATAGCTGAAACTGTTTTTGAGCCGAAGGCTTAATCGGTAGGCGAAGCGCTTGGGGCTGTTTTGCGCATTGGAGCGCAGCTCTTTTTCAAGCAGCTCTTCTTTTTCCAATGCGCTGCTCTCAATGCTCAAGGCCGAGAGGTCTCTTGGCCACTCGACCTCGCAATTGAGCACTTGGCACATGTTCACCAAGGGTGGTTTTAAACTGGGATAAAGGGCCGCCACCTCATTCTTAAAGCGCAAGGTGAACCCAAGCGGCGCAAGCCCGAAGACGATCAGGGCCGCGAACCAGACCCAGACCCATGCCCATGTGCGCTTTCTTGGGTGGGCTCTCACTTCCTCGCGTGCCATCGTCAAGGCCCTCGCGCCCAAAGGGCTTGCAGACAAGTGGTCTTCTTGCTGAGTCGCCGCTGCTGCGGGCTTGTGGGTGTGCAGTGTTCTTTGGTACAAAAACTCGTCCAAACTCATGGGCTTGGAGACGTCCAAGCCTTGAGCACCTTCTCCCAAAGGTTCGAGCTGGGTGCTGCCCTGAGCCCTCGCACTGGGATGAAATGAGGACTTGAATGGCGCGTCTGTCTGAGAGTGCTCTTGCTCCACCAAGCACGCCAGGCCCAAAAAAACTTGCTCGCAGCTTGAGCACCGCACCCAGCCTTCGGCCTGATCCAATTGGTCCTCAAAAAGCTCGAGCGACTGATTGCATTTGGGACAGGCGCAAATCATGCGTTGCTGCTCAAATTGTGGCTCCTGGGCTTCTTGCGTTTGATCCATTCGTGGGCCTTCAGAACTCAAGAGCCGCTCGCCTGGATGCGAGCGGTCATCAAAATCCAACCTTCGCACACATTGCTGACGTTTAAATCACAGTAGGGCGCATAGGCGGCCTTGAGTTCGTCCTCTTGGCGCTCCAAGATCCCCGCGAGCACCAAGTGCCCGCCTGGTTTGACCAAACCGCACAGCAAGGGCGCGAGCACTTTCAAAGGCGTGGCCAAAATATTGGCAAACACCGTGTCATAGGGGGCTTGGGCCATGTCGGGTAAGCCCCAGCGCATCTTCGCATCCACTTGGTTGTCGCGTGCATTTTGCTCTGCGGCTTGGACGGCCGCTGGGTCGATGTCCACCCCATCGGCTTCTTGTGCACCATGAAGCACAGCGGCAATGGCCAAAATGCCTGATCCACAGCCATAGTCCATCACGCGCTCAGTGGCAAAGTCTCGCTCAGCGGCCCACCCCAAGCACATGCGCGTTGTGGGATGGGTACCTGTGCCAAACGCCAAACCCGGGTCCAGCCGAATCACCTTCTTTGCCTGAGCGGGCACCTCGTGCCAAGAGGGCACAATCCAAAAGTCCTCGGTGATCGCCACAGGCTGAAACTGTGACTGGGTGATGCGCACCCAGTCTTCTTCGGGCACATCGACTTGCGAGAGTATTTGACAGCTCTCAAACGCCTCAAGACCCAGCAAACAGTCGCGTGCGTGCTCTAGCGCTTCTAGCTTGTCAAACAAGGCCATCACTTTGGAGCGCATCCAGGCGTTGGCGGGAGGAGGCATACCGGGCTCACCAAAAAGGGCTTGCTCGTGCTCGGTGTGCGCATCGGCATCCTCCACGCTCACACTGAGCGCCGACAACTCCAGCAAGACATCGCTCAAGCTCTCCACTTGGTCTTGCGGGGCGAGGATGTGCAGTTCTATCATGGCGTGTGAATGGGTGTGGGGTTTTAAAATTCAAGGGCCCTTACCAAGAAGGGCCCTCTATTATGAGTCGAACTTGTCAGCTCTTGGGCCGGGTGGTGAGCCAATGCTCCAAATAATGAATATTGGTCCCACCTTCAATGAACTTGGGGTCTTGCATGATCTCTCGGTGCAAGGGGACATTGGTTTGAATGCCCTCGACCACCATTTCAGCCAGGGCCGTTCTCATTCTGGCCAATGCATGCTCACGGGTGTCGCCATGAACGATGATTTTGCCAATCATGGAGTCGTAGTATGGGGGCACATAGTAATTGGTGTAGGCGTGTGAGTCGACCCGCACACCGGGACCTCCTGGGGGGTGCCACATGGTGATGCGCCCAGGACTGGGCGTGAACTTGAAAGCATCCTCGGCATTGATCCTGCACTCAATGGCGTGACCCGTGAAGGTGACCTGCTTTTGAGAGAAAGACAATTTAAGGCCCGCGGCCACGCGGATTTGCTCCTTGACGATGTCCACGTGCGTGATGTACTCGGTCACGGGGTGCTCGACTTGCACGCGAGTGTTCATCTCGATGAAGTAGAACTCCCCGTTTTCAAAGAGGAACTCAAAGGTGCCCGCCCCTCTGTAATTGATGCGCTTGCAAGCGGCGACACAGCGTTCACCAATTTTTTCAATGAGTTTTCTGGGGATGTGCGGTGCTGGCGCCTCTTCAATGACTTTTTGGTGCCGTCTTTGCATGGAGCAGTCGCGCTCCCCCAAATACACGGCGTTCTTGTGCTGATCGGCCAAGATTTGAATTTCAATGTGGCGCGGATTTTGGAGGTATTTCTCCATGTAAACGGCTGGGTTGCTGAAGGCCGATTGCGCCTCGGCTTTGGTCGTTTGAACGGCAGCGATCAAGTGCTCTTCATCGGTGACCACTCGCATGCCGCGGCCTCCTCCTCCTCCGGCTGCCTTGATGATCACGGGGTAGCCAATGCTTTTGGCAATTTTTTTCAACAACGCTGGGTCGCTGGTCAACTCACCTTCGGAGCCTGGCACGCAGGGCACGCCGGCTTTGATCATGGCTTGCTTGGCGGCGACTTTGTCGCCCATGATCCGGATGGACTCTGGGGTGGGTCCGATGAACTGAAAGCCGCTCTTCTCCACGCGTTCGGCAAAATCTGCGTTCTCGCTCAAAAAGCCATATCCTGGGTGAATCGCCTCACAATCGGTCACCTCGGCCGCAGAGATGATGGACGGCATGCTGAGGTAACTTTGCGCAGATGCAGCTGGCCCGATGCACACGGCCTCCTCCGCCAATTTGACGTACTTGGCCTCGCGGTCGGCCTCGGAATAGACGATGACCGCTTTGACGCCGAGCTCCTTGCACGCACGCTGAATGCGAAGTGCGATCTCGCCTCGGTTGGCAATTAATATTTTCTTGAACATCTGAACCCCATCACTCGATGTCAAATAGCGCACTGCCGTACTCGACCGCTTGAGCATTTTGGGCATGTATTTTGGTGATGGTGCCGCTCTTGTCGGCTTCGATTTCGTTCAAAATCTTCATCGCTTCAATGATGCAGATGGTCTCGCCCTCTTTCACCACTTGGCCCAGCTCCACAAAGGGCGCCGAATCGGGACTGGCCGAGCGGTAAAAGGTGCCAACCATGGGGGACTTGACCACATGGGCTGTGCTGGCCACTGGCGCAGAACTTGTCGCTGCGTTCGTGGCCTCTTGCACCGAGGGCACAACTGGCTGCAAGGCCCCCAAATCAATGGCGGAAATAGGCATCGGGCTCAAGCCTGAGCTGCTGGCGCTTGGGGTATACTGAACACCCACGCTTTTGACGATCCGCACCTTGCCCTCAGGCTCCGTGATTTCGAGTTCGGCCACATTGGACTCAGACACCAAATCAATCAGGGTTTTAAGCTTTCTCAAATCCATAAATATTGCGATCTTGCGTTAAAAGAGTGTAATTTACACCAATTCAACCCAATATTCAAGCTTTTGAGCTCAAAACCTTGAACCGGCCACCCCAGATCACGAGTGATTCCGCCCAAACCCCAAAGACACCCAGACCCTAAAAAAACAGACGATGGTGTTTTTTAATGGGTTTAAAGTGATTTTTGAGCGCTTTTAATGGGCATTGATCACAATTGGCGTCAAATGCTCAACCAAGAGCGCAGGTCTTCGGGGTACAACTTGCCCATTTTCCTGAAAGCAACCTGACCACGCTCATCGAGCACAAGTGTAAAAGGCAAACCGCCCTCCACATCGCCCAGCAACCGGGACAATTCCGTGCCCTCCAAACCCGCCAATAAAATGGTGTAGGACACCGGTCTTTGCGCCATGAATTTCTTGACCAAGCTGGGCTGATCGATGGCCAATCCCAGAACTTGCCAGCCTTTTGATGCATTTTGTTGAAAGAAAGCGTCCAATAAAGGCATTTCCTCCACACAAGGCATGCACCACGTGGCCCAAAAATTGATCACCAACTTGACGCCCTTGAACTGCGAGAGTGGCACCGCTTCATCCTGAAGGGATGCCAGTTGCGCTTGCCACAACGCTGTGCTCGCCTCCAAACTCAAGGCGGCGTCCCTCTTGGACTTGTCTTTCCACCAAGAAACGCCCAGGCCCGCCAAAGCAAACCCAAGACCGGCCGCGGTCAGCAAACTTCTTTTGGCAAGGAGTGGGTGTTGAGGGGTCATGGTTTTTTTGTCTTTTTAAAGGGGTGGGAATTGTTCTCTAAAACCGTTAAGCCGTCCATCAAGGGAACCAAAGACGGGCACCCAGTTAATCCGAGGCACTCAAAAGCCGCTCCAATGCTTGGGCGTCTCCTCTTTGAATTTTACCCTTGGCATCGGGTTTGAGTGCACCACGCAAATCATCAAAGTCATAGACCATGAGGTGAAGGCCCACATACAAGCCAAGCTCCGGGTGCTTGATGTTCAGACTCAGCGCGTCCACCATCTCCCCCCGAAAGCCCTTTTGTGTGCTCACCTGGTAATCCAAGCCCTGGTTGATCAATTCAATCTCGGCGCTTTTGGAGTCGTCACAAAAGAGCTGCAAATAAATGTCCGAGTGCTCGCTTGCAAACCCCTTCCACACGGCCCCCGTCAAGTGAGGCCGAAAAACCGCCAGGCGCCTCATCCAGGTCAAGGCCAATTCACGCAAAGCCTTGAGCACTACCTCTTGCTCCTCCCCGCCAAAGAGACTCAGGTGCTCAAAAACCGCCTCCTCGATGTCATCGTTGGAGGGCAGTGGCGCTTTGCTGCTCAAACCCAGGGACTTGATCGCTTGGCGCTTGGCGGGCCCAAACTCCATGCCATCGTCAACGATGTACCTCGCAGCAACAGCGGCTATTTCTTCTTGAATTCGGTTCATGCAACGCATTGTGCACTTTTTTTTAAAACCTCACGAAAGCCCAAAAACAGCAAAAACCAATGCACTGGCAACTTGCACCTAAAATAACAGGCATGCACATACATATTTTAGGCATTTGCGGCACCTTCATGGGGGGCTTGGCCGCATTGGCCCGCCAAAACGGGCACACTGTCACGGGTTGCGACGCCGGCGTCTACCCGCCGATGAGCGATCAATTGAGCTCGCTTGGCATCGAACTCATTGAAGGCTTTGGCACAGAGCAGCTCGCCTTGAAGCCCGATCTCTTTGTCATTGGCAACGTCGTCTCCAGACAAAGAGATGCTGCAGGCCTTGCAAAATACCCCTTGATGGAGGCCATCCTGGAATTGGGACTGCCTTATACAAGTGGACCACAGTGGTTGTCTGAACACATTTTGCACACGGCGGGAAACCCCTTTCACGTCTTGGCGGTCGCTGGCACGCACGGCAAAACCACCACCTCGTCCATGCTCGCCTGGATCTTGGAACACGCCCAACGCGCACCGGGCTATTTGATTGGCGGCGTGCCCCTGAACTTTGACACATCGGCAAGACTGCCAGGCAAACCCCTTGAACAGGCGCAAAGCGCTTCAAGTACAAACAAGGATCGCCCCCTCTTTGTGATCGAAGCCGATGAGTACGACACCGCCTTCTTTGACAAACGCAGCAAGTTTGTGCATTACAGGCCCCGCACCTGCGTGCTCAACAACTTGGAATTTGATCACGCCGATATTTTTGACAACCTTCAAGCCATTGAGCGGCAGTTCCACCACCTGGTGAGAACGGTGCCACAAAGCGGTCGAGTCATCTACAACGCCGAGGAGGACAGCCTCCAGCGCGTTCTCAAAATGGGTCTTTGGAGTCAGGCCCAGGGTTTTGCACCGAGCCATGCCTCCTCAGGTGCCGACTGGACACTTCAAGGTCCACCCGAGTCCTTTGATGTGATCTACAAAGGTGCGGTCCTGGGTCACCTCGCTTGGGGTGTTCAAGGCGTGCACAACCAAATGAACGCCCTCGCCTGCATTGCAGCCGCTCACCACGTTGGAGTTGACGCCGAGAAAAGCATTGAGGCACTGAGACACTTTCAAAATGTCCGCCGTCGCATGGAGCTCAAAGGACACGTGACCCTGGGGGGCCGCAGCCAAGAGACACCGGTGAGTGTTTTTGATGATTTCGCACACCACCCAACAGCCATCAAAACGACGCTTGAAGGACTCAGGCGTCAAGTGGGACCACAGGCCCGAATTCTGTGCGTCTTTGAACCACGCAGCAACACCATGAAGCTTGGCAGCATGAAGGCCTTGTTGCCTGAGAGTTTGGCCGCAGCGGATTTGAGTTTTTGCTACACCTCAGGACTCGACTGGAACGCACAGGAAGCACTCGCCCCATTGGGCGGCAAAGCCTTTTGCAGCGCAGAGCTTGAAGCCCTCGTGAAAGAGGTCGTCTCTCATGCACAAAGCGCAGACCAGATCGTGTGCATGAGCAACGGGGGCTTTGGCGGCATCCATCAAAAATTGATGGATGCCTTGAAGGCCAAAGCCTAAGAAAGACCCCCTCAGGCTTTGGTTTTTCTTCTTTGCTTGACCGCGTCTGAGAGCGTTTGCAAACAAGCCACCGAGTCGTCCCAACCCAGACACGGGTCGGTGATGCTTTGTCCGTAAGTCAACTGCTCAACACGGTCTTTTCCAGGGGTGAACTTTTGAGCACCATCGATCAAGTGGCTCTCAATCATCACCCCAAAAATATGGTTCGATCCTGAAGCCATCTGTTTGCCAATGTCTTTTGCCACATCGAGCTGAAGCATGTGCTGCTTGTTGGCATTGGCGTGACTGCAGTCGACCATGAGCCTCTTGGGCAACTTCGCTTTTTCCAATTCAGCACAGGCCTCTTGCACGCTGGCCAAATCGTAGTTGGGCTTCTTGCCGCCCCGCAAAATCACATGGCAGTCTTTGTTGCCCTGTGTTTGCACAATGGCGACTTGCCCATTTTTATGAACCGACAAGAAGTGGTGACCACGAGCAGCCGCTTGGATCGCGTCGGTTGCAATTTTGATGTTGCCGTCGGTCCCGTTCTTGAAACCGATGGGCGCTGAAATCCCTGAGGCCAATTCCCTGTGCACTTGACTCTCCGTGGTCCTCGCGCCAATCGCGCCCCAAGAGATCAAGTCGCCAATGTATTGAGGAGAGATCACATCCAGGAACTCGCTGCCCGCGGGCAGGCCCAAGCGGTTGATCTCAATCAAGAGTTGGCGGGCAATTCTTAAGCCCTCATCGATCTTGTAACTCTCGTCCAAATACGGGTCGTTGATCAGTCCTTTCCAACCGACTGTGGTGCGAGGCTTTTCAAAGTACACCCGCATGACAATCTCAAGGGTGTCCTTGAAGTGATGCCTTTCTTTGATCAAGCGTTTTGCATATTCAATCGCAGCGCTCGGATCGTGAATGGAACAAGGCCCCAAGATCACCAACAAGCGGTCATCTTCGTTTGAGATGATCTTTTGAATGACGCGCCTTGTATCGGCCACCAAACCTTCAACCGGTGTGGACTGAATGGGAAAGAAGCGAATCAAATGCTCAGGCGGCGGCAAGACCGTGATGTCTTTGATGCGTTGATCGTCTGTCTCGCTGGTGCGATCCATTCTTTGAAGCCCTAGGTGCTCAATGTGCTGCTGCTTTGTCATGTGCTTGCCTCTGTGTCCCTTGCTGACCGTTGGTTGAAATTGACCTCTGGACGAAAAAAAACCGCCCTTTGAGGCGGTAGGTTTGAAAGCTTCGAACGTTTGGGCTACGCTTAAATCTCTCGACCGCCTGTCAGGGCTGAGAAGAAAAAGTATCCAAATCGAAAGAAAGTGCTTTGCATGCCAATGAATATATCACAAATTTCTGAAAACAAAAAACTGACTCCTTAGAACAACACCAGGCCCAAGGACCCAAGGCGTCCAAACCTTGGCGAAATGGAGCGCTCAAATTAGGCCGTGCCACCCACCGTCAAGCCTTCAATGCGAAGCGTCGGTTGACCCACACCCACGGGCACGCTTTGACCCTCTTTGCCGCAAGTGCCCACACCACTGTCGAGTGACATGTCTGAGCCGATCATGCTCACCCGTGTGAGCGCATCAGGTCCATTGCCAACCAAGGTGGCACCTTTAACGGGATAAAGCAACTTGCCGTTTTCCACCCACCAAGCCTGCGAGGTCGAGAACACAAACTTCCCCGAGGTGATGTCGACTTGTCCACCCCCAAAGTTGCTGGCGTAAATGCCCTTCTTAAGACTTGCAATGATCTCTGAGGGGTCTTTGTCACCCCCGAGCATGTAGGTGTTGGTCATTCTGGGCATGGGCAGGTGCGCATAACTCTCGCGCCGTCCGTTGCCAGTGGGCTTGACACCCATCAAACGCGCATTCATGCTGTCTTGGATGTAGCCTTGCAAAATGCCGTCCTCAATCAAGACATTGCGCTGGCTCACATGGCCTTCATCGTCGACATTGAGGGAGCCGCGTCGCTCAGACAAGGTGCCATCGTCCAAAACCGTAACGCCTTTGGCTGCCACCCGCTTGCCGATGCGACCGGCAAAAGCACTCGAGCCTTTGCGGTTGAAGTCACCTTCCAAGCCGTGACCAATGGCCTCGTGCAACAAAATACCGGGCCAACCAGGGCCCAAAACCACTGGCATCTCACCCGCTGGAGCAGGTCTTGCATCCAAATTGATCAAGGCACTTTGAACCGCCTCTTGGGCATATGTGCTCAGGAGCGCATCATCGAAATAAGCCAGGCCAAAGCGACCACCTCCTCCACTGGAGCCCGTTTCACGTCTGCCCTTTTGCTCCACAATCACCGTCAAGCTCAACCTCACCAAGGGCCTGATGTCTGCGGCCAAGATGCCATTGGCACGGGCCACCATCACCACATCGTGCTCCATGGACAAAGAGGCCATGACTTGCACGACACGGGGGTCCTGCGCGCGGGCCATGCCCTCCACGCGCTCAAGGAGTTGGACTTTGGCGGTGCTGTCCATGCTGGCGATGGGGTCGGA
>CANBTT010000054.1 GCA_947372465.1 Burkholderiales bacterium | reverse complement strand
CCCTGCTTTTGACCGCCGAGTCCACATTGACTATGAACCCCATGCTCTATGCCAAATTGCCCTACGACGTGGAAAAGAATTTCGCCCCTGTCGTGGCCTTGGCCAGCATCCCACAAAGCTTTGTGATCTCGCCAAGTGTGCCTGCCAAGAGCCTGCAAGAGTTTGTGCAGCTGGCCAAAAAATCCCCCAAGAATTACTCCTTTGCCAACTTGGGGATCGGATCATCCGCACACTTGAATTTTGAACTTTTGCAGCGAGTGGCTGATATGCAATTGGTTGATATTGCCTACAAAGGGGCCTCGGCTGCCATCACCGACCTGATGGGTGGGCACGTCTCCGCCATGATCGTTTCGACTGGACTGGTGAGCGCGCAGGCCAAGGCCAATAATCTTCGAGTGCTGGCCGTGGCTGGCAACAAGAGATCCCCTCAACTGCCGGAAGTGCCCACCTTCAAGGAGGCAGGCTTTGAGAGCTTTACACCCTCGTCCTGGTTTGCCTTGATGGGCGTAGCGGGCACGCCCAAAGACACCCTTGAGAAGATCAACCTCGAGGTCAACAAAATACTCAAAGACCCCACATTCAAAGCGGATCAGTTGGACCGTTTTGCGCTTGAGCCCATTGGAGGTACGCCAGAACAATTGGCGTCCTTGATCAAAAGCGAGTCACAGCGCTGGTCTCACATCATCAAGGACATGAACATTCGACTCGATTGAGCCCATCAGGCTGGGCGTTCAGCGCAGCACAGGGCACAGACCTTTGAGACCGTGCCCTCGTGCATGCGCGCTCTAGCCCATCTTGTCTTTGACGGCCTTGTCAATCCAAGTGTTTTGGTAAACACCTGCCCTGATTTGTTCGAGCATGGCGGTCTCTTGCACCACACGCTCTTGCGTGGCCTTTAAAAGCGCAGGGGCTTGGTCAATGGGTACGCACAACACACCATCCTCATCTCCAAGCACCAAGTCGCCTGGATGGATCACCATCCCACCGAAGGCGACGGGTACATTGATCTCACCTGGACCGTCCTTGTAGGGACCCCGATGGGTCACGCCACATGCAAAGACACCGAAGTCTTGTGTTTTAAGGTATCCCGCGTCTCTGACGGATCCATAGATGACCATCCCAACAATGCCTTTGGCATGCGCGGCGGAAGTCATGATCTCGCCAATCAGTGCATTGGTGAGGTCTCCCCCACCATCGACCACCAAAACATCTCCAGGACCGGCGAGTTGAATCGCTTTGTGGATCATCAAATTGTCACCTGGTCTGACTTTGACGGTGAAGGCGGCCCCAGCCATCGAATGACCATTGTGCATGGGTCTTAACTCCGCACCCCCCGCAAACATTCTTTGCATGCAGTCGCTCACACAAGCAACAGGCAAGTCTTTGAACGCCTTGACCATTTGTGAGTCAATGACGCGTGTTCTCTCTAAAATCTGAAATCCAATCATTTCGCTCTCGACTTTTTATTTGGTTTGATTGAACTTGGGGTGGTTCCCAAGTCGCTTGTAAACACCCAAGGCATTGGTGCTGTAAATTTTTGCTTTTTCCTCATCACTCACCACCTGGGTGGCTTTGATGTACTCGTGCGTATCGTCAAAATTGCGACCTGTTTTAGGATCTATGGCTCTCACCGCCCCAATGGTCTCGGACGCAAAAAGGATGTTGGCGCTTGGAATGACCTTCAGCAGCAAATCAATGCCAGGCTGGTGGTAGACACAGGTATCAAAATACAAGTTCTTCATCACCTTTTGGTTCAAGTCCCCATAGTTCATATCGATGGCCATGCCCTGATAGCGCCCCCAGTGGTAGGGTGCCGCGCCGCCGCCGTGGGGCACGATGAATTTAAGGCTTGGAAAGTCCTTGAAGATATCTGACATCATGAACTGAACAAAGGCGGTGGTGTCTCCATTGATGTAGTGCGTGGCCACTGCATTGAAATGGGGGTTGCATGAACCACTCACGTGAATCATCACTGGAATATCGTGGTGCACGAATTGTTCATAAAGGGGATACCACCAGTCTTTGTCCCACAGCGGAGGATCTGTCCAGTTGCCACCCGAGGGGTCGGGATTTAAGTTGGCACCAATGAAGCCCAAATCTTCAATGCAACGCTTTAATTCATCAAAAACGACTTGTCCAGGCTTGCTGCCTGCAACTTGAGGCAACTGGCAAACGCCTGCAAAATGATCGGGGAACATCACGCAGGCTCGGTGGACCAAGTCGTTGCAGTAAACGGCCCAGGTCAAATTCGTTTGCTCATCGCCAAAATGGTGATCCATGCCTAAAGCGCGGGGCGAGAACACGGTTAAATCAATGCCACGCTCCTTCATGACCTTGAGTTGATTGTCATTGATGGCTGCAAAGATTTCCTCATCGCTGATGTGCGGGGGGGCCTCATCGGTGTTTTTACCGGTTTTTTTAAGCGCTTCGACTTGGCGAGCCCTGTACTCCATGACTCTGGGTGGTGTGGTGGTGAAGTGACCGTGACAATCAATGATCATTTTTTTCTTTCAAATCAATATAACAAGGTGGGAATCAATCCGAGAGGACTGCAACAATTTCAATTTGCATCAGCATGCCGCCAGGAAGGTCAGACACCATGGTGTGCCTTGCAGGTCGGTCATGCGGATCGGGGAAACATTTGAGCCACTCGTCGTTGAGTGCATCTCTGTAGGTGTTGTCTTTGATGTACGCCTTCACATGCACCACATGCTTGAGCCCTGCGCCACCATTGGCCAAGAGTGTGCGTAAATTGGCAAACATGAACTTGGACTGGCTCGGCGCGTCCGAGGGCAAGGTATCGTTGGCTGGGTTTTTACCCATGATGCCAGAGGAATAAATCATATTGCCCACCCTGGCCGCCATTGGAATGGGGGCGTGACCGTGGGTGATGCCTTCGACCTCGATCGAGCGGCCTGTGCGAGGGGTTAAAGAGTCACTCATATTCTTTCCTTTTTCATGCATGGCAGTGGGTGGGGGGTCAAGGCCTATAGATCCATGGTGGACGCTGCAAACACATCCTCTATTTTAATCGGCGCTGCGCTCAGTCCTTGTTCGTGAATATACCCAGCAATCGTCTCCAAGACCAATTTTGAGTTTTTCATGCCGTATTTCTTGGCTTGTTCCTGCCACGCCTGCGCCTCAAAGCCTTGTGCGAGTTGAAGTGCGCCAGTCTCCATCATGGACTGAATGGCTTCACAGGCATCGGTATCGGCTTGCCGCTTGGCCTCCACAAAGGCGTGGTAAATGTTCAAGGCCAACCAGGGGTGTTTTTCGTAAAGTTCCCGCTTCATCACCACGGTGTGATTGATGGGAAAGAGCCCAGTTTTTTGAAAGAACCGCCTGGTCTCGGCAAATGGCTGCTTGAACAAGGGCTCGATATTGGGATGTCCCAACACATCAATTTGCGACCGATCCACCAAATTCTTGCTGTTGAGGTACAAAAGTGTCGCGTCCAGCTCACCGCTCACCAACATTTCCCCTATGTTGGTCTTGGGATCGATCTTGTTGAGCACAACGCCTGCAGGCGGCTCAAAGCCGGTCGAGCCGCCGTGGCTTTTCTCGGGGCTTCTCTCCATGAACCAGGTCATCTCTTTGGGCAAAACACCAAACTCGTGCTGCAAGATGCCTCTGGACCACAGTGCGGCAGTTTGCTGATACTCGGGCACGCCAACGCGCTTGCCCTTTAAATCTGCGGGCGCTTGAATCCCTTTGTCGTTTCGAACCAAGATCCATGTGTGAAAAAAAGTTCTTGAGGTGTAAATGGGCAAGGCAACGAAGCGATGATCGCCTTTGGAGGCGGCAATGAAAAGGGAGGACAAGGACATTTCAGAAACATCAAAGTCCCCGTACTTGAGCTGGCGCCAAAACATCTCCGAGGGATGAACGGTGGTTGGCAAAAACCTTGCACCCTGTGGATGCACACGCCCTTGCGTGATGGGACGGGTGTAATGGTTGTCTGAAAGCGCTATGCTGATATCCATGACGAGTCTCTAAAGGATTAAAAAAATGTTCACTTGTTGCGCTTGTTGAGCATGTCCGAATACATCTTGAACCACCGGTCTTGCTGAGCAAGTGCCACCTGTGCATCAATGACTTTAACATTCATCGATGAATAAATGGTTTCAATTTTCTTGGACGTTGCAGCATACCCAGCATCGGCCACCAAGCGTTGCCCCTCATTGAGCACATAATCATAAAACAGCAAGGCCGCGTAAGGGTGCTGCGCTTTGTTCATGACGGCCACGCTTGAAGGCAAGGCGAGCAAGGGCGGCAGGCCAAACACGTCGATGGGCGCACCTTTTTTCTTCAACGCCTCTGGGTTCCAGTTGTACACCGTGATGGCCAAGGGCACCTCACCCGAGGCGACCATGGTTGTCAAAAGGGAATGCCCTTTTCGAATTGAGAATCCATTGGTGAACATGATTTGATCAAACAGTTTTTTGCCTTTTTCTTCGCCCAACTCAGCAAGCAGTGCGCCGTACCAGACGTGGTCGTTGGCCTCAATGCCCAATTGTCCGCGCCACTTCGGATTCAAAAGGTCTTCGTAAGTTTTGGGCAGGTCATCGCGTTTGTACTGTTTGGTGTTGTAGGCGCCACTGTAAATGTCCAAATTGAAGGCCGCCCACTGTTTGTGACCTGGAAGTGCTTTGTCAATCAAATGGGCAAAAACGGGAGAGTTCACTTCCTGAAGCAGACGCTCCTTGTACAAGGCCTCGGTGTCGATGGCCGTGCTGGAGAGGACATCGATGTCAAATTTTCCTGCCCGTTGCTCACTGATGACCCGTTGTTGTAGGGCTTCCGAGCCCGCGCGCCAGGTTTTGACTTTGATGCCGTAGTTTTGTGAAAAGGCATCCACAATCGTTTGAATGATCGGGTGCGCATAGTAAACACTCAATTCGCCTTCTCTTTTGGCGCCTGCAATCAATGTACTTTGACGATCTGCACCTGAAAGCTGAGACAACTCTATCAGGGTTTTGGTTTGTGCCAAACTGGCGCTCACAAAGCCAGCAAAAATGATGCTCAAAGCTACACGGGCGAGAAAGTGTAAAAAATACTTCAATTTGAATTCGAATATCTGTTCTTGAATAGGAGGCGCTCAATCCATTGAGATGCGGCCTATTTTGATGCATTTGGAGCCTTGTTCAAAGAGGAGATACCCTCAACACCCATGACGAGTGCGAGATGCCTCAGAAAAAACTTAAAACCGCTCAAGAAAAAACCCCTTGGATTTTTAGGCCAAGGGGTTGAGCTTTAAATCACAAACTGTGTTTTAAGGCAAGGTTGCAAAGTTGGGCTGCAAAGTTTGCATCACACCTCTGTTTTTATAAGCCGTTACATCGTCGGGCAACAAAAGTCCCTTGGCAGCCAAGGCGTCAACCGCTGCACTCCATTGGGCCAGATAGCCCGCTTTGTTGGTGTACAACTGCTGAACGCTCTGTCTTGGGTCGGCCGCATTTTTTGCAGACGTTAGCAAAGCAAAGGCCAACTGTGAGCTGCTCAAACCATTTTGGTCGCCCGCCACAAATCCAGACTTGCGAACACTGTAGCCCTTGGATGTGGTAATGGGCACAGACAAATCAGGCATTCTTACGCCACCCTTGTCATTGCCCTGTGCATCAGAGGTGGGCAACAACACGGTGTAAAACTGTGCCGATGTTTTTGAAGGGATCACCGACTCATCGTTCACACTCAAGGTGTTGTAGACACCATTGAAGCTCAAACCTAAGCCAGATAAATCAGGCGCGCCCAAGCTTTTTGGGTCGCTCGTAGGAACAGCCATTGTGCCATCTGAGACCTTGGGGTAAGCGCTGTCCAAAGGCGCAGCCGTACCTCTGACCCAACCGTCCAAATTGGACAAGAGCGACCTGAACAAGGCACTGCTGGCGATCAACGCGCCTGGTGCAGTTGACACAGCCGTGGCAGCAACTGTTCTGTCCACGGAGTAGTCAGGTTGCGTCACAGCGTTGTTTGCCAACACGGTTGGCCCGTGTGACGTACCCGCAGCATAGAACATGCGCACATTGGATGGAATTGGAATGTCTTTGCCTAGACCATCGGTCACGGTCAGAGACGCTCTTGCGCCACCAAACTCAATGGGACTGTCGTACTGGAACACTTTAGGACAGGTATTGAGTTGCGTGCACTTTTGCAGCAAACCATCTGTTTTGCCCGTCAAGGGATCGGTGATCGTTGCATAAGCAAAGGGAAATTGGTCACCGGGTGTGTAATGGGTCTCGTGTTGACGTGAATAGTCACCTGGCTTGGCCCAACGGTAGTTGGTGTAAGTCTTGCGTGAACCGCCCACCAAAGGCAACATGCCGTCAAAGACTTGTCGCATGTTGGCATCGGTGTTGAAGCCTTGCCACAAGAAGTCTCTGAGGAAACGACCCGATTGGGAAATGCCTGTGGCCAAGGTGTATTTCACACGGCCTGCCAATGGGTTTGCATTGCCCTGTGAGTCTTTTGATTCATTTTTAAAGAAAGAAATCAAATCTCTCACGCTCAAGAAGCCAAGTCCCATGGGCCTTGGATCAACGGCCGTGTAATTGAAGTGGTAGATGGAGCCGTTGTCGCTGCCAGCGTCCAGGCCGGCTGCCAATGAAGCATCTGCAACCACTTTGGCGCGATTGATGGTGACGTAGCCATAACCCGTCGCAGTCGTGTTGCCGCCTTCAGCCACGCCCGTGCCTGCGGTGTAAGTCCAATAAGAGGGATCGACAAGAACCGGCAGTGAGGTTGCGGTTTTTTGAATGGTGAGCGTTGCAGCCGTCCCGCTTGCACGGCTGTAATAGGTGCCCAAAAGATTGCTGCTTGCATTGTCTGCAATGAACTCATCTTGAACGCCACCTGTGATCGTGGCACCACCATTGGCTGCATCTTTTGCGACCGGCAACGTCATGCCAGGCAAGTACCATTTGGACGTGCTGCTGATGGATGCACTAGGCACATTCAAGGTCTGGGGACGATCGCCTTGCCAACCCGAGAAGACCACGGTCATGCCTTGCTTCATGAGGTAAGCACTGCCCGCACCTGTGCCAGCGCTCGCGGCTGCTCCGGTGCTTGGGATCACTGGAGCGACATTGCTAAAGAGGTCGTTTGAAGAACCGTCGTTCAAGGCTTCAAAAGAACTGGTGTTGGAGCGGTTGTTGACGATGTAGAGCAGACTGCCGCTGGCTTTTGCTGCATCGGTGGGCATGAGCACAACCACGTCAAATTTATAGCGCACATTGCCACTGGCATCGGCTGCGTTCTTCAGGTCAACAATGGTGGGCGCACAGTTGTCATTGGCCGCCACTTTACCCGTCGCTTCAGCCAAGACATATGAATAGGTACCCACAGCGCCAAAACTCGCACCATTGAAGGCCAAACCGGTGCCCTTGGTGACCAAGGACTCAATGCTTGAATTGGTGATGGGACACGCCGCACCCAACTCAGGCGCGACGATGGCCGATTTTGCAGCGGGAAAAAGTGGAATTGGAAACGGTGAGCTCGTTCCACTACAAGCCACAAGCATGGCTGCAGCACTGACTGCAGCCAGGGGCAATGCAATCGTGTACAGCGGTTTCTTTTTCGATAAAGTATTGAACATAGGGTCCTAAAGAAGTTAATTTCTGCGATCTGTGCATTCTGTAGAGATCGATCGAGAGAATACTTGAGAACCCATCAAACCTCGCAG
Organism: Burkholderiales bacterium; assembly: GCA_947372465.1. Classification (GTDB taxonomy): domain Bacteria; phylum Pseudomonadota; class Gammaproteobacteria; order Burkholderiales; family Burkholderiaceae_C; genus Limnohabitans. The sequence continues at coordinate 6,598 of CANBTT010000054.1, read as the reverse complement.
GGGGTATCTACTGACGTGCCCCACAACAAACCCTAAAAAGAAATGGCGTTGCTGACCCATGGCATCTCAAAATACGCATCACGCCAAGTAAGCCCCGCCATTCAAATGCACGGTCTGTCCCGTCATGTACCGAGATTTGGGACCACAGAGAAACGCCACCATTTCGGCCACCTCCTCTGGTTGACCCCTGCGACCCAAAAGGGTCTTGTTGCGGCTGTGATGCTCTGGTGCGCCGGAGCCGGCAGACTCGCCCCTTTCGGTATCGATCAAACCCGGCACCAAACAGTTCACGGTGATGCCATGCACGCTCAAGTCATGGGCCAAACCCCGCGTAAGCCCAATCAAGCCTGACTTGGCCGCCAAGACATGGGCTCGATCTTTGGATCCTGTGTGCGCCGACATACCGCCCATGTTGACAATGCTGGCCATGCCGGAAACTTTGAGCAATGGAATGGCCGCATGGGCACAAAGAAAGGCACCATCGAGGATCGTTCCAAGGACCTCTCTCCACTCATGCCAAGAGAGCGCCTCCACATTGGAGTGGCGCCTGATGGCTGCATTGTTGACCAAGATGTCGAGTCGCCCAAATGTGCTTTTGGTGGCCTCGATCAAGCCTTGCACGTCATCCGCTTGAGAGATGTCGCACAAATGGTAACTGGCCTGACCGCCAAGTTCTCGAATGAGTGCCACGACCTCCTCGCACTCGGCTTTGGCTGAGCGAGCATTGATCATGACGTGCGCACCTTCACGCGCCAAGTTCAGCGCAATGGCGCGTCCAATGTTTTTAGCGGATCCCGTGACCAAGGCCACACGACCTAGAAGTTCTTGCGCACGCATTGTTAAACCCTCAGGGCTGAGACATTGATAACGCCTTGTTCAGGCAAGGAGGACAACAAGTCCAAAGCCGCATTGGATTGAGTGGGACTCCACTGTCCATACTCGCAATTGGCCAAGAATTTTTTCTCCAAATCAAGCCGCGCCATGGGTGCGTCTCGCCCGCCTCTGAAAAACCCTTGATGGGCTTCAATCACCTGTCCATTTTTAAGGGTCACAGCCAAATGACCCGTGAACTGTTTGGGATAGGGATTGTGTGGATCAATCTCGTAACTGATCTTGGCCGCCAAGGCCCTGACCGACGGGTCCATGACGACCGCTTGCTCGTAATCGTTCAGACCCGCATCGTCTCTGAGCATCCCAACTGCAATGGCATAAGGCACACTGAATTTTGCGGCATAACCGTTCGGGGGACTTTGCTTGTTGGCCAAAGGCTCCCAGAGTCGATGCACAATGCCTTCTGCCGTTTTGCACCGGATGCTCACAATGTCTTGCACTTGGAGTCCATCGTGGATCAATTTCCTGGCGCAATCAATGTACGGGTGTGCCATCGTGCCACAGGCATAGGGCTTAAAAGCCATCTCAGCAGAAATCCACTCTTGCCCAACATGAGCAAGCATGCCCTCGAAATTGCAAGCATCTGAATTGGCAAACGCATGAAAAAATCCATGCTCCCCCTCAAAAAGAGTTCTGGGCCCTGTAAAACCTTCTTGCGCCATTCGTGCAGCTCTGTAACCGGCTTGAGCGGCCCAACCAGGATGCATGCGTTTGGTCCAACTGCCTTCGGCCAAATACTCAATGATGCCAGAGGCCATGCTGCCGGCAATCCCCAGTGCATTGACCCATTGATGTGCATTCAATCCAAGCGCGCAGGACACGCCTGCTGCGGCGCCAATGGCACCAAACACCGCGGTGGGATGAAACCCGGCCTTGTGCACCAATTTTGGGGCGACATCGCACATGCGGCACATCAGCTCGGCGCCGACTGCCATGCCCCAAAACATTTGCTTTGCGGACAATTGATGTCTCTCCGCTGAAGCCAACAGGGCGGGCACGACCACAGCACCCGCGTGGATGGGCCCACCTTCATAGGTGTCATCGTAGTCTTCGCCATGGGTGGCCGTGCCGTTGATCAAAGCGGCTGCAGCCACATTGGCGCCTCCCACATGACCGATGACCGTACAGGGCCCCTCCTCTATGCTGGCTTTGTAAGTGGCACGAACGTAATCGGTGTGCCTGGCAGCCACACACAAGCCCGATACATCGATCATCAATGCATCGCACATGGCTTGCATGGAGGCATCCAAATCATGCTTGTTGTCGACAAACGCGTGGGCTAATTTTTCAGAAACAGAAGGAGACATTTTTGTTATTTCTACGGGGTGTTATTCAACTTGCACTTTGCTAATTCTTGCAATTTCGGTCCAGCGATTGACCTCATCCACAATGTAACGCTCAACCTCTTGGGGGGTCATGGGCATGGGCGTCAGGGCCTGTTCAGCAAAGGTTTTTTTAAGCTCAGGTGAAGCCAATATTTTATTGACTTCAAGGTTCAACTTGTTGCGAATGGTTTCGGGCATTTTGGCGGGTCCCACCAAGCCGTACCAAGTCAAACTGCTAACGCTCTCAAAACCAAGCTCCTTGAAAGTCGGCACATTGGGCACCATCGAATGGCGCTTGTCCCCTGTCACGCCCATGGGTTTGAACAGGCCGCTTTTGATGTGAGGCATTGCAGCCGAAAGCCCGGGAAACACCACTTGAATTTGCCCACTCATGGAATCTGTGAACGCTTGACCGATGCTGCGGTAGGGAACGGCCATGCTTTTGATGCCCGTGATGTGCTTGAGCTGCTCCATCAATAAATGGTTCAAGGTGCCAACACCCGATGTGCCGTAATCCACTTTCGTGGGATTGGCTTTTGCGTAGCTCAAAAATTCCTGCAAATTACTGACCGGCATGTTCTTGTTCACCACCAAAATATTGGGTGTCCCCCCAAGCATGGCCACAGCCGTGAAATCCTTGATGGGGTCGTAGATGTTTTTCTTAACGGCTGGATTGGTCCCATGTGTTGCAACATAACCAATCATCAAGGTGTAACCGTCGGGTTTTGCACGAGCGGTCATTTTGGCTGCAATGGCCCCCCCTGCACCGGCTTCGTTGTCAATCAAAAAAGACTGTCCCAATGCGACCCTTAAGTGATCGGCAATGATCCGGCCGACAATATCGACCCCTCCTCCAGGCGCTTGGGGCGCAATGATTTTGACCGGTCGACTGGGATAGGGCTCCTCTTGCGCCTGAGCGAGTCCAGCGGTCAAAAAAATCAGCGCGAAGGTCAATGAGCTTTTCAAAGTAAACATAGGTCTATTCAATGATTGGCATCAAGCTTGATGCCGGTTAATTGGACGACGCGCTGCGCCGTTGAACGATCTGCCTTGATGAAAGCAGCACTCTCTTCTTGAGAGGAACCGACAGGATCAAACGCCTGGAGTGATAAAAAACCATCAACCAATGCAGGATCCTTGATTTCTTTTGCAAATACAGCATTCAATCGATTCACAATGGCCATGGGGGTTTGAACGGGCGCCACAATGCCGACCCAATTTTGAGTCCCTGTGTCCAAGCCCAACTCAGCCAAGGTGGGGGTGTTGGGCAATTGAGGCAAGCGCTTGGGGGTTGTGACCGCCAAGGCTTTGAGCTTTCCTGACTTGAGGAGCGGCAAGACAAAACCCAAAGCCACATAGGTGACATCTGACTCACCAGACAAGAGCGCTGGAATGGTTTGAGCAGAGCCCTTGTAGGGCACATGGGTGATGTCAACCTTGGCTTTGTTGGCAATCCAATTTAAATAAATATGTGGATTGCTGCCTGTGCCAAAACTGGCCCAATTGATACTTGCGGGCTTCCTTTTGGCTTGCTCTAACAAGCCGGTCATTGTGTCAAAAGGCGTCTGAGCAGACGCCACAATGACCCCAGAAATTCTCACCAAATCAATCACCGGTACAAAGTCCGCGCTGGGATCGTAGGGCAATTTGGCAAACATAAAGGGATTGAAAGACAAGCCTTCGCCTGTGGCCAAGCACAGGTGATAGCCATCGGCTGGTGACTTGGCGCACGCTTCAAAAGCAATCAAACCGCTTGCACCAGGTTTGTTTTCAACCACGATGGCTTGCCCCAAAGCAGCAGATGCTTTTTGCGCCACGTTTCTGGCCAGCACATCAATGGCGCCACCCGCCGGGTACTGAACAATCAAGTGAATCGGCTTGTTGGGGTAAGGCTGGGCAAGGCAAGCCCCCACCCACATGGCAGCTATTGATACAAAAACACGCAGCAAGAAAGAGTGAACTTTTCCCATAGAAAACCTTTTTTAACTTAAAACTCATCCATAGAACGGCTACTCAAGAATGGGCAAGAGAACATAACTGGGCCATTCTTTACCCGAATAAATTCGACACGTTGAAGCAAACACATCCTGGGGCCTGTCAGCGGGATGGTTGTGTAGGAACCATCCCGAGCCCCGTTGTTCACCCGTCTCCTCAAGACGCTCGAAATCTCGACCACAAACCGTCATGACCAAGGAACAGCCCTGCGGCAAGGCCAAGCTCATCGGCCATATCTCGACATCGACTTCGTAGACCTTGCCGGGCTCCAGCGCTTGGGTCTCATCGTGGGTGTGAAAGGGTCGAAAGACCTGGGTTTTCAAGTGATCAATTTTTCTTTGCGAGACCCTGAGCCAGCCCATTGAAACGGGTGATTTCGGCTCTGTTGCACCAAAGAAAGTCACTTCTTCGTGCTTCGAATTGAAAGCACGCAATGTGACGAACAAGTCCATGTCTTGGGTGAGACTAGAGACGAAAAGCTTCGCCACAGCGGGTCCAGCCATCTCTGTGTCTGCACTCAAATCGGGCAACGTAAAGTGAACACCCTCCCCCATCGCCTCATACTCTATGAAAGCGGATTGGGGGCTAGGCGATGTGCTCAACACGCTTTGCCCGACATCCAAGTAATACTTGGTCCATTTCGTTGCCTGCAAGGGCCAGGTTTGGTCATGCACCTGTCGAACCACCGTGTCATCGATGCTTCTGATGGCCACTTCAACCTTGGGCTCTAGAGGCCAATCGTTGTCAAGCTTTTTTAAATAGTGATCAAAAAATCTTTTTTGGATGGCAACGTTTTCTGGTTGCAAAAAAGTTAAAAAATAGGACCCCGATTGAACTTTTAACCACTTTTGCTTGGATGCTATTTGATTAAAGCCTTCAATGGTGCCTCGAAGGTGAAGTCCCAAGCCACCGTAATTGGCAACGACCAAAGCCGGCAGATCGATGTTTTCAAATCGAGGGCTGCGCTCTCTGTAAAAAGGGCCATCCAAGGGGTTGTCCAAAATATTGGCGATATAGTCGACTCTGTTGCGCTCCAACGCTTCGTTTGAGAGCTCAGCAGGGCCCGTATTTCGTGCTTGGGTCACAATGTCTTTGAACGGACACGCAGGATTGCCGAATTGATTTCTCAAGACACTTCGGTTCCACCACCGAACAGCAAAGCCACTGCCAAAAATGCCGCCTTGCCTAGAGCGATCACGGTAAAAATCTGAAGCCCCTTGCCAGGGCAAGATCGCACTCAAGTGAGGTGGCTTCATGGACGCAATCATCCATTGGCCTGCCGCATAGTAAGAAATGCCGAGCAATCCCACTCGCCCGTTGGACCAATCTTGAACACCCGCCCACTCAATGACGTCGTACAAATCTTTGAACTCCGCAGGCGAATTGACATCCAAAAAACCAGCCGATTTCCCCGAGCCTCGGGAATCAACTTTTAACACAATGAAGTCGTCCTTGACCCAAACCTCCGGGTCAGCCGTTTCGAACACCAAGTGCGTGCAACTTGAGTGATCAAAAATTTCTGGGCTGCGTTTTTTCAATTCCTCCCAGGCACCAGGCATGAACTCGCTTAAATGTACATCTTTGCCGTAAGGCCCTAGACTGAGCAAGACAGGAAATTGTCCAGTTTTATTGGGTTTGAACAAATTGCCTTTTAAAACGGTCCCATCACGCACTGGAATATCAATGTCCTTGTCTAGGATCATTGAGCCTGAGGACTTCAGCTTGAATTCATGGGTCGTTGCAGCAATGGGCATGGGTCTTGTCTGTAGAAAATTTCAGCTCAACTCAACCGCAGAATTAAGCTTGTAAATGCAACCGATTCTACAACTCAAGAACTTCTAAAATCACAATCATTCCTAGGGACAAGCACACTAGACAAAGTGGTTAAATCCGATTAGATTACGGCAAGTCAAAGTGCAAAAGTTTTAATCGCATGCGCTCAACGCTTCCCCACGGCCTTGCCAAATGCGCAGGGACAATCAAAGTATGAAACATCTCTTCCCATTCATTTTGGCTAGCTTGCTGGCGGCCTTTCAAGCTCATGCACAACCCTACCCCAGTAAACCGATTCGTTTGATCAGTGGGCCTGGGCCGGACATATCGGCTCGAATCATTGCAAACCAATTAAGTCCCAGGTGGGGCCAACAAATCATTCCAGAAACATTGCCAGCAGCGAGTGGCAAAGTTGCAGCGGAGACCGTCCTGAAAGCCAAATCCGATGGCTACACACTTTTAAATGCAACGTCGAGTTTTCAAATTTCTCATGCCCTGGGCATCAACACCATTGATGTGGTGGAAGATTTGACACCGGTTGTGATGACCAATGTACTCCCCTTTATTTTGGTGATCTCAAGCCAAGCCCCATTTAAAACCATTGCTGAATTGAT
>CANBTT010000053.1 GCA_947372465.1 Burkholderiales bacterium | reverse complement strand
TATCTGAGGTATGCGCCCAGAGATTTTGTGACGCTTGAGTATTGTTTGCTTGACGGGGTGAACGATCAAGAAGCCCACATCAACGCTTTGATTGATTTGCTCAGACCTTCAAAAGGGGCCAATTTCCCCTGCAAAATCAATTTGATTCCCTTCAATCCTTTTAAAGAGTCGGGCCTCAAACGCTCCACCAGCGCCCACATCAAGCGTTTCAGCGACGCTTTACTGGACGCCGGTTTGGTCTGTACCGTGAGGAAAACAAGGGGAGATGACATCGACGCCGCATGTGGTCAGTTGGCCGGTGACGTCCAAGACCGGACCGCCATCAGCGCGCGTCGCGCGCAGGGCAAAGTGATCCCCATTGTCAATGCGCGCTCTGAGGTCTTGGAGAGATCCTAAAATGATGAAAACCTTCAGATTGCCGTTAACATACAGAAGCGCAAAAAGCCGATTCGCCCCCACCTTGGGCAAATGATTCATCTTGCGTTGGCCTTGCGTTTGATTCAGGACCTTTTCATTTAAAAAACATGATGCACGATCCCCAACCCATTGCCTTGTCAGAACCCGCCAAGCGCAGAAGCAAAACTGCTCGAATCTCTTGGGGCTCCAATGTGGTCACCGTGGGCGCCGATGCCCCGGTTCGCATTCAGTCCATGACGAATACGGACACGTCAGATGCCATTGGCACAGCCATTCAAGTCAAAGAGTTGGCCATCGCAGGCTCCGAGCTCGTGCGCATCACCGTCGATACGCCAGAGGCGGCACAAGCGGTGCCGCATATTCGAGAGCAGTTGGACCGCATGGGGATTGATGTGCCCCTGATCGGGGACTTTCACTACAACGGACACCGACTGCTCAGTGACTTTCCCGCATGCGCTGAGAGCCTGTCCAAGTACCGCATCAATCCGGGCAATGTGGGCAAGGGAGACAAGCACGACAAACAATTTGCCCAAATGGTTGAGGTCGCTGCAAAGTTTAAAAAAGCCGTCCGCATTGGCGTGAACTGGGGCAGTTTGGACCAAGAGTTGATGGCCACCTTGATGGACGCCAATGCCAAAAGAGCTGAACCCTTTGAGGGCAGGCAAGTGATGTACGAGGCGCTGATTCAGTCGGCCACCCAGTCTGCTCAAAGGGCGGTTGAGTTGGGCCTGCCCCCAGAGCAAATACTGCTCAGCTGCAAGGTCTCGGGGGTGCAAGATTTGATTGCCGTTTATCGTCAGCTCGCACTGAGGAGCGAGCACCCCTTGCATTTGGGCCTCACAGAGGCTGGCATGGCGACCAAAGGCACCGTTGCCTCTAGCACCGCCTTGGCCATTCTTTTGCAAGAGGGCATTGGGGACACCATTCGTGTGTCTTTAACCCCTCAGCCGGGGGAGTCCAGGACGCAAGAGGTGGTGATCGCAGCAGAGATTTTGCAATCTTTGGGAATGAGAAAGTTTGTGCCGAGCGTGACCGCTTGCCCAGGGTGTGGTCGCACAACCAGCTCCACCTTTCAAGAGTTGGCCAAAGAGATCGATGATCACTTGAGGGCGCAAATGCCTGTGTGGCGGGTGCAGTACCCTGGTGTGGAGAATCTGAAAGTTGCCGTCATGGGCTGTATTGTGAATGGCCCAGGAGAGAGCAAACATGCCGACATCGGCATCAGCCTGCCCGGTACGGGCGAGGCCCCTGCGGCGCCCGTGTTCATCGATGGAGAAAAGGCCCTCACCTTGAGGGGCGAGCACATTGCCAAGGAATTTCATCAGCTCGTTGCGCAGTACATTGAAAAAAAGTACGCTACGCATTGAGCTGTCTGCCCCTTGCAGGTCTCTGGCCGTTTCTTTTTTTTCGGCCTTGTTCGACGCTTAAAGCTGTTTTTTAGCGTTTGTATGAGCGCTATCGCATAAAATAGGTCGCCTTGGGTCCAGAACATTGCGGGCTCAATTGAATGCACGGATAGGACCTTCCATGCCAGCGCTGTCTTGATCAACCCCCAAAGCGAAAAAACTGTCTCGCTGAGTTACTTCTCCACCGATTCCAAAATGACTGAGAAAATTACCGCCGTCAAAGGCATGAACGATGTGTTACCCAAAGATTCTCATCTTTGGGAGTGGCTTGAGGGTCAGGTCAGAGCGCTCATGCAAAGCTACGCCTATCAAAACATTCGCACACCGATTGTGGAGCCCACCGCCCTTTTTGTCCGTGGCCTGGGGGAAGTAACCGATATCGTTGAAAAAGAGATGTACTCCTTTCAAGATCGATTGAATGGAGAGCAACTCACCTTGCGTCCCGAGGCAACCGCTGGCGTTGTTCGAAGTGTGGTCGAGAACAACTTGCTCTACGATGCGCCCAGAAGGCTTTACTACATGGGCCCCATGTTCAGACATGAAAGACCTCAGCGGGGACGCTACAGACAATTTCATCAAATGGGTGCCGAAGCCATCGGCTTTGCCGGCCCAGAGCTCGATGCTGAGCTGATTTTGATGGCCCACGCTTTGTGGCAACAGCTCGGACTCAAGGACGTGCGCTTGGAGCTCAACAGCTTGGGGCAACCCGAAGAGCGCGCCCAGCACAGGCAGGCCTTGATCGCCTACCTTGAGGGGCATTCTCACAGGCTCGATGAGGAGGCCAAGAGGCGCTTGTACAGCAACCCTTTGCGGATCTTGGACACCAAAAACCCTGAGCTCCAGACCCTGGTCAACGAAGCGCCTCGCTTGATTGATTTTCTTGGCCAGACCTCCTTGGCTCATTTTGAGCGCTTAAAGGCCATCCTGGACGCCAACGCCGTCCCTTACACCCTCAATCCAAGGCTCGTGCGGGGCATGGATTATTACAATTTGAGTGTGTTTGAGTTCGTGACCCAAAGCTTGGGCTCCCAAGGCACCATTTGTGGCGGTGGACGATACGATTACTTGATTGAAGAGTTGGGCGGCAAACCCGCTCCTGCGGTGGGATGGGCGTTTGGCGTTGAACGGGTCTTGGAATTGATTCGAGCGCAGGACTTGGTGCAAAGTGCGCCCCGAGTCGATTGTTTTGCGCTGGTGCCCGATGCCACAAGCTTTCCCGTGGTTTTTCAGGCGGTGGAGTCCTTGAGGCGCTTGGGGCTCAAAGTGCAAATGCATTCTCCGGCCGCTGCAAACGCCAAAGCACCGGTGGACAAGGCGCTGGGCGCTGACCACACATCTCTGCTTTGGGAGCAAATGGGCAGCATCAAGTCTCAATTCAAACGTGCCGACAGCTCTGGCGCGGCGTTTGCACTGATTTTTGGTGCCGATGAGCTCTCCAAGGGGGCGGTCACCGTTAAAGCCCTGCGAGACGGGGAGGGGGCTCAACGCATTGAGTTGTTAAAAGATATCGCACAATGGGGGAAGGCTCTACAATCGAGCCTGTACCCAAATTCTTGACATCTTGCAAAGCGGCTTGAGTGCCCAGGGTTTTGTTCGCTGGACAAGCCGCCCCTTTGAAGGTGTCTTTGGTTGATCGTGAGCTTTCTTTCTCGTGTTGAGGTCTGTGCAAGGTGCACAGGTTTCAAGACCCGATGGGTTCATTTCTTTTTTTATTTAATTTTTTATCACCTATGGCCTCGCACCTCGATCTTGAAGAACAAGAACAACTCGATGATTTAAAACACTTTTGGAACAAGTACGGTCCTGTCCTGACTTGGGTGATGATAGGTGTGTTGTTGGCCTACAGCGCTTGGACGGGTTGGCAGTTTTGGCAAAGAAAGCAAGCCGCTCAAGCGTCTGTGCTCTTTGAAACCGTTGAACGTGCGGTGCTTTCCTCTGACCAAGCTTTGCTCACCCGAGCTTTGTCCGACATGCAGGATAAATTTGCCAGTGCAACCTACACCCATCACGCCAGCCTCATGGGGGCGCGGTATTTTGCCGAGCACGACGGCGCTCAGGCCGCCCAGAGCAATCTGATCTGGGTCAAAGATCACGCAAGCGATGAGGGTTTGACGGCTCTGGCAAGGCTCAGGTTGTCTGCTTTGTCGATGGAGGAAAAAAAATGGGAGCAAGCAAGAGAGTGGCTCAAAAAGCCCTTCCCTAAAGCCTTTGAGCCTTTGTCCTTGGACCGCTTGGGCGACATTGACCTGCAAGAGAAGAAAACTGAAGACGCCAAAAGCCATTTTCTGCAAGCTTGGAGCACCATGTCCGAGCGAGATGAGTACCGTCAATTGATTGAGGTGAAGTTGGCAAGTCTGGGCGTTGATGCGCGCGCTGCAGAGACTGAGAAGAAAAAGGAGAAGAAAGAGTGATCTTTCAAAAAATACCTTCCCCCTGGGACTGTCCTTCAGTCAAGCCCTTTGCTCAAAGCCTAAAGAAGGTTTTGCCCGTCTTGGGTTTTTGTGCTTTGGGCCTGTTGCTCAGTGCTTGCTCCTCGGTGCCCAAGCAACAAGCCAAAGAAGTGCTGGTGAGTCGGGCAGCGCAAGAGGTGAACCCCTCCTGGGGTGCAACGCTTGCACCTTTCGGGGCCTTCATGGTGCCCCATGTCAACGGATCTTTGATCACCTTTGCTTCTGAATCTGGGCTCATCACTCAATTGGATGCACGCGAGGGCAAAACGCTGTGGACTTTGGATTTGAAGGAGCCTTTGTCCTCTGCTTTGGGCTCCGATGGTGTGCGTTATTCGGTGACCACCAAAAACAACCAACTCCTCACCTTTGATCAAAAGGGCTTGCTTTGGAAGAGCGCACTCAGCGCGCAAAGCATCACGCCCGCCTTGGTGGCCGGTGAGCGCGTCTTTGTCTTGCTTGCCGATCGATCGGTGGTGGCTTTTGATGGCCAAAATGGGCGACTGCTGTGGACCCAACAACGCGTGGGAGACCCCTTGACCTTGAACCAAAAGGGCGTCCTTTTGGCGGTTCGAGACACCTTGGTGGTGGGCTTTTCTGGTCGATTGGTGGGTTTGAATCCTTTGACAGGACAAGCCAAATTTGAGACGCCCATCGCTGTACCAAGAGGGGTCAACGACTTGGAGCGATTGGTGGACTTGGTCGCGCCCGCTTACCGCTTTGGAGACTTGGTCTGTGTGCGTGCGTTTCAAGCGCAGGTGGGTTGTGTCAATGCGCAACGCGGCAATTTGTTGTGGTCTCGCTCGGCCAATGGCGATCAAGGCCTTGCTGGCAACGACGATCTGGTCGTCGGTGTCGAGAGCAACGGTATGGTGCTGGCGTGGTCAAGAACGACGGGGGAGAAGCTCTTCGATACCGATGTCTTGAAGTACCGCAAACTCTCAAGCCCCTTGGTGTTGCCTGAAGGCATTGTGATCAGTGACAGCACCGGAATGATTTACCTCTTGTCCCTAAAGGATGGGCATGTGCTCAATAAAATCGACAGCCAAACGCAAGCCTCTTTGGGGCTGAGTGTGCCTTTGGAAGGCGGCTTTTTATACGCGTCCAGAGCCGGCAAAATCAAAGCCTTTAAGCTCCCATCCACGAACGTGAAGTAGACAACCCAGTGAAACCAGTTTTAGCTTTAGTTGGACGACCCAATGTGGGAAAGTCCACGCTTTTCAATCGATTGACCAAGAGCAGAGATGCCATCGTGGCTGACTTTGCCGGGTTGACGAGAGATCGCCATTATGGGGATGCGCGGCTCGGAGCACATGAGTTCATTGTGATCGATACGGGTGGCTTTGAGCCCGATGCGAGTTCTGGCATTTACAAAGAAATGGCCAAGCAAACGCGTCAAGCCGTGGCCGAAGCCGATGTGGTGGTTTTTGTGGTGGATGCAAGAGAGGGGCTCTCGGCGCAAGACCACGACATTGCCAACTATTTGCGCAAACTGGGCAAGCCCACTTTGCTGGTTGCCAACAAGGCGGAGGGCATGACGGAGGGTCCTCAGTTGGTGGAATTTTATGAGCTCGGCCTGGGTGACGTGCACCCCGTTTCAGCGGCTCACGGTCAAGGCATCCGAAGCATGGTGGAGTTGGCGCTTGAGCCGCTGCACTTGGATTTGGAGGCCGAGGAGGGCGAGCAAGAAGACATCCCCGGCGTCATCAAATTGGCCGTTGCAGGTCGACCCAATGTGGGCAAGTCCACCTTGATCAACACTTGGCTTGGCGAGGAGCGATTGGTGGCCTTTGACATGCCAGGCACCACGCGAGATGCGATCCATGTGCCTCTCGAGTTCAAAGGGCAAAAGTACGATTTGATTGACACCGCAGGACTCAGACGCAAGGGCCGAGTGTTTGAGGCGATCGAGAAATTCTCCGTGGTCAAAACCTTGCAAGCCATCGCGTCCGCCAATGTGGTGCTCTTGTTGTTGGATGCCACACAAGGGGTGACCGATCAAGATGCGCACATTGCAGGCTACATTTTGGAGAGTGGACGTGCCGTGGTGCTTGCGGTCAACAAGTGGGATGCCATTGATCGCTATCAGCGAGAGATGGTCCAGCGCTCCATTGAGACCCGCTTGCCATTTTTGAAATTCGCCAATTTGCACCAAATCTCTGCGATCAAACGCCAAGGTCTAGGACCCGTGTGGGATTCGATTTCTCAAGCTTACAAGGCGGCCAACTGCAAGATGTCAACACCCATCTTGACCCGCTTGTTGCTCGAGGCCGTTCAGTTCCAAGCGCCCAAGCGCGCAGGCATGTTCAGGCCAAAACTTCGCTATGCCCATCAAGGCGGGATGAACCCGCCCATCATTGTGGTGCATGGCAACTCTTTGGAGCATGTCACGGACTCGTACAAGCGATTTTTAGAGGGGCGTTTTAGAAAAGAGTTCAGTTTGCAAGGCACACCACTCAGAATTGAGATGAAAACCACGCACAACCCCTACAAAGATACCTGAGTTTTTTAAATAAAGGACATGTTGTGGTATGGTTATGCTTTATCACTTCAACAGTAGAACACGGAGAATATCGTGAACAACAAAGGTCAACTCCTTCAAGATCCATTTTTGAACTTGCTCCGAAAAGAGCATGTGCCCGTCTCGATTTATTTGGTCAATGGCATCAAGTTGCAAGGGCAAATAGAGTCCTTTGATCAATATGTGGTGCTGTTGAGAAACACCGTGACGCAAATGGTCTACAAACACGCCATCTCCACCATTGTGCCCGGTCGCGCAGTGAATTTTTCAGGCAGTGAATTGGCTGAACAAGTGGCCAACTCCGACGTTTGAGCGACTCTTTTTTTTCGAAAAGGCGGGGGGCTGTTTTGCCCTTTGTTGGCCATCCATTCCCTTGTCAATTGAAAAGCTTTGTCCTGAGCGCATGGCTCAAAGCTTCTTGCGTTCATTGAAGATCATTTCTCAATGGGGGTCGGCTCTCCAATGCGCTTTGTCCTCCAAGCGCAGCAATTTTAAGCTCGCCTTTTAAGTTCACTTACCCATCCCCCCCCCACACCCTTGATTGATACCGCACCCCCGTCCACTGCTCGCGTCTTGTTGGTTGGCGTTGATTTGGGGGTTTCCCATTTCGATGAGCAACTCGAGGAATTGGGCCTTTTGGCTCAAACCGCGGGCCTCTTGCCTGTCAGGGCTTTTGTGTGCAAGCGCAAAGCGCCGGATGCGGCCCTCTTTGTGGGCTCGGGCAAAGCCCAAGAGATCAAAGCGTTGGCCTTGGCGCTTGGCGCGCAGGAAATTCTCTTTGATCAAGCCTTGAGCCCTGCTCAGCAAAGAAATTTGGAGCGGCACATGGAGATGCCCGTCAACGACCGCACGATGTTGATTTTGGAGATCTTTGCCCAACGCGCCAGGTCACACGAAGGCAAGCTTCAAGTGGAGTTGGCGCGCTTGCAGTATTTGAGCACGCGTTTGGTGAGGAGGTGGTCTCACCTTGAGCGCCAGCGAGGCGGTATTGGCAACCGTGGTGGCCCGGGTGAGACGCAAATTGAGTTGGACAGGCGCATGATTGCCCAGTCCATCAAGCGCACCCGAGAGAGGTTGGAGCGCGTAAAAAAACAGCGCTCAACCCAGCGCCGACAAAGAACCCGTGGTGCCCATTTGGGCGTCTCGTTGGTGGGGTACACCAATGCGGGCAAATCGACCTTGTTCAATGCGCTGGTCAAAGCGCGCGCCTACGCGGCCGATCAACTGTTTGCGACTTTAGACACCACAACGCGGCAACTGTACTTGGGCGACTCGCAAGGTGCCGGGAAAACCGTTTCTTTGTCTGATACGGTGGGCTTTATCAGGGATTTGCCCCACACGCTGGTGGACGCGTTTGAGGCCACGCTTCAAGAGGCCGCTCAGGCGGACTTGTTGCTCCATGTGGTGGATGCCTCCAATGAGGCCTTTGAGGAGCAACTCATTGAAGTGCAGCGTGTTCTTGAGGACATTGGCGCGGCGCACGTCCCTCAGTGGCTGGTGTTTAATAAAATCGATGCCTTGGCGCCAGATCGCTTGCCTTTTAGGCGCTCCGATACCTACGACTTTGAGGGGCGAGAATTGCCACGCCTCTTTTTGAGCGCAAAAAGCGCAGAAGGCCTGGATCTTTTGAGAGATCGATTGGCCAGTTGGGCCCTGAATGTTGACGCGGGACCTGAGTTTGTCGCCTTGGGCGCAGGGGCATTGGCGCCTTTCATGTTGGCGCCCTTGAGCCCACCGTCTGAATCCAAGGATCCTGAGCTCGATTGAACCCACAAAACCCTTGTCCGCGTGCGCTGTGGGTGCCTTCGGGCCTGGGCCCGTGTCGGTTAAGCGCATAAGTTTGATTTAAATTATGAAAAGCTGCACTGTTCATTCGTAAAATGGGTCCGCATTCGAGGCACAATGTGGGTCTTGTTAAAGAAAGATTTGGTCGACATGGATCTGAATTTGAAATCACTGTTTAAAAAGCCTTTGCTCTGGGGCTCAGAGACGCTCAAGCGTTTGCTTGGGGTGTTCAATCGACTCGGTCTCGTCATGGGCACCGGGGTGACCCCAGTTTCTCGCAGCCCAGGTGCGAGGCCCGCATCTGTGGTGTTGTCGCTCGAGCCCCCAAAGGAGCATGAGCGAGATGCGCCCAATGGGCAACATCCTCAAGGTGGTGAGTCACAGGAGCCTAAAAACGAAACTGGGCGCCCGTCCCGTGGCCCAGCCAATGGCCCCCCCGATTTGGATGAATTGTGGAGAGACTTCAATCAACGAATTGGCGGCTTTTTTGGCGGCAAGGGCTCCAGTGACCCGGGGCACTCCGGTGGCGGTTCACCCGGCTCAGGTCTGCCGCCCTTTGGGCAGGATTTGAAGGCCGCGAAATTTGCAGCCAGCATTGCAGGTTTGGTGATTTTGTTGATCTGGCTGGGTTCGGGTTTCTTTATTGTGCAAGAGGGCCAGCAAGCCGTGATCACTCAATTTGGAAAGTACCACAGCACCTTGGGTGCGGGATTCAATTGGCGCTTGCCTTATCCCATCCAGCGCCAAGAGTTGGTGTTTGTGACGCAAATACGCTCGGTGGATGTGGGGCGCGACACGGTCATCAAGGCCACCGGACTTAGAGAGTCGGCCATGCTCACCGAAGACGAGAACATTTTAGAGATGAAGTTTGCGGTGCAGTACCGTTTAACGGATGCCAGAGCCTATCTCTTTGAGAGCAAAAATCCAACCGACGCTGTGATTCAGGCGGCCGAGACGGCAGCGCGTGAAGTGATTGGCAAGATGCGCATGGATGCGGCCTTGTCAGAAGATCGCGATCAGATCGCCCCTCGCATTCGAGAGATCATGCAATTGATTTTGGATCAATACAAGGTCGGCATTGAGGTGGTGGCGATCAATTTGGAACAAGGCGGCGTGAGACCTCCCGAGCAAGTGCAGTCGGCCTTTGACGATGTTTTGAAAGCCGGTCAAGAGCGTGAACGTGCGAAAAATGAAGCCGAAGCGTATGCCAACGATGTGGTGCCGCGTGCCGTCGGCGCAGCCTCTCGACTCAAGGAAGAGGCCGATGGTTACAAAGCGCGAATTGTGGCTCAAGCCGAGGGCGATGCGCAGCGTTTTAAAGCCCTGTATGCCGAATACCAAAAGGCGCCGCAAGTCACCCGGGACCGCATGTACATCGACGCCATGCAGCAAATTTACAGCAACGTCTCTAAAGTCTTGGTTGACTCTCACCAGGGGTCCAATTTGCTTTATCTGCCCTTGGATAAAATCATGCAAATGACCCAGTCCTCTGGCGCTCAAAATGGCTCGGGCTCAATTGGAGGCGCCAACAATTCCAATGCGATCAATCCAAACGCCAATGCCAACTCTGCCATGGGCTCAGTGGGCTCGGGCTCGCAGCCCTTTACCGATCCGAGTGGTTTTAACTCGTCCGTGCCCAATGGGTCCGATATCAGGTCAAGGGATGGACGTGCTAGAGACAGAGATGGGCGCTAAGACGCTCAGCCGCTCAGCCGCAGTGATGCAAACTTTTAAAGTGTGCCCGTACTTTGCTGGCTCGTCACTCGTTAAGAATTGAAGGAATTTGTCATGCACAAAATAGGTTTTTACATTTCATCCGCCTTGGTGGCATTGGCCATTTTTAGTTCCACCGTTTTTGTGGTCGATCAGCGTCAGTTTGGTGTCGTGTATGCGCTGGGTCAAATCAAGGACGTGATCACACAGCCTGGGCTGAACTTCAAATTGCCGCCTCCTTTTCAAAATGTGACCTACATCGACAAAAGATTGCTCACCTTGGACAATGCCGACACGGAGCCCATGCTCACCGCTGAGAAGCAGCGCATGGTCATCGATTGGTTTGTTCGCTGGCGCATCACCGATCCGTCCAACTTTATTCGCCATGTGGGCCTGGACGAGCAAGCGGGTGCGGTGCAACTCTCGCGTGTTGTGAGGAACGCTTTCCAAGAGGAAATCAACAAAGTCACGGTGAAAGAGCTGCTCGCACAAAAGCGCGAAGCCGTCATGCAGTCCGTCAAAGCCGAAGTGATCAAGAAGGTTCAAGGCGCAAAGCCTTGGGGCATCGAGGTGGTCGACGTTCGCATGACACGTGCAGATTACGTTGACACCATCACCGAGTCGGTTTACCGCAGAATGGAGGCCGAGAGAAAACGTGTGGCCAATGAATTGCGCTCAACCGGTGCTGCAGAGGGCGAGAAGATCCGAGCCGACGCCGATCGACAACGCGAGGTGACCATTGCCAATGCATACCGCGAAGCCCAAAAAATCAAGGGCGAAGGGGACGCGCAAGCTGCCAAACTTTTCGGCGATGCCTTTGGTCGCGATCCACAGTTTGCGCAGTTTTACCGCAGCCTTGAGGCTTACAAATCCACCTTCAATAAAAAATCAGACGTGATGGTGGTGGACCCATCCAGTGAGTTCTTCAAGGCCATGAGGGGGTCAGGCGCTTCGTCCTCTGCAGCGCCCAAGAAGTAGGACACTGGGCCAACATGGTTTTTGCATGGGAGACACTTGGGGTGGCCTTGGGGTTGGTCTTGATCTTTGAGGGCCTGTTTCCCATGATCTCCCCCGGTGCTTGGAGGCGAATGTTCGAGCAAATTTTGCAACTCGAAGACGGTCAAATTCGTTTCTTTGGTTTGATTGCAATCACTTTGGGGGTGTTCATGCTCTTGTTGATTCTTTAAACGTCTGTGCTTGAGGTGCTTACACATGAAAAAACTCCATTCCCCCTTTTACGTTGAGCCCAAGCCCGAGGTGCCAAAGCCCATCGACCCCTCGCTCAATTACAAGGGCTTGTTCAATCATTTGGAGCTTGAGCGTTTGTGGGATTTGGTTCAGTCCCACATTGATGAAGGCCGTTACACGGGTTGCCAAATTGCCATGGCCCATGAGGGCGAGGTTTTGATGGTGAAGAACTTTGGTTGGTCAAGGCTCAACACCATGGATGCCAAAGAGAGTTGGACGGTGCACGATGACACTCTTTTTTTGCTCTACTCCAACACCAAGATCTTGATGGCGACCTTGCTTTGGAAGCTGTTTGAAGAGGGGCGCTTGAGTTTCAACGACACTGTGTGCACTTACTTGCCTGATTTTGCAAGCCACGGCAAAGAGCACATCACACTCTTTCAGTTGATCACCCATCAGGCGGGCTTTCCCAATCAGGAGGTGCCCCAAGAGACGTGGCGCGACCACGATCAAGTCTTGAAGGCGGTGTGTGATTTTCAGCTGGAGTGGGCGCCAGGCTCCAAGGTCGCCTACCATGGCCTGTCTGCCCACTGGGTCTTGGCCATGGTGGTTGAGAAAATCACGGGCATGGATTTTAGACACGCAGTGCTGGAGAGGGTGCTCAAGCCCTTGGGGCTTGAGCGGGACCTCTACATGGGATTGCCCCAAGAGAGCTCCACGGTTTCTCAAAATGTGGCCTACTTGTACGAGCCCAAATCAACCGACCCCTTGCCCTTGGAGGCCACCTCGTCAAAGGACAGCGTCCAGGCCTGTGCCCGGCTCGTGGACACCATGAAGCTCAGGCCAGAGAGCAACGACATCGTTTGGCAAACGGCGGGTGTGCCTGGAGCCGGCGCTTATGGAACGGCCAAGGGCTTGGCGCTCCTGTACCAAATGATGGTCCAAGGTGGGGTGTACAAGGGGGTGCGCTTTTTGTCTGATAAAACCTTGGCCTATGCGATTCAAAACTACACCGCCGACAGAGTTGACTTGATGATGGGCATGCCCATGCACCGTGGTTTGGGTCCCCATTTAAGGGGGCACAGTGTCAATATAAGGGGACTGGGCACCTTGGCGAGCCCCCACGTGTTTGGTCACGGTGGGGTGGGGACGTCTTATGCTTGGGCAGATCCAGCACGCAAATTCTCATTCGCCTACATCACCAACACCCGCCTTGCCGACCCTTGGCACTCTCGCCGCCTTGAGATGGTCTCCAACCGAGTGCATTTGGCCTTTAAATAAGGGTCGCTGCTTTTTCGCTTGGGGCCAGACTTGGCGCATCAAAATGGGCCAAGCCTGGTGCATTTAAGTCTCTACGGAGGCTAAAAAACACCCGATCAAACGGGTAAAATAGCCTCTTTTACTCTTACGGGTCCTCTCTTGATGATGTCTTCCGCTTGGGTGCTGCCCGATCACTTGGCCGATGTGCTGCCCTCCGAGGCCAGACAAATCGAGGAACTCAGGCGCTTGTTCCTGGATTGTGCCCGCTCCTATGGGTATGAACTGGTCATCCCCCCACTGCTCGAGCACCTTGAGTCGCTGTTGAGCGGCACGGGTTCGCGCTTGGACTTGCAAACCTTCAAACTTGTCGATCAACTCTCGGGTCGCACATTGGGCGTGCGACCAGACACCACCCCTCAAGTGGCCAGAATTGATGCGCACTTGCTCAACCGCGCGGGTGTTTGCCGCTTGTGCTACTGTGGCCCCGTGCTTCACACGCTGCCAGACCGGCCCTTTGCCACACGCGAGCCCTTGCAACTCGGGGCCGAACTGTTTGGTCATGGGGGCTTGGAGGCCGATTTGGAAGTTTTGGAGTTGGCGCTCTCGGGACTTGCAGCCGTGGCGTGCAAAGACATTCAGGTCGATTTTGGCGACGCTCGAGTGCTCAGAGGTCTATTGGGGGGCTTGAACCTGACCCAGGACCAAATTTTTTCGATTCGACAAGCGCTTGCCAATAAAGACGAGCAAAAGGTGGCGTCTTTGGCCCAGTCTTTTGCCGTGCCCGAGAAAACACTCGAGGCCTTGAAGGCCTTGGTTCATTTGTATGGAGATGCATCGGTGGTGCAAGAGGGCATTCGTGTCCTTGCTGCGTGGCCCCAAGTGGTGGAGGCGCTCAATGAATTGCTCTGGCTCTCAGCGCACTTGAGTGTCAAGGTCAGCTTTGATTTGGCCGACTCCAAAGGTTATTCATACTACAGCGGTGCTCGCTTTGCCATTTATGTTCATGGCGGCTCGGATGCATTGGTGCGCGGTGGACGCTACGATGAGGTGGGTGCCGTCTTTGGTCGAGCCAGAGCGGCGGTGGGCTTTAGTTTGGATTTAAAGGCCTTGGTTGAAGTTTTGCCCAAGCACCCAAGAAAAGCGGCCATCAAAGCGCCTTGGGGCGAGGAGGCTGCATTGCGTGAGGCCATCTCACAGTTAAGACTCAGCGGCGAGAGCGTCATCTGTGCCTTGCCTGGTCAGGTACAAATGCCCGATGAGTTTGAGTGTGACCGAGAGTTGGTCCTTGAAAAGGGCGTGTGGTCTGTGGTCAAGTTAAGTCATGCCTAAGAGCACCAGCGTTCTCTTAGGCGCTAAGCTGTGTGCGCAAATCTAGGCGTTTGCGCGTTGGTTCAAGAGGGTTCATCGATTTGATTTTTGCAAAATGATGGATGTTTTTTTTAATTTTAACGTCGTTAGGTTTTTGTTTTTATGAAAAGCACCCCAGGAAGAAATGTTGTGGTCGTTGGCACTCAGTGGGGTGACGAAGGCAAGGGCAAATTGGTGGACTGGTTGACCGAGTCCGCCCAAGGCGCGATTCGCTTTCAAGGCGGACACAATGCTGGACACACCTTGGTCATCAATGGTGTTAAAACAGCGCTCCATTTGATCCCAAG
>CANBTT010000052.1 GCA_947372465.1 Burkholderiales bacterium | reverse complement strand
GACGCCGAAGACCAAATGCCCAGTGTGATTGACAAAGTGGCCTTGGCAAAACTTTATGGCGAACCCTTGTTCTCCATGCCCCAGGATTTGTACATTCCACCGGATGCGTTGGAAGTTTTCTTGGAGGCGTTTGAAGGCCCGCTCGATTTGTTGCTGTATCTCATCAGAAAACAAAATTTCAACATCCTTGACATTCCGATGGCGGCGCTGACCAGGCAGTATTTGAGCTACGTTGAGGAGATCAGAGACCGAAATCTTGAACTCGCTGCCGAATATTTGCTCATGGCCGCCATGCTGATCGAGATCAAGTCTCGCATGCTCTTGCCACCTAAACGCGTGGCAGAAGGCGAGGAGGTGCAAGACCCCAGGGCCGAATTGGTCAAACGACTGCTCGAGTATGAAAAAATCAAGTTGGCCGCCGCTCAACTCAACGAATGGCCGCAATTGGGCCGAGACTACTTAAAGGCGCAGGTCTTCATTGAGCAGTCCATTCAACCTCGCTTTCCTGATGTCCACGTGCCTGAACTGCAACAAGCCTGGGCGGACATCTTAAAGCGCGCCAGATTGATTCAACACCATCAAATTTCCAGAGAAGAGCTATCAGTCAGAGAGCACATGAGCATGGTGCTCAGGCAACTTCAGGGAAAGCGTTTTGTCGAGTTTGAAAAGCTCTTTGATCTTGAAAAGGGTGCGCCTGTGTTGGTGGTGACCTTCATCGCTTTGCTCGAGTTGGCCAAGGAGACACTGATCGAAATCACCCAAGCCGAGGTGTATGCGCCGATCTATGTGAGGCTTTCATATTCACCCGTGAATTGAGCAATTGAACGGCCATCTTGCGATGACCTTTTTGCTTTTTCAAAACAATGCTTGGCATTCAAAAAGCAATGCCTTCTCTTTGAATATTTCGAATCAAGTATGGATTAGAGAAATCCTCCAGATGGGACCCGTCACTCTCCCAAAGGGGCAAGGGTTGAATTAAACCCCCCTTGACCATGAGAACCTCTATGGCCCAATCGGCCATTTCTCATTTCGTTTCAAGAAACTTCCCCTTTTAGTCACCCAAGAGAATGGCAACATCCGCATCGCTTTGGCCATGATGAGCACGGCGAGATCTGCCTGTGAAAAGCAAGGCTTTAGTGACCGGATATTTTTGGACGACCTTGGCCTTAAAAGCCAAAACAGCTTCTTGTGTTTGAGGATCGATGAAAGAGAAATCCATTCCACAATTGTGCAGAGGATGACTGCTTGAAGCACATCGGTTGACTTCGAGCTTGCTTTGCAATGAAGGTGCGGGCCTGCATCGAACCGCCCTACAGGGATTTTTAATCCGGCGCACAATCCATTGTTAACTTTGGTTCAATGAACAAATTAAACAGATTGATGACTTGCTTTTCACGTCAAAACACGGATCTTCAAGCAACAACTATATTCAGTTGTTTACCCAAAACATGGGCTGCAGCTTCAATTTGCTCAATTTTTGAGGCGTGGCGCAAATCAAACAAGCGATCAACTTGGGGCATGTGCCATCCAAGTCGTCTGGCCAACTCGGCTTTTTTAATCCCCTGCTCAGTCATGGCTTTATAAATACCAAGCTTTGCACATTCCAAAGCGCACGGACTCACTGTTTTTTGCCCCCTCTTTGCTTTACTAGGCGTGGGCAACGATTTCCGATCATCAACATAAAAGGATAGGCCCGTTTCAAGGGCATCAACCGCATTTAACAGGGCCTCGTCTTCATCTGCGCCAAAAGTAATGGCTTCAGGAACGTCGACAAACATGGCGATCACTGTGCCGTTATCGTCTTTTGTCAGTGTTACAGGAAATTCAAACATAGGTGTCCTTCACTTTAAACCCAACTGGCGCTTGATGGCCGCTTCAATGCCTTTACCCAACTCTTTTGTACCATGCATCGGCAAAGCCGAGTGCTTGCCGTTCAAAACAACTTTTGGATGTGAGCCTTTGCCTTGAGTAAATGTGGCACCTTGTTGCTCAAGTCATTTTTTGAGTTGCTTTGAATTCATGCATTTCAGTCCAACAGACATGTTGTGTTTTCAAAAGGACATATTGGAGGCGCGGGCCGGCGTCGAACCGACCTACTCGCATTGGCCATCCGCCAAGTGACCCTCCAACACAAACATGGGCGCAGGTTTTGAGCGCATGTGCGCCAGAGACTTAAAACTCAAGCTTGCTTTGTCTGGCCATCAATGCTTTCATGGCCTCTTGGGGGGTCAACTCTTCTTTGAACACATTGACCACCATCTGCGTGATGGGCATTTCCACACCCAGGGCCAGGGCTCGAATGAGCACGGTCTCCGCGCTGTACACCCCTTCAGCCACATGACCCAAGTCTCTGACAATATCTTCCAATCGTTTCCCCTTGGCCAGCGCCAAGCCCACTTGCCGGTTTCTGGACAGATCGCCTGTGGCGGTCAAGACCAGGTCGCCAAGCCCACTCAGGCCCATCATGGTTTCACTTTTAGCGCCCAGCGCCAAACCCAATCTGGAGATTTCGACCAGACCGCGCGTGATGAGGGCCGCCCTTGCATTCGTCCCCAAATTCAATCCATCACAGATGCCGCAGGCAATGGCCATAACATTTTTGACAGCGCCGCCCACCTCAACGCCCACCCAGTCTTCATTGGCATAGACCCGCAACTGCGGGCCGTGAAAGGCCTGGACCATCAACTCACGAAGCGTTGGGTTGGGACTGGCCGCGACCAAGGCGGTGGGTTGACCCAGGGCCACCTCTTTGGCAAAACTAGGGCCCGACAAGACGCCTGCAGCCAAGTTGCTTGCGGCCTCTTGGAGCACCTCATGGGCCATCAAACCCGTGGCCTTCTCGGTCTGAGCGACGCCTTCAGCCGAGACCACGCGCGTGTTTTGTGGTGCCTCAAAACCCTTGCACAACCACACCACAGGCAGCGCACTGGAGAGCGCTTGCACAGACTCGAGCATGCCGCGCAACGCGGCCATGGGGGTTGAGATCACCACCAGATCTTGCGCACACAACCACTCTTTTAAGGGACGGGCAGAAAGAAGCAAGGTGCTAGGAAACTCAATCCCCGGCAAATAGCGCTCATTGGAGCGAGAACGCTTGGCAGATTGGAGCCACGCCTCGTCTCGGGCCCACAGGGTCACGGTGTTGGCTTGCTCCAAAGCGCCCTGGGGTTTGCTCAAGGCAATGGCCAAGGCCGTGCCCCACGCGCCCGCGCCGAGAATTGCGATTTTCATGATGAAAGCTCCATTCAAAAAGCTCGCTCAAGACGAGGAACGCCAACAATGCGACCACTCACTGGGCTGATTCAGCCTTACTGGGTGGCTTGGGGGGCTTGAGCACTGTTTTGCTGCTGCTCATACATGGTTTGGAAGTTGATCTCTGCCAAATGCACGGGCGGGAAACCGGCCCGCTGAATCAAATCGGCCACATTGCCGCGCAAATAGGGGTAGACAATTTGTGGGCAGGCAATCCCAACGATGGAGCCCAATTGCTCTTGGGGCACATTGCGAATTTCAAAAATACCTGCTTGTTTGGCCTCAACCAAAAAGACGGTCTTGTCTTGAATTTTGGTGCTCACGGTGGCGGTCACGGTGATTTCGAAAATCCCTTCATTGACCGTTTCAGCGCCGACTTGGAGTTGAATGTCCACACTGGGTTGCTCTTGAGAGAGCAAAATGGCGGGTGAATTGGGTTGCTCAAGTGAGATGTCTTTTAAATAAACACGTTGAATTTGAAATACTGGGGTTTGCTCGTCAGCCATGAATGAAAAGATCCTAAAAATGAAGAGGGGTTCGCACCCAAAGGTTTGCCTTTTGAGATGAGCAAGTCAGAGGGGCTGCATGTGGTACATGCACATTGCGTCGATCATTGCCATTGTGCCCTAAGCCAGCGCCCGCCTTGAAGACCGCTTGTTTTTCATGGGGCTTGAACATTTAAGCCAATGACCGGCTTGGATTATCCCTTAAAGCGCAGGACTTATGGGCGCAAAAGCGCTCTCCCCAGGGGCTGTCTGGTGAAAAAAACAGCTGGCGAGGGCTTGGCCCTCAGGCACTGGCCAACAAGGGCAACAAGCCCCCTTTGGCATCCAGGGCGATCAAATCATCGCACCCACCCACGTGGGTTTGTCCAATGAAGATTTGCGGCACAGTTCTCCTGCCCGTCAGATCCATCATCTTTTGACGCTCCTCTGGGTTCATGTCCACACGCACTTCCTCTATGCTTTCGACCCCTTTGGATTTCAAAATTTGCTTGGCCCTCACACAATAAGGACACACTGCAGTCGTATACATCTTCACGGGTGGCATAGGGACTTTCTAATAAAAAAAGCAAGTGGGCCGCGTCTACATCAAAAACCAAGGCGTCTGATACACGCTGGGGTCGATCTTGCGCTGTGGCACAAAAACAAATTTTAACAAAAGCTGATCAAAGTGTGTTTTTCTGAGTCGGAAGACTGGCTTCTTTCCAGGTTTTAAGCCCTCCTGAGAGGCTGTGAACTTGCTCAAAGCCCAGTTTTTTGGCAATGGCCACCGCCTTTTGTGAGCGAGAACCGCTGGCGCAGACCATGATGAGTGGCTGCTGCTTGTTTTTCTGGATTTGCTTGAGTTTGCTCTCCAACTCCAGCAAATCGAGATGCTCTGAGCCCACAATGTGCTCTTCATTGAATTCGGGCAGCGTTCTCACATCCAGCAGATTGGCCCGTTCTTTGTTCATCATCTGCACCACCAAGGTGGGGCTCAAACCCAAATCCATGGCCCCTTGCAACACCGGGGTGACCAGCAAAAGACCTGAGACCAAGGCCACACATAAAAGCATCCAATTGTCGATAATAAATTTCAAAGCTGATCCTCGGTAAAATAACGAAACAAAACGCATTCTAAAATCCTATCGACGCACTTTGTGCGAAAGTACCACATTTAGAAGCACATTTTTGACCAACCCTTTCACAATCTTAGATTCGAGCAGCAATGTACACACTTGTTTTGATCCGCCACGGAGAGTCCACCTGGAATTTAGAAAACCGCTTCACCGGTTGGACCGATGTTGATTTGACCCCTTTGGGCGTCGAGCAAGCCAAGCTCTGCGGAGAAGTGCTGAGCGAACAAGGCTACGTGTTTGATTTGGCCTACACCAGCGTGTTGCAGCGGGCCATTCACACCCTGTGGCATTGCTTGGACGCGATGAAGCGACCTTGGTTGCCTGTGGTGCACAGCTGGCGCTTGAACGAGCGCCATTACGGCGCGCTTCAAGGGCTGAACAAAGCGGAAACCGCGAAAAAATACGGGGATGCGCAAGTCCTGGCTTGGCGCAGAAGCTACGATGTTCCCCCTCCTGCCCTCACCGAAGAGGACGAAAGAACGGAAAGACACCAAGAGCGTTACGCCAAAATTGACCAAGCCTTGGTCCCCCTCACCGAGTGCTTAAAGGACACGGTTGCGCGGGTCCTGCCCTTTTGGAACGACTCCATCGCACCCGCGCTCAAAGCGGGCAAGAAGCCTCTGGTCGTGGCGCACGGCAACTCCATTCGCGCTTTGATCAAATACTTGGACCAGATGTCGGACACGGACATCATTGAGCTCAACATTCCCAACGGGGTGCCCTTGGTGTATGAGCTTGACGCCGATCTCAAGCCCATCAAGCACTACTATTTGCAAGCAAAGGCCTAAAATCCGGGGGGAAGCTCCTTCAAAGCCCCAAGGCCCAAGCGCCCAATGTGCCTAGACGCCCGTGCGGCTTGGAGCTGGCTGCTGGCCTGTTGCTCGCAAGATCAGGTTTTGTCCCTGAAAAAGTAGGTGTCTTTGCACGGGACTGGCTTCTTTCTTGAGGCTATTGCGTGGATAATGTACTTTTGAGCCCATCCTTGGCCTGTTGCCAGGCTTGTGGGCCTTCATTGATTTGTTTAACCTGGTAGGGGTCGCATGGGGCAAAAACTTAAAATTTGGGCATGGCTTGCAATTGGCGCCTTCGCGGGCGCCATGACCACGGTGTCTTTGGAGGGCATTGCCAGAGGCAACCTCTCGCCCCTTCCACTGGAAGAGTTGCAGCAACTCGCCTCGGTCTTTAGCATGATCAAGAGCGATTATGTGGAGTCGGTTGACGAAAAGAAATTGATCACCGACGCCATCTCTGGCATGGTCTCAAGCTTGGATCCACACTCCCAGTACTTTGACAAAAAATCTTTCAAAGAGTTCAGAGAAGGCACCACCGGACGCTTTGTGGGGGTGGGCATTGAAATCACCACCGAGGACGGCTGGGTCAAAGTGGTCTCCCCCATTGAGGGCTCACCCGCCTACCGCGCAGGCTTGAAGTCGGGCGACCTGATCACCAAGGTCGACGACACCAACGTCAAGGGCCTCTCACTCAATGAAGCGGTCAAGCGCATGAGAGGTGAGCCCAACACCAAAGTCGTGCTCACCATCTTTAGAAAAGAAGAGAACAAGACCTTCCCCGTGACGATCGTCAGAGAAGAGATCAAGACACAAAGTGTCAAAGGCAAATTGATCGAGCCAGGTTACGCTTGGCTCAGACTCAGTCAATTCCAAGACCGAAGCGTTGAAGATGTGGTCAAAAAATTAGAGGCCATGTACCAAGAAGATCCCAAGCTTCAAGGACTGGTGCTTGATTTGAGAAACGATCCGGGTGGCCTGCTGGATGCGGCGGTGGCCATTTCTGCGGCCTTCTTGCCTGACAACGTGACCGTGGTCTCGACCAATGGTCAACTGGCTGAGAGCAAGTTTGTCTACAAAGCGTCATCGGAGTTTTACCAACGCCACGCCTCGTCCGACCCCATTGCTGAGTTGACACAAAAAACCAATGGTGTTTTCAAGACCATCAAAATGGTCGTCTTGGTCAACGAAGGCTCCGCTTCTGCCAGTGAGATCGTGGCCGGTGCTTTGCAAGACCATCGCCGGGCAACCATTTTGGGCTCACAAACATTTGGCAAAGGCTCGGTACAAACGGTTAAACAATTGGGGCCCGATACGGCCTTGAAAATCACCACCGCACGGTACTACACACCCAGCGGACGCTCCATCCAAGCCAAGGGCATCGTGCCCGATGTGATGGTGGACGAAACCCTTGAGGGCAGCCCCTACGCGGCCTTGAGAACGCGAGAGGCGGACTTGGAAAAACACTTGACCAGTGGCCAAGGCAAAGAAGTGAAGGATGCAGAAAGAGAGCGCGCTCGTGAAGCAGCGCTCAAGCGTCTAGAAGAAGAGTCCAAGAAACCCGTGGCCGATCGACGTCCTCCAGAGTACGGCAGTGACAAGGACTTCCAACTCCTCCAAGCCCTCAACCACCTCAAAGGCTTGACGGTCATTGCGAGCAAAACACAGACTGAGCGCAGCGTGGACAAAGACAAAGAGGAGAACTGAGGCCGTGGGTGACGAGGAACTGCTCAGGTATTCGCGTCACATTTTGCTGCCCGAATTGGGCATTGAAGGCCAAGACAAACTTCTGCACTCGCGCGTCTTGATTTTGGGTCTTGGAGGACTTGGATCTCCCGTTGCGCTTTATTTGGCAAGCTCTGGTGTGGGAGAGCTCACACTGGTGGATCACGACACCGTCGACTTGACCAACCTGCAGCGCCAAATTGCCCACGACTCACAAAGCCTTGGACTCACCAAGGTGAGTTCGGCCAAAGCGCGCATCCAGTGTTTGAATCCAGGGGTTAAAGTGCACACGCATGCTGTGAGAGCGAGCAGCGAACTGCTCGCGCAGTGGCTTGAGGACATTGATTTGGTGGTCGATTGTTGCGACAACTTTGCCAGCCGACACATGCTCAACCGCGTGTGCCTTGAGAAAAAAATACCTTGGATTTTTGCGGGCGCCGTTTCAATGGACGCACAAATGAGTGTGTTTGATCCCAGAGTCCCTCACTCACCTTGCTTTGCCTGTCTTTTCCCCCCCGATCTCTCGCCGGAGGAAGTCAATTGTGCAAGCCTTGGGGTCTTGGCGCCTTTGGTGGGCGTGGTGGGCGCCCTGCAGGCTTTGGAGGCGCTCAAAGTGCTCGCTGGCGTGGGAGAGCCCCTTGTGGCTCGGTTGTTGATGCTTGAAGCGCGGCAGATGAGATTCAGCGAAATGCGCTTGAAGCGCCAACACAACTGCGTGGTCTGTGCTGAGCACGTTTGAGCGCGGCACACACAAGCTTTGTAGGACCCAGGGCCCTTGTACAAAAGTCCGTGAGCCGTTTTAAGCGCCCACAATCCAGCCTTCCAAGGGATCCATCTCCAAAGGCAAGCCGTACAGTGGGTGACCTTGGAGTTTTTGTGCAAGACCCCAGGCCGCTTGAACCGCACAGATCACGGCATCCAAGGTGTCCCCACTCGCGTCCTCGATCATCGCCTCACGCTGCGCGTGGGAGAGCTTTAAGCGCAAGTTCAAACGCGTTTGCCCAAGCTCCAAGGCATGGATCACATCCTTTCTCGCGATCAAGCGCTCGGGCGTTTGACGCGACTTGTCATCGCTCTTGTAGCTTCTTCGGGCCAAAATTTCTTTGGCCAGCATCCCTGGATAGGCCTCCAAAGCAAGTCTCAAAGGGTCCAAAGCCATGAGGCCCACCAAACTCACGCCGGCCTTGATCAGCAAGGGCACGCCTGCGTGCATCATGAAGGCGACAGGCGGATTGACCCATTTCATGGAAGGGCTGGAATCCGCGGGTCGATCGGTTTGGCGGTGCGCAAACTTTCCCCCAACGGGTCGTTGATCACAAAAGTTTTTAAAGCACGCGCGGATCTCTTGACGGGTCATGGCGCAAAAATGCGCCATGCAGTCTGCATAATTGAGCGGCCAACCCAAATGGCTCACAAGCTCTCGGGGCAGGCCAAAAGGCAAATCAAAGCCCCCCACCCAATGGGGGCGTGCCTGAAGGGCTCGCTCAAAGGCATCAAACTGCTGGATGCGTTGGACCTCTTTGAGTTGCACCAGGCCGGGGGACACGAGCTCAGCCCAAGCCAAAACGATGGGCTTTTGCGTGCTCGGACTGGAGGTGAAATCACACCCCAAAAGGGCCGGCAATCGGGACACGTTGTGGCCCGAAGCGTTTAAGCGCGGCCCATGATGGAGGCTGTGGCCATGAGCTCCTCTAAAAGCGACAAGGAGACGTCGCCTGAGACGCCGTAAGGATCCAAGATGGGCGTCTCGGAGTACTTGAGCACGATGGAGGCGTTCAATTTGGCCAAATTGACTTGGCCCATGGTCCAACCACTGAAGCGGCGTTGTTTGATTTCTTCGTAATGCAGCAAGACCACATCGGTGTGGCGCTTGTCTTGAACCAACAAGTTGTACAACTCATTGACCTGTTGGCGCCCGCCTTCAATGGCTTGCAAAAAAATACCCCCGCCATAACAAAGAATACCGGTGATGCCTTTGGAGACATTGTGATCCCGTGAGGAGGCCAAAATGGCTTCGGTGTGGTTTTCGGCCTGGTGATCGACCGCTTTACTGACATACAACAAACGAACTAGCATAGGGGTCAATCCTTCTTAGGCAATAGAGCCAAAAACTCGCGCCTGAGGGTCGCGTCCTTTAAAAATGCGCCCCGCATGACCGAGTTGATCATGCGCGAGTCCATGTCTTTCACGCCGCGCCAACCCATGCAGTAGTGGGAGGCTTGCATCACCAAGGCCAAGCCATCGGGCTGGGTTTTTTCCTGGATCAAATCGGCCAACTGTACCACCGCTTCTTCTTGAATTTGGGGGCGACCCATGACCCACTCCGCCAAGCGCGCGTATTTGGACAGGCCAATCACGTTGGTGTGCTCATTGGGCAAGACGCCGATCCAAATCTGTCCAATGACGGGGCAAAAATGGTGACTGCAAGCGCTTCGCACGGTGATGGGGCCGACGATCATCAACTCGTTCAAATGCTCTGCATTGGGAAACTCCGTGATGGGCGGCGCAGTCACGTAACGGCCTTTGAAGACCTCTTGGAGGTACATTTTGGCCACTCGCTTGGCCGTGTCTGCCGTGTTGTGATCGCTTTTGGTATCGATCACCAAGCTGTCTAAAACACCTTGCATCTTGATTTTGACTTCATCAAGCAAAGCATCCAGCTCGCCAGGCTCAATGAAATCGGCAATGTTGTCATTGGCATGAAAGCGTTTTTTAGCAGCGAGCACCCGCTCTCTGATTTTGACAGAAACGGGCACGCCCTCGTCTAGATCTGGCTTGGGATGGGTCATGTTGAAATAGGTCTTTTTTGGATGAAAGGGTGACGATGTTAACAGTCTATTGAAAAATGCACAGAAATGGGGAAATTAGGGTCTCTTGCTGGGCGCTTGAGCCCTTGGATGGCGGTCGTCGTGCAAGAAGTTTTTGAGGTGCAAAATCGCCTCTGCATTGGAGGGAGAAAACACCTCATCGGCGGCCTCCAAATAAGGCCTCCATTTGAACTGTGTGTGCTCCCTTGCACTGAGGACGACGGGCACCTGCCTTGGCAGCTCAAGGCCGAACACGCGCTCCAAGTTGTGGCTCACCGTGGGCGCGTAACGGTGGCGATACGCGGGGTAAATTTCGTAGTAATTTTCCAGTCCCCAGTCCAGCAGTTTGCATCCTGGTGAATCGACATCGATGTGTGTCTCCTCCAGCACCTCGCGCTTGGCGGTTTCGAGCCAAGGTTCAAGTAAAAAATCTTTGGATCCGGTGACCGATTGCCAAGTGTGCATGTCCGCTCTTTTGAGCATGAGCACCTCCAAATCGCGGGTGTAGATCACCACCAACACAGACTCGGGAATTTTGTAAGCCATGGACATCTCAACGTGGGTGCAATGGGGTGGGCGGGCACCAAGGCGCGAGCATCGGTCTCTTTTGCGCCTCATTGGGCTGGACTGTGCCACAGGTCGTGAAGGCGCTCATCAAAGGGTATCCCTGTCTAAAACGCCTCACATTGAGCGTTGTTTTATTTTCAAGTGGGGCTATGATAATGCACATCTGAAAATATTTTTGACACCCCTCTTCTTCCGACTTAAAAGGCAGGCCCCCATGATCCAAACACGAGAACTTTTTCAACTGACCTTGAAGGTCCCAAGCATCGTCGACTTGGGTCAAACACCCAGAGGGATTCGCAAAATCGCGCGGGTCACGGGCGGAGAGTTTCAAGGCGATCGATTAAAGGGCACTGTGCACGAAGCGCCTGGGGGCGACTGGATGCTCTTGAGACCCGATGGCGTGCTCAATTTGGATGTTCGCATCACGCTTGAGACCGATGACCATCAATTGATCTTCATGTCCTACCAAGGGGTTCGCCATGGGCCGCAAGAGGTGATGGACCGACTGGGCCGGGGCGAGAGCGTCGACCCCAAAGCCTATTACTTTCGCATGGTGCCAAGCTTTGAGACCAGCAGCGAGAAATACGCCTGGCTCAATAAGATTGTGTGCATCGCAACGGGCAAGCGCGATGCCAGTGGTCCCACCTATGATGTTCATGAAGTGCTTTGACCTCGCCCCTGAATGCACCAAGGACACACGCCAACTTTTAACCCACCCCCTTTGTGGTCTTGACCACCCCATTGCACCGCACTCAACATGTTCATGAAAAAACCCTTACTTGCGATGGTGCTTGCGCTCTTTGCCTTGGCCGCGCTCGCACAAAACAACTGGCCCAGTCGAGCCGTTAAAATTTTGGTGCCCTATCCGGCAGGCGGCTCAACGGATATCTTGGCCAGACTCCTAGGGCACAAACTCTCAGAGACCTTGAACCAATCGGTGGTGATTGAAAACAAAGGGGGTGCGAGCGGTGGCGTAGCGGCAAGTGCCTTCACCAAAGCCCCCTTGGATGACCACTCCTTCATGGTCGCCTCCTTGCCCATGATGTCCATCAACCAGTTCCTTTACAAAAAGATGGGCTACGATCCAGACACCGATTTGTTGCCGATTGGGCTCATTGCTCAAACGCCCAATGTGATCGTCACAACGCCCTCCTTGCCGGTGAACACGCTCAAAGAGTTGGCCCATTTTGGCAAAACGCAAAGTGTGCCCTTGACTTACTCCAGCTCCAGCTCAGGCAGCGCAGGCCATCTGCTCAACGAGCTTTTTAAAACCAACATTGGCATTGAATTGACCCACATCCCTTACAAAGGCAATGGGCCCTCGATGGCCGCTCTCCTGGGCGGCGAGGTTCAGTTCACCACTGACAATTTGACACAATTGTTGCCCCAAATCAAGGCGGGCAAACTAAAACCTTTGGCCGTGACGTCCGCCAAGCGCTGGTTTCAGTTGCCCGAGGTCCCAACGGTCAGCGAAAGCGGCTTTCCCAACATGAGCACATCGGCGTGGTTTGGGTTGGTCGCACAAAGCAAAGTGTCCTCTGAGGTGGTCTCTCGCATGAACCGTGACTTGAACGCCATTTTGAACAACCCAGAGTTCATCGCCCGTTTGCGAGAGGTGAGCTTTGAGACCCTGCCAGGCAGCCCCAATGACATGAAACAAGCTTGGCTCAAAGAGCGAGACATTTGGAAAAAAGTGGTTGAAAAATCAGGAGCGAGCGCCGAATGAGTACCGAACAATTGTCCCTCCGAAATGGCGGCCACATTTTGGTCGATGCGCTGAAGATCCACGGCGTTAAAAAAATATTTTGCGTGCCTGGCGAAAGTTTTTTGCCCATCTTGGACGCCTTGAGTGAGGCACAAGAAGCCATTGAAGTGGTGGTGTGTCGACACGAGGCCAGCGCCGCACACATGGCCCAAGCCTATGCGCGCCTCACAGGCGAGCCTGGGGTTTGCATGGTCACACGAGGACCTGGCATCACGCAGGCCAGCATTGGCTTGCACACGGCCGCACAAGACTCCAGTCCGCTCATCATGCTGGTGGGGCAAATCGACAGCACACACACAGGACGAGAAGCCTGGCAAGACCTGGACATGGTGCAGATGTTTCAAACGGTGGTCAAACGAGTGGCGCAAGTCGACCGCATCGAACGCATTCCAGAGGTGATCAGTCGCGCCTTTCATGCAGCGGTCTCGGGCAGACCTGGGCCTTGCTTGGTCGCTTTGCCGGAAGATTTGCTGTATGCCAAAGCACAAGTGGCCGATTTGGGCGCCTACAAAAAGGCCGCCATGGGACCGCGTCAAAGCGAGCTTGATCAATTGAGCGCGATGCTGCAAGACGCAAAACAAGCCATTTTGATCTTGGGCGGCAGCGACTGGCATGCATCTGCATTGAAGAACATCCAAGTGTTTGCCGAGCGCTTTCATTTGCCCGTTTGCACGGGCTTTCGACGCCAAGATCTCTTTGACAACACGCACGCCTTGTATGCAGGCCCACTGGGCCCTGGTGTGAGCATGTCTTTGGCAAAAAGCATTCAAAGTGCAGATTTGATTGTGGCCATAGGCTCCCGCCTGAGCGACACCAGCACCTCTGGCTACCAACTGATTCAAGCACCCCGCCCTCGTCAGCGATTGATCCACGTGCACCCCGACGCTCAAGAGCTTGGCCGCGTCTACCAAGCCGATGTGATGATCCAGTCCTCCTTGGATGAATTTGCAAGTCGCGTGCATGCGCTCAAACCCCAGGGCACACCCCCTTGGAGCCAGCACGCCAATGAAGCCCATGCCCGCTACCTTGAAAGCTTGGTCCCAACGGATGTACCTGGCGAGGTCAATCTTGGCCGCGTGGTCCATTGGCTCAACGCCAACGTGCCGCCCGAGACCATCATCACCAATGGCGCGGGCAACTACACCGCTTGGGTTCACCGCTTTTACCAGCACCGGCAACTGGGCACCCAACTCGCGCCCACCAGTGGCACGATGGGATACGGCATCCCAGCGGCCATTGCAGCCAAAATCACTCACCCCGATCGAGCGGTGATTTGCTTTGCTGGGGACGGCTGCTTCATGATGAGTGAGAAGGAATTGGCCACGGCCAAACAGTACAAACTGGCCATCGTCTTCATCGTGGTCAACAACAACATGTACGGCAGCATTCGAATGCACCAAGAGAAGAATTTTCCAGGAAAAGTGTTTGCAACCAGCCTAGAAAACCCAGACTTCGTGGCGCTCGCAAAAGCGTACGGCTTGGACGGCTTCTTGGTCACGCGAACAGAGGACTTTGAAGCCGCCTTCAAGCAAGCCATCGGCGCCAAACAGGGTGCAGTGATTGAGCTCAGAACCCACCCCCATGCCATCACACCCTCCCTCACACTGGAGGCGCTCAGAAAATAAGTTCAGCCCTTCAAGTCTCTCAGGGCAAAAAAAAGACCGCTGATCAAGGCGGTCTTTTTTTACGGGTGCTGGGTCACTGCACTGCTTTTTTATGGGCCCCTCAAGACGCACTGGCTGCGGGTGTCCTCAAGCGAATGTGCAACTCTCTGAGTTGTTTCTCGTCCACGGGAGAAGGCGCTTGGGTCAACAAACACTGCGCCCTTTGTGTTTTGGGGAAGGCAATCACGTCGCGGATCGAATCCGCACCCGTCATCAAGGTCACGATACGGTCCAAGCCAAAGGCCAAACCACCGTGGGGTGGCGCGCCGTATTGCAAGGCATCCAAGAGGAAACCAAATTTCAACTGCGCCTCTTCTGGGGTGATCTTTAAGGCATCAAACACCTTTTGCTGCACATCGGCTTGGTGAATGCGCACCGAGCCGCCACCAATCTCCCAGCCGTTCAACACCATGTCATAACCTTTGGCAATGCACTTCTCGGGCGCGGTGACCATCCAGTCCTCGTGGCCATCTTTGGGCGCTGTGAAGGGGTGGTGAACGGCGGTGTAGCGACTTGACTCCTCGTCGAACTCGAACATCGGGAAATCCACCACCCACATGGGCGCCCAACGGCTTTCAAACAAACCCTGAGTCTTGGCGAAATCAGACAAGCCAATCTTCAATCGCAGAGCGCCAATGGAATCGTTGACCACTTTGGCCTTGTCTGCGCCAAAGAAGAGCAAGTCTCCATTTTGAGCACCCGTTCTTTGCAAAATGGTTTGAAGCGCTTCGTCATGCAAATTTTTAACGATCGGCGACTGCAAGCCTTCTCGCCCTTGAGCGACATCGTTGACCTTGATCCAAGCCAAGCCTTTGGCGCCATAAATTTTCACAAACTCGGTGTAGCCATCGATCTCTCCGCGGCTCATCAAGCCGCCTTGAGGAATGCGAAGGGCCACGACACGCCCGCCTGGTGTGGTCGCGGGTCCAGAGAACACTTTGAAGTCCACCGTGCCCATGGCATCGGTGAGCTCTGTGAACTCCAAATTGATCCTCAGGTCAGGCTTGTCTGAGCCGAACCGCGCCATGGCTTCCGAATAAGCCATGATGGGGAACTCGCCAAGGTCGATGTTCAAGACTTGCTTGAACACGTGCGTGATCATCTCTTGGAACATCTCTCGGATCTCCTCCTCCCCAAGAAAGGAGGTCTCAATATCAATCTGAGTGAATTCGGGTTGCCGATCTGCCCTCAAGTCCTCGTCTCTGAAACATTTGGTGATTTGGTAGTAGCGATCGTAGCCAGCGACCATCAAGAGCTGCTTGAAGAGCTGAGGGGACTGGGGCAATGCGAAGAACTGGCCATCGTGTACACGGCTGGGCACCAAGTAATCGCGCGCGCCTTCAGGGGTGCTTTTGGTGAGCATGGGCGTTTCAATGTCAATGAAACCGTGTTCATCCAAAAATTTCCTGACGTTCATCGCCACCTTGTAGCGCAGCATCAAATTGTTTTGCATGTAGGGTCTGCGCAGATCCAGCACACGGTGGGTCAAGCGAGTCGTCTCGGAGAGGTTCTCATCGTCCAGCAAAAAGGGGGGCGTGACAGACGGGTTGAGCACGCGCAACTCGTGACAGTGAACCTCGATCTTGCCGCTCTTGAGGTTGTCGTTGTTGGAGCCTTCAGGGCGCGCCATGACCAATCCTTTGACCTGAATACAGAATTCATTTCTCAAGTCCTCGGCCACCGCAAACATCTCAACCCGTGAGGGGTTACAAACCACTTGCACATTGCCTTCTCGGTCCCTCAAGTCCACAAAAATCACACCACCATGGTCGCGCCTGCGATTGACCCAACCACACAGGGTCACGGTTTGACCAATCAAAGCTTCTGTAACAATTCCACAATAATGAGTACGCATAGACATGTTCAAAGTTCTTTCTGTTTCAATTCTCTTAAAAATAGATCAAGTCACTTCTTTGTTCAAAGGACTACT
>CANBTT010000051.1 GCA_947372465.1 Burkholderiales bacterium | reverse complement strand
CCTGCTTCTCTCAAGCTTGTCACTTACAAATCAAAAGACCAAAAGAAGAGGACCTCACGGGTCCTCTTCTTTTTTGCAAACACGACAGCGCTGATTCACTCGTGAGCCATCATTTGGCTTTGTACAGGCCTTCGATTTTGAGTTGCAAGTTTTTAGCGCCCAAGGAAATTGGGCCCGTGGTGAGTCCCAAGTCCTCAGCTTGCGGCATGG
The DNA here is from genome assembly GCA_947372465.1 of Burkholderiales bacterium. Lineage (GTDB taxonomy): Bacteria > Pseudomonadota > Gammaproteobacteria > Burkholderiales > Burkholderiaceae_C > Limnohabitans. Next base: position 16,339 of record CANBTT010000051.1, on the reverse strand, counting down.
CTTGCCCGCTCTTTGAAATTCGAACATGGACCAAGACTTGATTGAATTGGGACAACTTTTTATCGGGCGACATGGCCATCTCATCGTTGAGCTCAAAATTCAAAGGCAAGGCCTCTGCTTTCGTCTTCAAGATGGCAATCGGCATGCGTGAGCCTTGTGGGTCTGTGGCGTAGACAAACACACTATCGGTTTTCTCCACCTTTGCCATGAGCGCTGGGTCCAAGACCACTTGGCCCTTGATGCTGGCTGCACCTGTGGCTTTGTCTTTGGCTGCAACTGAGGCGGGGGCGGGCTTGATGCCCAATTTCTCTTGTGACAAGGCAATGACTTGGTCCAAGCTTTGAGCTTCCGAGGAATTGGGATCCAATTGTTTTTTAACACGTGTCCACCGCTCCAAAGCCAGTTGGTACTTGCCTTGAGAAAACGCAGCACTGCCGGCGAGCAGCAGCGCGTTGGCTTGGTCGGGGTCTGCCTTTAAGACAGACTCAATGATTTGCATGCTTTCACCTTCAAAGCGACCTTGATTGAGCATGGCCAGCACCTCGGCTCGCTCAATGGCCACATCGTCGTTGCTGCTGAGCGACAAGGATTTCTTGAACGCCTCATTGGCTTCAGCAAAATTTTCACGCGCTCTTTGAACCCGTGCCAACATGGTCCACGCCTCCACAGAGCTGGGCTCCTTGTCCACGCGTTCTTGCATCTCTTTGGCCATCTTGGCCAGCACCTCGGGCGAGCGTGCATGTTGCGCCTCGTTGAAGGCCGCGTCACCTTGAACGCCATCGACCAGTGCTTGAGGGTCCAGCGCAGAGGGCTGACCAATGGTCAAATAAAGGCCCAGGGAAGCCACAAACAAAAACACCGACAAAGAGACCATCAACCATTTGTATTTGTACACCTTCGGTGCTGCGTGCAAAAGCTCGCCTGGGCTTTGCGGGGCATCCGAGACGCCAGCTGTGTCCTCTAGCAAACGCCTGGCCAACTCGTCATGGGCCTGGGCAAACTCCTCCTCCGTGATCAAGCCCCTTGAGCGCTCAAGCTCGAGGTCTGCAACTTGGGCTTTGAAGACTTGAGCCTGCGCCAAGATGAGCTCCTTGCTGGACGCACTTTGTGGTGTGGTGTCCGTTGGATTTCCTTGGCTGACCTGCAAGGCCTCTTGGGTTTTTTCTTGTGCGCTGAATTTGCGCGCGCGCCAATAAAAAATCAAGATCACCAAAAGAATCAAAGTGAGGGTAGCCCCCAGAAAATAGATCAAACTTGAGCTCACATCAGTCCTTTAATATCTTGTTCAACCGCTCTTGCTCCTCAGTGCTCAAATGCGTTGAGGGGGGCGTGTTTTTCAAACGTTGTTTAAGATGAGCCAACAAAAACCAAAGGCCCAATAAAAGGGCCAAGGCCGGCCCAAACCAAAGGCCCCAGGTCAAAGGCTTGACTTGAGGGCGGTACAACACAAAGTCACCATAACGAGACACCAAAAAGTCTTTGATCTCTTGGTCCGTGCTGCCTTTTCTGATCAGAGATCGAACCTCTCTTCTCAAATCCTCGGCAAGCTCAGCGCGAGAGGAGGACAAAGACTCGTTTTGGCAGACCAAGCAACGAAGCTCCTGTGCGATCTCGACAAGCCGGGCCTCCACGACTGGGTCATCGGCCACAGGGGGCGCTTCAATCGACCAAGCCGGCAAGGGCGCACTTGCAAGCAAACACATGAGCAGCCCTAGGCAACGACAAAGGATGGCTCCCATACAAAGCGGCAAGTGCATACGAATGACTTTCAATGGTTTTAAGACGAAGGGGCCAATGACTGAATCAAAGGCATGACCTGATTGGCCAGCAACTCCGCCGTCATCGCGCCCACATGTTTATAACGAATCACGCCCTTGGCATCGATCACATAGGTCTCTGGCACCCCGTACACGCCGTAATCGATGCCTACTCGCCCATCCAAGTCAAACACCGAGAGTTGGTAAGGGTCGCCGTGGCGTTTGAGCCAAACCTCGCTTCTCTTTTTGGCCAAACTCAGCTTGTCTTCAAAGGACAAGGCACCTTTCTCTTCGTCTTGGGGTTGAATTTCTTTGTAGCTCAGGCCCACGATGGGCACACCCGTTCTTTGCGCAAAGGCCACCAAAATGGGGTGCTCATCGCGGCAAGCCACACACCACGTGGCCCAGACATTGAACATCCAGACTTTGCCCGCAAAATCTTTGGGCGAAAACTGTGCCGGCCCTCTCAAGGTGGGCAACACAAACGCGGGGGCCTCTTTGTCAATCAAAGGCGAAGGGATCTCTCTGGGATCCTTTCTCAAGCCCAGGGCCAAAAAAACAAGCAAGCCCACAAAAAGAAACAGGGGCAATAAAAAAAACTTCCTTCGACTCATCTTCTTCACTCCAAAGCGCATGGACACAGCCAAAGCACAATCAACCCATCACACACGTCAAGGCCGTCACTCAAAGTGGCCGCCTTGCCTTCTCAGACCACAGCACCCTTTTGGGATTGTGACACGCGGTAGCGCTTGTCCAAAGCGGCCAAGAAACCACCCAAGACCATCACCAATACACCGGCCCACAACCACGGCACAAAGGGTTTGAAATACACACGCATGCTCCACTGCGGCGTGGGGCCACTCAAGGCGTCTCCCAAGGAGACGTACAAGTCTTGCATGATGCCTGAATCAATGGCCGCCTCGGTCATGGGCATGGCAGACGAGACATAGCGCCTTTTCTCAGGGTAGAGGGTTTTGAACGCCAAGCCATTGCGAAGCACTTGCACTTGCGCACGGGTGGCCTGGTAATTGGGGCCTTGGACCTGCGTCATGCCCACCAACTTGAACTCAAAGGCGTCCACGGTGACTTGGTCTCCAATGCCCATTCGAACGTCTTTTTCGACCTCAAAGGACTTCACACCCGTGATGCCAACCACCACGATGGCCAAACCCAAATGGGCCAATTGCATGCCCCAAAACGACCCCCCAATGCGCCCAGGCATGTGGATGCGTTTGAACATTTGAATCAATCCGGCCGACCCCACCCAGCCGCCCAGTGAAAAGCCGAGCAGCACGCCACTTGATACACGGCCCATCCAAAGCGACAAACCCACAGCGAAGACCAAAGCCCAAACAAGCGGCCAAAGGAGTTGTGGCAACAAGTCCTTCATCTGCGCTTGCCGCCAGCGCGCCAAACTGCCTGGCACCATGATGAACAGCACAGGCACCATCAGCGGCGCAAAGACCACGTCAAAATAAGGGGGGCCCACAGACAATTTGCCGAGCTGCAAGGCGTCCACAATCAAAGGGTAAAGGGTCCCTAAAAGAACGGCCAAGGTGGCCACACTCATGAGCACACTGTTGACGAGCAAGAAGGTCTCTCTTGAGAGCAAACCCATGCTCGCATTTTCCGTCACCGCCTGCGCTCGCCATGCAAACAGCATGAGCGAAGAGCCCACCACCAAGGCCAAGAAGATCAACACAAAAACACCCCTGGTGGGGTCCGTTGCAAATGCATGCACCGAGGTCAAAACGCCTGAACGCACCAAGAACGTTCCTAAGAGAGAGAGTGAAAAAGCTGCAATGGCCAACAGCACGGTCCACGCTTTGAAGACCCCCCTCTTCTCCGTCACCATGAGCGAGTGAATCAAAGCCGTCCCCACCAACCAAGGCATGAAGGAGGCGTTCTCCACAGGGTCCCAAAACCACCAGCCGCCCCAACCCAATTCATAATAAGCCCACCAAGAACCTAGACCAATGCCAAGCGTTAAAAACGTCCAAGCGATCACGGTCCAAGGCCTTGACCAACGCGCCCATGCCGCATCCAGTCGACCCGCCAAGAGCGCAGCAATTGCAAAACTAAACGCGACCGACATGCCCACGTAGCCCATGTAGAGCATGGGGGGGTGAATGACAAGACCAGGATCTTGCAGCAAGGGATTCAAGTCTCGCCCTTCGAGCGCAGCTGGCAAAAGCCGCAAAAAGGGATTGGACGTGAACAAAATGAAGGCCAAAAATCCTGTCGAAATCAGGCCCATCACACCCAGCACACGAGCCACCATGGCCAAGGGCAAAGATTTAGAAAACAAAGCAACTGCACAGGCCCAAAAACCCAGCAAGAAAACCCAGAGCAACAAAGAGCCCTCATGCCCGCCCCAAAGTGCAGCGAACTGATAGGGCTTGGGCAAGAGCCGATTGGAGTGCTCGGCGACATAAGCGACGGAGAAGTCGTTGTTCAAAAAGGCCCACTCCAGGCACACAAAGGACAGGCCAATCAAGGCCCATTGCACGTACGCACTGGGCCTGGCCAGGGCTTGAAGTGCGACGCGCTCTTGTGCCGCGCCAATCAGGGGCAACACGCCTTGAATGATGGCCACCAAAAAGGCCAATATCAAAGCAAAATGACCGACTTCAACCAACATAAGAAATCCCTTTATTGCTCTGTGCGGGCGCCTTGGCCGCGCACACCGTTGTGCACTTGTTTGTGCGTTGATCAAGCCTAGAATGCATGTTCGCCTCCCTCACCTCAAGGCGCATTGACACTTTGTGCGGCCTTGCGAAGGGCCGCTTGGTCCATCGCCGCCTTTGCTTCAGGCGGCATGTAGTTCTCATCGTGTTTGGCCAAAACTTGAGAGGCCACAAAAACCCCATTCTCACCCATCGCCCCTTGCGCAACAACGCCTTTGCCTTCTTTGAACAAATCTGGCAAGAGTCCCTTGTACACGACTTGAACATCCCGCTCGTTGTCGGTCACCACAAATTCATGGCTCAAATCCACTTGTTTTAAAGAGCCCTCTTTGACCATGCCGCCCACCCTAAACGCTTGCCCCTTGGGCGCTTGACCCTGGGCAATTTGTGTGGGCGTGAAGAAAAAGACCAAATTGCTTTTAAACGCATTGAGCACCAAGGCAACCACCAAGGCCAAGAGCACAATGCCCAGCGCGATCAACAAAAAACGCTTGCCCCGTTTGCTCATGACTTCTCACCCTTTAACTTGGCCAAACCTTCATCAAGCTCGTACGCCTGCTCCAAACTCTCAAGCTCTTCAAGCCACGCACGGTGCGCTTGCACGCTTTCGATCAAGAGCAAAAGGGCGCAAGCCAAAAAGCTGCCCCAAACATAAAAACCATAGCCGCCCATGGCGAAAAAATCGCCCCACGTGGACCAATGCACGGTGTAGACATTCAACTCCATCTTAGCCCCCACTCACTTTCGCGCCCTGCGCTTGCTCCACCCACGACCTCAACCAATGGCTGTCGCGCTCTCTTTGCAAGATGAGGGTTCTGACCCTGTAGAGCACAATGGCCACGGTATAGGACCAAAAAGCCAGGGCCATCAAGAGCATGGCCCACAGCATCAACCGCGCCATGGAGGGCGACTGTGTCATGGAGACGCTGGCGCCCTGGTGCAAGGTGTTCCACCACTTCACTGAAAAATAAATGATGGGCACATTGATGCAACCCACGATCGAGATCAAGGCCCCTGCGCGCTCTGCGCGCTTGACGTCCTCAATGGCAGAGGTGAGCGCAATGAAGCCGATGTACAAGAAAAACAAAATCAATTCCGACGTGAGCCTTGCATCCCACACCCACCAAGTGCCCCACATGGGCTTGCCCCACAAGGCACCGGTCCACAAAGACAAGGCGGCAAAGATGGCACCCGTAGGCGCGAGTGCTTGGGTCATCATGCCTGACAAACGGGTCTTGAACGTCAAGCCCATGACGCTCCAAAAGCCCATGGCCAAATAAATCACCATTGACATCCAGGAGGCCGGCACATGCACAAAAATAATTCTGTACCCTTCGCCTTGTTGCGCATCAATGGGCGCCACACCCAGGCCCAGCCACAAACCCCACAGGGCCAGGCCCGTTGCAATCCATGCAAACCAAGGCCACAACCTTGTGCACAGGTGAAAGAAGTTTTGCGGCGCTGCAAAATGAAACCAATGAATACTCATGACCAAATCTTTAGATGTTCAACAAGGAAAAAACCAGCTCACACACAGTTCATACACAGTTCACACACAGCTCACGACTCGACAGCCAACCGGATGGCCATCGCACAGGCAAAGGGACTCAGCGCAAGACTTGTCAGCATCAACGCCAACATGAGTGACAGATGCGCTTGAAGCCCCAAGCCACCCAGTTGCGCCTCTAGCGCACCTGTGCCAAAAACCAGCACCGGCACCATCAAGGGTAACACCAATAAGGACAACAACACCCCCCCACCCCTGACCCCAAGCGTGAGGGCCGCCCCAATGGCCCCAAAGGCAGTCAATACAGGCGTGCCAATCAGCAAGGTGAGCATCAAACTCCAAAGCACATCAGGCTTCAAATCAAACTGCAGGCCCAAGAGGGGCGCCAACAACACCAAGGGCAAGCCACTCAACAGCCAATGCGCCAGCATTTTGGCGCTCACATTCATCGCCAAGCTCGAGGGCAAGAGCACCAACTGCTCCAAGCTGCCGTCCAAAAAATCGGCCTCAAACAGCCTTGGCAAGCTGAGCAAGGAGCTCAGCAGTGCGCCAATCCACAAAATGCCGGGCGCCATTCTGCGCAGAAAGTCCATCTCTGGTCCAATGGCCAAGGGGAACAAGCTCGCCACAATCACCATGAAGAACAGGCCTGTCAACACTTCCGTGCGTCGACGAAACGCCAAGAGCAGATCTCTTTGCACCAAACTCAAAAAAACACTCATGGCTGCAAGCTCACTTCCAAACCGGGCGCATCGATCTCAACCCTTTGGTGGCTGGTGTAAACCAAAAGCCCCTTGTTTTGCAAGTGCTGCTCAATGGCTTGAACCAAGACCCTGAGCCCTTGCGCATCCAGTGCCACAAAAGGCTCATCCAAAATCCACAAGCTCGTCTGATGGAGAAAGAGCTTGGCCAGTGCCACTCGTCTTTTTTGTCCTTGGGACAAGACCCGAAGAGGCAAATGCACTCGACCTTTGAGCCCCAAGCTGGCCAATACGTCAAGGGCTTTGTCAACATCAAATGTCCTTTGCATCATTTGAGCAAAAAAACGCAAATTCTCCAGTGCACTCAACTCCTCTTTGAGGCCCAGTGCATGGCCCAAATACATCATCTCTTGGTGCAAGCTGCTGGCATCGATTTGGGTCTGCACACCTCTCCACAGCACTTGGCCGCTCTCAGGCACACCCAAGCCACAAAGAATTCTGAGCAAAGTGGTTTTTCCTGAACCATTGCCCCCCGACAAATAAAGCCACCGCCCAGCAAGCAACTCAAAGTTCACGTCTTCAAACAAGGTCACGCGGCCCTTTTTGGCCCCTAATTGATGGGCTTTTAGCATCGTGGGATGATCATCATCGAGAGGTGAGGGGTGTTGCGACTTTTGAGCGCTCGAACAGTCTGGGGAGCTGGCATAACAAGAGAGGAAAGGGTTGAACGTTGCATTTCTGTCAGACAGTTTAATGCAACATGGCCCCAAGAGATCTGATTAAGGTCAAAGCAAAGGGTTTTTGAGGTCTATTTTAAACCGTCGCTCCCGAGCGCCCTCTCAGATGGCCCCCCCTGGCTTATTCAGCTTTGGCACCTGAGGCTTTGACAATGGGGCCCCAGCGTGCAAACTCAGAGCGACTCATCTCGCCCATTTGCTCGGGCGAGCTTGCAAGCACGATGTAGCCTTGTTCGTTCATCTTTTTGACATAGTCGGGTGCTTTGGCGGCCTTCACGATGTCCGCATTGAGCTTGGCAATGATGTCCTTGGGTGTCGCCATGGGCGCCATCACGCCAAACCACACGCCGGCTTCATAGCCGGGGACACCCGCCTCGGCTATGGTTGGCAAATCGGGCAAAGAGGGGTCTCTTTTGGCCCCAGTCGTTGCGATCGCTTTGAGCTTTCCCGATTTGATGTGCGGCATGGATGAGGGGATGTTGTCAAACATCATCATGACCTGCCCACCCAGCAAATCCGTGACCGCGGGCGCACTGCCCTTGTAGGGAATGTGAATCAAATTGATCCCGGTCATGAATTTAAACATCTCACCCGACATGTGAATGCTGGTCCCACTGCCACTGGAGGCGTAGTTGAGCTTGCCCGGCTGATCTTTTGCTTGTGCAATCAGGTCGTTGACGGAGGAGATCTTCACAGCGGGGTTGACCACCAAGACGTTGTTGAGCGACACCAAAACGGAGACCGGCTGCAAATCCTTGTTGGGATCGAAGGGCATTTTGCTGTACAAAAACGGATTGATGGCTTGAATGCCTGAGGTGGTCATGAGCAATGTGTAGCCATCGGGCGCGGCACGCACCACCTCTGCAGAGCCGATGTTGCCTCCTGCACCGGGTCGGTTCTCAACCGTGACGGGGAGGTTCAAGTTTTTCGACAACTCCAGTGCGATGGCGCGAGCGGCAATGTCAACCGCACCGGCCGCAGGGAAAGGGCACACAAGACGAATGGGCTTGGAGGGAAACACCTGAGCTTGCGCTTGCACTTGCGCTTGCACTTGCGGCATTGAACAGGCCAGAGCCAGGGCCAAGGCCACGGTCAAAGCAAAACCTTGACGCTTTGAATGCATCTTTGTCATGATTAAATCTCCCTCAAAAATTGGGCGTCGAACACGCGCGAGGTCTTTGGCAAGACCTGCGGATCTCATTGTGGGCTTGAACACCGGGCTTTCAAATGAGGTAAACCCCAAAAAACCTCACTTGTGAACAAATTGCCTCAACCCGCCACACTCAAGACAAAGGGGCTCACGCCAATGAGCCACTTGTGGCCCCATCCCATGAACAGCATCCAGGCAAGGGTGCCGATGGTGAGCACCAAACCATTGGCCGCCTTGGAAACTGGGGCCTTGGGGTGAGGGGGCAGTCCCTGCTCTTCAAGCGCCAAGCGAGCCCGTCTGTCACGCCTTCTCGACGCGCTAAACCCAAGGACCGCCCAGATCAAAAAAGCAGCAAAGAGCACGATTTGGTGTGCTTGCCCATTGACGATCAAATGCGCAAGGGCCCACACCTTCACCCCCGCCACCATGGGGTGTCCAATGCGATCTTTGATGACGTTGCCATTGATGTAGGCTGCTGCCAACAAGACAAAAGCGATCCACATCAAGAAAAACATGGCGTGCTTGGCCGCAGCAGGCGGCACCCAGATCCACTCGGGTGAGAGTCTTGCTTGGGAAAAGCCTGCGACCAGGATCAAAAAACCAATCAGTGACAAAAGGGAGTAGAGCGCTTTGAACTTTTTCTCACCCAGCACCGTGACGTAATGCGTTCTCCTAGACTCACCGAAAATTCTCAAGGAGTGAACCCCCAAGAACACCAACAAACCCAATATCAATAAGCCCATCATGCACCTCTGTGTTAAAAATCCATCAACAAACGGTCCAAGCCCTCTGTGGGCTCAAAACGACCCGCCTTGAACCACAGACGCGTGGGGCCGTGCAATATTTTATCGCCCAAGGGGTGCAAAGCATCCCCCGGAAAACAAACGGCCCTGACGCCATCAATGGTGGTGGAATGCGGTTCAATTTTAGGCGGTCTTTGCGCTTTGGCGTGTGCCACCACTTCGGCCGTGCATGCAAAAGCACTCAAACCAATCAAGCTCATGATTTGGGGTGCTGCCAACTCAATTTCTTTGTTGCAATACGATTCAAGCGCCTCTTTGGGCGTGATCCACGTGCTGTGCGTGGTCTCAAAGTTGTCATGGAGCGCCGTTTGATTTTTGGGCATCACACCAATAAAAAACCTTGCATCAAAGCGTTGGTTGCTGACGGTGGGTGTTTTGGGGGTGATCCATCGGGCCCAAGGCACCAAGGCCTGGGTGTCCAAGAGCAGCGCCATTTCACGCAATGCCTGAGAAAAAGGCAGGCCTTGCTGAACGTGTGCGCTCAAAAGCTTTGCGGTCTGCAAAAAATCAATCTCTTTGCCGGCTTCTTTGTGCTTGGCAAAAAGCACACCGCACTCTTCAAAGGCCTCGCGAAGTGCGGCCACATACAAAGCCGCGGCGCCGTGCGGGCTTTGCTCTGGCTCTTGGAGTTGCTGGTGCAAGTCGCTCGCCGACTGCACCAATTGCTCAGACACGACAAGCGCCCTATCGTCATCGTCCAATTTGCCGCCTGGAAAAACATACGCGCCGCCGAGCACTTTGGAGGCACTGTGGCGCTTCATCAAGAACACCTCCATGCGCTCAAGACCCTCATGACGCACATCTCTTAAAAGCACCAAGCTGGCCGCTGGCTTTGGCGCCGATTCAATGGTTTCTTCGTTCAATTGCATGAACGCCATTGTGTCACGTTCTCAAACGCGTCTGTGAATCACAGGGACAAGATTTTCTCAAGGCCAAGCGCAAACCCACTCAAATGAGTGAAAATCGCTTCATGACAGATTCAAACCCCCAAAAAAGCAGCGCCAACCCTCCTCTTTCATCAGAAAACCTCAACCCCGAAGAGGTGGCAAAGATCAAAAAACCTCGCTTGCCTGGCCTTCTGGGACTGATGCCCTTCATTCAGCCCTACCGCGTGCAAGTTCTGTGGGCGGGTATTTTCTTGATTTTGGCCGCGGCCTCAACCCTTTGTTTTCCCTATGCGCTCAAACTCTTGATCGATCAGGGCCTGAGTGCTGAAAGCGACAGGTCTGAATTGACTTGGCATTTCTTTTTGCTCTTTTGGGTCTCCGTTGCTTTGGCCATCTTTTCCTCCGCTCGCTTTTACATGGTGAGCTGGCTGGGCGAGCGCATCACCAGTGATGTGAGGCAAACGGTGTATGCGCATGTCTTGAAGCAAAGCCCTGCTTTTTTTGAGGTCACGCAAACGGGAGAGGTGCTTTCTCGGTTGAGCTCAGACACGACGCTTGTGCAAACCGTGGTGGGCTCGTCTTTGTCCATGGGACTGAGAAACTTGGTCATGGGGGTGGGCGCCTTGTTGATGCTCATTTTGACCAATCCGCTTTTGATGCTTCAAGTCATTGCGCTCTTGTTGGTGGTGATCGCTCCCAGTGTGGCCTTGGGTCGAAGGGTGAGAAAACTCTCGCGCGCCTCTCAAGACAGAGTCGCCGACACCTCGGCCATTGCCCAAGAGGTGCTCAACGCCATTCCAGTGGTCCAAAGTTACACGGCCGAGGATCGCGAGGCCAAGCGCTATGAGGCCGCCAGTGCGCAGGCCTTCTTCACGGCCATCAAACGTGTCAAGGCCCGGTCTTTATTGGTCGCCTTCATTTTGACCACCACCAGTGCGGCCTTGCTTTGGGGCCTGTACCAAGGTGCGCTCTCGGTCATGGAGGGCACACTGAGCGCGGGTCAACTGGGGCAAACATTGGTCTACGTCTTGTTGCTCGCCAGTGCGTTTGCTGTGCTGGGGGAGGTTTATGGCGATTTGTTGCGTGCCGCGGGCGCAACAGAGCGTCTCATTGAGCTGCTCAACACCCGCTCGCCCGTGTTGGAGCCGACCTCAGCGGCGATCATTTCTCGCCAAAGTGGCGGGGCCGATTTGGAGATCAACAACGTCACGTTTTACTACCCCTCAAGACCCGACCGCGCGGCGCTTTCCCATTTGAGTGCACGCATCCAAGCGGGTGAAAACGCGGCACTTTTAGGGCCCAGTGGGGCGGGCAAAACCAGTGTATTTTCTCTGTTGCTGCGCTTTTATGATCCACAAGAAGGGGAGATTCGACTCAATGGGGTCCCCATTCAACACTTGGGCCTCAAAGACCTGAGAGAGCGCATCGGACTTGTGCCTCAAGAGCCGGTGATTTTCTCAACCAGCGCTTATGAAAACATTCTTTACGGCAAACCCAGCGCCAGCAAGCAAGAGGTGTACCGGGCGGCAAAGGCGGCTTATGCGGACGAGTTCATTGAGCAACTCTCCGACGGCTATGACACCTATTTGGGCGAACGGGGGGTGCGACTCTCGGGGGGGCAAAAGCAGCGCATTGCCATTGCACGGGCGATTTTAAAGAACCCCCCCTTGCTCCTCTTGGACGAAGCCACCAGCGCGCTGGACGCCAACAGCGAGCGGGTGGTCCAACTCGCTTTGGACAAGGCAAAAGAAGACCGTACCACTTTGGTGATTGCGCACCGATTCTCAACGGTCAAAAAGTCCAACCCCTTGTTGGTGCTTGAAAACGGAAGGCTCGTTGAGAGCGGCAAGCACGAGGAGCTTTTGGCCCTGGGTGGCCTGTACGCCAAGTTGGCAAGGCTGCAGTTTCAATCCGACGACTTGGCTTCGCAGCAGTCGACTTAAGTCCCTTTTGAGATGGTGATGCTGGGAAACAAGGAAGAAAAGTCGCGTGCCTTGGCCGCCACTTTGATGGCCAATGCGCGCGCCATGGCGGTGTACATCTGGGCCAACTCCCCTTGTGGATCGGCCACCACAGTGGGTTGGCCGCTATCGGCTTGAAGTCGAATTTTGATATCCAGTGGCAAGGCGCCCAGGTAATCGATCTCGAGTTGTTTGGCCATGTGCTGACCACCGTCTTGCCCGAAAATATGTTCATGGTGCCCGCACTGAGAGCAGATGTGAACGGCCATGTTCTCCACCAGCCCCAAAATGGGCACCCCCACTTTGTCAAACATCTTGATGCCTTTTTTCGCATCCAAGAGCGCAATGTCTTGAGGCGTGGTGACGATCACCGCGCCCGTGAGCGGCACGCGTTGGCTCAAGGTGAGTTGAATGTCGCCCGTGCCTGGCGGCATGTCCACGATCAAATAGTCCAGATCTTTCCAATTGGTTTGCCGAAGAAGCTGCTCCAAGGCTTGTGTGGCCATGGGACCGCGCCAAATGGTGGCCTCTTCTGGCGAGACCAAAAACCCAATGGACATGACTTGAATCCCGTGGTTCTGAAGGGGCTCCATGGTTTTACCGTCCTCACTTTGTGGGCGCTCATGCAAGCCCATCATCATGGGCTGGCTTGGGCCATAAATGTCCGCGTCCAGCAAACCCACGCGCGAGCCCTCTTGGGCCAAAGCCAGGGCCAAATTCACCGCCGTGGTGCTCTTGCCCACCCCGCCTTTGCCGGAGGCCACGGCAATGATGTTTTTGACTTGAGGCAAGAGTTGTACACCACGCTGCGCGGCATGGGCTGAGATCTGCGTTTTCACGGCAATGGAGACTTGTCCCACATTGGGCAGGGTTTGCAATTGCGCTTGAAGACGGCGCTTGAGCTCGGGCCATTGACTCTTGGCGGGATAGCCCAACACCAACTCCAAAGCGACATCATTGCCTTGAATGCGCACATTCTTTATCGACTTGGTGGCCATAAAGGTCTGTCCCGTGAAGGGATCCACGACATCGCGCAAGACTTGCAAGACCATTTGCTCGTTCAAAGGCATCAAATTCTCCATTTATTTAAACCCATCACAGACCTAGAGTCTAACGAAACTTCGATAACCCTTTGAGGCGCTTGCTTGCCATGTTTCGCAGACCCCAAAGTTATCTTGATTTTGTGCGCTCCTTGAGGCCGCTGCGCGGCATCCAGGCATTAAACACTCTAAAATCACCCCCTTGAACCCAAAAATATGAGTGAGCCATGTCCGTACGCCAATTGTTTGTCACCACCGCTTTGCCCTATGCCAATGGAAATTTTCACATTGGCCACATCATGGAGTACATCCAGGCTGACATTTGGGTCCGCGCCCAACGCATGCAGGGCCATCAAGTCTACTTTGTAGGGGCCGACGACGCACACGGTGCGCCCATCATGATTGCCGCCGAGAAGGTTGGCAAAACACCGCAGCAATTTGTCGCCGACATTGCGCAAGGTCGTCAACAATACTTGGACGGCTTTCACGTGGCCTTTGACAACTGGCACTCGACCGATGGCCCAGAGAACCATGCCTTGGCCAAAGAAATTTTTCTTGAACTTCAAAAAGAAGGTCTGATCACCACCAAAACGATCGAGCAGTTCTTTGACCCAGAAAAGTCCATGTTCTTGCCCGACCGCTTCATCAAGGGCGAATGCCCCAAATGCGGCTCGCAAGACCAGTATGGTGACTCGTGTGAAAATTGTGGCGCCGTGTACAGCCCAACAGAGCTCAAAAACCCAAGGTCCACGCTCTCCGGTGCCACGCCCGTGTTAAAAACTTCGGAGCACTATTTCTTCAAACTCTCAGACCCCAAGTGTCTGGCTTTTCTTCAGGCGTGGACCCAAGACGGCAAGCTTCAAAGTGAGGTGGCCAACAAGGTGCGTGAATGGCTCACACCCGATGAAGAGGGCAAGAGTGGCTTGGGGGACTGGGACATCAGTCGAGACGCGCCCTACTTTGGCATTGAAATTCCCAATGCGCCGGGCAAATACTTCTACGTCTGGCTGGACGCCCCCATTGGCTACTTGGCCTCTTTGAAAAATTATTTTGACAAAGGGGGCCCAAAGGCCAGAGGAGATGCGAGAAGCTTTGAGCACTACATGAACGATGAAAAGGTTGAACAGTACCATTTCATTGGCAAGGACATCACCTATTTCCACACCTTGTTTTGGCCAGCCACTTTGCACTTCAGCCACAGAAAAACGCCAAGCAATGTGTTCGTGCACGGCTTCATCACGGTCAGCGGTGAAAAAATGAGCAAAAGCCGTGGCACGGGCATTGATCCTTTGAAGTTTCTCTCTTTGGGCATGAATCCTGAATGGATGCGCTACTACATCGCCGCCAAACTGAATGCGAAAGTTGAAGACATTGATTTCAACCCAGAAGATTTTGTGGCGCGCGTGAACGCCGACTTGATTGGCAAATTCATCAACATTGCCTCTCGCAGTGCGGGCTTTATCAGCAAGCGCTTTGAGGGCAAGATGGGCAGCTTGAGCGAAGAAGGTGCCGCCTTGGTGCAACACTTGCAACAAAGTGCTGCGCACATTGCCACGAGCTTTGAGCAAAGAGAATTTGGCAAAGTGCTCAGAGACATCATGCTGCTGGCCGACCGGGTCAACGAATACGTCGACGCGCACAAGCCCTGGGAGTTGGCCAAGCATGCGGACCAAGCCGCGCAACTTCACCAAGTCTGCAGTGCCTGCATCGAAAGCTTTCGCTTGCTAAGCCTTTACCTCAAACCCGTCTTGCCAGCGCTTGTGCAGGAGGTGGAGGGTTTCCTTCAAGTCGCACCCATGGATTTTGCGAGCGCTCAAACGATTTTGGGACAAGGCCATGAAATTGGTGTTTACAAGCATCTCATGCAACGCGTGGATCCCGTGATGATGGACAAACTTTTTGAAGCCCCCGAGGCGACAAGTGCAAGTGTTCCAGCACCTGCTGCACCCGCACATCAAGGGGCGGGGGATCCGGGTGGCACGGCCCTTGAAGGTGTCATTGGCATCGAGGACTTCAGCAAAGTGGACCTCAGGATCGCGCTCATCACGCATTGCGAAAGCGTGCCCGGCTCCACCAAGCTGCTTCGCTTGGAGTTGGACGTGGGCGAAGAAAAGACCCGGCAAGTCTTCAGTGGCATCGCCGCACACTACAAGCCCGAAGATCTCATTGGGAAACTCACCGTCATGGTGGCCAACTTGGCCCCACGGAAAATGAAATTTGGCGTCTCCGAGGGCATGGTCTTGGCCGCAAGCCACGGCAATGAGAAAGAGCATCCCGGGGTTTTTGTGCTGAGTCCTTGGCCAGGCGCTCAAGCGGGCATGCGAATTCGCTGATCTCCCAGACACACGAGACACGGCAAAAGCCTTCGGTTTTAAGCTTTGCCAAGCGCAAAGAGGGGGGTCCCTGGCACGATGGGCCTCATGCGCCCCAAAGGCCAGCCCCAGCTTGGTCCTAAAGGCGCTAAAATGTGGACTTGTTCGTTCACCGGCGTCAATTGTTTGACCACGTGACGCACCCCCCCTTTCTCCTCAGACCCTGGATGGCCCTCATGTCCTTTTTTAGACGCCCAGATTACAGCTCCGAAGCCAGTCAGTTCATTGATGCTTTAAAAAAAGCCGACCCCCAACTGGAAAGCAAGCAACGACAAGGGCGTCTATTGCTTTGGGACCAACCCATGAATGCACAACTATGGGATGAGTTTGCGCAGAGCAAGGTCGATCAAAAACCTTATGTTTATCAAACCAATGCTTAAAGGCTGTCAAGCGCCTTGCGACCCTTTGCACCGCATTTAAATATTTATCCGCATGTCTGAATCGCCCGACGCCTTTGATGATGCCCCGCAAGCTGCGAGCACGCCGCTAGAGGCGCATGCGCGGGCCGTGCTCGCGGGCACATCGGTTGAAGGCGCTTTGGATCAACTCGAGCAAGAGTTGGCGCAAGCTTTGAGCCCCACAGGTCAAGACGCCGAAGACCAAATGCCCAGTGTGATTGACAAAGTGGCCTTGGCAAAACTTTATGGCGAACCCTTGTTCTCCATGCCCCAGGATTTGTACATTCCACCGGATGCGTTGGAAGTTTTCTTGGAGGCGTTTGAAGGCCCGCTCGATTT
>CANBTT010000050.1 GCA_947372465.1 Burkholderiales bacterium | reverse complement strand
TTGACCCAACCACACAGGGTCACGGTTTGACCAATCAAAGCTTCTGTAACAATTCCACAATAATGAGTACGCATAGACATGTTCAAAGTTCTTTCTGTTTCAATTCTCTTAAAAATAGATCAAGTCACTTCTTTGTTCAAAGGACTACTCTGCGCTGGGCGCATTTTTCTCGGACGCGGTCTCATTGACCACCTCATCGGGTGCAACGGCACCCATGGACAAGACATAGGTCAAGGCCTGATCGACACTCAGGCTCAACTCCTTGACATCCCTTTGATGAACCATCAAAAAAAATCCACTGGTCGGGTTCGGTGTGGTGGGCACGTAGACACAAAGCATGCCGTCGCCCAACAGATCCGCCACCTCTCCAGACGGGGCCCCCGTTTGGAAGGCAATGGTCCAAGCGCCAGCATGCGGATACTGGATCAACAAGGTTTTTCTGAACGCATTGCCATTGGAGGAAAAAAGGGTGTTGGAGACTTTTTTAACGCTTGTGTAAATGCTCTTGACGATGGGAATCAGGTTAAAGAGATTGTCCCACTGCTTGACCCACCAGCGTCCCGCGACATTGGAGACAAAGGCGCCGGTGAGGATCAAGACCCCAAAGACCAGCACCACACCAAGGCCGTGCACTTCACGCAAAAACTGCAAGCTGTTTTCGCTCTCCGTTGAGAGCACCGAGCCCAGGCCCGACAAAAAGGCGGCAAACACAGCGTCAAACAAACCCACCAACCACAAAAGCACCCAGACGGTGATGGCCAAGGGGAGCCAGACCAAGAGGCCCGCGATGATGTGTTTTTTGATGTGCATGTTAGTGGGTCAAAGTGGTGCCAGAAGTTTTTCTTGTGAAGGCAGGATGTAAGTCTTGAATCTAGGCACCCAAAAGACGATCAAGCGCTGGGTGTTGAGGAGGAGCTCGAGCTGCTTGTAGAGCTGGTGCTTGTAGAGCTGGTGCTTGGAGAGCTGGTGCTTGGAGAACTGGCACTGGCAGAGGCCCCTGTGGAAGCGCCCGCGCTGCTCGCGCCTTTAGACGCTGAGCTTTCTGCGCCCGATGACTGCGCTGCAGACCCCGAGCTGTCTTTGGGGGTGGCACCTGCCTCAGCGCCCCCCGCTTTGCTCTCAACCCCGCCCACGGCACCAAGAGCGGCCTTGTCTTGTGGGCCGCCTCTGAAATCGGTCACATACCAACCCGAGCCCTTCAATTGGAAACCCGCCGCTGTGACTTGTTTGGTGAAGGCGGGCTGAGAACACTCAGGACAAGTGCTCAAAGGGGCATCGGACAACTTTTGCAAAACATCCTTGGCAAAGCCGCAGGATCCGCATTTATAGGCATAAATAGGCATGGCAATGACTGGTGAAGAAAATCATCAATTATAGTGCCCATGGCACTTTTTCCCCACCCTTTGGTCCGCCCTCAGACACAATTGGGTCTGCGCCTGAAGGAAAAAGTGTTTAAAAACACCACCTGGCCCCAAGTCCACGCCCAGTGACTAGGCATCCATGCCCAGGTGTTTGTGGTGTGAGCTTCTTGAGTTGGGCAGCCATTGAGGGCCCAGACTGCCCACCCACATGCCCAAGAATGCGCCCAAAAGGCCGCCCAACTGAGCGGGCATTTCATCCCCCAAAGGCGTTGCCAACAACACCAACCAAGTCAAGAGCCCCAAGGCCATGGAAAACACAGCGCCTTGGGTGTTGGCTTTGGGCCAATACAGACCAAAAAGAAGCGGCACAAAGGCCCCCACCAAGGGCACTTGGTAAGCACCTGAGACCATCTCATAAATGCTTGTGCCCTGCATGGAGATGGCGTAGAGGAGCACCAACAAACTGAACAACAACACGGTCACACGCATGGCCTTGAGCGCTTGTCGATCACTCATGTGGGGATGAAACTGTCGCCAGATGTTTTCTGTGAAGGTGACACTGGGCGCCAAAAGCGTCGCTGAGGCCGTGGATTTGATCGCTGAGAGCAGTGCGCCAAAGAAAATCACCTGCATGACAAAGGGCATTTTTTGCATGACCAGGGTGGGCAAAATGCGCTGTGGATCCTCTTTGATCAATTGCTCCGCTTGCTCTGGCATGATGATCAAGGCACTGACCACCAAAAACATCGGCACAAAGGCAAATAGGATGTAGCACACCCCACCAATCACTGGACCGCGCGTCGCAGACTTCACGTTGTTGGCAGACATCACCCTTTGAAACACGTCTTGCTGTGGAATGGAGCCAAACATGATGGTGACACCGGATGCGATAAAGAACAACACATCGTGCACATTGCTGGGCGGCAAAAAATGAAACAAGTCTTTGGACATGGCAAGCGCCATGACCTTGTCTGCCCCGCCTGCCAAGTCGCTTGAGAAAACCGCCAGCACACTCAAGCCCACCACCAAAATGATCATCTGTATAAAGTCCGTGATGGCCACCGACCACATGCCACCAAATAAAGTGTAGGCCAAAATCGACACCACACCGATGCACATGCCAAGCGGCATGCCAATGGCGCCATCAGAGAGCACATTGAAGACCAAGCCCAAAGCACTCACCTGAGCAGAGACCCATCCCAGATAGCTGATCATGATGATGATGGTGCATGCGACCTCCACCTGTTTGCCGTAACGCTCGCGGTAATAGTCAGCGATGGTGAGCAAGGTCATTTGATACAACTTGGAGGCGAAGAAAAGCCCCACCAAAATCAAACACAGGCCCGCACCAAAGGGGTCCTCCACAACCCCACTCAGACCACTGTTGACGAATTTAGCGGGAATTCCTAACACCGTCTCCGATCCAAACCAGGTTGCAAAGGTGGTGGTGACGATCATGACCATGGGCAAATGTCGACCCGCGATGGCAAAGTCCGAGGCGTTTTTTACACGCCTGGCCGCCACCAAACCAATGGCAATGGTGAGCAACAAATAAAGAACGACCAAAAAAAGCAACATCTTCCATCCATCCTTTCATTCACCGGCGGCTGGGCTCAGAAAGACCGCTTGAGCTTTTAAAGAGCGAAAGGCGACCCCAATCGACAAGCCCTCAAGCCTTCAAGCCCTCAAGACACTTGAAACACCCACTGCATGAGCAAGACCCCAACGACAAAGCCCACAGACAACCACATCGCCCTGAGCATGGTGCTTTGGGTTTGGCGCGTTTGTTTTAACAACTTCAGCACCTCATCGTTCAATGGAGCTTGCGCTCTTGCTTTTAAAAATTCATGCATCAAACGCGGCAACTCGGGGATGAGTTTGGCATACCTGGGTGCCTCCGATTTGAGTTGCTCCAAAAGTTTCGAAGGACCAATTTGTTCAAGCATCCATTTCTCTAAAAAGGGTTTGGCCGTGCTCCACAGATCCAGTTCTGGATCGAGTTCACGACCCAAGCCCTCGATGTTGAGCAGTGTTTTTTGCAACAAAACCAATTGGGGCTGGATTTGAACATCAAAGCGCCTTGAGGTTTGAAACAAACGCATGAGCACCATACCGAGCGAGATTTCTTTGAGGGGTCGATCAAAATAGGGCTCACAGACGGTTCGAATAGCAGACTCCAACTCGTCAATGCGAGTTTGAGCGGGGACCCAGCCTGACTCCAGGTGCAGCTCAGCCACTCTTTTGTAATCCCGCCTAAAAAAGGCGGTGAAATTTTGAGCCAAATACTCTTTATCAAACTCCGTCAAAGTCCCCACAATGCCAAAGTCCAAAGACACGTATTGGCCAAAGGTGAGTGGGTCCACGCTCACTTGAATGTTACCGGGATGCATGTCGGCGTGAAAGAAACCGTCTCTAAAAACTTGCGTAAAAAAGATCGTCACGCCGTCTCTGGCCAACTGCTTGATGTCCACACCCGCCTCAATCAAACGAGACAATTGGCTGATGGGCACGCCATTCATTCGCTGCATCACGATCACATCTTGGTGACAGTAATCCCAGTACATCTCTGGGATCAAAACCAAATTGAGACCTTGCATATTGCGCCTGAGTTGCGCCGCATTCGCAGCCTCCCTCACCAAATCCAATTCATCGTGCAAGTACTTGTCAAATTCAGCGACCACTTCAATGGGCTTGAGTCGCCTGCCATCTGCGGACAAACGGTCCAACCAAGTCGCCATCATGCGCATCAAGGCCAGGTCCTTCTCAATGACCCGCTTCATCATGGGCCGAATGACCTTCACCGCCGCGTCCCGGGTCTGCCCTTGGTGATCGACGATTTGTGCAAAATGGACCTGCGCAATGGAAGCACTGGCCACCGGGACTTGCTCAAAGTGCTTGAAGATTTGATCCAAGGGGCGACCAAAGGCACGCTCAATGGTGGCCACCGCCACCTCAGACGCAAAGGGCGGCACGCGGTCTTGCAACTTGGCCAGTTCCTCAGCGATGTCCATGGGCAACAAATCACGCCGGGTTGAGAGCACTTGACCAAATTTAACGAAGATGGGCCCCAGGCTCTCCAAAGCCATTCTCAGCCTCACCCCTCTTGGCACCGATAAGTCACGCCCCATTCGGAGCACCTTGGCCACGGCGCGCAACCAAGACTGCTTAAAGCTTGAAAGCACCAGATCATCTAGCCCGTACTTCCACAGCACCCAGACAATAAAAAACCCTCTAAAAAAACGACTCATTGCGCCTGTCCCTCACCCTCGTGCTGAGCGCCTTTGGAGCGCCTCAGACTCGCGTTCGCAAGTGAGACAAATTTGACCAAGGACTCCTTCACATAACTGGCCACCTTGCACAATTGATGCGCATTGACATCGCCCATCAGCCGAGCCAAATCGTCCTCCAAATCCCACCGCACATGGTCCACCAACCAGTTGACTTCGGCGGCCAATTGAACATCGCCTTGAATATGCAGTGGAGGCTTTTGCCCGCTTGCAAACATTTGGATGAGCGCGATGACCGAGCTCTCCATCAACTCAATGGACAAATCAGGCGCACGCGCCTGAGCGTCCTTGGACGCCTCAGTCTCGGGCGTGCCCGCTGGCGGCTGTGTGGACTCCAAGGGCGTGGTTTGACTCAACTCAAAAAGTCCAGCGGGGGTGCACTTGACGGTGCAGGTGAATTGATGCCATTTCAGCCGAATGCTTCGACCCTTTTGCCGCTTGAGCCTGTCCAGCGCCTGGGGTTCTTTTAAAAGCACATGGTTGACCAATAAAACCCCTTTGCCCAAAACCTCTTGAACCAACCACTCTGGCGCGCTCACCTGCATGGCTTTGGACTCCAAGCCCTTCAAGCCCTGCAGCAATGTGGACAAGACATCGTCCTTGGTGCCAGAAAAGGCGCCAAAGCTTGAGCTGAAAAATTGTCTGTTGCTTGAAAACATAAGGTCCTACCGATCACTGCAAGGGCTCAAGCCCACATACCAACCACGTTGCTCGCTCTTCGCCCACAGGACGCGTCCAGCTCCAAATCTCTCGAAAGGGGGTGAACGAGGCCTCTTGCGCTTCGCGACTCATGCCAGAGAGCTCGACACTGGCGATGTCTTGGCCCGAGCTGCGCTCAAGTCCCAGCCACTGCGCTTGAAGCATCATGACTTCTGTCTTTTGAAATTGGGCGCCGCGCTCTGCAAATTGAGCTTTGACCAAGACGTACATGTCTTGGGTTAAAAAAGACGCCAACACGTTCAGCTCCAATCGGTCCCATGCATCTTGAAGCGCCATGAAGTGTGTTTTGGCCATCTCTTGGAACGCCCCCACATCGGGCAATGCGCCCATGGCGCTAGAGGACCCAAGAGTTTCTGGCTCCCACAAGCCCAGTTGCTGAGGCTCAAAGGGCTTGAGGACGGCCCTTGCTGAAGCTGTCTGGGATCTGGGTGCGTCTGAGAACAAGGTGCTTTGCGTCTCCCACGGTCTGGCAGAAGCATCGTTGCCAACGTTTTTGGGGTTGTACATGGGGCTCACTGCGCTCTTAGCGCCCTCTGCAAAGGCAAAGGATGGACCTGGGGCATCGGCGTAGGCGTAGGCATTCGCACCCCTGCTCGATCGAGGTTTAAGCCAAAAGCGCCAGACCATGTAAGCACAAGTGCCCATCAGGACCAGCAAGACCACCAGCATCAAGCCCTCAGCGTGTTCTGGCCCGCCGCCAAACGCGTGCGCCAGGCTCATGATGCCAACGCCTAGCGCTGCGCCCATGAGCATGCGAGAGACCATGCCCCCCCCAAAGGACGAGGAGGCAAGCGGGGCTGCCGTGGGGGCAGGTGCGCCTGGCCTGACTGGGCTTGCAGAGCCCGCGGCGGGGGCGCTTGGCGCTTGCACGGGATGGGCCAAAGGGGCGGCGCTGGGGGACGCATTTTGTGCAGGCGCACTTGGCGCGGCATTGGGCGCGGCACTGGGCGTGCCATGCGCGCCTGAACGCTCGGCAGAATTCACCCCGGCGCGTTGATGCCCCATGGCGCGACCACCGCCAAGACGACTGCCCGCAAGACACGACTGTGAGATCAAGCAGCTCAACACCAAGGCCAAGCTCACGAGCCCCATGTTCGAACGGAAAAAAGCCCTTGAATGCATGGCGTTGACGATCAGCATTTGATACCCACATGCAAGGCGACAACGCCTGCGGACAAGTTGTGCACATCCACGTGATCAAAGCCACAGGACTTCATCAATGAGCGCAAACTTTCTTGATCAGGGTGCATGCGAATGGATTCGGCCAAATACCTGTAACTGCCTTCGTCCTTGGCCACCAAGGCACCCAGCTTTGGCAAAATGTTAAAGGAATACCAGTCGTAGAGCTTCTCCAAGGGTTTGGCCACTTTGGAGAACTCTAAAACCAAGAGCTTGCCCCCAGGCTTTAAGACCCGGCACATTTCCTTCAAAGCCTGGTCCTTTTTGGTCATGTTTCTGAGTCCAAAGGCAACGCTCACTCGATCAAAATAATTGTCTGCAAAGGGCAGGCCTTCCGCATCACACACCAAGGTGGGCAAAAAGACGCCTTCATTGATCAAGCGGTCTCGACCCGTGCTGAGCATGGCCAAGTTGATGTCGGTATGAACCACCGTGCCACTCTCGCCAACCTCTTTGGAAAAGGCCAAAGCCAAATCGCCTGTGCCCCCTGCAATGTCGAGCACCTTCATCCCGAGGCGCAGATCGGCGACCGTGACGGTGTACTTTTTCCACAGTCGGTGCAATCCCACAGACATCAGATCGTTCATCAAGTCGTAATTGGAGGCCACGGAATCAAAAACCGAACGCACGCGAGAAGACTTCTCGGACTCCTCAACGCTTTGAAAGCCAAAATGTGTTTTACTCATTCTTCGATATTAATTTGCTTTGCGGGCACTTGCGTGTGCAGACTCAAAAGAAAAGACAATAGCGTTGGTAAAAACCCAAGCCCAAGCCCAAAACCCCCATCTAAGGCGTTGAATGATCGTGCCCACAAGAGGGGCCCTGGTCTTTTGCATCCCCCTTTGCGCGCATGGGGGCATCACGATCGACTTGTGCGGCACGCAAGCGCGCCTCGTATTGCGCCCACAAGGCCTCTTGCCCAGCGCCCAATTCATAGAGGTATTCCCAGGTAAAAATACCACTGTCATGCCCATCGTCAAAGCGGGGCTGAACGGCATAGTTGCCAACGGGCTCTAAACCCACAATGCCAACGTGCCGCTTGCCGGTTTGAAGCGTCTCTTGACCGGGGCCATGGCCTTGAACCTCTGCCGATGGGCTGTAAATGCGCATCAACTCAAAAGGAATTAAAAAGCGCTGAGCATCGCTGTAGGCGACCTCGAGCTGCTTGGACGCTTGGTGCACAGTCAGCTCAGTCGGCGTGGGGGTGTCTTTTTGCAAACCAGCCATGGGATGAATCTCAAGTAAAGTGAATGTAATTGCTTGTCGCATGTGGGCCCAAGGGGGCCCCCAAGCCCACATGAAGCGCCGCGGGCCCCATGCTAGGCTCAAAGCGTGGGTCGACTTATAGGAGCACCCGCTCAATGCCCCCTGTGTTGGCCTGCTCTACAAAATCTTCCATCCACTGCTCGCCCAGTATTTGTTTGGCCATTTCGACGACGATGTAATCGGCCTTCAACAGACCGCTTTTCAAGTCCCCTTCAAAGCGACTCAGGCCTTGCAAACAACTGGGACAACTGGTCAAAATGGTGACGTCCGCTGAGGCCTTGGGGCCCATGGCCCTCAGTTGAGCCTCGCCCATCAGGAGCTCCTCCTCTTTGCGAAAGCGAATTTGTGTAGAGATGTCTGGGCGGGTGACGCCAAGCGTGCCCGACTCGCCGCAGCAGCGATCGGATTTGAGCACTTGCGGGCCCACCAAAGACTGAACCGTCTTCATGGGGTCTTGCAACTTCATGGGGCTGTGGCAAGGGTCGTGATAGAGGTAAGACCCTTGCTGAGACTCGCTCAAGGCGATCCCTTTTTCAAGCAAATACTCGTGGATATCAATGATTCGACACCCAGGGAATATTTCGTTGAATTGATAGCCTTGCAATTGGTCGTAGCAGGTCCCACAACTGACCACCACGGTTTTGATGTCCAAGTAATTGAGGGTGTTGGCCACGCGGTGAAACAGCACCCGGTTGTCGGTGATGATTTTCTCCGCCTTGTCAAACTGACCGCTGCCTCTTTGTGGGTAACCGCAGCACAGGTAGCCTGGGGGGAGCACGGTTTGCACGCCCGCGTGCCACAGCATGGCTTGCGTTGCCAAACCGACTTGTGAGAAGAGTCGCTCGGAGCCACAACCGGGGAAGTAAAAGACCGCCTCGGTATCGGCTGTGGTTGTTGCGTGATCTCTGATGATCGGGACGTAGTTGGAGTCCTCAATGTCAAGGAGCGCACGGGCGGTTTTCTTGGGCAAGTTGCCTGGCATTTTCTTGTTCACAAAGTGAATCACTTGCTCCTTGATGCTGCCCAGGCCCACGCTGGCTGGCGGTGCTTTGGTTTGTTTTCTTGCCAAATTTTCAAAGAGATCGTGGGCAAAACGCTGTGCTTTCATGCCCACATCGACCATCAAGCCTCGCGCCAATTTGATGGTCTCGGGGTTGGTGGCGTTCAACATGAACATGGCCGCAGCGTTGCCAGGCCGGAAGCTTTTTTGCCCCATCTTTCGCAACAGATTGCGCATGTTCATCGACACTTCGCCAAAATCAATTTTGACGGGACAGGGTGACAAACATTTGTGGCAAACGGTGCAGTGATCGGCCACATCTTCAAATTCTTGCCAATGTTTGATCGAGATGCCTCGGCGTGTTTGCTCCTCGTACAAAAAGGCCTCCACCAACAGCGAGGTTGCCAATATTTTATTTCTTGGGCTGTAGAGCAAATTGGCTCTGGGCACATGGGTTGCACACACGGGTTTGCATTTGCCGCAGCGCAAGCAGTCCTTCATGCTGTCGGCAATGGCACCAATGTCGGACTGCTGCATGATCAAGGACTCGTGTCCCATCAAGCCAAAGCTTGGGGTGTAGGCTTGCGTGAGGTCGCCACGCCTCAGATCGGGGTCGCTCGTGTCGAGCTTTAAAAGTTTGCCCTTGTTGAAGTGCCCATGGGGATCGACCTTGGCTTTGTAAAGGGCAAAGGGGCGCATCTCCTCATCGCTTAAAAATTCGAGCTTGGTGATCCCAATGCCGTGCTCACCCGAGATGACCCCATCCAAGGAGCGTGCCAAGTCCATGATCTTGGCAACCGCACGGTGCGCCGTTTGCAGCATCTCGTAGTCATCGCTGTTGACGGGGATGTTGGTGTGCACATTGCCGTCGCCTGCGTGCATGTGAAGCGCCACCCAGACGCGACCCTTTAAAACCCGCTGATGAATGGCGTTGAGTTCGGCAATGACGGGCTTGAAGACGTCGCCCGTGAAAATGTTTTGCAGGGGTTGACGAATTTGCGTCTTCCAACTGGCGCGAAGCGAGTGGTCTTGCAGTTGATCAAACAAGGCCTCCAGACCGTGCAGCCATTCCTGCCACAAGGCACGCACTTGCAAAACAATGGCCCGCGCTTCTGCCACCCGCTCTTGAATCATCTCGGCGGAGACCTCCTCAGAAGCGCCGGCATCTTGAGCCAATGGCAAGTGGCCTCGCTGCAAGAACGCGTCGAGTTCGTCACACAGGGCGATCTTGTTGGCCAAGGACATCTCAATGTTGATCTTCTCAACACCATCGGTGTATTCGGCCATGCGCGGCAAAGGAATCACCACGTCTTCGTTGATTTTGAAGGCATTGGTGTGCTTGGAGATGGCAGCGGTCTTCTTTCGGTCAAGCCAAAATTTCTTCCTGGCGTCCGCACTGATGGCCACAAACCCTTCTCCACTTCTGGAGTTGGCGATGCGCACCACCTCGGACGTCACGCGGGCCACTTGATCGGGGTCGTTGCCCGCAATGTCTCCCAGCAAAACCATTTTGGGCAAGCCCCCACGTTTGCTCTTGGTTGCATAGCCAACGGCCCTTAAATAGCGGTCGTCCAAATGCTCCAAGCCGGCAAGCAGCACACCCGAGCGCTTTTGCTCAGCAAACATAAAATCCTTGATCTCCACAATGCTTGGCACCGCATCCTTGGCGTTGCCAAAGAACTCCATACAAACGGTGCGCATGTGTGCGGGCATCTTGTGCAGCACAAAGCGTGCACTGGTGATCAAACCATCGCATCCCTCTTTTTGCACGCCTGGCAAGCCACTCAAAAACTTGTCCGTCACATCTTTGCCCAAGCCCTCTTTTCTGAACTTGTTGCCAGGAATATCAAGTCTCTCGCGCCGAACCAGGGTCGTTCCATCGGCTTCAAAATAGGCCAACTCAAAGCAAGCCAACGCTGCATCGTGAATTTTGCCCAAGTTGTGATCAATTCGGGTGACCTCCAGCCACTGCGCATCCGGTGTCACCATCCTCCAACTGGCCAAGTTGTCCAAAGCCGTTCCCCAAAGAACGGCCTTCTTTCCCCCTGCATTCATCGCAATGTTGCCACCGATGCAAGAGGCTTCGGCAGAGGTGGGATCCACGGCAAAGACAAAGCCTGCGTGCTCTGCAGCATCGGTCACACGCTGAGTGACCACACCCGCCTCACACCAAATCGTTGGGGTGCTTTGGGTGTGCCCGGGTAAGACCACATGCTCCAAAGCATTCATGGTTTCAAGTTTTTCGGTGTTGATCACCACGCTGCGCCACGTGAGTGGAATGGCGCCTCCCGTGTAACCCGTGCCACCCCCCCTTGGAACGATGGTGAGGGACAACTCAATGCAAGCTTTGACCAAGGACGCCATCTCACGCTCAGAGTCAGGGGTCAACACCAAAAAGGGGTACTCCACGCGCCAATCGGTGGCGTCGGTCACATGGGAGACCCTGGAGAGCCCGTCAAATTTAATGTTGTCGGCCTGGGTGTGCTTTTTAAGGACCTTGAGGGCTTTTTTTCTCAAAGCATGAACACAGTCGAACTGCTCTTTGAACTGCTCAATGGCCTTCTTTGCCGCACCCATCAACTCTTGCACCCATGCGTCTCGCATGGGGTCGTCAGCAGGTGTTCTGCGTTGCTCAATTTCATGCAAACGGTGGTACAAAGCCTCTACCAACAACTGCCGGCGCTTGGGGTTGTCAAGCAAATCATCTTGCAAATAGGGATTTCTTTGAACCACCCAAATGTCACCCAGCACTTCGTACAGCATGCGCGCTGAACGGCCCGTTTTTCTCTCTTGCCGAAGCTTTTCAAGCAAGGACCAACTGTGCTCGCCCAGGACTCGGGTCACGATCTCTTGATCTGAGAAGGAAGTGTAGTTGTAGGGAATTTCTCTGAGCCGTGGACCCTCGTGGGCCGCTGCCAACAAAAATTCCTGAGCGATGGGAGCATTCATATGGTGTTTGTGTCTGTGACGCTAAGAGAACTAGAGGGAACCCTAATATTACTCTAGGCCTTCAAACCTTTTGTTTCCTGTGTGATTGTTTTTGTTGCTTGAGCTCAAAAAATGTGCTCATCTCACGCCCGACCGACCCTCCAAGCCCGGGTCAAGCAAAAGTGTCCAAGCCCCATCACGAGGCTGATCCATGCATAACCGAGCACTGTACCGTCTTTTTGCAAGGCAAAAAGAAGGGCCAATTGGGCCAACAAGCCCAAAAGGATGAGGGACAAAGCATACAAAGGCATTCGGGGTGTGGTATTTTGTCTACCCCTGAAGGCCCGTTTGCTCCCCTCAAACAACACAAATCCCAGCCCCAAGCACACCGGGAGTGAGAAAAGATGCAAGAGGTGGTTGATAAGGCTTGTCCAAGTCATGCTTGAATTTTATAATCGAAAGATGGCAGTCTGGGCTTTGGGCCTCAATCACAACACAGCCCCTCTGGATTTGAGGGGTAAATTTGCCTTTGCGATTGAACACATGCCCCCGGTGCTCTCAGGGCTCAAGAGCATCATCAAGTCTCAGGGCGAAGCGGCCATTTTATCGACCTGCAACCGAACCGAAATATATTGTGCCGCCAAGCAATTGGCCTTGCCGGAAACCTTTCAGTGGCTGGCCCATGCTGGGGGCGTGTCCCCAGAGGTCTTGCATGCACACACCTACACCCTTCAAGACGCTGGCGCCGCAAGGCACGCCTTTCGAGTCGCAAGCGGCTTGGATTCAATGGTCTTGGGAGAACCCCAAATTTTGGGTCAAATGAAGGACGCGGTCCGCGTGGCCTCTGAGCTCGGCGCTTTGGGCACCACTTTGCACCAATTGTTTCAACGCTCCTTCTCCGTTGCCAAAGAGGTCCGCACATCAACAGAAATTGGTGCCCATTCCATCAGCATGGCCGCGGCCGCTGTTCGCTTGGCAGGCCAACTCTTTGAAGACCTCTCCAAGGTCAATGTTCTTTTCGTGGGTGCGGGTGAGATGATTGAGCTTTGCGCCACCCATTTCAGCGCCAAAAACCCCAAATCCATCACCATCGCCAACCGAACGCAAGAACGAGGCGAGAGACTGGCCGATCAATTCAAGGGGCATGCCATGCGACTGGCGGACCTGCCCGAAAGACTGCATGAGTTCGACATCGTGATCAGTTGCACGGCCAGCACTTTGCCTTTGATAGGTCTTGGCGCGGTCGAAAGAGCCCTCAAAGGGCGAAGAAACCGCCCCATGTTCATGGTCGACTTGGCCGTGCCGCGGGACATTGAGCCCGAGGTCAAGTCCTTGAGTGATGTGTACTTGTACACCGTTGACGATTTGTCTGGCGTTGTACAAACCGCACAAGCCAATCGACAAGCGGCCGTGGCTGAGGCCGAGTTGATCATTGATGCGGGCGTGCAAAGTTTTGTCAAATGGTTGGATCAAAGAAGCTTTGTGCCCGTGATTCAGCAGTTGAATGCACAGGCCGAACAGTGGCGAGCCGCGGAGTTGCAAAAGGTGAAGAAACTCATCGCCAAGGGTCATGGTGTGGATGAAGCGCTCGAGGTCTTGGCCAAGGGCTTGTCACAAAAGATGCTGCACGGCGCCATGGCACAGCTCAATGCCAGTGACCCTGTGCTGAGAGAGCGGGCCAAAGAGTCGGTCGAGCACTTCTTCTTAAAGCAGACCCATTAGCTGCGCTCACCCTGAGCTTGCTCGCCCCTTGGCCCCCTAGCCTTCTCCATCCATGGGCTTGACGCCTTGCAAAGACCCTCACAACTGCACACCCATAGGCCCCAAGATGACCCGAAGACTTGAGCGAGCCTGAAGGGTCAAAGACTTTGGATGGATTGCATCTTTTTTACCTTTTTTGTCGACTTGATTGCCCATGAAACCCTTTATGCACGCGCAACTTGAGCGCTTCACATTGCGACTCGCCGAGTTGGACTATTTGCTCTCCAGAGAAGACATCATGAAGGACATGACCCAGTTCATGGCCCTTTCAAGAGAACACGCCGAGGTCAGCGTGATCGCCTCTCGCTGGCAGCGCTTTCAAAGTTGCCAGTCAGAGCTCAGTGCCTCGCAAAAAATGATCGAGGACTTTCAAAAAACACTCAAAGAAGGAGCGAACGCTGAGGCACAAGAGATGCTTGAAATGGTGCAAGAGGAGTTGACTGAACTGCACAAAGAGACCGAGCAACTGGAGATCGAATTGCAGCGACTCCTCCTGCCCAAAGATCCCGATGATGCCAGACCTGCTTACCTTGAGATCAGAGCTGGCACGGGGGGCGACGAGTCGGCTCTTTTCGCTGGAGACTTGCTCAGGATGTACACCCGCTATTGTGAGCGCGTGGGATGGCGCTGCGAACTCATCAGCGACTCGCCCAGTGAGCTTGGGGGTTACAAGGAAGTGGTCTTGCGCGTTGAGGGCAGCAACGTTTATGGCGCCCTGCGCTTTGAATCGGGTGGCCACCGCGTTCAACGTGTCCCAAGCACCGAGTCCCAGGGCCGCATTCACACCAGCGCTTGCACGGTGGCGGTGATGCCCGAGCCCGACCCCCATGCCAGTGTAGAGATCAACCCTGCCGACTTGAGAATTGACACCTACCGCGCCTCCGGCGCGGGTGGGCAGCACATCAACAAAACAGACTCTGCTGTTCGCGTGACGCACTTGCCAACAGGCATCGTGGCCGAATGCCAAGATGATCGCTCTCAACACAGAAACAAAGCCAAAGCCATGCAGGTCTTGCTCGCTCGCATACAAGAAAAGGACCGCTTAGAAAGATCCTTGAAGGAAGCCGCCACTCGCAAAGGGCTGATCGGAAGCGGGGACCGCTCAGATCGCATCCGGACCTACAATTTCCCGCAGGGGCGTTTGACGGACCACCGGATCAATCTCACACTTTATAAATTGTCGCAAATCATGGAAGGCGATTTACATGAAGTGCTTGAAAGTCTAACGCACGCACGTGAGAGCGAGCAATTGGAGGCACTGGAAGTTGGGGGCCTGAGTGCTTGATGTCAGACAGGGGTTTACTGTGCATGGGTGCTCGCGAGCACATTCGCTAGGCGTTTGCTGCCCTGGGCGCCTTGACTTTTGGGCGGCCAAGACACCATGAGGACCACCATCGATCAAGCCTTGCACGGCGTCAAAACAACGGCCTTGACTGCGCTTGAAGGACAGCTCTTGATGCTGCACGCGTTGGGGCGCTCAAGTGAGCAACGGGCTTGGCTGCTCGCCCATGGCGACGAACAACTGAGCGACAAAGAGCACGCTTGCTTTGAGGACCTTGTAAAAAAACGCTTGAACCACATGCCTTTGTCCTACCTCACCGGTCACAAGGAATTTTATGGCCTCAAATTGCGCATTGACCCACGCGCGCTTGACCCGCGAGCGGACACCGAAACCTTGGTGGACTGGGCGCTTGAGCGCCTAAAGGACAATCCCCCTCATGCAAGAGGCCAAGACAGGCATGTCCTGGACATGGGCACTGGGAGTGGCGCCATTGCCTTGGCACTGAAAGCCCATTGTCCTGAATGCACCCTTTGGGCGTTGGACAAAAGCCAAGAAGCGCTAGCGCTTGCCAAACAGAACGCCCAAGATTTGGCGCTTGAGCTGCACTTTCTGCATGGCCACTGGTTCGACGCATTGCGCCCTGGGGGAGAAGTGGGTGCGGGGAAAAAATTTGATTTGATCGTCTCCAACCCCCCCTACATTGCACCCAAAGACCCGCACTTGGCGCACTTGATCCATGAACCCAGGGAAGCCTTGGTCGCGCAAAACGAGGGCCTGTCCGATCTCATTGAAATTTGCAAGCAGTCGGTCTTGCACCTCCAGCCCGGGGCCTGGTTGCTGCTTGAACACGGACACGATCAAGGCCCTCAGGTGCGCGAGATTTTGGCTGGCTTGGGCTTTGGCTTTGTCCAAACCCGCCATGACCTTGCGGGCATCGAGCGATGCACTGGCGCACAGTGGCCAAAGATGAAATAATAAGCCCCAACACATCCTTCTTTTGGCCGCTCTTCAAAGTGGCTGACTTACACACCCAATGGAGTAGACACCGATATGGATCCTGTACATCAACAAATTGACGACTTGGTCAAAAGCAACGAAGTGTTGTTGTTTATGAAGGGCAATGCCAATTTTCCCATGTGTGGATTTTCTGGCCGCGCAATTCAATTGCTCAAGGCCAGCGGCGTTGACCTTAAAAACCTCAAAACCATCAACGTCCTCGATGAGCCTGAAATTCGCCAAGGCATCAAAACCTACAGCAACTGGCCCACCATTCCACAGTTGTACATCAAAGGTGAATTCATTGGTGGCTCTGACATCATGACCGAAATGTTCGACAGCGGTGAGCTCAAACAATTGATTGAAGGCTGAAGCCTCAACCCTCAAGGCATTGATGCATTGAGGCATTGATGCATTGAGTGGGGCATTGAGGCACGCATCATGCGCGTGTCTGTGGTGCCCCGTTTTGACTTAAAACACCGTCTGTGTTTTAAGTCAGTTGCAGCCCTTGGTGACCCAACACGCGGCCCAAATGCGCCATGACATCGCGCTCACCCACCTGGGTTGCAGCGGCATCTCTTCGGTGCTGGTACTCAAGCATGCCTTCCTTTAGGCCACGCTCTCCAATGACCAAGCGGTGGGGCACCCCAATCAACTCCCAATCGGCAAACATCACCCCAGGGCGCTCACCCCTGTCGTCCAAGATGACATCCCAGCCTTGGGCCTTCGCCAGCTCGTAAATCTCTTGCGCTTTGTCTTTGACCGCTTGGCTGCGATCGGCGCCAATGGGACAGATCACCAACACAAAGGGCGCAATGGCATCGGGCCAAATGATGCCTCGTTCGTCATGGTTTTGCTCAATCGCCGCTGCAGGTAGACGCGTCACGCCAATCCCGTAGCAACCCATCTCCATGGCTTGAGGCTTGCCGTTCTCATCCAAGAAGGTGGCGTTCATGGCCTTGGAGTATTTGGTGCCAAGATAAAAAATGTGGCCCACTTCAATGCCGCGCTCGATGCTCAATGTCCCTTGACCGTCGGGTGACAAATCCCCAGCCACCACGCACCTCAGATCATAAATCTGCGCATCGGTGGGCTCTGGCAGGTCGCGGGCCCAATTCACCCCCGTCAAGTGCTGGTCTTTCTCATTGGCACCACACACCCAGTCGGACATGAGCGCGACCTCACGGTCAACCAAGCAACGAATGCCCTTTTCTTGCAAATCAAGCCCCACGGGTCCCAAGAAACCTGGCACACAGCCAAATGCGGCTTGGATCTCCTCTGCCTGGGCCAATCTCAAGGCGCCGTTCATGCCGGGCACTTTGCCAAGCTTTACTTCATTCAACTCGTGGTCGCCGCGCAAAAGGATCAAGACCAGTTGCTCCTTGAGGGCTTCGTGGGTGGACTTCGAGGCACTGTCCTTTGCCGCGTCTTCGGGCTCCAAGACCCAGACCAAAGATTTGACGGTTTGGCTCAAAGGTTTCTTTAAAAAGGCACTGACCTCCTCGCACGTCTTCTTGCCTGGTGTTGACACTTTTTCAAGCGCATCCACCCCTTGTGCGCGCGGGCCTTGGGGCGCCAAACTTTGGGCTTTCTCCATGTTGGCCGCATAGTCGCTGTTGGCACAAAACACAATGGCGTCCTCTCCGGTAGAGGCGATGACTTGAAACTCTTCACTCAGGTCTCCGCCGATGGCGCCGGAATCCGCAGAAACTGCTCTGTACTGCAAACCAAAGCGATCAAAAATACGGCGGTATGCTTGTGCCATGATTTGGTAGCTCGCCTTGGCCTCTTCAGCGCTTTTATCAAAACTGTAGGCGTCTTTCATGACAAATTCACGCCCTCTCATCAAACCAAATCTTGGGCGACGCTCATCTCTGAATTTGGTCTGAATTTGATAGAAATTTTTGGGCAACTGTTTGTAACTTTTGAGCTCTTGGCGGGCAATGTCCGTGATCACCTCCTCACTGGTGGGCTGGATCACGAAGTCACGATCGTGGCGATCTTTGATCCTCAAGAGCTCGGGGCCCATTTTTTCAAAACGCGACGTTTCTTGCCACAATTCTGCCGGCTGCACCAAGGGCATTGACAACTCAATGGCCCCAGCGCGGTTCATCTCCTCGCGAACAATGGCTTCGACTTTTTTAATGACCCTCAGACCCATGGGCATGTAGTTGTAAATGCCAGCACCCAACTTCTTGATCAACCCGGCTCTGATCATGAGCTTGTGGGAGGCGATTTCAGCGTCAACAGGCGCCTCTTTGAGCGTTGAGATGAAAAATTGTGAGGCTTTCATAGGAGAGTGGGTCCGTTCTTAAAGGGAAAAATTAAAAATAATTCTGAAAAGTTTTATGAAAAATGCGCACCCACCCCCTTGAAACATCAAAAGGACTGTGCATAATGAACTCAGTTGTAAAAATTGAGAGTTGATTATGCTTGACAGAGATGGCTTTAGGCCAAATGTGGGCATCATCTTAGTGAATCAAA
>CANBTT010000049.1 GCA_947372465.1 Burkholderiales bacterium | reverse complement strand
GGGGCTCAATTGCAAAGCCTTTTAAGGCCTCATTCCTCTAGACTGCCACCCATGACCTGGCTAAAGCCGCCATCCACATAAGTGATCTCGGCACTCACACCCGCAGCCAAATCGCTCATCAGAAAAGCCGCAACATTGCCCACATCTTCGATCGTTACATTTCTTCGAATGGGCGCATTTTGTTCAACCACACTTAAAATTTTGCCAAAGCCTTTGATGCCGCTTGCAGCCAAAGTTTTGATGGGGCCCGCGCTGATGCCATTGGCCCTAAATCCTCTGCCTCTTGAGCCCAAGGACTCGGCCAAGTAACGCACCGACGCTTCCAGTGAGGCCTTTGCCAGTCCCATGGTGTTGTAGTTGGGAACACTTCTGATCGAGCCCAAATAGGACAAGGTCAAAAGAGCAGCCTTGTCGTTCAAATAGGGCAACGCAGCTTTTGCCATGGCTGGAAAACTATATGCACTGATGTCGTGAGCAATTTTGAATCCCTCGCGGCTCAATCCGTCTAAAAAGTCACCTGAAATAGACTCACGGGTTGCAAAACCGATGCTGTGCACAAAGCCGTCAAACTGCCCCCAAGTTTTGGACAGTTCGCTGAACATGGCGTCAATTTGCTCATCCTGGCCGACATCACAATCAAAAATCAGGGTCGAGTCAAACTCTTTGGCAAATTCAGTGATTCTGTCCTTGAAGCGTTCTCCAACATAGCTGAAAGCCAACTCAGCGCCTTGATGAAAGCAGGCCTTGGCAATGCCGTAAGCGATGGAGCGGTTAGATAGCACGCCTGTGATCAAAAGCTTCTTGCCACTTAAAAATCCGGTTCTTTGACCCATGTGATGTCCTGTATTTTGATAATTGAGCGTATTTTCTCATAGCTTTGCCCCTGTTTTTCACTTGGGACTGGCTGGCTTGAGCTCGCAAAAGGCTCGAGTCGACGGTCTCATCGCACCGCGCCGTGGTGGGTTTGTACAGCGCCATGGAGACGCCCCCCCTCTAAGTGCTTGTCGGCACTACAATCAAACCTCAAGGATGTGCCCTGGGCTTGGACGGTCATTTCAGGCGCGTTGATGCGCTTGGATGGGTACAATTTTTTCTTTTTTTTATTTGAGTGATCAATTCTCATGGCTGCCCATCAAATCGTTCGAGTTCACCGCATTTTGGCCCAAAGCCCCTCTGATTTGAGTGGGGTCAAAGCCTTGGTCGAACAAGGTCTGCTCAATCCTAAAGAGATTGTGGCCGTGATGGGCAAGACTGAAGGCAATGGGTGTGTCAACGACCACACGCGTAATTTTTCGAGCATGGCCTGGTGTCACTATCTATCGAGCCACTTGGATTGCACGCCAGAAGAGGCCCACCACCGTGTCGCTTTGGTCATGTCGGGCGGCACAGAAGGGGTCTTGTCGCCCCATTTCACCGTGTTCACAAGACAGTGGGTAGAGCGTCCCGCACAAAGCAACGCACCTCGATTGGCCATAGGTGTCGCACAGACTCGGGCGTTCGAGCCCTGGGAGATGGGGCGCATGGCGCAAATTGAAGAGACGGCCCGGGCTGTTGAGCAAGCCATGCGTGAAGCGCACATCGAGTCAACGCAAGATGTGCATTTCGTTCAAATCAAATGCCCATTGCTCACCATGGAGAAAATCCAAATCGCTCAAAAGCTCTCCAAAACGGTGGTGACCCATGAGACCTATGAGTCCATGGCTTACTCCAGGGGCGCCTCGGCCTTGGGGGTCGCATTGGCCTTGGGGGAAGTTCGGGCCGATCTTCTCAGGGACGAGGTCGTGCTCCATGACATGGACTTGTTTTCAGCCAGGGCCTCGGCCTCGGCAGGCATTGAATTAGAAAACAATGTCGTTTTGGTGCTGGGTCTGTCCAAAGCCTCCAGCTCAGAGCTGATGATTGATCACACCGTGATGCAAGACGCCATCGATGGCGCCTCAGTGATCGAGCTCTTTGCTAAAACAGCTCTCCCATGCTTTGGTGCGGACAAACACTCTCAACCCGTCAAGCTTGTGAACGTCTTGGCCAAAGCGGAGGCCTCGCCCAGTGGGCAAATCAGGGGCCTGCGCCACACCATGCTAGACGACTCAGATATCAATGCGACCCGGCACGCTCGTGCAGCTGTGGGCGGGGTCTTGGCCAGCATCACCGGTGAGACCGCTTTGTATGTCTCAGGCGGCGCTGAACACCAAGGGCCTGCAGGCGGGGGGCCAGTTTGTGTGCTTTACAAGGCTTAAGAAGGCCTTGTCGTGATCTAATGGCCCCAAAGGCATGGACACAATGGCCGGTTTTTTTGAGCGCCCTGGCTATTTTGGGTAATATGGGGTCAATTTAAATTTGAACCCTTTTTTCGGAGTTTTGCTTTTGCTATCCCTCTTAGATCGACTGCCCCTTCTTGTTGCTGGACTTCTAGCTCTTGGCTTTCTACCAGAGTCCATTGCACTCATTGGCTCTGAGGTTCACCAGCCAAGCGCAGCACCCATTCAAGGCGAACGAGCATCCATGCCCCTGCTGAACCCAAGGGAAATGAACTTGTCTGAGCTCACAAGGAGCGCAAAAGAGCCAGCGCCGAAAAAAGAAAATACCGACAAAGAGCCCAAAGCTGCACCCATCAAAGGCAATTTGGCCTCTCTTAAACTCTTTGATGAGGTGACAAAAGAGAGCGAAAAAAAATCGGGCTACTTTGATCTCTTTGTCAAAGAGGAGAAGGTTTGGATTGCCATCAAACCGGAACAACTCGATCAGCCTTTCTTTTTCAGCGTCAACATTCCCAGATCTGTTGGCGAAAGGGGCCTGTATGGCTCCCAAATGGGCAGCCATTTCATTGCCTACTTTCACCGCTCAGGCACACGCATTCAACTCCTGGCAAAAAATGAAGAGGTGTTTGCGCCCGTCAACAGCGTTGAGGCCCGCTTTGTGGAAGAGTCATATTCAGAAAGTTTGCTGGGTTCTGCAGACATTGCCGCTCAACCCAGGACCAGCGATCAAGCCTTGTTGATCGATGCAAGCAGTTTGCTCTTCACCGACATTGCTGGCTACACCACCCAACTTGACATGGCCTTTCGCATGGGCTTTTCCTTGGACAGCAAAAACACCAGCTTTTTTTCAAGCGAACAATCCAAGGAGCTGACCGCCTTAGAAGTCAAAGCACATTATTTTGTCTCCAAAATCGCTGCGCCCCCGGTCTCACCCAGCGCCACCTCTGCAACCCCAATGCCTAGAAATGTGCCCGATCCAAGAAGCATGTTCGTACACTTTTATTACAACTTCAAACAGCTGCCGGCAACGCCCATGTCGCCCCGCTTGGCCGATGAGCGTGTGGGCTATTTCACCCAAGGCTACTTGGACTACACCACCGATCTCAAGCCAAAGTCCCGTGTGCATGTGATCAAAAGATGGCGCCTTGAAAAGGCCGACCCAACGCTTTCAAGTTCTCCCGTTTTGAAACCCATTGTTTATTGGCTTGATAAAAATATGCCACCCAAGTACAAGGCCTCTGTGGCGGCAGGTATTTTGGAGTGGAACAAAGCGTTTGAGAAGATTGGCTTGATGGGGGCCTTGGTCGTCAAAGAGCAGGGCGAAAAAGACAGTTTCAACACCATGGATGCACAACACGCATCCGTCAGGTGGTTCACGGGTTCAGACATCGGCTTTGCCATCGGCCCATCGCAAGCCGATCCTAGAACCGGTGAAATTTTAGATGCCGATATAGGCATCTCGGATGTTTTCGCAAGGAGTGCAAGACGTCAAGTGCTCGAAGATCTCGGCGCCTCGGGCTTGAGCCTTGATCTCAACGCGGCATGTCAGTACATGGACCATTTGGCGCACGAGTTTGATTTTGCACAAGACTTGTTGACGGCCAGGGGACTGCCCATGGCCTCCGACGAAGCTGAAAAATTGGCCCAAGCCTATGTCAAAGATGTGGTCATGCACGAAGTAGGTCATACCTTAGGGCTGAGACACAATTTTCTGTCCTCTGCGGCCTACGATCTAGAGAAGTTACAAGATGCAAGCTTTACACGTGTGCATGGCATCACGGCTTCGGTCATGGACTACACGCCCTTTAATTTTGCCCTGGCCCAAAAACCGCAAGGTGAGTTCGTGATGAGCACCTTGGGTCCCTACGACTACTGGGCCATTGAATACGGCTACAAGCCCCTTGATCCAAGCCACGAGTCTCAATCTCTCCAAGACATTGCGTCAAAAAGCACGCAAATCGAACTGGCTTACGCCAGTGACGAAGACACCTTAGAGGGCTCAAGTGGTGTGGACCCCCTGGTCAATCGATTCGATTTGGGGGCAAACCCCTTGGCCTATTACAAAAAAAGGGTGCTTCTCAGTCAAGAACTTTGGGCAAGGCTGCAAAACTTGAACCTTGAAAAAGGCGAAAGCTTTGAGCGACTCACCCGCAGTTTTTTAAGTGGTTTTCGGCCCTTGAATCAAATCGCACCCCTGGTGGTCAAATACATAGGCGGCGAAAGGGTTCGACGTGTGAGAGCTGGGTTTGGTCAAACCGTCTATGAGCCCGTCTCAGCAAGCGAACAACGCGAGGCCTTGAGCTTGATCGAACAGGCCTTTTTTGCTGCCCGTGCCTTTGAATTCTCTCCCCAACTCTTGAACTCCTTGGCGATCGATCAATTTGATCGGGCCTCTCGCCGCGCTGATTCAAGCGCGCAAGGGCCATCGATCTCGGTCCTGAACAACGTCCTTGGCGTACAACGAAGGGTCTTGGACGCCTTGTTTTCTGAGCGACTCGCACAGCGTGTCAGTGAGACGCAATTAAAGCTAGAAAAATCAATTGCCCAGTCCAAGGCCAGCGACAGCTTGGGCTTGTCTGAAATTTATAGCCGCATCCAAGACGCCATCTGGAGAGAGGCCCTTCAAGGCAAGCGCGTCGAGCTGCTCAGGCGCAACTTGCAAAAGGAACATCTCCAGCGCATGAGCGCCATGCTCCTGCGCTCCTCCAAAGGGCTTCCCCCCGAGGCCGCGGGACTGATCCGACAAAATGCGAGACATTTACTGTCTCAACTCAAACGCGCCTCAAACGCTCAAAAGCTCGATCTTGAAACACAGGCCCACTACCAGGATGCGATCAACACCTTGACCGAAACCTTGAAGGCCAATGTTCAAAGGAGTGGTCTGTGATGCTTGAAGGTTTGGGGCTTTTAAAGCACATGGCAAGCAAGCACAGATCTTGGGTGCTGGTGTGCTTGACGCTCCTCTCAGGCCTTGTGGCCTTTGAAGTGGGCCTCAATGCACAGAACTCGCCAACGGTCGTCGAGCATCTAAAAGGCCTCTTTAACGCGCCCGTGCCCAAAGAGTGGTTGGAGAAACCCTATTTGCTCACCTCTTACCAAGAAGATCCAAAGTACTTGGATTCAGCGTCTTCCTACAGCAACAATGAAACGCCCTGGACCTATGCGGTCTATGAGCCACCCCTCAAGTACCATTACCTCAAGCGCCCTTATGAATTGGAACCTCGCACACTTCAAAGCATGCCCCGCTTGACCTTTTTCGACAAAGAGGGAAGAGACTTAAAAATAGACCCCAATGCTTTGAAAGACTTGGGCGAACAAACAAGAGGAAAAATCGCCCAGACCGTGTTTGAACTCAAAGTCAAACCCGGTATTTTGTTTCAACCCCATCCCGCCTTTTACAAGGACACACAGGGTGATCTGCGCAACTTAAAGCTCAGCCCCAGTGATATGAAAGACATCCATTCACCTTGGGACTTTAAGTCCATGGGGACAAGAGAGCTCACGGCCCAGGACTACGCCTACGCCATCAAACGATTGGCCACACCTCGCATCAACTCTCCTGCTTTTGGTTTTTTATCTTCGAAAATTGTTGGCTTTGCTGGCTTTGGCGAGCAGATTCAAAAAGAAAACTTGCGTCTGAAGGCCGCTCTTGCAAAATCCTCGGGCGCCCAAACGCAATTGCCTTGGCTTGACTTCAGGCAGTACGATTTTGAAGGCGTCAAAGTGATTGATCCCTACACCTTGCAGATCAAGATTTCAGGCCTTTACCCCCAATTCAAGTATTGGTTGGCCATGACTTTCTTTGCCCCGGTCGCCTGGGAAGTCGACGCCTTTTATGCCCAAGAGGGCATGGCCAAAAGGAACCTGAGTGCCAACACCTGGCCCGTTGGCACTGGCCCCTTCATGCTGAGCGAACACGACACCAATGCACGAATGGTTTTGTCTAAAAACCCCAACTACCGAGGAGAGCCTTATCCCTGTGAAGGCTCTGATGACGACCGCGCTTTGGGTTTGCTAAAAGACTGCGGCAAGCCTACGCCTCTTTTGGACAAGATCATCAGCACACGTGAGAAAGAGGGCACCTCCGTTGCCACCAAATTCATTCAAGGCTATTACGACATGCCTCAAATGGAGAGAGGCGAGCCAGGCATTGCTTACCAAGTCTCTATTCAAGATGGAACGGGTTTGTCCAAAGAGCTGCTTGAGCGCAAGATCCAGTTGCCCACCACCATTCAAGTGGGGTTTTGGCACTATGGCTTTAATTGGCTCGATCCGGTGGTGGGTGCTGGCAAAACAGCCGAACAAGCGGCAAAAAACAGAAAGCTCAGACAAGCCATCTCCATTGCCTTTGATTTCGAAGAGTACGTCTCTATTTTTGAAAATTCACGCGCCCAAGTCAATCACTCTGTGGTGGTCCCAGGCCTCTTTGGCAACGATGCCTTGCCTTTTAACCCCGTGGTGTTTGAGCCCGATGGAGCAGGGCGTTTCAAGCGTCGCTCGATCGAAGAGGCCAAGCGCTTGCTGGCGGAGGCAGGCTATCCAGGGGGGGTGGACCGAGAGACGGGCCAGGCCTTGGTGATCAATTACGACACCCAAGGGGTGGGCCCAGGCGCCAAAACCCGCATTGACTGGGTGAGCAAACAGTTTGCAAAACTCAATCTCCAACTGGAGGTCAGAAACACCGACTACAACCGCTTTCAAGACAAAATGCGAAAGGGCTCGGCGCAGTTTTACTTTTGGGGGTGGCTTGCAGACTACCCGGATCCGGAAAATTTTTTGTTCCTGCTGTATGGCCCCAATTCAAAGGCCAAATTTGGCGGAGAAAATTCCTCCAATTTTGACAATGCACCCTACGATCACTTGTTTGAAAAAATGAAGGACATGGAAAACACCCCTGAGCGCAGAGCGCTCATCGCGCAGATGATGCGCATCATGCAACAAGAGGCCCCCATGCTCTTTGGTTGGTCCGAGGAGTATGGAGGCGCCTATCACCAGTGGGTCAAAAACGGCAAACCCTCCAATATCATTCGAGACCAAATGTCTTACTTGAACATCGATCCGGCCCTCAGAGTGCAAAAGATCAACGAATGGAACCGCCCCGTTCTCTGGCCTTTTGTTTTGATGCCCATGGTCTTGGGGCTCATGCTTTGGCCAGCCTATCGTGTGTGGCGCAAGCGCCAAGACCGCTCTGTATCGGATGGCATGAAAGCGGTGCAGGCACGCACCCTTGGAGAGTTCAAATGATGGGTTTTTTGATCCGTAAACTGGGCTACGGCTTGTTGATTTTGATGGGCATCAATGTGCTCACCTTTGTGCTCTTTTTTAAAGTCAACACCCCTGATGACATGGCTCGCATGCAACTGGGTGGCAAACGCATCACGCCAGAGGCGGTGGAGAAATGGAAGATTGAGCGCGGCTATGACAAGGCGCTTTTCTTGGAAGAGAAGGCCGAAGGTTTTGATCGTCTGACCCAAACCTTGTTCTTTCAAACCTCAAAGCAACTCTTTACCTTCTCCTTTGGCGCCTCCGATGGTGGTCGCGACATCAGCACCGAGATCTTGCGCCGCGCGCCCGCGAGTTTGATGCTCGCCTTGCCCTCCTTTGTGCTGGGCATGGGCATCTCGATTTTCATTGCGCTGGTCTTGGCATTCTTCAGGGGCAGTTATCTGGACTTTTGGGGCACCATTTTTTGCGTGGTGTTGATGTCCATCTCGGCCCTTTTCTTTATCGTTGCTGGACAATTCCTCTTGTCCAAGGTCCTGCAATGGTTGCCCGTTTCCGGCTTTACTTGGGGGGGCGAGACTTGGCGGTTTCTTTGTTTGCCGATTGTGATCTCGGTGCTCTCTAGAATCGGTGGCGAGGTGCGCTTTAACAGAAGTGTCTTTTTAGAAGAAATTGACAAAGACTATGTCAGAACGGCCAAAGCCAAGGGCCTGTCTGAAGTGCAGGTTTTGTTTTCTCATGTGCTCAGGAACGCCTTGATTCCCATCATCAGCTCAA
The DNA here is from genome assembly GCA_947372465.1 of Burkholderiales bacterium. GTDB lineage: Bacteria > Pseudomonadota > Gammaproteobacteria > Burkholderiales > Burkholderiaceae_C > Limnohabitans. Next base: position 12,778 of record CANBTT010000049.1, on the reverse strand, counting down.
GCGTTGCTGTGATCCCCATGCTCTTCATGGGCAGTTTGCTGGTGGAGTCCTTTTTCTCCATTCCTGGTCTTGGGAGCTATTTGATCGAGGCCATCGGAGCGCAAGACTTTGCCATCGTGCGCTCCATGGTCTTCGTGGGCTCAGTGCTCTACATCTTGGGTCTGATCTTGACCGAGGTGTGCTATGCATGGGCAGACCCGAGAATTCGTTTGCAATAAAAGCCCAAAGCCATGATGGCCCTCAACACCAAACCCCCCAAAGACCTCTGAGCAACCAAACGCCCACCCCATGCAAATTGTCTTTTTATTGATCGATGTTTTCCTCTACGCACTTGTGCTCTGTGTGGGGGCGTATGTCGTTTATGTCTTCAAGACCCCGCCACTCAAGGACTCTTGGTCCAGGGCGTTTAAAAGGCCCATTTCGGTGGCCAGCAGCATGGTGCTCTTGCTCTTTTTAATGGTCGCCTTGTTGGACTCGATCCATCTCAGGCCTCAAATTGCTGGCCAAGAGACCCCTTCAACGGCTCTAGGGGGCCCATCCGGTCAAGTGCTGAAAGTCTCCACAAAAGCCTCCAGCGCTGAGCCGAAATCCATCTTAGACATCTTGCTTCAACCCTTGGCTGATGCGAGAGAGAGAAGTTACTCCGCCCCCTTGGCGAGCGTGGGCTTTAAGAAAGAAACGTTTGAGCGGGATGGGGTCACCGTGCGGGACTACCCGAGGCTTCAATTTGGCGGGGCCCATTTGAAGGACAAGGGCGTGGATCATGTGACGGATTGCTTGCAATTGAGCCTTCATGCATTCCTAAAAGCACTCGGGCTCAATGCACTGCTGGGCTTGGTGTTGCTCGCGCTCACTTGGCGGTTCAACAACCCAAACGCCCAAAGCATGGGCCAACTGTTCCAGCACTGCTCTAAAGGGCATGCCTCTTGGCCCATCAGAACAGCTCTTTTGATGTGTTTTCTCATCACCTTGGCTCTCCTGTGGACCCTTGATTTATCGGCTCACTACCATGTCTTTGGCACCGATCAGACGGGCAAATCCGTTCTCTTGATTGCACTCAAAAGCGTTCGCACCGCTTTGGTCATCGGCACCCTCACCACACTGGTCATCATGCCTGTGGCCCTGACCTTAGGGATTGTGGCGGGTTACTTTAGAGGAGCGGTGGACGAGTTCATTCAATACATTTACACCTTGCTCGCCTCGATACCTGATGTGCTGCTCATCGCCGCCACCGTTTTGATGCTTCAAGTCTTCATCGATTCACACGCCGGTTATTTTGATTCTGCTTTGCAAAGATCGGATGCGAGGCTGTTCTTTTTGTGTGTCATCTTGGCGCTCACTTCATTCACCGGGCTGTGTCGATTGGTCAGAGGTGAGACACTCAAGCTGAGAGAGCTTGAGTACATCCAATCGGCCAAAGCCTTTGGCGTGAGCACGCCCAGGATGCTCTTGTCACACATTGCACCCAACTTGATGCATTTGGTATTGATCAATTGCGTGATGCAATTCTCAGGCTTTATTTTGTCCGAAGCGGTCTTGTCTTATGTGGGCGTTGGCGTGGATCCCAACACGGCCAGCTTTGGCGTGATGATCAACACGGCCAGAGATGAATTGGCCGCGACCCCAGTGGTCTGGTGGACATTGGTCACGGCCTTTGTGTTCATGTTTTTGTTGGTCGTCAGTGCCAATTTACTGGCCGATGCCGTTCGCGATGCCTTCGATCCCAAAACCCGCCTCTCGGCAGGGAGGTCCAAATGACACCTAGCAAAGACCAGGTCTTGGACGTCAAAGACTTGTCCATGAATTTGTACACCCAAAGCGGTTGGGCATTGGCCCTGAGCGCTTTGGCGTTTGAAATCGAGGCCGGTCAAACCTTTGCCTTGGTGGGGGAGTCGGGTTGCGGCAAATCCATGACCGCGCTCGCTCTCATGCAACTCTTGCCAGGTGTCGCTCAAATCACCACAGGGTCGGTCCAATTGAAGGGCCAAGATTTGTTTCAATTGTCAGAGCGGCAAATGCAAACCTTTCGAGGTCGGCGCATCTCCATCATCTTTCAAGAGCCTGCGAGCAGTTTGAACCCCGTGATGCGCATTGGGGATCAAATGCTGGAGGCGCTGATGCGCCACCAAGAGCTCCCTGCCTTGAAGGCCAAAGCGCGCTGCATAGAGTGGCTTGAGCGCGTGGGTTTGAGTGAGCCGGCAAGGCGCTTTGAGCAGTTCCCGTTTGAATTTTCGGGTGGACAGTTGCAGCGTGTCATGATTGCCATGGCCTTGGTGAGCGAGCCCGATGTGTTGATAGCTGACGAGCCCACCACGGCCTTGGACGTGACCCTTCAAGCACAGGTCTTGAAGCTACTTAAAGACCTTCAAGCTGAGCGAGGGATGTCATTGATGCTCATCACCCACGACTTGGCCGTGGTCAAGGACATGGCACACAGGGTTGCGTTGATGTACGCCGGTGAAATTGTGGAACTGAGAGACGCCAAAGATTTCTTTTTAGCCCCCAAGCACCCTTATTCAAAGTTGCTCATGGACTCCTTGCCAGACTTTGAGCGTCGGGGCAAAGATTTGGCCGCCATCAAAGGGCAGGTTCCGCCCTTGACGGGGGAATTCAACGCCTGCCGTTTTGCGCCACGCTGCCCCCAAAAAATGCCTGAGTGCGAGAGCGGTGCGGTTCCCATGTTTGAGCTCAAGGCGAGTCGACTGAGTGGCGCGAGGTGTCTTTTGACAAAAGCAAATCCAGAGGACTCCGGGGCTTTGACGGGCTCAACTGTTTCAACTGAACACCCACCAAGTCCCGCCCCTAGCGAGGTGTCAAGCGTCAAACCTGCACAGTCCTCCTGCGCCCACAACGAAGTCCATGGACCTGTGATTCTAGAGGTGAGGGACCTGCGAGTGTCCTACAGTTTGACGAAGCAATGGCTTCAAGCACCCCGCACCTTTGAGGCGGTCAAAGGGGTGAGCTTTGACATTGAACAAGGCAAAACCTTGGCCTTGGTGGGGGAATCGGGCTGTGGAAAGACCTCCTTGGCCAAAGCCTTGATTCAAGTCTTGGGCAAAAGTGCTGACGTTCACGGTCAAGTCCGATTGAAGGGACTGGAGGTCTTGAACCAAGGACGCCAGCGAGCGTTGCAAGCCAAGCGAGAGATGCAAATCATTTTTCAAAACCCATTTGCTTCCCTCAATCCAAGAATGAGAATCATCGACATCTTAGAAGAAGGCATGAAGAGTCTTCACCCCGAATGGAGCGGTGAGCAAAGGCTCTGCGATATAGAAGTCTTGCTTGACCGGGTCGGCTTGCACAAAGATGCCCTCAGGCGCTTTCCCCACGAGTTCTCAGGCGGACAAAGACAACGCATTGCCATTGCCAGGGCATTGGCCGTCAAACCCGCCTTGATCATCTGCGATGAGCCCACATCGGCCTTGGATGTTTCCATTCAAGCCCAAATATTGAATTTGCTCAGAGAGCTGCAAGAGAGCTTGGGCGTGAGTTATTTGCTGATCACCCACAACTTGAGCGTGGTGTCCTATTTGGCCCACGAGGTTGCCGTGATGCACGAAGGTCGATTGGTTGAGCATGCCAGCGCGTCCGATGTCTTGCACTCGCCAAGACACCCCTACACCCGTTCCTTGCTCGCCTCTGTCCCCAGAATTTGATATATTCATCGCCTCATGATTGACTTCGCACAGCACCAAAACGCCACAAGCAAACATGGCTTGGGTTTGGGGCTGGTGCTTGTTTTGCATGTGTTGGGCTTTTATGCCATCGAGTCGGGCCTGGCCCATCGATTTGTCAAAAGCATTCAATCCCCCATTGAGGCGCAATTGATCGAAGAGAGCAAACCCGATCTACCTCTGCCACCACCACCGCCGCCTCAACCGCCTGTCAACACCCCCCTTAAAAAGACGGCCTTGCCCGATTACGTGCCACCCGTTGAGACCCCATTGAATGTTTTGCCAGCGGTGAATGCCATTGCGCAGATCTCTTCCACCCCAAAACCAGCCGCGCCTGCCGATGTGCCCGTGAGCGCTCAAGCGCCCGTTCCAAGCGTACGAACCGCGGCCGTGATCAATGCCAGCCAAAACTGCGAAACCCCCGTTTACCCATCGGCTTCAAAAAGATTTCAAGAGTCAGGAACGGTGCAATTGCGCTTTCACATTGGCGTGGATGGGAAAGTGTTGGAGTCAGAGGTGGAGAAGTCCTCTGGCTACAAGCGACTCGATGAGGCGGCGAGGTTGGCTTTGTCGAAATGCCAATTCAAGCCCGCAACGGTTGACGGCAAGCCCGAAGCCAGTTGGTCGAGCTTGCGCTATATCTGGAAGATTGAAGACTGACCTTTTACCTGCAATCGTTACACCTTAACTCCCTTTTAAATCACTCATTTATGACCCACCCCATGCGCTTTTCTCTTTGTTTGTCCCCAATTGTTAAAACGTTCATTTGGGCCCAATGTGCTCTGGCAAGTTCAATGGCCATGGCCCAGTCCTCGCCAAACGCCCCAAGCGTTTCATCAGACAACGCGCAGGATGCGGCGATAGAGGCTTATGGCGTCATGGCCTTGCTGGCGCAATCGGACTGGGTGGCCAAACTCACCTTGCTGATCTTGATGGTGATGAGCGTGGGCTCCTGGTATGTGATCGTGACCAAGTTGCTCGACCAAGGTCGTTACATGGCGCATGCCAAGGAGGCCAAGGAGCGTTTTTGGGTCGCAAACTCTGTACAAGAAGGCCTGCAGGCTTTGAGCGAAAAGAGTCCTTTTCGCTTTCTTGTTCAAACAGGTCTGGACGCCAACGCGCCTCAAAAAGGCATCTTGGCCCCCGTTGACAAAGAGGTCTGGCTCAGCATGGTGCTTCAGCGGGGCATGTTGCAAATTCAGTCAGCGCTGCAAAATGGCTTGTCTTGGTTGGCGACCGTGGGCTCGACCGCACCCTTTGTCGGCCTCTTTGGAACAGTCTGGGGCATCTACAACGCCTTGATGAAGATTGGATTGACCGGACAGGCATCCATAGACAAGGTTGCAGGTCCCGTGGGCGAGTCCTTGATCATGACCGCCATTGGTTTGGCCGTGGCCGTACCAGCCGTTCTCGGATACAACTGGTTGGTCAGAAGAAACAAATTGATCGTGGACCAGGTCAATGCCTTTGGTTCGGATTTGCACTCTGTGCTCAGTGCCAAATGAGTCGCTTGCCTCAGTCCTCGCTCTCCATCACCCTTTATTAAAACAGATTGCACATGGCCATTCAACTGAACGAGAGCGCTGAGGAAGACGTGATCAGTCAAATCAACACCACGCCACTCGTGGACGTGATGCTGGTCTTGTTGATTATTTTTTTGATCACCATTCCAGTGGTGACCACCTCGGTGCGGGTGTCTTTGCCGCAAGAGAAGAACGTCGTGCGTGAGAGCAAGCCGGAAAATGTCATCATTTCAGTCAATGCCAAGGGGCAGATCTTTTTGTACGATGCGCCCATGAATTCGAGCGACGATTTGATGAAAAAACTCAAACCTTATGCCCTGAAGTCACCTCAGCCTGAAGTTCAAATCAGGGGGGACGCAAATGGGGATTTTGAGTCGGTTGGACGCGTGATGAATGCCTTGCAGCGCTTGGGCTTGACCAAGGTGGGCTTTATCACGCAACCCCAATAACGACAAACGCCCAGACCCTAATATTCAAACCATGTTCATCGACCCCTTTCAATCCAAGACCTTCAAGCGAGCGCCTAAAATGCGTTTTGAGCCCGCCCACAACTCGGAGCCTCAAGTGATGATGGACATCAACACCACCCCCTTGATTGACGTGCTTTTGGTGTTGATCATCATGCTGATCATCACCATTCCGGCTCAATTGCATTCGGTCAATTTGAACATGCCAGTGGCGCCGCCGCCCGTCAAAAAGATCGATCCCGTGGTGATCAAAATCACCATTGATGCGAGCAACACGGTCTCATGGAACGGCAAAGCACTGGCTGACAGCAGCGCGCTCGATCCCCTCTTTGATGCCCTCAGTCATCAAGAGCCTGCCCCCGAGATCCACATTCGGGCAGCGGCCCAGACCCGCTACGGTGCAGTCATCAAGGTCATGGCGAGCGCGCAAAGACACGGTTTGAAAAAAATTGGGGTCTTGGGATCTGAGCAATTTTCAAAATAATTCTTTCGTACTAAAGTTTTGGCCCTCTAGCGCCAGCGTTTTGTGCCGTCTTTTTGTTGTAAAAATCTAAAAATTCCTTGTCAGAACAAGACATATTTACAAGTCTGCCCTTTGAATTAAGGGAAAAACCCGTTAGAATATCGACTTCACGACCAAACGGGCGGGTTTTCACCGCCCGTTTTTTTTGGTCTATTGAAAATTGAACCCAAGATCAGAAAAAGAAACTTGGGACGAGCGCAACAAATTGAATAAGCGTGATTGACTTTGGCACTGCAAGAAACTGTTGAGCAAATTGTTACTGGGCTCGGTTATGAGCTTGTAGAGGTTGAGCGCTCTCAAGGGGGATTGCTCCGTGTGACCATTGATTTGCCTTGGACACCTGAACAAGAGGCCTTGGGCGGTGAACAATTTGTGACCGTTGAGGATTGTGAGAAGGTCACGCGTCAGCTCCAGTTCACGCTAGAGGTTGAAGAAATTGCGTACCAAAGGCTTGAGGTCTCCTCCCCAGGGATTGATCGGCCTTTGAGAAAAGAGATGGATTTTCTGCGTTTTGCAGGTCAAGAGATTGATCTGGCGCTTAAAAACCCCATGGGGGCTCAAGCCAATGGTTTGACATCCGTGTTGAGAAAGAAATTCAGAGGGGTGCTGGAAAGCACGGATTCTGAAGGGGTGTGGCAGATCGTCTGGAGTGACGCGCCAAAACCCAAGCCCGGACAGCGGGTGAGCAAGAAAAAAGAGCCGGCACCTTTGCAGGCCTTGTCATTCAAGTTGGACGAGTTGAAAGAAGCTCGTTTGGCACCGATTGTGGATTTTAAGGGACGACAGTCCAAACGATGATTTAAGAGGAGTTGTACAACATGAATCGCGAAATGTTGATGCTGGTTGAAGCCATTTCACACGAAAAAAACGTCGAACGTGATGTTGTTTTTGGTGCCGTTGAGCTTGCCTTGGCGCAAGCGACCAAGAAACTCTACCAAGGAGAGGTCGATATTCGCGTCTCGATGGACCGGGACTCAGGCGACTATGAAACCTTTAGACGTTGGTTGGTGGTGCCAGACGCTGCTGGTCTTCAAAACCCAGAGGCCGAAGAGCTGCTGATGGACGCCAAAGAGCGTGTTGCTGACGTCGAGGAAGGCGAGTACATCGAAGAGCTGATTGAATCCTTGCCCATCGGTCGAATCGGTGCCATGGCCGCCAAACAAGTGATTTTGCAAAAAATTCGTGATGCTGAGCGTGAAATGCTGTTGCAAGACTTCATGTCCAGAGGCGAGAAAATATTTCTCGGAACCGTCAAGCGCATGGACAAGGGCGACTTGATTGTTGAGAGCGGTCGCGTTGAGGGTCGCTTGAGACGCTCAGAGATGATTCCCAAAGAGAATTTCAGAAATGGTGACCGTGTGCGCGCCATGATCATGGAAGTGGACACCACCCTCAGAGGTGCTCCCATTATTTTGTCTCGCTCATCCCCCGAGTTCATGATTGAACTCTTCAGGCAAGAAGTGCCAGAGGTCGAGCAAGGTCTTCTTGAGATCAAATCGTGCGCCAGAGACGCAGGCTCCAGAGCAAAAATTGCAGTGATTTCTCATGACAAACGTGTCGACCCGATTGGGACATGTGTGGGCGTTAGAGGCACACGGGTCAATGCCGTCACCAATGAGTTGGCCGGCGAGAGAGTGGACATTGTGCTTTGGAGTGAAGATCCAGCACAGTTTGTGATCGGTGCCTTGGCACCTGCAAACGTGAGCTCCATCGTGGTTGACGAAGAAAAACACGCCATGGACGTGGTGGTTGATGAAGAAAACTTGGCCATTGCCATTGGTCGCGGCGGTCAAAATGTGCGTTTGGCCTCGGACCTGACGGGCTGGAAGATCAACATCATGGATGCGGCTGAGTCTGCTCAAAAGCAAGCCGATGAAACCCACGGTACGCGAACATTGTTCATGGAAAAATTAGACGTTGATCAAGAGATTGCTGACATCTTGATTGATGAGGGATTCACCTCTCTTGAAGAAGTCGCTTATGTGCCCATTCAAGAGATGTTAGAGATAGAGAGTTTTGACGAAGATACGGTCAACGAATTACGAGCCAGAGCAAAGGATGCTTTGTTAACCATGGAAATTGCTCGTGAAGAAAGCGTTGAAGAGGTCTCTCAAGACTTGCGCGATCTTGAAGGCTTGAATGCCGAATTGATCGCCAAACTGGCCGAGGCAGGCGTGACCACACGCGATGACTTGGCTGATTTGGCCATCGACGAACTGGTGGAAATCACCGGACAATCAGAAGAAGAGGCCAAAACCCTGATCCTTAAAGCTCGCGAACATTGGTTCGTGGGTCAAGAGTGACGGTCATGAAGAGGAACATCACAGATGACCAGTACGACAGTAGCCGAGTTTGCCAAAGAACTCAAAAAAACAACTCAAATCTTGCTTGAGCAATTGAACTCAGCAGGGGTTTCAAAGACCAGCGAAAGCGATGAGCTCACAGATGCTGATAAACAAAAATTATTGAGCTCTTTGCAAGCTGCGCATGGCACGGCCCCTGTTGCCGTTGAGCGCAAGAAAATCACCCTGGTCAAGAAATCGACCAGTGAGATCAAGCAAGCCGATGCGACCGGCAAAGCCAGAACAATTCAAGTCGAGGTGCGTAAAAAACGCACCTTCGTTCAGCGAGATGAGCCCGAGCTCACAGCGCCAGAACCCGTGGCGCCTGCGCCTGCTTTGGCACCTGTGTCCATCATTGATCAAGCAGAGCTCGCTCGCCGTGAGGAAGAGGCCAGAAGACAAGCCGAGTTCATCCGCCGACAAGAAGAGGAATTGGCGCAAAAGAGACTCGAACGCCAAGAGCTGGAAGCCAAAAATTTGAAGGAAGCCAAGGCGCGTGCCGAGAGCCAAGCCAGCTTGGCCAATGAGGCGGCCGCATCCAGGAAATCTTTGGACCAAGCCAGCGTCATCGTTCAAGACAAAGACACCACACAAGACAATGGGCTGTCCTTGGCCTCAACAGAGGCCCTTGACAAGTTGGTCACGCCCAAAGCCGACACCAATAAAAAGACCCCGCCCAAAGTGGCCGAGGTCACCACCCAACTGGTGGATGACAATGATCAGTCCGAGCTGGCTCAAGCGGCCCGTGCAGCCCAAGAGGACTTGGAGCGACAACTCGCCAGTGCCAAAGCCGCTGCCGAGGAAGAAGGCATCAGAGCCAAAGATCTCGAAGCGCGAAGAAAAGTGGCCCTTGACGAGGCTGAAGCCATCCGTCACATGATGAGCACGCCCAAGAAGGTTGCCGTTCCTTTTAAGAAAGAAGAGCCCAAACCCACCAAAGCCGCAGACGACGGCAAAGGGGCGATCAAAGGCACGCTTCACAAACCCGCTCAAGCGCCTGGCACTGCTGCTGCGCCCAAGGTGGCCGCTGCAGGCACCGCCAGCAAAGATGGCAAAGAGGTCAAAAGCGCCAAATTGTCCTCAAGCTGGGCCGATGAGCAGGCCAAGAAAAAAGAAATCAAAACACGAGGCGACACCTCTGCTGGCAACTCACGCAACGCATGGCGTGGGGGTCCCAAGGGTCGAAGAGACCGAGATCGCGACGAGCCCCAGGTGCCACAAGCACCCGTTGAGGCCCGCATCATTGAAGTGCACGTGCCCGAGACCATCACCGTGGCAGAGCTCGCGCACAAAATGGCGGTCAAAGCCTCTGAGGTGATCAAACACTTGATGAAACTTGGCCAAATGGTCACCATCAACCAGCCCTTGGATCAAGACACGGCGATGATCGTCGTGGAGGAGATGGGGCACAAAGCCATCATTGCGGCATTGGATGATCCTGAGGCCTTCACAGAAGAAGAAAACTCAGCCACGCAAGCGCCTTCATTGGCCAGAGCACCGGTGGTCACGGTCATGGGACACGTTGACCACGGGAAGACCTCACTGTTGGACTACATCAGACGCGCAAAAGTGGCGTCTGGTGAGGCCGGTGGCATCACGCAACACATCGGGGCTTATCACGTTGAGACCTCTAGAGGCATGATTTCTTTCTTGGACACGCCTGGTCACGAAGCCTTTACTGCGATGCGCGCACGGGGAGCGAAGGCCACAGACATTGTCATTTTGGTGGTTGCCGCCGATGACGGTGTCATGCCACAAACAAAAGAAGCGATCAAACACGCCAAGGCAGCCGGTGTCCCCATCGTGGTTGCGATGAACAAGATCGACAAACCCGAGGCCAATGTTGAGCGCTTAAAGAGCGAACTCGTGGCCGAAGAGGTGGTGCCTGAGGAATTTGGTGGTGACTCACCTTTCATTGGCGTCTCCGCCAAAACCGGTCAAGGCGTTGATGACTTGCTTGAACAAGTTCTTTTGCAAGCCGAAGTCTTGGAGCTCAAGGCTCCCGTGGATGCCATGGCCAAAGGCTTGGTCATTGAGGCCAAGCTGGACAAAGGACGTGGACCCGTGGCAACGATATTGGTTCAATCAGGCACTTTGAACGTGGGCGATGTGGTCTTGGCCGGTCAAACCTTTGGTCGCGTAAGGGCCATGCTGGACGAAAACGGCAAGCCCATCAAGTCTGCCGGACCCTCCATCCCTGTTGAAATTCAGGGCTTGACCGAAGTGCCTCAAGCCGGCGACGAATTCATGGTGATGTCGGATGAACGACGTGCCCGTGAGATTGCCACCTACCGTGCAGGCAAATTCAGAAACACCAAATTGGCCAAGCAACAAGCGTCCAAGCTTGAGAACATGTTCACCGACATGGCTCAAGGCGAGATGAAGTTGTTGCCCATCATTGTCAAAGCCGACGTCCAAGGCTCGCAAGAGGCTTTGTCGGCCTCCTTGCTCAAACTCTCTACCGAAGAGGTCAAGGTCCAAATGGTCTACGCCGCAGTGGGCGGGATCAGCGAGAGCGATGTGAATTTGGCGATTGCCTCCAAAGCGGTGATCATTGGATTCAACACCCGCGCCGATGCTGGAGCTCGCAAACTGGCCGAGAACAACGGCGTTGAGATTCGTTACTACAACATCATTTATGACGCGGTGGATGAACTCAAGGCCGCCATGTCTGGCATGTTGACGCCTGACAAGAAGGAAGAAGTCATTGGTTCAGCCGAAATTCGTCAAGTCTTCAGGGTCAGCAAAATTGGCTCTATCGCTGGATGCATGGTCACCTCTGGGGTCATCCGCAGAACGGCCAGACTGCGCCTTCTTCGCGACAACGTGGTCATCTTCACAGGTGAACTTGAGAGCTTGAAGCGTTTCAAAGACGATGCAAAAGAAGTCAAAGAAAACTTCGAGTGCGGCTTGAACATCAAGGGCTACAACGACATCAATGAAGGCGATCAATTGGAATTCTTTGAAATCAAGGAAGTGGCCAGAACCCTTTGACGTTGACATTGACTTTAAAGGGCTGGGCTCTCTAAAGTCATTGGCATGGGGATGATGCCTCGTGCACCAAAACCCATATTTTCGGGATCGCAAGGAAAAGGGTTTTGGGATTGACTTTGATTTGTCATTTGTAAGAACGATACTAAAAAATTATGTCACGAGACACCTCTAAGGTGTCCCCCTTTAAAACATGCGCAAAAAGACCAACTCAAACCGAAGCTTCAAAGTGGCCGATCAAATTCAGAGAGATTTGTCTGAATTGATCGCCCGTGAGCTCAAGGATCCTCGAGTTGGCATGGTGACCCTTCAAGGCGTGGAAGTCACGCCTGATTATGCGCATGCAAAGATCCACTTCAGTGTTTTGAATGGTGATCCGGCCTTGGCCGCAGAAGGTCTCAACCAAGCGGCAGGCTTTCTTAGAAACGGGCTCTTCAAACGTTTGCAAATTCACACGGTCCCCACCTTGCACTTTTTGTACGACAAAACGCCTGAGCGGGCGGCTGAATTGAACGCCTTGATCAACCGCGCCTTGCTTGAAAAGGCAAAAGACGACTGAAGGGACATTTTGTTGTTGTCCTTGAAAAAAAACATCTCCCTAAACTGAACACCCTCAACCCCTTTGAACTCGAACACGCTTGAACACACGCCCACCGATGCGCCAGCCTTTGCGCAGGGTGCGGTGCGCGTGTCACAAGCCGCTTCGTGGCCAGACTGCAGTGTTCAAAAGAAGAAAAAACCCAAAAAAGCACAAGTCAAGATCAAGCGCCGTGCAGTGCACGGCGTCTTGCTGATTGACAAACCCCTGGGATTGTCCAGCAACCAGGTGCTGCAACGCGTGAAATGGTTGCTTAAAGCAGAAAAAGCGGGTCACACAGGCACCTTGGACCCTTTGGCCACAGGTGTACTACCGATCTGTTTGGGGGCGGCAACCAAATTCAGTCAATTGCATTTGGATTCTGACAAAACCTATTTGGCCGTTGCCCGGCTTGGTCAAAACACGAGCACAGCAGACGCAGAGGGTGAAATCACTCGGCGCACAGACGCCAGTGGACTTGATTTGAGTCAGGCAGGCCTGGCCTTGGTCAAACAGGCCTTCACCGGTCCCATTGAGCAAACACCGCCCATGTACAGTGCCCTGAAAGTGGATGGCAAAGCACTCTATGATTACGCAAGAGCCGGTCTTGAGCTCGAGGTCAAAGCACGCCGTGTCACCATCCACGCGCTTGAAATGAAAGAGTTCAAGCAGATCGATGAT